>CAXBCP010000043.1:0-36257 GCA_963974055.1 uncultured Rhodospirillaceae bacterium
TGATCGACCGCCGCCGCGACGACGCCGATCACCGCGTCACCTGGGTGTCGGTCACCGATGCCGCCATCGAAAAACTGGCCGCGATCGACGAGGCCGTCGGTTTCCACGTCGATTACTTCGCCGCCCGGATTCCGGCGGAAAACCGCGAACGCGCGCTGGCGACCCTGAAGTTTTACGTCGGGCTGGGGTAGGGGCGGACGCCTCAAATTAATACTTCTTTGGAAGTTGGGTTTCGCAGTCACGTTCTATACTTACGGTTGAAGGGTCTCATGTGATAGTATGGGGCTTGAATTTTTAGGAGAGAGTATTGGCTCCCCCCAAGGTTTTTTTGTCATACTCGCACGATTCGGGAGCGCATAAGGAGTGGGTCAAATCCCTCGCCGCTGACCTGCGCAACGGTGGAGTTGACGCAAATCTCGATCAGTGGGGTTTGGCCCTTGGCGATGACATCTCAATGTTCATGCAAAAACAAATTAGCGAGTCTGACCGCGTGCTCATGGTTTGTTCAGAGGCCTACGTGGAGAAAGCGGAGGAGGGCCGTGGGGGGGTAGGCTATGAGCGTCTGATCGTCACGAGAGAAGTTATCGAGAAGATTGATACTAAGAAGTTTATACCTCTCATTCGCAGACAAGATTCGGAATCGGTGGTTCCGTCATTTCTCGGTCCTCGACTATACATAAATTTCAGTAATGATGACGAATATGATGAGAAGCTCGCTGAACTTCTGAGAGATATCCACGGAAAATCCGAAACGGAAAAACCGCCGATCAGGGAGCTATCTTTTTCAGAAACCAGCTCACTACCGACTCCATCTGGTAGACCAACTGCGAGTAGTTCCGGTTTGTCTGGGCCTATCCCTTCCCTTGATAGTGAATGGTTTGAGTTACATTCCGAAGCGGCAACAGCTGGCTTACATCGGCTCAGCATAGAAGCTTATATGGAACTGCGCTTTGGTCTATATGATCCTGTCGATCACCCGAATACTTTACTCTTGAGCGCGGTTGAAAATTCCGAAATTCGTACTTTCGGGTGGCCAATCGGTGCAGTCTTGAAAGGGAATGAAGAATATTGCCCGCGTTCTATGTCTGATGGTGTGACTGCTGAGATACCGATACAAAATCCGAGTGGAGATCGAATATCCTATGATTACTGGTCAATCAGACAAAGCGGCGAGTTCTTTTTGCTACAGAGTTTGTTTGAAGATCAGCGTACAAAGAACACGATCTTTTTCAATACGAGAATTGTGAGAGTAACCGAGTCATTGATGTTTGCCGCTAAACTTTATGAAAATTTGGGAGTGTTGAGGGATGCGAAGATCAGTGTTCGAATTTCTCATTATGGATTTGAAGGACGACATCTTTCTGCATCAGGGAACAGAAGCTTCGCAATGCTCCCAGCCACTTCGACTGAAGGGCAGTCGTCAATCGAAAAGGTTATATCAATTTCAGATATTCGAACCTCATTGAAGGATGTTGTTCATGAAATCTTGGCTCCGATGTTTGCTCTGTTCGAATTTCAGGAATTTGAAGATCGTATTTACGAAGATATCGTTCATCGGTTCGTAACTGGCGAGGTTTCCTGACTTCTTGATTAATCTGGAAACTTTGCGCATCGACGCAACTAGGTGATTCGTTGTGCCGCACCATGGCGAATCACGTCACCCGTGATGATGGTGATGCCCGGGCCCCGCGGTCTCGTAATGCAGGCGCAACAGATCGATGCCGTAATCGTTGCCGTTCGGGGTGCGCACGATGGTGTGGACGTGGAACTTGGCCGGCTCGTCATTGGTCAGGAACACGCCGGCATGGTGGTCGAATTCGATGAACGTCACCGGGCTCTGGATGCGGTAATAGAACGCGCTGTCCTCCGCCGTGCCGCCGATCCAGCAGAAATGCGTGTCGGCCAGATGGCGCTCGACGTCTTCCATGCGCGCGGCGCGCGGCCCGTCGGGCAGGGTAACGAGATAGGCATCGACCAGGTCGAGCAGGTCGCGCTGCTGGGTCTTCGTCATGGTGTCGGCGCGCAGGCCTTCGTAAGCCACGATGCGGTTGTCCCGGTAGGCGCCGCCGAGATGCAGGTTGTCGGCGAAATGGCGGCGGCCCTCGGGCAGGTCGCCGCCCATCATCGAATGGGCGACGATGGCGGCGTCGCGCTGGGAATCGTCGAAGCCGCGCATCAGGGCCAGCCCGCCGCGTTCCTCGTCCTCGAACAGGCGCACGTTGCCGTATTTGCCGGTGTCGTCATAGGTCGGCTCGGCGCCCATGAAGGCGGGGGTCAGCACCATCTGGTCGCCGATCAGCAGGCAGTTCAGGCACAGATGATGGCCGAAAAGCTGCCAGCCCCAGGGCTGGTTGCGCGACGGCTCGCCGAACAGGCAGAAGATGTAGCTCCATTCGCCCAGCACCAGCGGCGCGCCGATCAGCTCACCCAGGAAACCGTTGAGGCGCATCACGTCGCGCGACATCTCGTAGCCCCGTGCGCCGAGGCTGGCGCGCACCACCGCCATCACGGCGGCGCGCAGCGCCATGGGCTGTTCGTCCAGCCGCAGCCCGTGGGTCTCGACGTACAGTTCCGTATTCTGCCAGTTGCGCCACTGCTCGGAGTCCACCGGGAAATGCATCTGCGCCTTCTGGTCCGGGGTCAGCGCCGCCATCAGCGGCGCCAGCGCATCGAGGATCGCGGCGGTCGGCGCGCCCTCCGGCTTCAGCGAAAACAGGTCCGGGACGACGGCACCGTCGGTCGTGATGCCGCGGAATTTCTCGGCCCACATGCGCCGCCAGTTGGCGAACAGGCCCTGCGGCCGCTCCCCCTGCATGCGCAATTCGGTATGGGCGCGCGCCGTCACCTGCGGGTCGCGCTTTTCGGCGGGAAGAGATGCGCGGAAATCGGGTACGGTCATCGCAGGGCGCCTTTGGCTGGACGGGGCGCGGCTATCTTAAGGGGGCGGCGGCGTTCGCTGTAGTCCTAAAGCGTTGCTGTCGCCGTCCGGCCGGCAGCCGAGACACCGTTGGTCATCCCGGCACAGGGCCGGGGCGACAATCTTCGGTATTCGACGGAGCGGGCGCGCGCTGGCGCGGTTCCGCGCAGGCGGAATATGCCCTAGGCCGCGGTTTTGTGCTTTTCGCGGTATTTCAGGCCCTGTTTCCAGTCGGAATCCTTCGGGATCATGCCTTCATAGGATTCGAGATCGCCCAGCGCCACCGAGCGGCCGGCGGCGCGGGTCGCGATCGGGGGCTTGCCGGCCAGCACGTCGCGGGCGGCCTCGATCATGACGCGGCGGAACTGGGCGACCGCGCCGTCGCTGACGCCGAGATAGTCCTTCGTGCGGTCGGACACCGCGCCCATCGATTCCCACATCGCCATGTCCTGGGACGGGATGCCGTAAATGCCGGTGAAATCGCCGTTCTTCATGGCGTCGCGGTCCTGCAGGAACATGTTGTCCAGGGTCCGGATCTTGCGGAAATTCTCGTCGATATCCTTGCCGATCTCGGCGCCGCAGAACTTGCGCCATTCGTCCTGGGCGATGCCCTTGGTTTCGTGGAAGGCGATCCAGTAGAACATGGTGTTGCCGTCATCCATCGGCACCAGCATCTGGGCCAGCTTGTACTGGTCGTTCGGCGGGATGATGACCGTGAACGGCGCGACGAAGAGCGTGCAGCGGATATAGTCGTTGATTTCCGGGTCGATGATCGGCGTGCGCACCGCGGCATAGTGAAACCCGAAATCGGTGCGTTCCAGGCGGATGCGCGGCGCCTTGTCGCGCGACGGGCGCGGCCAGCTTGTCGCGGTCGCCTTGGCGCTGTCGACCTCGGCCGGCGGCATGTTGGACGAATGCAGGCTGGACGAATGCGCGGAATCGATCGATCCCTCCAGCACCTGCGCCCAGTTGCACGCGGTATGGATTTTCACGATGGCGATCTTGTCGTCGGGCGCCACGGCCCAGGCCGGGGGCTCGAACTCGGCGACGTCGGCGGGATCGCCCATCCACACCCAGACGAAGCCGCCGGATTCGCGCACCGGATAGGATTTCGCCTTGGCTTCGGCCTTCAGGGCCGCGCCGGCATTCGGCTCGCTCGGCATGTCGAGAACGTTGCCGTTCACATCGAATTTCCAGCCGTGATACAGGCAGCGCAGGCCGCAATCCTCGTTGCGCCCGAAGGCGAGCGACGCGCCGCGATGGCGGCAGAATTCGTCGATCGCGCCGAGCTTGCCCTCGGTGTCGCGGAACACCACCATGTCCTCGCCGAGCAGGCGGGCCCGCGCCGGTTTGCCGTCGGGCTCGGCCACTTCCTCGGACATGCAGGCGGGCATCCAGTGGGCGCGCATGATTTTGCCCATGGCGGTGTCGCCTTCGACAAGGCACAAAAGGTCGTTTTCTTCGGTGGTAATCATGGTGTGTCTCCTGCCCGGGCCGTTTGCCCGCTCGAATGTTCTTAGGAACAAAAGTTTATTCTTCGGAAGCTAAGAATATTGCCTGAATGAGTCAAGACAGAATAGACTGTCCCCCGAATTTACGGGAAGTGCAATGAATAGCGGTCAGACGGGCAGAAAACTGAAACTCGGCATCGCCGGGCTGGGACGGGGGTTCACGGTGATGCTGCCGACCCTTGCCCTGCACCCGCGGCTCGACATCGTGGCCGCGGTCGATACGCGCCCCGAGGCGCGCGCCCGGTTCGAGGCCGATTTCGGCGGCACCGCCTGTAACAGCGTCGCGGAAATGTGCGCCGATCCGGCGATCGACGCGATTTACGTCGCCACGCCGCACCAGTTCCATGCCGATCATACCGAAATCGCGGCCCGCGCCGGCAAGCATGTCCTGGTCGAAAAGCCGATGGCGCTGACGATAGAAGACTGCACGCGCATGATCGACGCGGCGCAGGCGGCGGGGATTCACCTGCTGGTCGGACACAGCCATTCCTTCGATGCGCCGATCCTTGAAGCGCGGCGGCTGATCGCGTCCGGCGATTATGGCGCGCCGCGCCTGATCACCGCCATGAACTACACCGATTTCATCTACCGGCCGCGGCGGCCGGAGGAGCTCGACACCGCGCAGGGCGGCGGCGTGGTGTTCAGCCAGGCGGCGCATCAGATCGATATCGCCCGGCTGCTCGGCGGCGGGCTGGTCGAGACCGTCTATGCCGCGACCGGCAGCTACGATCCCGCGCGCCCGACCGAGGGCGCCTATACCGCGATCCTGAAATTCGCCGGCGGCGCGGTCGCGACACTGACCTATTCCGGCTACGGGCGGTTCGATTCGGACGAATTCACCGGCTGGCGCGGGGAATCCGGCGCGGCGAAGAACCCCGACAATTACGGCGCGGCGCGGCGCGCCCTGGCGGAGATCGGCAGCCCGGCGGCGGAGGCCGCGCTCAAGGCCGAACGCGCCTATGGCGGCCCGGCGGGAGCGAGCCTGCCCGACGCCGCCCCGGCAGACCGCCAGCACGAGCATTTCGGCCTGTTCGTCGTCAGCTGCGAGCGCGGCGATATCCGCCCCATGCCCGACGGCGTGCGGGTCTATGCCGACGACGCCCGCCGCCAGATATCGCTGCCCGCGCCGTCGGTGCCGCGCACCGAGGTCATCGACGAACTCTACGCCGCCGTGATCGACGGCGTCCCGCCGCTGCATAGCGGCGAATGGGGCCGCGCCACGCTCGAAGTCTGCCGCGCCGTCATCGCCTCGGCCCAGGGCGGCGGCGAGGTGCGGCTCGCCCACCAGGTGGCGACCGGGGACGTGTCCGGCGGGAAGGCGGGCTGATGGCCGCCGGCAATACACAGGCCATCCTGCGCCACTGGCAGGACGCGGTGCCCGACGACCGGCTCGCCCATCTCATCCGCGATGCCGGGCGCAGTCTCGGCCACCGGCTGGCGCCGCTGCTTGCCGAGCACGATATCCCGTTCGGCCACTGGGTTTTCCTGCGCGTGCTGTGGGACCGCGACGGGCTGACCCAGAGGGAACTGAGCGACGCGGCCGGGGTGACCGAACCGACGACCTTCGCCGCCGTGAAGGCGCTGATCGCCCGGGGGTATGTCACACGGCGGCACAGGCCCGGCAACAAGCGCAAGTTCTACGTTTACCTGACGCCGGAAGGGGCGGCGCTGCGCGACGTGCTGGTGCCGCTGGCCGAGGAAATAAACCGGGTGGCGGTCGACGGCATCGCCCCGGAACATCTCGCCATCCTGCGGAACACCCTGCTCCGGATGATCGCCAACCTCGCCACCGAGGGCGGGGACGCGGCCTAGCGCCGTTAAAACACGAAACGCTCCGGCGCTGCGTTCAGTCGACCTTTAACGCGTCTATCTGTTTCCTGAGCTCGACATAGCGCACGCCGTTCGGGTCGACGAATTCGAGCAGCCGGGTCCAGCGCGTCTTTGCGGTTTCGCGGTCGCCCGCCGACAGCGCCAGCGCGCCGGACAGCCACAGCGCCCGCGGCTGGTCGGGGTCGCGGGCGAGGATGCGGTCGACCAGGGGTTTCAGGTCCGCCGCCGGCGGCGGCGCCGGTTCGGCGGCGGCGACGATCGCGTCGGCATGGGACACCAGAATGTCGACATCGTCGGGGCGCAAGGCGGCGGCGCGGCCATAGGCGTCCCTTGCCGCGTTTTTGTCGCCGAGCACGGTGCGGGCGCGGCCGAGCCGCAGCCAGCCGGCGACATCGTCCGGGTTGTCTTTCAGCTTTTCGGCAAGCCCGTCGACCATGCTGCGGATCATGGCCTGGCGGTCTTCGGCGGTCATGTTCCGCGCGGCTTCGATCTGTTCGCGGCTCGGCCCGGGACTCGATCCGGGAGCGCCGCCGCCGGGAGCGGGTTTGGGCGCGCGGTCGCGCATCGCGGCCAGGGCATTGCGGTCGATGCCGATCTCGCCGGCGATGCGGGCGATGCGCGGCTGCAGGAATTTGAGCCACGGCGCATCCGGCGGCGAGGCCGCTTCGAGCAGAATCCAGCGGTCGAGCGCTTCGCGCAGCCGCCCGCCCTGCTGGTCGGCCAGGCCGAGGTAATACTGCGCGCGCGCATCGCGGGGATCGCGGCGCAGGGCTTCGGCGAAGGCGGCGGCGGCATCGGGGGTGACCTGGCCCGCGGCGGCCATGGTCAGCGCCTCGCCGGTGCGCGAGGCGGGATCGGCGCTGGCAGGGGCAAGCTGCATCGCCTGGCCGTAGGCGATGGCGGCCTGGCGGTGGCGTTTCATCCCGGTCAGCGCATCGCCGAGCGCGAGCCAGCGGTCGAGATCGACCGGGTTCTTTTCGAGCGCGGCGGCCAGCTCGGCGACCGCGGCGCGCTGGGCGGCATCGCCTGCCGGCGCCGTGTCGCCGCCGTTGCGCATCGCTTCGCGCGTCTCGACCGCGGGCCGGCCCGGCAGGTCGGGGCTGCCATGGGTCAGATAGATCACGACCGCCAGCCCCGGCACGCAGAGCCCGGCGGCGATGGCCGTGAGTTTCCCCGTACGGGAGGGCGTGCGTACAGGCGAATCCTTGTCCGCCGCCGCGTCGCCGTCGGGATTCGCCGCCAGCATGCGGCGGCCGATCTCGGCCCGCGCCGCCGCCGCTTCTTCCGGGCCGATAACGCCGCGTGCGACGTCGCGGTCGACCTCGTCGAGCTGGTCGCGATAGATTTCCAGTTCGTGGGCGTCGCGTGTCGCCGGGGCGCTGTGCGCGCGGACCAGCGGCAGGACCACCAGCGCCGCCGCCGCCAGGGTCATCAGGGTCAGGACGATGCCGAGGATCATCGTTC
Source organism: uncultured Rhodospirillaceae bacterium (assembly GCA_963974055.1). Classification (GTDB taxonomy): domain Bacteria; phylum Pseudomonadota; class Alphaproteobacteria; order MPNO01; family UBA830; genus CAXBCP01. The sequence goes on from CAXBCP010000043.1 coordinate 7,723, forward strand.
CGCGTCCCGCGACAGCAGGGCATCGATCCGCGCCTGTTCGTCGGCGGTCAGGGGGGCGACGGGCGCCGCCACCGCGCTGCGCCGCCGCCGGTGCCACACGAAAACGCCGGCGATCCCGGCGACCAGGATCAGCGCCGGGCCGATCCACAGGATCAGGGTCGATGCCTTGAAGGGCGGACGCAGCAGCACGAAATCGCCGTAGCGGTCGACGATGAAGGCGACGGTCTCGGAATCGGTGTCGCCCGCGGTCAGCCGTTCGCGCACCACGATGCGCAGGTCGCGGGCCAGCGTCGCGTCGGAATCGTCTATCGACTGGTTCTGGCAGACGAGGCAGCGCAGTTCCTTGCTGATCGCGCGGGCGCGGGCTTCGAGCGCGGGATCCTTCAGGATTTCGCCGGGCTCGACGGCCGCCGCAGGATGCGCAAGCAGGGGGGCGGCGAACAGCGCGGCGACGAGCAGCAGGATCTTCATTTCGCGCCGTCCGCGTTCTGCTCGGCCTGTTTCAGCAGCGGGCGGATGATGCTGTCCACCTGGCCCGGGTTGATCGGCCCGACATGGCGGTAGCGGATGCGCCCCGACGCGTCGACGACGAAGGTTTCGGGATAGCCGTAGACGCCCCAGTCGATGGCGGCGCGCCCCTTCGTGTCGGCGCCGATGCGCGCGAACGGATTGCCGAGCTCGTCGAGGAAACGCCGCGCGTCTTCCGGCCTGTCCTTGTAATTGATGCCGTAGATGGTCACGCCCTCTTTCGCGAGGGTCATCAGGATCGGGTGTTCGATCCGGCAGGGCGGGCACCACGACGCCCAGACATTGACCAGCGACACCCTGCCGACGAGATCGGCCGTTTTCAGCCCCAGGGTGTCGAGCCGGCCGGGGGCGCCGGCAATGGCCGGCAGGTCGAATTGCGGCGCCGGCCTGTCGATCATCGCCGAGGGCAGTTGCGAAATATCCTTGCCGCCGGGGCCGACCTGCCACAGGTAGACGCCGAACACGACGGCGAGCACGGCGAAGATCGCGACGGGGATGACGGTCAGCGGGCGCATCGGTATCAGGCCGCGGCTTCGGCCGCTTTGCGGGCGGCCCGTTTCGGCGCGCCGACGCGCAGCCGCCGGTCGCTCAGCGACACCATGCCGCCGACCGCCATGAAGATCGCCCCGGCCCAGATCCACGGCACCAGCGGGTTGTGATACATGCGCGTCGCCCAGCCGCCCTTGCCGTCGGCATCGCCGAGCACGACGTAAACGTCGGCCAGCGGCGTGGTGTGGATGGCGGCTTCGGTGGTGTTGGATTTCTCGGCCGGGTAGGAACGTTTTTCCGGGTACAGGGTGGCGATCTTCCGGCCGCCGGCGGTGAGATCGAACGTGCCGCGCAGCGCCGTGTAGTTGGGTCCGGGCACGTTGCCGGCGCCCCGGAACGTCACCTCGTAGCCCGCCAGTTCGACGACATCGCCCGGGCGGACGATCTGGATCCGTTCTGTCTGCCACGACGACGAGGCGGTGATGCCGGCGACCATGATGCCGAGCGCGCTATGGGCGATGGCGGTGCCCCAGGCGGAGCGCGGCAGGTTGGCGGCGCGGCGCAGGGTGTCGCCGAACGGCATTCTGAACAGGCCGGTGCGCTCGGCGAGGTCGAGCGCCGCCCCGGCGACCAGCCAGGCGGCAATCCCCATGGCGAGGGCCGCGACGATATCGGTATCGCCGTCGATGACGACGGTGCACAGCGCGACGCCGAGGGCCGCCAGCACGGCGATTTTCAGCCGGCCGAGCACGCCGGTCAGGTCGCCGCGTTTCCAGGCCATCATCGCGCCGATCGGACACGCGATCAGCAGCGGCACCATCAGCGGCACGAAGGTCGCATTGAAGAACGGCGCGCCGACCGACACCTTGCCGCCGTCGACGGCATCGAGCATCAGCGGGTACAGCGTGCCGAGCAGGACCACGGCGGCCGCCGTCGCCAGCAGCAGGTTGTTGAGCACCAGCGCGCCTTCGCGGCTGACCGGCGCGAACAGCCCGCCGCCTTTGAGCGCGGGGGCGCGGACTGCATACAGCGCCAGCCCGCCGCCGATCACGACGATCAGCAGGCCGAGGATAAACACGCCGCGTTCGGGGTCGGTGGCGAAGGTATGCACCGATGTCAGGACGCCGGACCGGACCAGGAACGTGCCCAGCAGCGACATGCCGAAGGCGATGATCGCCAGCAGGACCGTCCAGCTTTTCAGCGTGTCGCGGCGTTCGACCACCAGCGCCGAGTGGAGCAGGGCGGTGCCGACCAGCCACGGCAGGAAGGACGCGTTTTCCACCGGGTCCCAGAACCACCAGCCGCCCCAGCCAAGCTCGTAATAGGCCCACCAGCTGCCGAGCGCGATGCCGATGGTCAGCGCCGTCCACGCGACCAGCGTCCACGGCCGCACCCAGCGCGCCCAGGCGGGATCGACGCGGCCTTCGATCAGCGCGGCGACGGCGAAGGAAAACGCCATCGAGAACCCGACATAGCCGAGATAGAGAAACGGCGGGTGGAACGCGAGGCCCGGGTCCTGCAACAGCGGGTTCAGCCCCTGGCCTTCGAACGGCGCCGGGTCGAGCCGCAGGAACGGGTTCGACGTGAACAGCAGGAAGGCGAGGAAGCCGGTGCCGATCAGGCCCTGAACGGCGAGCACCCGGGCGCGCAGCCCGGCCGGCAGGTTGCGGCCGAACTCCGCGACCATGAGGCCGAACAGCGCCAGGATCAGAATCCACAGCAGCATCGAGCCTTCGTGATTGCCCCAGACGCCGGCGATCTTGTAGAGCATCGGTTTCAGGGTGTGCGAATTGTCCGCGACCAGCGCGACCGAAAAGTCCGACACCACATAGGCATAGGTCAGCGCGCCGAAGGCCAGCGCCACGAACAGGAACTGGCCGCGCGCCGCCGGTCCGGCGACCCCCATCAGGGCGGCATCGCTGCGGTGGGCGCCGATCAGCGGCAGCGTGCCCTGGACCGCCGCCAGCATCAGGGCGAGCGCGATGGCGTAATGGCCGATTTCGGCGATCATTCGGCGGCCCCCGGTTTCCCGTCCCCGGCGCCGCCCTGCCACTGGCCGGATTTCTTCAGCGCCGCGGCGACCTCCGGCGGCATGTAGTTCTCGTCGTGCTTGGCCAGCACTTCGTCGGCCCGGAAGCTGCCGTCGGGCAGCAGGCGGCCTTCGACGACGACGCCCTGACCTTCGCGGAACAGGTCGGGGATGATGCCCTTATAGGCGACGCGGATGTCGTGGGTCAGGTCGGTGACGGCGAATTTGTGGGTCAGCCCGTCGGCGGCCTTGGTCCAGCTTTCTTCCCGCACCAGCCCGCCGATGCGCAGCCGCCGGTCTTTCGGCAGGTCGGCCCGGGTCGCGATGTCGGTCGGCGTGTGGAAGAACACGATATTGTCTTCGAACGCGGTCAGGACCAGGGCCGCCGCGGTGGCGAGCATCAGCCCGCCGAGAAAGACGACGGTCAGGCGGCGGCGCTTGCGCGTCATCCGTTCTCTCTCCCCGTTTCGGATCCGGCTTCGGGCGTATTGCCGCGCCGCCGTCGCCGTGGCGCTTCCGCTTCCAGCCGCGCCAGTTCGCGTTCCCGCGCGCGCATGGATTTCACGCTCGCCGCGACCAGCACCGCCAGCACGACAAGCGCGATGCCCCAGGCGGTCCATATATAGCCGCCATGGCCGCCCATGTTCACGATGTCGGACATGCGCTGCTGACTGTTCGATGCATCATCATTCTGTAAACACACATGGTGTCGATTTCAGCCCTGAAAACCGTCTGCGACATTACGCGCCGTGTCGGCATGGATGCGGGCCGACCGCAGGGCGTCGATACGGCGGCCGGCCAGTTCGGCGCGGGCGCGCACGATGACCAGCGAAAAGAACAGCATCGTGAACCCGGCCGCCATCAGCAGCAGCGGGATCAGCATCGACGAATGCACCGCCGGCATGCCGATCCGGGTCACGCTGGCGGGCTGGTGCAGGGTGTTCCACCAGTCGACCGAAAACTTGATGATGGGCAGGTTGACGGCGCCGACCAGGGCCAGGATCGCCGACGCCTTTTCGCCGCGCGCGGCGTCGTCGAACGCATTGGCCAGCGCGATAAAGCCGAGATACAGGAAAAACAGCACCAGGACGGAGGTCAGCCGGGCATCCCACACCCACCAGGTGCCCCACATCGGCTTGCCCCAGAGCGAGCCGGTGGTCAGGCAGATCAGCGTGAAACAGGCGCCGACGGGGGCGGCGGCCAGGGCGCAGACATGGGCGACCGGGTGTTTCCAGATCAGCCCGACGGCGCTTGCGACGGCGATAAAGGCATAGCCGAACATCGCCATCCAGGCGGACGGCACATGGACATACATGATGCGCACGGTTTCGCCCTGCTGGTAGTCGGGCGGCGACGCCCCGAAGGCGAAATACAGCCCGGCCCCGGTCAGCAGAACCGCCAGCCCCGTCACCCAGGGCAGGACTGCATTGGCGAGCCGCAGAAATCGTGTCGGATTGGCAAATCTGTGAAACATAGAATCCTGACATCCCGTGGCGGCCGGCACCCGCCATGCTGCGCCGGGGCCTGCGCCTTGATCGTATGCACCGCCCTGAAGCGGAAGTTGACTGTCGCGCCGTAAGCATTAGCCGCTTACGGGCTCCGGTTGAAGCTCTTTCCGGCAGGGGCACGGGGTGTTGAACGGTTGTCCGTCGGCGCGTTGTCCGCCCGGTGCCAGATATAATCGATCACCGACCCGGGCCCGCCCGCCGGCGCCGGCGACAGGGATAGCGTCAGACGGCCATGTTCGATCTGGAGCGCGTATTCGCGGACGGTCCCGATTTCGTGAAGGTCGGCGCTGACCGAGATAAAATGCCGCACGCGGTCCGCGACGATCTCATACGTCCCGCAATGGGAAAGACTGGCGATCCGGCCGTCGGCCCCCGGATAGTTGAGGGATTTGCACATATGACCGCCGGCGGCATAGATAAGATATCCCGACGCGCTGCTGCCCCACGGGCGCTGAACCTTGCCGTTGGCATAGGTCAGGATGCAGTCGGCGAGGTGCCAGGCCCCGGCGGGGTCAAGGCCGCCGACGGGCGCAATGCCTGCAAGTGCCGCGTCGCTTCCGTCCATCCAGCTTCACCAGATTTGCCGGGGCCGATATCCCGGCGGTTATTCCGCGGCCAGACGAAGGGCGGCCGCACATCCCCAGGGACACAACGCAAGACACGCCAATAACATACCACCCAGAACAAGAAGCTGCTGTGTCGCCGGGAATCCGCCGATGACGGCTTCGACCGCGCCGGCGCCGAAAATAAGCACCGGGATCACAAGCGGCAGGACCAGCAGCGACAGCAAAACGCCGCTTCTTCGCGAACCGAGGGTAAGGGCAGCGCCGAGCGCACCGACAAGACTGATAATCGCCGTCCCCAGAGCCATTGCTGCCATCAATACGCCATACCCGTTCGGCTCAAGATTGAGCATGATACCAATCACCGGGGACGCCACCAAGAGCGGAAGCCCGGTGGTCAGCCAGTGGGCGGCGATCTTTGCCAGGGCCGTCAGCCAGACCGGCTGGGGGGCGACGACCAGCAGTTCCAGCGTGCCGTCCTCGTAGTCGTTCTGGAACAGCCGGTCGAAGGACAGCATGGCGGCGAGAAGGGCCGTAACCCACAGAATTCCGGGGGCCATGCGGGCCAGCAGGTTGGGGTCCGCGCCGACGCCGAAGGGAAAAAGCGCCGCCGCGATCACGAAGAAAACGATCACCGTCATCGTGTCGCTGAGCTGGCGCAGGGCGATGCGGATATCCCGCGCGACAAGGGCGCCGAACGCGTTCATACCGAATCACCCCAGCGGGTTTCGCGGTCTTCGGCATAGGCGGCGAGATCGATCGTCCTGGCATCGCCGATGCCGAGCGGCACGTTGGTCGAGGCGACGACCATGCCGCCGCCGCTGCGATGGGCCGCGATCTCGGCATGCATGCGGTCGACGGAATGGCGGTCGAGGGCGATCGTCGGCTCGTCGAGCAGCCACAGGGCGGCGGGCGAAGCCAGGATGCGCGCCAGGGTCAGCCGCCGCGCCTGGCCGGCCGACAGCATTCGCGCGGGCAGGGCCGCGAGGGCGGCGAGACCGACCCGCTCCAGGGCGCCGTCTATGCCGGCGCCGCCCGGATCGCTCCCCGGATCGCTCCCCGGCCGCAGGGCGGCGTGAAAGGACAGGTTTTCGCGCACCGTCAGGGCGGGCTTCACGGCGTCGCGGTGGCCGACATAATGCATGTCCGCAAAAAAACGTTCGGGATCGTCGCGGACGGGGGCGCCCCGCCAGGCGATGTCGCCGGCGGCGGGCGGGGCGATTCCCGCCATCAGCCGCAGCAGGCTGGATTTTCCGGACCCGTTCGGCCCCGACAGGATCAGCGCCTCGCCCGGCGCCACGGCGAAGTCGAGACCGGCGAAAACGATGCGGTCGCCTCTGATGCAGGCCAAGCCTGTGCCGGTGAACCCGTCCATGTGTCTGAGATACCCCAAATCCGGCGAGTCGTCATCAGCGGCGGGAAGCGGCGGGTGAGGTGCCAAAGAAAAAGGCCGCTGACCTGGGGAGATCAGCGGCCTAGGAGGGATCCAGCGTTTCCGCTGGTTGGACACTCTGGGGAGAGTGCCCGGGGGGCTACAGTTCTATATGGGTACCCAATTGGGGCCCGACAAGGGCGCAATTAAGGCAAAATTGTGATTAGACCGCAGAAGATATATATCGAACCGCTATAAATAGCGGGCGGCGTCGATCCCTTTGCGTGCCCGGCGGGGACAGCGTCCCTGTATCGGCCGGGCGCAAGCCGGGCGGAATTCGCGTGCCGGGCCGCTTTAACGCTATTGGAATCGGCGGCGTTTGCCGCTAGTTTCCGCGCGCATCAGAAAAGTTAAGGAGAAACGACGTGAGCGCAATCGGACAGGACACGCTAAAGGCCCGCCGCACTCTCGAAGCCGGCGGAAAATCATACGATTATTACAGCCTGAGCGCGGTGTCCGATGCCGGATACGGCGATATCTCGCGTCTGCCGTTCTCCCTCAAGGTTCTCCTCGAGAACCTGCTGCGCTACGAAGACGGGCGCTCGGTCACGGTCGCCGATATCGAAAAGGCGGCGAAATGGGTCGACACCCAGAAATCCGATCTTGAAATCGCCTATCGCCCGGCGCGCATCCTGCTGCAGGATTTCACCGGCGTTCCCGCCGTGGTCGACCTTGCCGCGATGCGCGACGCGATGGTCAAGCTCGGCGGCGATCCGCAGAAGATCAACCCGCTGAACGCCGTCGACCTGGTGATCGACCATTCGGTGATGATCGACGAATCCGGCACGCCGGCGGCGTTCGACAACAACGTGAAGCTCGAATTCGAACGCAACAAGGAACGCTACGAATTCCTGAGCTGGGGATCGAAGGCGTTCAATAATTTCCGCGTCGTGCCGCCCGGCACCGGCATCTGCCACCAGGTGAACCTCGAATACCTGTCGCAGACCGTCTGGGTCACCGACGATGCCGGCGGCAAGCCGGTCGCCTATCCCGACACCGTCGTCGGCACCGACAGCCACACCACCATGGTCAACGGCCTTGCCGTTCTGTCCTGGGGCGTCGGCGGGATCGAGGCCGAGGCCGCGATGCTCGGCCAGCCGATTTCGATGCTGCTGCCGGAAGTCGTCGGCATGAAGCTGACCGGCGAAATGAAGGAAGGCATGACGGCCACCGACCTGGTGCTGACCGTCACCGAAATCCTCCGCGCCCAGGGCGTGGTCGGCAAGTTCGTTGAATTCTTCGGCCCCGGCGTCGGCGCGCTGTCGCTCCCCGACCGCGCCACCATCGGCAACATGGCGCCGGAATACGGCGCAACCTGCGGCTTCTTCCCGATCGACCGGGAAACCTGCGACTACCTGACCTTCACCGGCCGCGACGCCGACCGTGTCGCGCTGGTCGAGGCCTATGCCAAGGCGCAGGGCATGTGGCGCGATGAAAACACGCCGGACCCGGTCTTCACGACCACGCTGGAACTCGACCTGTCGACCGTCGAGCCGTCGCTCGCCGGCCCCAAACGTCCGCAGGACCGGGTTGCGCTGTCGCAGGTGTCCAAGGTTTCGCAGAAAGCGATCGACGATCACCGCGGTGCCGGCACCGCGCCGGCCGTCGCCCGCATGGAGGGCGAAGGCGGCCCGGCAAGCGGCGATGCAGAGCGCGATATCGGCTCCGAGACCTACGCCGTCGAGGACGGCGACGTCGTGATCGCGGCGATCACGAGCTGCACGAACACGTCGAACCCGTCGGTGCTGGTCGGCGCCGGGCTGCTTGCCCGCAACGCCGTCGCCAAGGGCCTGAAAGCCAAGCCGTGGGTGAAGACGTCTCTCGCCCCCGGCAGCCAGGTGGTGCGCGATTATCTCGCCAAGGCCGAACTCCAGGACGATCTCGACGCGCTCGGCTTCAACATCGTCGGTTTCGGCTGCACGACCTGCATCGGCAATTCCGGCCCCCTGATCGACAAGGTCGCGGACGCCGTGGACGAGGGCGACCTGGTGGTCGGCGCCGTGCTGTCCGGCAACCGCAACTTCGAAGGCCGCGTGCATCAGCAGGTCCGGGCGAACTTCCTCGCCTCGCCGCCGCTGGTGGTCGCCTATGCGCTGGCCGGTTCGCTCAAGATCAATCTCGCGACCGACCCGCTGGGCAATGACGCCGACGGCAATCCCGTCTATCTCAAGGATATCTGGCCGACCAACAAGGAAATCCACGATACGATGCGTGAATGCCTGACGGCCGAAATGTACCGCAGCCGCTATGCGAACGTGTTCGAAGGCACGCCGGAATGGCAGCAGGTCGCCAGCGAGAAGTCGGAAACCTATGGCTGGCAGGAATCCAGCACGTATGTGAAATACCCGACCTTCTTCGAAGGCATGGAACGCGAACCGGCGCCGATTACCGATATCACCGGCGCGCGGCCGCTGCTGATCCTCGCCGATTCCGTGACCACGGATCACATTTCGCCGGCCGGCGGCATCCAGCGGGAAAGCCCGGCAGGCGAATACCTGCTCGAACGCCAGATCCGCCCCGCGCAGTTCAACTCCTACGGCTCGCGCCGCGGCAACCACGAAGTAATGATGCGCGGCACGTTCGCCAATATCCGCATCCGCAACGAAATGGTGCCGGGTGTCGAAGGCGGCGTGACCACGCACCAGCCGTCGGGCGAACAGATGCCGGTCTACGACGCGGCGATGAAATACGCCGCCGAAGGCGTGCCGCTGGTCATCATCGGCGGCAAGGAATACGGCACCGGCTCGTCGCGCGACTGGGCGGCGAAGGGCACCACCCTGCTCGGCGCCCGCGCCGTGATCGTTGAGAGCTTCGAGCGCATCCACCGGTCGAACCTGATCGGCATGGGCGTGCTGCCGCTGCAGTTCACCGGCGGCGCGACGCGTACGTCGCTGAAGCTCGACGGCACCGAGACGTTCGACATCAAGGGCGTCGCCGAGGGCCTGACCCCGCGCAGCGAGCTTGACTGCACGATCCACCGCGCCGACGGCTCGTCCGAGGACATCAAGGTGCTGTGCCGGATCGATACGCTGGACGAGCTCGACTACTATAAAAACGGCGGCATCCTGCAATACGTGATCCGCAACATGCTCGACGCGGCTTAATTTTCGCCGGTTCCGCGAATGCGGCCCGCCCCTGACCGGGGGCGGGCCGTTTTTCGTTTGCGGGGAAGTCTTCCTGTCACCGACACGTGATCGCGGTTGATTGGATTATTTTAACCGTCGCTCGCTATATACGGGTCATGTTCGGATCCCTTCGCACCCTCCTGGCCGGCCTTGCGCTGTGCGCCGCCGTGGCGTCTGCCGCCGCTGCGGGCGACGGCCGGAAGGTGGTGGTCGAACTGTTCACGTCGCAGGGCTGTTCGTCCTGTCCGCCGGCCGACGCCTATCTCGCCGAACTGGCGAAGCGCGACGACGTGATCGCGCTGTCCTTCCATGTCGATTACTGGAACTATATCGGCTGGCGGGATCCGTTCTCGTCGCCCGATGCCACCGCCCGCCAGCGCGCCTACGGCCGGGCCCTCCGGAAACGCTATGTCTATACGCCGCAGATCGTCGTCGACGGGCGCGCCGAAGCCGTCGGGTCCGACCGCGCGACGGTCGACAGCCTGATCCGCATGGCGGCCGCGACGCCGAAGATCGACATCGGGATCGTGCATAACGCGGACGGCACGGCGGATATCCGCCTCCCGTCTGCCGTCGCCGGCCCGAAAGCTGGCGAATTGTGGATCGGTTTCTACGATACCGCGATCGAGACCGAAATCCGCGCCGGCGAAAACCGGGGGGAAACGATCGTCAACGCGAATGTCGTGCGCATGTATAAACGGATCGGATCGTGGACCGGCGCGGCGTTGAAAAAGCGCGTCGATCTGAAGGCGCTGGGCGCCAAGGGGCGCGACGGCGGCGTTATCGTCCTGCAGGCGCCGGGGCACGGCCCGATCATCGGGGCCGTGTCCTTTCCCCTGTCCCGCGGGAATATCGGGAAAAACTAGCCGGCGTTGCCGCTTGTAACGGGACCCGCGGCGCGGATCATCGCCTGGCCGCTGTCGAGCGCGCTGACTTCCCAGTTGACGATGTGATGCGCCGCGCTGGCCAGCAGGTTGCGGTATTCGCGTTCCACCGGACTGCCGGTGAAGATCGCGCGGCCGCCGGCGGTATTGAACAGCCGCGTGCCGGCATCGAGCGCGGTGCGGCAGGCCCAGGACGAATTGCGCTTGGCACGCAGCAATTCGTCGTCGTCCAGGGTGTCGCCGGCTTCCAGCACTTTCATGGCGGCCGTGACGGTGTCGCGGTTCAGGGCTTCCGCCGCGTCGATGGCGGCGCCGCATTCGCCGGCAATCATGTGGCTGGCGGGACTGTCGCCGACGCGGACGCCCCGCGACATGCGCGGCGCGGTGTATAAAAGCCACTGGTCGAGCAGCCCCTGCGCCATGCCGATGGTCATGGCGGCGAACAGCGCCGGTGTCAGGTAGCCGCGCGGCACGCGGTAGACCGCGCCCGGATTGACCGCCGTTCCCGGCCCGCACCCGGCGCGGGCGTCCTCGCCCTTCAGGAGGGCATAAGACGGCACGAACACATCCTCGACCTCGAAGCTTTTCGAGCCCGTGCCTTCGAGCCCGACCGTATGCCAGTCGTCGATCAGCGTCGCTTCCGCGCGCCGCACCATGAAAAAATGCGGCCCGTCGCGTTTGTCGCCGTCGACAATGAACCCGGCGCAGATCAGCCAGTCCGCGTGGTCGATGCCGCTGGAAAAACCGAACCGGCCGGAAAACCGCCAGCCGCCCTCGACCGGGGCGGCGACGCCTTTGGGGTCGAACGATGCCGCCATGACCGCATCCGCATCTTCGCCCCAGACGTCTTCCTGCGCCGCGAGCGGGAAGGTGCCGAGCATCTGCGCGTGATCGGCCATGATCGCCTGGACCCAGCCCTGGGCGCCGTCGCCGCGGGTCAGCCGCCGCGCGACATCGCACAATACGTCCCACCCCATTTCGTTGCCGCCGAACCGGGCAGGCTGGGTCATGCGCGTCAGGCCCGCCTGTTTGAACGCCGCGACCGTTGCCGCCGGCACGCAGCGCGCCGCTTGCGTTGCGGCGGCGCGGTCCCGCAGGACGGGCCGCAGCGCATCGGCGCGGGCGTAAAAATCGAGCGCCGCTATCGCTGCGGGACTCGTCGGCGCGGGCGCTGTATCCGGCATGATGTATCCGTGATCAGGGAGCAGAGCGCGGATTTTCCATCAATATAACCCGCCATACAACGCTTTTCCCCCACTGGACCGGCATGGTAACCTTCGCGATCGTTAGAAACCGAATGAATCGGTGGCGAGGGGCAGGGTGGAAACGCATTTGCCGGCAGACAGGCCGGGATCCGATTTGACCTTTGCCGCCGGCCCCGGCGCCGCTTCGCAGAATATTGCCCCGACCCGGGGTGGAGCATCCTCCCGATGACCGACACGACCGAAGCGCCCGCCGCTACCCCCCTGCGCAAAGAAGGCATCGCAACCGTAATGATGCTGCTGGCGGTGCTGATTTTCGGCGTGAACTATGTCGTCGGCCGCTGGGCGGCCGGCGAGGTGCCGCCCTACATGCTGGGCTTTGTCCGCTGGACGTCCGGAACGCTGATCCTGCTGCCCTTCGCCTGGGCGCATCTGCAGAAGGACCGGGCCTTCATCCGCGCCAACTGGAAGCTTCTGTGCCTGGCCGGTTTCCTGATGCCCTTCATGGGGGCGGGGGTCACCTATGTCGCGCTGACCTATACGACGGCGATCAATGCCGGGGTGATCCAGACATCGATGCCGGTGATGATCGTCCTGCTGTCGTGGATATTCCTGCGCGAGCGGACCGCGGGGGTCCAGTGGCTCGGGATCGCCGTCGCCATTGCGGGCGTGCTGTATATCGTCGCGCGCGGCAATCCGGCGACGCTGCTGAACCTGTCGTTCAATATCGGGGATGCGATCCTGATTTCCTGCAATCTCGGTCTCGCCGGATACGGCGTCGCGGTCCGGCGCCTGCCGCAGGGAATGCACCCGCTGTCGCTGATTTCCGTTGTCTGCGCCGTCGGCGCGGTCTGCCATGCACCGTTTTTCGGCTACGAGATGGCGTCCGGCGTGCCCGTCGTCCTGAGTACGAAAACGATCGTGTCGCTCGGATTCGTCGCGATTTTTCCGTCGGTCGTCGCCATTCTGTTGTGGAACAGCGCTATTTCCCGGATCGGGCCGAGCCGGGCGGGAATCTTTATGTATCTTACGCCGGTTTACGCGGCGGTCTTCAGCGTGCCGCTTCTGGGCGAAACGATCTCGATATTCCATATCATCGGCGGCGCGGTTATTATTGCGGGCGTAACGCTGTCCAGCCGCAAACCGAAGGTTGCCAAGACATGAAGGCGATTCAGTTCTCCGAGACGGGCGGGCCCGAAGTCCTGGAATACGTGGATCTGCCCGACCCCACGCCGGGTCCCGGCGAGGTGCTGGTCAAGGCGCATGCCTTCGGCGTCGGCAAGCCCGACATGCTGCTGCGCTCCGGCGTCTATAAATGGATGCCCGACCTGCCCGCGGTGATCGGCAATGAAATGACCGGCTACGTCACCGGCGTCGGCCCCGGGGTGAGCCATATCGCGCTCGGCCAGGCGGTCCTGGTATTCGGCACCGGCGGCGGCCGCCATGCCGCGTTTAACGCCGTGCCCGCCGACATCGTCACGCCGCTGCCGGGCGGGGTCGATCTCGACGCGGCGGTGTGCATTCCCAATTACGCCATCGCCTGGTGCCTGCTGCGCGAAGCGCCGCGCGGCACCGATGTGCGCTCGGTTTATGTCAACGGCGCCGCCGGCGGTGTCGGTTCCGCCGTGGTCGATCTGTGCCGTCTGGAGGGTGTCGAGGTGATCGCCGGGGCAGGGTCCGCCGCGAAATGCGCTTTCGCCGCCGGTCTCGGTGCGGCGCATACGATCGATTATTCCCGCGAAAACGTTCCGGACCGGGTGCTGGAACTGACCGGCGGCCGCGGCGTCGACCTGGTGCTCGATCAGCTGGTCGGGCCGGATTTCACGGATAATCTGCGCATGCTGGTGCCGCTCGGAATGATCGTTTCGTTCAACGCGCTGGCCGGGCTGCCCGAAAAGGAACTATTCGCCGAAATGCGCGCCCATCTCGGCAAAAGCCCGGCGGTCAGGTGTTTTTCCTGGCACAGCTACGACGCCAGTCCGGAGGCGCGCGCCCGGGTTCTCGGCGAAGTCGTGGAGCGGTTCGCCCGCGCGGACGGACTGGCCCCGGCGATCCACGCGACCCTGCCGCTGGCCGATGCCCGTACGGCGCACGAAATGCTGGATAACCGCGAAATCCTCGGCAAGGTCGTCCTGAAACCGTGACCGCCGGCGGCTGCCGGCGGTCCGGTAGCAGTTGGCGGATCAGGCGGCGTTGTTCAGGTCGCGATAGAGTTTCAGTCCTTCGCCGGCAGCTTCCTTCGACTGGTCGATCGATTCGACGATCGCCGACAACCCGGAATCCACTTCCTGAATGGCCGTCGACGCCGTCTGCATGCTGCTCGATATCTCGCGTGTCGTGGCGGACTGTTCCTCGACCGCCGTGGCGCTGACCGTCACGCTTTGTTCGACCGATTCGATGGCCTTCTGAATGCCGACGAGCCCTTTGACCACGTCGCCGGCGACATTCTGCATGTTTTCGATTTCGCCCGAAATCTGGCCCGTTGCACCGGACACCTGGTTGGCGAGCGATTTGACTTCACTGGCAACCACGGCAAAGCCCTTGCCGGCATCGCCGGCCCGCGCCGATTCAATGGTCGCGTTCAGGGCCAGCAGGTTGATCTGGCCGGCAATATCCTGAATCAGCGAGTTGATGCTGTTCAGCGCTTCGGTGGCGCTGCTGAGATTCTGGGTGGCTTCGTCCGCCTTGCGGGTTTCGCTGATCGCACGTTCGACCTCGGTCTTCGACGTGGTCATGCTCTGGGCGATTTCGCGGGCGGCTGCATCGAGTTCTTCGGCGGCGGATGCGACGGTCTGGACAGTCGATGACGTCTGCGTCGATGCCGACGCGGCGGCGCTCGATTGCGAACCGGCCGCGGTTACGCTCTGGACGATCTTGTCGAGATTTGCATCGACGATGGCCGCCACGCGTTTGCCTTCCTCGCGTTGAAGGACCTGCGCTGTAATTTCGGTGGCGTATTTGACGACCTTGAACGGTTTGCCGGACGGGTCGAAGATCGGGTTGTAGGAAGCCTGAATCCAGATTTCCCCGCCGCCTTTGCCGATGCGCTTGTATTCGCCCGACTGGAATTCGCCGGCGCCGAGCCTGGTCCAGAATTCGGTGTAGTCGGCGCTGTCCCGGTAGGACTGTTCGACGAACATGCTGTGATGCTGGCCCTTGATTTCGTCGAGGCCGTAGCCGACGGCGCCGAGGAAATTGTCGTTCGCGTCGAGGATCGTGCCGTCGAGCTCGAAGGAAATCACGGCCTGCGATTTTCCGATGGCGTCTATCTGCCCGGCGTAATCGGCGTTCTGCAGGGTCTGCGCGGTAATATCGGTGGCGAACTTGACGACCTTGAACGGTCTGCCCCTGCGGTCGAACAGCGGATTATAGGACGCCTGGATCCAGATTTCCGCGCCGTCCTTGCCGATGCGCTTGTATTCGCCGGCCTGGAATTCGCCGGCGCCGAGCCTGGCCCAGAATTCGGCATATTCGTTGCTTTCCCCGTAGGACGGTTCCACGAACAAGCGGTGATGCTGGCCCTTGATCTCGTCGAGGCTGTAGCCGACGGCGCCGAGGAAGTTGTCGTTCGCGTCGAGGATCGTGCCGTCGAGATTGAACGAAATCACGGCCTGCGATTTTCCGATGGCGTCTATCTGCCCGGCGTAATCGGCGTTCTGCAGGGTCTGCGCGGTAATATCGGTGGCGAACTTGACGACCTTGAACGGTCTGCCCCTGCGGTCGAACAGCGGATTATAGGACGCCTGGATCCAGATTTCCGCGCCGTCCTTGCCGATGCGCTTGTATTCGCCGGCCTGGAATTCGCCGGCGCCGAGCCTGGCCCAGAATTCGGCATATTCGTTGCTTTCCCCGTAGGACGGTTCCACGAACAAGCGGTGATGCTGGCCCTTGATCTCGTCGAGGCTGTAGCCGACGGCGCCGAGGAAGTTGTCGTTCGCGTCGAGGATCGTGCCGTCTAGGTCGAATTCGATGACGGCCTGGGATTTTCCGATGGCATCGACGGTTGCTTGCAGGTCTCGTGTGCTGGTACTGACCATTCCGGTATACTCCTCTTGGACGATTGGACGCTGGTTCGCTGCGACGAAAGGGTTGCTGAGATCCGGCTGTCGTCGCCGACCGGCCGGAGGCCCGACAAACAGGCATTTCGTAGATAATTGAATACGTATTTATCGTAAGATTATTGTAATACCGTTAACGTGGCGGTGCAGGTTTTCCGCCGGTTTCCGGCCGCAGGCTGGCGTTCCGCCGGTCGTGTCAATCCCTTGCCGGTTTTCGGGGATGCGTCGGGTATGATTTGCGTTCATCCGCCGTTCATGTCGGATCGGCTATGAAACACTCGCCGGGAGGACTTTCCGTTACAGCCGTAATCCGGCGCCATTTTCAAACCAGCAGATAGGGGGCTATCGCATGCTGAATAAAATGAAACGTTATATTACAGGGGCGGCGGTTTCGGCCGTCTTCGTCGCAGGCCTGTCGTTCGGCGCGGGCCCGGCGGTTGCCGCCGATGCCACGCCCGGCTGCGGCGCCGAGAACCAGAAAGTCTGCACCACGTCCAAGGCGACCTATCGCGGCAAGGTAAAGACACCGAAGCCCAAGGGCGCGTTTCTCGACCCCCGCAAGGGCGGGGAATGGTGGAAATGTCCCAAAAACCGCCCGCGGCGGACCGCCTATGCGGTCACCCACAAGAAAGCCTGTGCGACCAAGCGCATTATCGGCGAAAAGCTGAGCAAGGCGGAATTCAAGGGCAAGCTTTTCAATCCGAAACCCAAGGGTGCGTTTCTCGATCCGCGCAAGGGCGGCGAATACTGGTCCTGCCCGCGGGGATATATCCGCAACCTGAACCCGGTCACCCATAGCGCGGCCTGCACGGCGGCGCCCAAGTATGTGTGCGACGGCAGCAATATGGCCGTGCGCGGCAAGTGCTACAAGAAAGGCGCCTGCGGGAAGCGGAACCAGCGCCCCTGCCTGATCGTCGAGCGTATCCCGTCCTGCAACAAGGGGTTTGCCGAGGATTTCATAGCCAATAAATGCATACCGCAGGTTGTCGCCGGCTGTCTTACGCTGACGCGGTCGTTGAAAGTGGTGTCCGGGATCGGGAAAGCCTTCGACAAGGCAGCGAAGCAGATTCCCGGCATGAAAAACAACCAGAAGTCCCGGAAATCGAAACAGGACGCCAAGGCCCGGGAGTACAAGTCCAAGGAGAAAAAGCAGGGCCTGCTGAAACTCGCCAGCAACGAGATGAAGCCGTTCAGCAAGATCGCGGCCGAAATCGACCGGATCGGGAGCCTCGTCAAGAAAGCGTCCAAGCCGGTCACGTCGTTCTTCAGGGATCCCAGCTTCTGCACGATGGCGAATTCCGACAAGGAAAAGCGTATCGCCGGGTTCGGTCTGAAACCGCGGACCGGTTTCCAGAAGGCGAGCCTGATCGAGGACCTGTTCATCCGCAGCGCCCATGCGGCGCCCGGCGAGCATTTCTTCATGACCTACGATCTCGGCATTGCCGGCGGTATCGGCTACGGTGCCGCGTTCGGACTGTCCTTCGTGACCGACTACCGCGGCAGCAATGCCGGCTATGTCAGCATCGGTCCGAGCTTCGTGACCAATGCGACGATCGGCGGGGCGTTCGCCATCGGCTTCTATCCGAAGGCCAGCGCGGATTCGTTCGCCGGCTGGGGCTGGAGCTTCGGCGCCGCGGGCGGTCCGTTCAAGATCGTGTCCGGCGGCATCGATTTCTTCTTCGATGAGGAATTCAAGAAGTTCCAGGGCTTTGCGGTAAATGTCGGCGGGGGCGTCGGCGTATTGCCTGTGGACGCGAATGTGGCCGCGTCTCACGCCTGGAAGATGTAACCGGTCCGGATTCCGGATATCGGTGCGACACGCGGGAGGGGCATTGCCCCTCCCGTTTTCGTCCGGCGGCGGTCCCGGCAGGCCGGGGCTGCATTTCAGACCGCCGGGCGCAGATATTTGCCGCGAGATTCTCGACTCTGCGCGCTGGTTTCTGCATGGTGTTCCCGCAAGTGGCACAAACGGAAAGACCGACATAATGGCGAGCACGGAAGAACTGGATCATGTCTATCTGGTAGACGGATCGGCCTATATTTTCCGGGCGTATTACGCAATCAAATCCGAGATGACGCGGGCCGACGGCACACCGGTCAAAGCGGTCTACGGTTTTGCCAATATGCTGACCAAGCTGGTCGAGGATTCCGAGGCCGATTTCATCGCCGTGATATTCGATACCGCGCGCAAGACGTTCCGCAGCGATATCTATCCCGAATACAAGGCGCACCGACCGCCGCCGCCAGAGGATCTCATTCCACAGTTCGAACTGATCCGCGAGGCGACCCGGGCCTACAGCCTGCCCTGTCTCGAACTTGAAGGGTTCGAGGCCGACGACCTGATCGCCACCTATGCGCGCCACGCGGTGGAACAGGGCTTCGATGTGACGATCGTGTCGTCGGACAAGGACCTGATGCAGCTTGTCGGCCCCGGCGTGCGCATGATGGACCCGATGAAGAACAAGTTTATCGGCCCGGACGAGGTCGCCGAAAAATTCGGTGTTGGCCCGGGGAAGGTGATTGACGTTCAGTCCCTTGCCGGGGATTCCACCGACAACGTCCCAGGCGTGCCTGGCATCGGCATCAAGACCGCTGCCCAGTTGATTGAAGAATTTGGGGATTTGGACAACCTGCTGGCGCGGGCGGGCGAGATCAAACAGAACAAGCGGCGCGAAAACCTGATCGAATTCGCCGACCAGGCACGGATATCCCGCGAACTGGTAACGCTGCGCACCGATGTGCCGGTCGAGCACAGGATCGCCGAATTCCAGAAGAAACGCCCGGACCCGGATGTGCTGATCCCGTTTCTCGAAGAGCAGGGCTTCCGGACGATCCTGTCGAAGGTCCGCGCCGAGTTCGGTATCGACGCGCCGGCGGCCGCATCGGCCGATACCGCGACCGCGCCCGGCGAGGGGGCGTACGAGCTGGTGCAGGACGAAGCGGCGCTGAAGGCCTGGATCGCCGACGCCGAAAAGGCCGGCATCGTCGCTTTCGACACCGAAACGACGTCGCTCGATTCCATGCAGGCCGACCTGGTCGGGCTGTCGCTGTCCGTGCACGGCGGCAGCGCGTGTTACGTCCCGCTCGGCCATGTCGCCCCGGGCGGCGCGCCGGACGGCGAGCTCGATCTCGGCGACGGTGCGGCGCCCAAAGCGGCGGCCCCGAAACAGATCGCTTTCGACACCGCGATCGCGCTGCTGAAGCCGATGCTCGAAGACCCGGGCGTGCTCAAGGTCGGCCAGAATATCAAGTACGACATGCAGGTCATGGCGCGCTACGGCGTCGAGGTCGCGCCGGTCGACGACACCATGCTGCTGTCCTACGTGCTCGAAGGCGGGCTGCACGGCCATGGGCTGGACGAACTGGCGAACCTGCATCTCGGTCACACCAATATCAAATACGGCGAAGTGGCCGGCACCGGCAAGAAACAGATCAGCTTTGCCGAGGTCGCGCTCGACAAGGCGCTCGACTACGCCGCCGAAGACGCGGAGGTGACGGGCCGGCTCTACCGCCTGCTCCGCCCGCGCATTGCGGCCGAACATATGACGACGGTCTACGAGACCCTGGAACGCGCACTGGTGCCGGTTCTGTCCGACATGGAACGTGCCGGTATCAGCGTCGATGCGACCTTCCTGAAGGAACTGTCGAAGGACCTGGAAAGGCGCGCGGCGGACATCGCCGAGGAAATCCACAAGCTTGCCGGCCGCGAATTCAATATCGCGTCGCCCAAGCAGCTCGGCGAGATCCTGTTCGACGAGATGAGCCTCGACGGCGGCAAGAAAACGAAGACCGGCGCCTACGGCACCGGCGCCGACGTGCTCGAAGGGCTCGCCGCCCAGGGGCACGACCTGCCGCGGCGCGTGCTCGACTGGCGCCAGCTCACCAAGCTGCGCAGCACCTATACGGATGCGCTGGTCGCCCAGATAAACCCGGAAACGAAACGCGTGCATACGTCCTATGCCCAGGCGATCGCCTCGACCGGGCGGCTGTCATCGACCGACCCGAACCTTCAGAACATCCCCATCCGCACCGAGGAAGGCCGCAAGATCCGCAAGGCGTTCGTCGCCGATGCGGGCAAGGTTCTGCTGTCGGCCGATTATTCCCAGATCGAACTGCGCCTGCTCGCCCATGTCGCCGGTATCGAAACCCTGCGCCAGGCGTTCCGCGACGGCCAGGACATTCACGCCATGACCGCGAGCGAGGTTTTCGGCATCCCGGTCGAGGGGATGGAATCCAGCGTCCGCAGCCGGGCAAAGGCGATCAATTTCGGCATCATCTACGGCATCAGCCCGTTCGGGCTGGCGCGCCAGCTTGCGATCCCGCAGGGCGAGGCCAAGACCTATATCGAAAGCTATTTCGAAAAATTTCCCGGCATCAAGGATTACATGGAAAGCACCAAGGAATTCGCCCGGGAACACGGCTATGTGCAGACTATCTTCGGGCGCAAATGCCATACGCCGGGGATCGCCGACAAGAACCCGGCGCGGCGCAATTTTTCGGAACGCGCAGCGATCAACGCGCCGCTCCAGGGGGCGGCCGCCGATATCATCAAGCGCGCCATGGTCCGGGTTGCGCCGGCGCTGAAGGAGGCCGGGCTGGGCGCGACGATGCTGCTCCAGGTGCATGACGAACTGATTTTCGAGGTGCCCGAAAAGGAACTGGAAAAAACCGCTGCACTGGTCAAAAAGGTCATGGAAGACGCCGCCCATCTCGACGTGCCGCTGGTGGTCGAGACCGGCTTCGGCCCCAACTGGGACGAAGCGCACTGACCGGGGGGGCCGCCTTCCGGTTTTTCCGGCCGGCAGGGATTCTTTTCACATCTTCGCCAAGCGGCGATCAGGTAATGGGCAGGTCCTGGTCGGGCCGGTTCTGACCCATGACCCGCGTCAGCAGGATCACCGGGATGACCCCGGCGGCGACGATGGTTACGGCGCCGAGGGCGCATTCCTCGAGCAGTTCGTCGGACGCGTACTGGTATACATAGGTCGCAAGCGTGTCGAAATTGAACGGCCGCAACAGCAGCGTCGCCGGCAGTTCCTTCATGCAGTCGACGAAGATCAGGATCGCGGCCGTCATGATGCTGCCGCGGATGATCGGCAGGTTCACTTTTATCAGCGCCTGCGCCGGGCCGTGATTCAGGGTGCGCGCGGCGTCGTCCATGTGCGGCGTCACCCGCCCGAGCCCGGCCTCCAGCGTGCCGTAGGCAAGGGCGAGAAAACGCACGACATAGGCGAACAGGATCGCGACGATGGTGCCCGACAGGATCAGCCCCGTGCTGACGCCGAACGTCGTCCGCATGATCGAATCCACCGCATTGTCGAACGCACCGAACGGGAACAGGATGCCGATCGCGAGAACCGCGCCCGGCACCGCGTAGCCGAGGCTGGCGAACCGCGCGAGGTTGCGGAGCGATTTGCTGCGGCGCAGCCGCACCGCGTAGGCGAGGAACAGCCCGATCACCACGGCCGCGGCCGCGGCCAGCGCCGCCAGCAGGATGCTGTTGAACGCGGCCTGCGGGAACTTGTTGTCGAGAGACGCGCCGTAGAATTCCACCGCGTAGGACACCAGCAGGGCGGCGGGTACGAAAAAGCCGATCAGGATCGGCACCGCGCAGATCGCCACCGCCAGGCCGCGCCGAAACCCCTTCAGATTGAACCGGGTTGCCTTTCCGGGCCGGGTCGAGGTGTCGTGATAGCCGCGGCTGCGGCGCGCGGCGCGCTCGGCGACCAGCAGGAAGACCACGAAAATCAGCATCACGACGGCAATCTGCGCGCCGCCGCCGGTATTGTTCATCACCAGCCAGACATTGAACATGCCGGTGGTCAGCGTCTGGACGGCGAAGAAATCGACGGTGCCGAAATCGTTCAGCGTTTCCATCAGGACAAGCGAGACGCCGACCACGATCGACGGCCGCGCCATCGGCAGCGACACCCGCCGGAATGCCGCCCAGGGCGAACAGCCAAGCGTCCGCGCCGCCTCGCCGACGCCGGATGACTGTTCGAGGAAGGCCGACCGGGACAGCAGGTAGACATAGGGGTACAGCGTCATGGTCATGACCAGGATGGCGCCGCCAAGCGAGCGGATCTCGGGGAACCAGTAGTCCTGGGATGTCTTCCAGCCGAACAGGTCGCGCAGCAGGATCTGCACCGGTCCCGCGAATTCGAGGATGTCGGTATAGACATAGGCGACCACGTAGGCCGGCATCGCGAGTGGCAGCACCAGCGCCCATTCGAATATCCGACGGCCCGGAAAATTGCAGGTGGTGACGAGCCAGGCGGCGCTGACGCCGATCAGGATGGTGCCGATGGCGGCGCCTGCCAGGAGTTCTATCGTTGTGACGACATAGCCCGGCAGCACCGTTTCGAGCAGGTGCGGCCAGATATTTTCCGTGGGAAAGAACGCGAGCCCGAGAACGGTGAGAACCGGCAGGGCAACGATAACCGCAATAACGGCCGCGCCCGCGGTCCAGATATCGGGTCTGAACCGCGGGCGGGTGCGTGTGTTCGGGGCGGGCGCCGAGACGTTAAGGCCGGTCATCCAAGTGTTTTTTCAGGCATCGGCCCGGCCGTCAATGCTCCCCGTTTATTCAGTTGGCGGATGCGCCGTCGTTATAGCGGACCTTGTTGACGATTTTCAGCGCGGTCGAACGGTTCTTGGCGATGACATCCAGCGCCAATGTGTCGCGTTTGAACGTGCCCCAGGATTCAAGCAGGGGAGACGCCTTGACCGACGGGTCGATGGGATATTCGTTATTGGCGACCGCATAGATTCCCTGGGCCTTTTTGCTGGCGAGGAATTCCATCAGCTTCTGGGCATTCGCCCGGTTCGGCGCATGTTTGGTCATCATGACGCCGCTGACGTTCATATGCGTTCCCTTGCCGGCCAGCGTCGGAAACACGAGATTGGCGGATGCCGCCCACGGTTTCTGCTTTTCGTTCTGCAGCATCAGCGCCATGTAATAGTGATTGCCGATGGCGATATCGCAGACGCCTTCCATGATGGCCTTGACCTGCGCCCGGTCGTTGCCCTGCGGCTTGCGGGCGAGATTGGCCTTGACGCCGCGCAGCCATTCCTCGGCCTTGGCTTCGCCGTAATGGCCGATATAGGCAGCGAGCAGGGCGATGTTATAGGCGTGATCGCCCTTGCGCGTGCAGACCTTGCCGCGCCATTTCGGGTCGGCGAGCTGTTCGTAGGACGTGATTTCGCCCGGCTTCACGCGGTCCTTCGACGTGTAGATCAGCCGCGCCCGCAGCGTCAGCCCGTACCACAGGCCGCCGCTGTCGCGGAAGCTGGCCGGCACCGCCTTTTCCAGCGCTTCCGATTTCACCGGCTGGGCAAGGTCGGCATTCACCACCGCCGACAGCCGGCCGATATCGACCGTGAAGACGAGGTCCGCCGGGCTGTTGCGCCCTTCGGCCTGCAGCCGCTTGATCAGGCCTTTCTGGGCGAAGACGACATTGACCTTTACGCCGGTCTCTTTCGTGAACGCATCGAAGAGCGGCTTCACCAGGAAGGCCTGGCGATAGGAATAGACGTTTACTTCTGCCGCCGTGGCGGATGCCGCCGGCGCCAGGATAAGCGCGAGGGCGGCAAGTGCGCGGAATTTCATGTATTTCACTCCCTTGATAGGTGTGGCCTGTCCGGCCGGTTTCGATAAGCTGTCGCTGCTACGCGGATCGGGCCGTTGGTCTGCCCGGAAATCTGCGGTTCGGCGTGTTGTCCAAGGGGGATTTTCTAAGGACTCCGACATTGGCTGTCAACGACATTGATACTCATTCTCATGTGAGGTGGGTTCGGCTGCCTAAAATTATTTCATTGTTTTTCAGTCGGTTAATTGATCGGGGTCAGGATTGTCACAATATATTAATTGTGAATGAGAATGAATCGCATTAAGAATGAAAAAGACAGAGGCACGGCGGCAATTTTGTCGCCGATGATAAGGAAGTCCGCCCCATGACGACGCAAATCAAACCGAAATCGCACCCGGCTTCTATGGCGACCGTCGCCGTATTGCCGACGGCCCGGGACAAGACCAATGCCTATCTCGACGCTGCGGCGGCGCTCGATCTGGCAATCCTGGGCGCGACCGCCTGCCGGATGACTCCGCTTGCCCGTCTGATCGATACGGTCTGGTGTCTTACCGGCGGGGGCTGGCGGCCGCCGCAGGATGTCGTCCACGATGCGTTACGGCGGGCCAATGCCGCCGGCACCGTCCTCGCCACGGAAAGCTGGATCCGGTCGATCCCGTTCTTCTATACGCTCACCCCGAAGGGGGCGAAGCTGTTCCGCACGCTGATGCGAAGGCCGCTGCCGTCCTGGGACGACCCGATTTCGCGCTCGGCGGCGGCCATCAAGTTCGGGCTGCTCGACGTCACGGAAGATAGGGATCTCGTCGCAATTGCCGCCGACCTGAAACGGTTTTATCTCGATTCCCGGCTTGGACTCGAAGCGCGCCGCGAAAGCCTCGCGGAAGACCGGGTGTTCCTGCACACCGCCGTCGGCGAACGTATCGCCTGGGCCGACCAGCGTATCCACGCGCTCGACGATCTTATCCGTCTACGGCTGCACCGTCCCGTGATCCACTAGACCGTTTGCTGTTATGCGGCACCGCGCGCCGGAACCGCTGCACAACGAAAAACGGCCGGCAATACTGCCGGCCGTTTTGTGTCGCGTGTGTTGCTGTCAGGCGGCGGCGTGAATGCCCGCCGCCTTGACGTCGTCGGTAACGGCGTCGTCGAACTGCTTGAAATTGGCCTCGAACCGCTGCGCCAGGTCGCGCGCCGTGCTGTCATAGCCGGACTTGTCGGCCCAGGTTTCCTTCGGGTTCAGCACGTCCTTCGGTACGTCCGGCACGTTTTCCGGAATCAGCAGGCCGAAATTGGGATCGGGGGCCACGGCGACGCTCGCCAGCTTGCCCTCGACCACGGCCCGGACCATCGTGCGGGTATGCGCGATCTTCATGCGCTCGCCGGTGCCGTAGGCGCCGCCACTCCAGCCGGTATTGACCAGCCAGCATTTCGCGCCAGATTTCTTGATCTTCTCGCCGAGCAGCTTCGCGTAGACCGTCGGATGCCGCGGCAGGAAGGGCGCGCCGAAGCAGGTCGAGAACGTCGCCTGGGGCGTGTCCACGCCGCGTTCCGTACCGGCAAGCCGCGCCGTGTAGCCGGACAGGAAGTGATACATCGCCTGGTCCGCCGTCAGCTGGCTGATCGGGGGCAGCACGCCGAACGCATCGGCGGTCAGCATGACGATGTTTTCGGGCTGTCCGCCCATGCCCGTCTCGCTGGTGCCGGGGATAAAGTGCAGCGGGTAGGACGACCGGGTGTTCTCGGTCAGCGAACCGTCGTCGAAATTCGGATACTTGGTATGGGGATCGAGCGTGACGTTTTCGAGCACGGTGCCGAAGCGCATCGATGCATCGTAAATTTCAGGCTCGGCCTCGCGCGACAGGTTGATCGCCTTGGCATAGCAGCCGCCTTCGAAGTTGAAGACGCCGTTATCCGACCAGCCGTGCTCGTCGTCGCCGATCAGTGTGCGCGTCGGGTCGGAGGACAGCGTCGTCTTGCCGGTGCCGGACAGGCCGAAGAAGATGGCGGTGTCGCCCTTCTCGCCGATATTGGCCGAACAATGCATCGGCAGCACGCCCTGGGCCGGCAGAAGGTAGTTGAGGACCGAGAAGATCGTCTTCTTGATTTCGCCCGTGTAATGCGAGCCGCCGACAAGGATCAGCTTTTCGGCGAAGTTCAGCATTACGAAGACTTCGGAGCCGGTGCCGTCGATCGCCGGGATCGACTGCAGGTTCGGCGCATGGAGCACGGTGAAGTCGGGCTCGAAATTATCGTGCTCTTCCGGCTTCGGGTTGATGAACATGTTCTGGGCGAACAGGCTGTGCCATGCCTGTTCCGTGACCACACGCACCTTGATGCGGTAATCGGGATCGGCACCGGCATAGCAGTCCTGCACGAACACTTCCTTGTGCTGCATATAGGCCAGCATGCGGTTGCGCATGGTGTTGAAATGCTCAGGCGAAATCTTGTTGTTGACCGGACCCCACCACATGTTGCCGGAATTTTCCGGCTCGTCGACGATGTACTTGTCCTTGGGCGACCGGCCGGTGTATTCGCCGGTGGTCACGACCAGCCCGCCGCCGGCGGCCAGTTCGCTTTCGCCGCGCTGCAGCGAGTGTTGGTACAGAGCCGGAATCGAGAGATTCCAATGGGCTCCGAGGAGATTTTCCAGGCCATGATTCTCAAGGCCGAATGAACTGGGTTTTCCCGACTGCTGCACGTTATCCTCCTGAACAAGAAAGGCGATTGCGCGGCGGCTGATACGCACCGGCACGAGAACGGATATTCGCCTTGAAATTTGTAATGTTTAGCTGTCAGCAACATACCGCCGAAGCCGCGGGAGTCAACGGATGTCCGCGTGTTCGAGTCGCTTTTTCGGCGGCCTGCCGCGGCAGGCCGCGTTAACCATTCAGCCGCGGGCGGCCTTGACCAGACGGACCAGGACACCGCGCGCGGCATCCGTATCCCGCACGGGGGTTTCGAAATCGAGCCGTGCCGTCGCGCCGCCGTCGCGCAGGTCGATTCCTTCGGGATCGATCCCGGTCATCCGCCAGTCGCCCGGTTCCCGGCCGAGAAGCTTCGTCGCATAGAGTGCGATGGCGTCGGCATGATCCTCGTTCATATGGCCGACCACGCCGGCCTCCGCGGCCGCAAGGTCTTCAAACCCGCCGGTGGCGAATAACAGGTCTCCCGGTTCGATCCAGTGGATGGCGCCGAAGCCGGCCACGATATGGGCGCGGTCCACCGTCATTGCATAGAGATTGAAATCGGCGAATCCGGCATACATTTCGCTGTCGGGATGGCGCGCCGTGTAGCGCGCGACCAGCGCCGGGTCGTCGGCGGGGGACAGATGTCCGGTGACGGTTACCCGCGCGCCGGTCAGCGGATTGTCGAGCCCGGCCGTGCCGTCGAACAGCAATGAGGCGCGGTTATCCGCGCCGAGGTTCTTCGTATGCTCCGCCAGGTCCGATATCAGCAGCAGCGGCCGGGCGGCATGGTCGCAGGCCGTCATCACCAGCGATCCGTAGGGCCAGCCGCTGCCGGCCATCGCCGTGGACAGCACGGCGCGGTCGCACCTGCGGATCAGGCCGCGGGATATCGCGGCGGGCGATGCCGCTTCGGCCGGGGGTTTTTCGGGCGTATCCGTATCGGTTGTCATGGCCAGGAGTGTCCAACGGCGCCGCGGTCCGGTCAATATATATTTGCGAATCATTCGCAATTAAGATGGCGTATGGGGCGTACCGGCTTTCCTTGAAACCGGTGTATGGATGCCCCATTTCCGCCCTAATTGACGTGTACTTGTCTGTCATCGAATGAACCGGGGCGCAAATGTCAGTTCGGCTTACCCTTCCTGCTTCTCTCCTGCTTGCCTGCGCCGGCATTGCTGTCGCCCTGTCGCCGGCCGGGCGCGCGGATACGATCGTGTCGGCCGTGTCGGCGCCGGCGGCCCTTGCCGCGGCCGCAAAGGGGGACGCGACCCTTGTCGACGTCCGTTCCCCCCGGGAATGGCGCCGCACCGGCGTTGCAACCGGCGCCCGGACGGTCACGATCCATAACCGGGGCGGGATCGACGCGTTCGTCGCCGAAATGGTGAAAACCGTCGGCGGCGACAGGTCCAGACCGGTCGCGCTGATCTGCGCCACCGGGGGGCGTTCCGCCCGCGCCGCGAAAATTCTTGCCG
The DNA here is from genome assembly GCA_963974055.1 of uncultured Rhodospirillaceae bacterium. Lineage (GTDB taxonomy): Bacteria > Pseudomonadota > Alphaproteobacteria > MPNO01 > UBA830 > CAXBCP01. The sequence goes on from CAXBCP010000043.1 coordinate 35,289, forward strand.
ATGCCGGTTTCACGAATCTTCAGAATGTCGCCGAAGGCATGCAGGGGCGCCCCGATTCGGGTCCCGGCTGGCTCCGGCGCGGCCTCCCTGTCACACCCTGTCCGGAGTGTTAATATGACCGCCATGACCGATACGCTCACCCCCCCGACACCGTCCGCCGGCGACGATGCCCCGGCAACGATCGCGCTGGTCGACGACGACCGCAATATCCTCGCGTCGGTGTCGATGACGCTCGAGGCCGAGGGGTTCGAAGTCCGGACCTATGTCGACGGCGATTCGGCGCTGCGCGGCCTGTCGGCGCGGCCGGTGGATCTCGCCATTCTCGATATCAAGATGCCGCGGATGGACGGCATGGAACTCCTCACGCGCCTGCGACGGCATTCGAAAATGCCGGTCATCTTCCTGACCTCGAAGGACGACGAGGTCGACGAGATTCTCGGCCTGCGCATGGGGGCCGACGATTACATCAAAAAGCCGTTCTCCCAGCGCCTGCTGATCGAACGCATCCGCACCCTGCTGCGCCGCCGCGACCGCCTGGCGGAAGACGGTGACGGGCACGATCCGGAACCGCCGGTCATCCGCGGCGAGTTGCGCCTCGATCTGGACCGGTTCGGTTGTACTTGGCAAAAGAAGCCGGTTGACCTTACGGTGACGGAATTTCTGATCCTGAAGGCGCTCGCGCAGCATCCCGGCCACGTTAAATCGCGCGATCAACTGATGGACGCGGCCTATGGCGAATCAATCTATGTCGACGACCGGACCATCGACAGTCACATCAAGCGCCTGCGCAAGAAATTCCGCGCGACCGATCCCGAATTCGGGGAGATCGAAACCATGTACGGTATCGGCTACCGCTATCGCGAAGTCTAGCGGCGGGGCGCTGCCCGTTCTGCCTTTCCCCGCGCTGTCTTTCTCCGCGCTGCCTTTCCCTGTGCAGTCCGCGCCCGGAATCCTGCAATGAGGTTCCGG
>CAXBCP010000044.1:0-31717 GCA_963974055.1 uncultured Rhodospirillaceae bacterium
GTGCCTTCGCCTGAGATCTTGTATCCGTTGGGCGGGTCGATTTCGCTCAGCGTCACCTTACCCTTGAACGTTGCCGAGACGGGGCCGACCTTGGACTTCACGGTCGCCGACAGTTCGGTTTCGGAATCCTTGTTCAATTCCTGGCAACCCGGGATACACGTCGCGAGAACTTCGGGGTCGTTCAGGGCTTCCCATACTTTTTGCCGGGGCGCAGGGATTTTGTATTCGCCGGTCATTTCCATGACAGATATCTCCAGTCTCTTGACGCTTGAGGAATTTGCCGGAACTTAGTGCGTCGGCGAAGCTTGGGCAAGAGAAGGGCGTCGCTATTGCGCAACCGGGGCCGCTATTGGACTTTCCCGGAAAATCTGCGGGTGGAGGGTCAGGAAATGTCTGTATCGAACGGGGCGAAGACCTCGTCGAGATTGTTCTCGAGTTCACGTGTACGGGCGGCGAATTCGGTGTCGCTATTCACATGCTTTTTGATCGATACCGCTGCCTGGGCCGGGCGTAATGTTATTTCCTGACCGCACTGGCGCTGCATTGCCTCGGCGAGTTTTTCGCTCTCGATCGGTTTCGATACATAGTCGTCCATGCCGGAGTTCCGGTATTTCTCCCGATCGCCTTTCATCGCATTCGCTGTGAGTGCAATGATCGGTATCTGCGATTCAGGTCCGTCCAGGTCCCGGATTCGCGTGGTCGCGGTCACGCCGTCCATCTCCGGCATCTGGACGTCCATCAGAACGAGGTCGTAGGAGCCCCGGACGACGGCACTGACAGCTTCGATCCCGTTTCCGACGATGTCGACCCGATGCCCGGCTAACAAAAGAATCGCCGAAATCACTTTCTGGTTCACGTCGTTGTCCTCGGCGACCAGAATTCGTAGAGACCTGCCGGGCTCGGCCGCAGATTCTGTCTTGTGCGAGGGGGGGGCTACCCGTTCGGCGGCGGGGACGTTCGCCGGGACCCCTTCTGGACAGACGATACTGAACCAGAACGTCGACCCTTCGCCTGGGGTGCTGTCGACGCCGATTTCGCCGCCCATTGCCTCCGCGAGCTGCTTGCTGATGGCGAGTCCGAGCCCCGTACCGCCGTGTTTTCGCGTGATGGAAGTGTCGGCCTGCGCGAATTTGCGAAACAGTGTGGCGGCGGTGTCCCTGTCGATGCCCGCACCGGTATCGCGTACGTCGAACCGGGTGCTTATCAGCCCGGATTCCAGACTCTGTTGAGCAACGGAGATCCTGATGCTTCCGGCGACCGTGAATTTGAGCGCGTTCGACATGAAATTGAACAATATCTGCCGAATTCTGGTCGGGTCGGATCTGAGAACCGGGGCCGTTAGTTCGTCGCACTGATGGCTGAACTCGATACCGGCCGCAAATGCCTTGGGAGCCCAAAGATCGGAGACCGATTGCAGAATTCCGTCAATATCGAAATCGATTTGCTCGAGTTCCAGCTTGCCCGCTTCGATCTTGGACAGATCGAGGATGTCGTTCAGGAGCGTCAGCAACAGGCCGCCGGAAGACCGGATCGTTTCGACCTGGCTGCGTTGTGCGTCGTCGAGCGGCGTGTCGAGCAGCAGGCCGGCCATTCCCAATACCCCGTTTAGCGGGGTCCTGATTTCATGGCTCATGCTTGCGAGGAATTCGGATTTTGCCTGGTTGGCGACCTGTGCTTCCTTCGCGGTCCGTTCGGCTTCCGCCTTCGCCTGTTCGAGTTTTTCTTCCCGGTCGTGGAGTATCGTGACGTCCGTGTTTACACCGCCGACGCCCGCGACGACGCCATCTGCATCGAAAACCGGAAATTTGGAGACATTGTAGACCCGGACGTTGCCGTTCCTGTCCACGATCTCAAGCGTAGATGTTGACGGCACGCAGGAATCCATAACGACCTGATCGACCGCCTCCATTTTTGCCCTTTCTTCCGGGCTCAGTCGGGAACCTCCGCGTTGACCGATTATCTGTTCCTCGGTCACCTTGTGAAGTTGCAGGTATCGGGCGTTTACCATGACCAGCCGGTGTTCGCGGTCTTTGACATACATGGTCGATGGCGAGTTATCGAGGAACGCGCGCAGGCGGCTTTCGCTTTCGCGGAGCGCGGTTTCTGCGCCGCGCCGATGGTTGATCGTTCTAAGCAGAATGATGATCAGCGTCATCTGCATCGCGATGGCGATCGTGCCGCTGATCAGCCAGTCCATATATCCCTGCAGGAGGTGATCGGGGCGATTGTATATCTTCGAAAGTGGCGGCAGGGAGCTGTCGTTGACGGAAAGCCGCTGCAATTCCTGGTGGTCGAATGCGAATACGTTGGGGCTTTCCTGAGTAACGGGAATACTGCCGACAGGTATCCCGCTCAGCACGATCGCAGCCATTTCGCCTGCATATTTTCCCTGCTCGAACTGCGAAACGACATTACCGCCCAGTACTCCGCGCCCGATACCGTGTTGCTGCAAAGCAAAAAGCGGTCCGGCAAAAGCGGCTTTCAACTCGGCAAGCGTGTCTCCGAATTCCCGACGCTGTCCGGAGCGGTCCCGGTAAATGCTTTGAATCATAAGAGGGTGATTTTCGGGGATTCTTGCGAGACGCTGCCATAGTTCGTCGTAGGTCATGTCAGACAGCGACAGGAGCTCGACATTACCGAGGTTCCTTTGTCGGATGGCTTCTCTCAGGTTTCGGGCGCTGGCCTTGCCTGACGCGGTTGTTTCCTCGTAGACGACATAGATACTGTCAGCCTCGGGATACATGCGGGACATGAGCTCGAGTGTCGCGCCTGCGGATTGTTGTTCGACGACGCCTGTAACCTGCGGGTTTGAATCCTGTGCGACGGCGTGAGGGATATTGTTCACGCCGAGAAAAATGATCGGTTTGTCCTTGAATAAGCCGTCTTGTTCGTCGAGCGCGAATTTGAAGGCATTATCGTCTGCAGTCACGATGAGGTCGTAGGGTGCGAGCCGTTTCAGCTTCGATGTCAGCGCGGCTTTGAAATCCGGTATTTGCGTTGAATTCGGAAGCCGCTTCGTATCCATGAATTCGATGTCCAGGATCGCATGGTCCGGACCGAACCCGTTATATTCAAGCGCCGACCGGAGCCCCTCGACCTGGGGATCGAAGGAGGGAAACGCAGGATGGTAGGAACTGATGAACAGGATGCGTTTGAGGGTGCCTTGGGCATGCGACGGGGCGGCTTCCGCAACCGTCAGGGCAAACGCAGCAAGGATTGCGAAAAGGAAGGTTTTCGCAATTGGATACCGAGGGGAACGATTGCGATATTCCATCCGCCCAAAATGGCTTGCAGCCGTTAAGGAAAGCTTTAGAAAATCGCAAAAAACATACATCCGTATGAGAAATCATACGCGGCGGAACCCCGAAACCGGCGATTGAATCGGGGCGTGAGGGTGCTGCTTTCGATTGGTGCCGCCGGACCCGTTCCGGACCGGGGTCAGGCGGCTACTTTCCATTCTGCGAGCCCGCAGCCGATCAGGGTTTCCGGCATCGGGGTGTAATCGATCAGGTCGAACCCCTTTCCTCCGGCCGCTGCATGGGCGATTGCCCAGGACCGGAGTTCGGCGCCGCCATTGCCCGTTTCGGCCAGCATTCGGTCCAGTTCGGAGGCGATCCGGGCGTCCGGGGCGTTTCTGAACAGGTCGATACAGGCATGATCGAATGGCTCGTCGATCCAGCCCATCGTCGTTTCGCCGATGGAGTGGCTGAGTCCGCCGGTGCCGAGTACCGCGACCCGGAGGTCTTCGGGATAGGCTTCGATGGCTTCGCGGATCATGTGTCCCCAGGCGAGGCAGCGTTTCGGCGTCGGAAACGGCTTTTCGACGAGGTTTATGAAGACTGGCACAACCGGGAGCATGGGGTCGATGCCCATCCGCCATAGCGGAATCCCGATTCCATGATCGATCTTGATCCGGTGGGAATAGGCCGGGTCGAAGTCCGCGCCCATGGCGAATTCCAGCAGATGACGGCCCAGGCCGGCATGGCCGGGCATTGTCTTGCCATCGAAGATCGGTTTCATGAACGGCTCGGGCGGGCCGTCGTGGACGTCACCGATGCCGATGAGGAAAGCAGGCATGTTTTCGAGAAAGAAATTGATCCAGTGATCGTTCGAATGGATCACCAGCACGTCCGGTTCCAGCGCTTTGAGCCGTGCCCCCAGGTCGTCGTAACGGGTGGTCAGCCAGTCCCGCGTATCGTCTTTCAGCGTGTCCCAGGACCGGGCGATATTGGGAGCGTGTGAGGCGGCAAAGCTGCCGACAAGTTTAGCCATGGACGCGTTTCCTTTCATCTTCGGTCTGCAATGCTTCGAGAACCGATATCGATTTTTCGTCGTCATATCCCAGCATCAGCAGGAAAAACCGCATCAGGTAGGGGTTTACGACGGGCAGCAGGGTCTCGATGTCGTCATCCAGGAACGCCTGCCGGAGTTCGTCCGATACCGGGTAGCGCGCGAGAAATTCTGCGCGGTGATTGGTCCACAGGTCCTTGCCGTCCGGCCCCTGCAGATCGAATATCAGTTTGTTCGCCCAGTAATCGGTCATTGTCGTCTCCGCGGCACTATTGTCGGATTGCAGTTTAACATATCTATCAGATGATATGTCCGCTGCGTATGATCGATATCAATTTTTGCAGCCCGACTATGGGTGCTTGACATGGCGGCGTCGCTGAACGAGTTTGCTGCGATGAACTCGAACGACATCCGCATTCGCAAAATCTGGTGGTGGCCGGTCTAACCGGCGGCCGCACGCGATGTTCGTTTGATTTAACACGACAGACAGACGCTGAAACGGGCCGCCAGGGAACTGGCGGCTTTTGTTGTTTTGGCGCCTTTTCCCTTCCGGCTCTTTCACCGACCGAATGACCGACTGAAAGGGAAGCAAGATGTCCTCGATAACCTATACCACTCCCGGCGGGATCGGCGTGCGCCGGGAAGCGGGCGAAGCCGATTATGCGCAGGGCGTAGAGCCGCTCGTTTCGGCGCTCGATTCCCGCCGTGGGGTGCTGCTCGCATCGTCGTTCGAATATCCGGGGCGTTATACGCGGTGGGATATCGGGTTTGTCGATCCGCCGGTTGAAATAACGGCCCGGGGCCGCTCGGTTGCAATTCGTGCCCTGAATGGGCGCGGACACGTGCTGCTGCAGTTCATCGCGCCGTTTGTGGCGAAGATGGGCGTTATCCGCGATCTGTCCGAAGACGAGGCGGGTATTTCCTTCCGCGTCGCAGAGCCCGACGGGCCGTTCACGGAAGAGGAACGCAGCCGCCAGCCCAGCGTGTTTTCTGTGCTGCGGGAAATCGTCCGGATTTTCCAGTCGGACAAAGACCGGCATCTCGGCCTGTACGGTGCGTTCGGGTACGATCTGACCTTCCAGTTCGAGCCGGTGGTACAGAAAATGGCGCGGACCGGCAGTCAGCGCGATCTTGTGCTTTTTATTCCCGACGAAATCCTGATCGTCGATCACCGGCGGGAACGTGCGCGAAAATTCTCCTATGAATTCTCGCAGGGCGGCAAGGGCACCGACGGGATGCCGCGGACCGGGGCGTCCGAGACCTTCTCGCCGGGGGGGATGCCGGACGCGGATTGCGATCATGCGCCCGGCGAATACGCGGAAACGGTGCGGCTTGCCCAGCAGGCCTTTGCGCGCGGGGACATGTTCGAGGCGGTGCCGGGGCGCATGTTTCACGAGCCCTGCACTGCGTCGCCGGCAGAACTGTTCGACCGGTTGCGCCGGCGCAATCCGTCGCCCTATGGCGCGCTGATGAATCTCGGCGGCGGCGAATACCTTGTCGCGGCATCGCCGGAAATGTTCGTGCGCGTCGATGGCCGCCGGGTGGAGACCTGTCCGATTTCAGGCACCATCGCCCGCGGTCGCGACGCTATCGAGGATTCGGCAAATATCCGAGAACTGCTCAACTCGGCGAAGGATGAATCGGAACTCACGATGTGTACCGATGTCGACCGCAACGACAAATCCCGCGTCTGCGTGCCCGGAAGCGTCCGCGTTATCGGACGGCGCCAGGTTGAAATGTATTCCCGCCTTATACACACCGTCGACCATGTCGAGGGCGTTCTGGACGCGCGGTTCGATGCGTTCGATGCGTTTCTCGCCCACACCTGGGCGGTGACAGTGACCGGCGCGCCCAAACAGGCGGCAATGCAGTTTATCGAGGATCACGAGAAATCGCCGCGCCGGTGGTATGGCGGCGCGATCGGGTTTGCCGGGTTCGATGGCTCCATGAATACGGGGCTGACACTGAGGACAATCCGGATCGAGAACGGCGTTGCCGAAATTCGGGCCGGCGCAACGCTGCTATACGATTCCGACCCGGAGGCGGAAGAGGCGGAAACGACGCTGAAGGCGTCGGCGCTGATCGACGCCATTCGCAATGCGGAACCGGCGGTAAAAGCCGCCGCTACATCCTCTGCGCCGGGGGCCGGCAAGAAGGTCCTGTTCGTCGACCACCGCGATTCCTTCGTACACACGCTGGCGGCCTATGTCCGGGCGACGGGGGCGGAAGTGACGACTCTGCGCGCGGGGTTCGACCCGGCGCTGATCGACAAAATTGCGCCGGATCTCGCCATCCTGTCGCCGGGGCCGGGGCGTCCGGGCGATTTCGATCTGTCGGGAACGATCGGCGAATTGCTGGCACGCACTATCCCGATCTTCGGGGTCTGCCTGGGGCTTCAGGGGATCGTCGAGCATTTCGGCGGCGAACTGGGGGTTCTCGATATTCCGGTCCATGGCAAGCCGTCCAGCGTGAAAACGGCAGCCTCGCCGCTATTCGAAGGGCTGCCGGCGGATTTTGCCGTCGGGCGCTACCATTCGCTGTTCGCCCGCAGGGATAAATTGCCGGACTGTCTGCGGGTCACGGCGGAAACGGCGGACGGGGTTGTTATGGCCGTCGAACATAAAACCCTGCCGGTTGCCGCCGTGCAGTTCCACCCGGAATCGATCATGTCCTTCGGCGACGGCGCAGGGCAGCGGTTGATGGAGAATGTCGTGGCCGGGATCTGAACGTCCGGTCCGGAAACCGGCGTGACGGGAGAAATAACGGCGGCCCGAATACTTCGGACCGCCGTCGTTTCGTCACCATCCTCCGCGACAACAGGTGGGGATGTGCCGCATCGGATGGCGCGCCGCCGTCCGGTACAAGCCGGGCCTGACTGGCCGGGCCGAATAGGGCGATGTTTCTGGAGAAGTGCACAAGGAAGAGTGCCTGACCGGACATCGGCGCGTCGGTCCATCCTGGACCCGCTTGATAGTACCAAGCAAATAACATGCCACTTACCGGTATTTCAATGGGGACAGGGTGTTGGCAGTATTTCCGTGGTGCCGTTGGTTCCGGACCGTAAAGAATCCCGACGGTTGAGTCAGCTATGTCGCTCGCTCCCATGCCAGGGTTATTCCGTTGCGACACGCGCCGCGCGGGTCTGGCTGATGATCAGGGAGGCGCCGACAATAATAACGGTACCGGCAAGCGACCAGTAGTCCGGGACCTCTGCGAACAGGGCGAGGCCGATCACCGCGGCCACGGGAATGCGGGTGAATTCGAGCGGCGCAATAATTGTCGCCTCGCCCTCCCGGTAGGCGCGGCTCAGCCATTCCTGTCCGACCCAGCCGCCCAGCGCGGCAAGTATCAGCCAGCCCCATTGTTCGGGCGTCGGCGGCGACCAGTGCAGCAGGGCAGGCCATGCCAGGACCATGGCGCCGACCGCGAAAAACCAGAAAACGATCCGGCGGGGCGGCTCGGTCGTCGCCAGATTCTTGATAAACACGACCACGAATCCCCGCAGCAGGGCGGCGAGGACCGCGATCAGCATGGCGTCCTGGATGCCGAACTGGGGTTTCATCACCAGGAGAACGCCGAGAAACCCGAGCGCGGTCGCGAGGCCTCGCCGCCAGCCGGCGTATTCGCCCAGGAAAAGCGCTGCCAGCGGGATCACCCAGAAAGGTGTCGTGAATGACAGGACCATGGCGTCGGCGAGGATGAGGTGACCGAGCGCATAGACGGTCAGGGCAAATGATCCGCTGCCGAACAGGCCCCGCGCCCACAACATGGGAAGGCGGGGCGAGATGATGGAACGGCGTATGCCGGTGCGCAGGACCCACGGTGTCAGGAAGGCGAGGCCGATGCACATGCGGAGCCAGGCGGCCTGCCAGGGCGACATGTCCGTTACCACGTGTTTCAGGGTAACCGCCATCACGGTCAGGGCCGCGACCGCGGCCAGCATCCACAATGTTCCTTTGAGGTTGGCGCTGAGCGGGCCGCTCATACGGCGATGCCCGGCGTTCTGGGGGGAAACGCCGGGCATTGTGCACGTATTCTGGAGGGGTATCTTGCGCAGCGGGTGCTGATCGCCACGCCTGTAACATGGGAATTCATGACGAGATTTCAACCGTTGCGATTCCGGCGACGTATGTGAGGGCCGGCACACACGCGGTGCCGCCCGCTGCAACCCTGCAGATCGACCTAGAGATAATACGTCAGCAGGAAACCGCCGAGAAGCACCGCGACCCACAGCGCCATGGACCCGGTCGGCCATGTCCGCGCAAGTATGCCTTCGGGCCCGTGGTGTCGGAACATATAGGCGACAAACCGGTGCACGCCCTGCCGGAGATCCTGAAGAATGCTCTGCCAGCCGTCGCGGGTGCGCGCGATTATCCACTTGTATATCGCGGGCAGCCATTTGCGGTAGGTGATGTCGAAGTCGAGATTCACCGATTTCAGTTCCGGCGGGTAAATCTTGAACCGCATCAGTACTGCGAAGGCGAGGGCGGAGAACATCAGCAGCTGAACCTGGCCGATCACATGGCTGGTCGTGTACGGCGCATAGTCCACATCGTAGGGCAACAGGCTGTACAGCCACGGGGAATGGACCCCGATGGCGATGCAGAGAAAAGCCGTAATCCCCATCGCAATGAGCATGTTGAGCGGTGCTTCCTTGCAGCGCTTGCCGGAATCGTGGGCGAAGAAAGCAAAATACGGGATCTTGATGCCCGAATGATGGAACACGCCTGCGGAGGCGAAAAGAAGGATCAGCCAGACCGCAAAATAACCGTCATGGGCGACCGCGGAGAGGGTCAGCGACTTGGCGATAAAACCGGAAAACAGAGGGAACGCCGAAATCGAGGCCGCGCCGATAATGCAGAACACCGTCGTAAAGGGCATCGACTTGTAGAGCCCGCCCAACTCGGATCCCTTGACCGTGCCGACACGGTACAGGACGGCGCCCATCGACATGAACAGCAGCGCCTTATAGAGGATATGGGCGAAGGCATGTGCGGCCGCGCCATTGATGGCGAGCGTCGATCCGATGCCGACGCCGACGACCATGAATCCCAGCTGGTTGTTCAGCGAATAGGCCAGGACGCGGCGCAGGTCGTTCTCGATCACGGCATAGAAGATCGGGAAGGCGGTCATCGCCGCGCCGACGTATATGAGAAGCTCGGTTCCCGGAAAACCGCGGGCGAGGGCGTAGACCGCGCATTTGGTCGTAAAGGCGGACAGGAACACGGTGCCGGTCACGGTGGCTTCGGGGTAGGAATCCTGCAGCCAGTTATGCATGAACGGAAACGCGCATTTGATGCCGAAGGCCAGCAGGATCAGCCAGGTCGCGAGACTGCCCAGGGTCATTTTCTCGAATGCGATAGAACCGGTATCGTGGGCCATCAGGATGGCGCCCGACAGAAGCAGGACGCCCGAACCGACCTGGATGATCAGGTAGCGCATCCCGGCGGCATAGGACGCGTTCGTCCGGCGCGCCCAGATCAGAAACACCGACGTGACCGCCATGGCTTCCCAGTACACGAACAGGGTGATCAGGTCGCCCGCGAACAAGGCGCCGATACCGGAACCGGCATAGGCGAGCCCGGCCATCTGCTCGACGATATCCTTGTTGTGCCATGCGTAGACGACGCTCAGCGCGGCGGCGATGTGGAAGATATAGCCGAAGATCAGGCTCAGCCGGTCGATGCGGACGGGCACGATATCGTAGTCGAAGAAAGTGAACGCGAAGAACGTGCCGCTGGCGCCGTCGACAAGGCACCACAGACCTGCCAGCGGCAGGAACAGCATATACATCTGACGCCAGCGTCCCTGAAACAGCGGGACCAGCAGGGCGCCTGCAATCAGAAACAGGCCGGGCGGGATACCCAGTACCATCAGGACTTATCCTCGTTGTCGTCGTAATAGTCTTCGCCGCGCATCAGCCAGAGGCGCAGGCCCTTTGCCGCGAGCACAAGCCCGACGCAGGCGAAGAATCCGTACAGCCCGTAGAATCCGAAAACCTTCTCGATGCCGAATTCGGGATGTTTGTGATACAGCGCGTCCGCCAGAAAAAGCCCGACGCAGACCAGGATGACGCTCCAGTAGACCTTGTCGACGTTGCGCGGGTTGTCGAGCCAGTATTTCCTGCCCCCGTTTCCGGGATTTTCGGGCGATGTATCCGTCATACCGAATTCCTCACTTCACGATCGGCGCAAGCATGGCATGAAGCCGGTCTGCATACACGAACAGCGCGATACAGCCGATGGCCGTCAGCCACAGGGGAACAAGACAGAACAGCGGCGCTTCCTGGATCCGTTTTCCGGTCGCGGCATGGGCCCCGCTGCCGGGCGCATCGCCATGATCGGCATCGCCATGGCCGCGATCGTCCGCCATCTGGGCTTCTTCTTCCTCGCGCGGGCCGAAGAATCCGCGGGCGAAGACCGGAATCAGATAGGCGATATTGAGCAGGGACGAAATCATCAGCACGGCGACAAAGATAATCTGCTCTGCATCGACGGCGCCGAGCGCGATATACCATTTGCTCCACGACCCGCCGAGCGGCGGCAGACCTATGACGCTCAGCGACCCGATAAGGAATGCGGCGAAGGTGTAGGGCATCTTCCAGCCGAGCCCGCGCATCTGGCTGATTTCCGTCTTGTGCGATGCGACCATGATGGCGCCCGCACAGAAGAACAGGGTGATCTTGCCGAACGCGTGCATGGCGATATGCATGGCGCCGCCGACAAGGCTGTGCGACGTCGCCAGCGCGCCGGCAAGGACGATATAGGCAAGCTGGCTGATGGTGGAATAGGCGAGCCGGGCCTTCAGGTTGTCCTTGGTCAGCGCGACGAGGGAGGCGAGCAGTACGGTTGCGCCGGCGACATACATCAGCCACACGCTGGCGCCCGTCTCAGTCAGGAAGTCCGCGCCGAAGATATAGATAATAACCTTGAGGACCGTGAACACCCCGGCTTTCACGACCGCGACCGCATGGAGCAGGGCGCTGACCGGAGTCGGTGCGACCATGGCGGCGGGCAGCCAGCGGTGGATCGGCATCAGGGCCGCCTTGCCGATACCGTACATGTAGAGGAACAGCAGCACGATCACGAGACCGTCGTCGACCTTGCCGCGCAGGATCCCGCCCTCGGTGAAATCCAGTGTTCCGGCGGCATGCCAGGTCCAGATCACGCCGATCATCAGCAGGCCGATCGACGTCGACATCAGGATGCCGAGATACACCCGCCCGGCGCGCCGGGCCTCGTCGGTCTGGCTGTGGGTGACGAGCGGATATGTCGACAGCGTCAATACTTCATAGGCGATGAACAGGGTGAACATGTTGCCTGAAAACGCGATCGCCAGAGCGCTCGATATGGCGATGGCGAAGCACATATAGAACCGCGTCTGGTTCGGTTCATGGTGACCGCGCATATACCCGATCGCGTAGAACGACGTCACGATCCACAGGAACGACGCAATCAGCGCAAACAGCATCCCGAGCGGTTCGATCTTGAAGGCAAGGTTCAGGCCGGGCATCAGTTCGGCGACGACCAGTTCGGGCTGTTGTCCGGCGAGGACCGCCGGCAGGAGCTGGATAACGCACAGGAACGTCAGCCCCGCCGTGATGATTGTCACCACTTCGCGCTGGTTCGGACGCGCACCCGACATCCAGATCATGATCGTGCCGACGAGCGGCAGGAGGATGGAAAGCGCGATATAGACCTTCAAATCCATCAGCCTGCCCCCATCAGTGCTCTGGCGGCAAGCTCGGACAGGCCGACGGGCAGGGATGTGTCGATCCCGAAATAGACATTGGCGACGACCAGAATCCATGCCGGTATCAGCAGACTGAGCGGCGCTTCGGATATTTCAGAGAGGTCGTTCGGCGGTTCGCGGAAATAGGCCGACTCGATGACGCGCCAGACGTAAATCACGGCGATCAGCGAACTCGCGACGATGAGAACCGCGATATACCACCAGCCTTTTTCGAGCGCGGCGACGATCAGATACCACTTGCTGATGAAGCCCGCCGTCATGGGAATGCCGATCAGGCTCAGGCTGCCGCCGACGAATGCCGCCATCGTCCACGGCATGCGCCGGGCGATACCGGCCATCCGGTCAATGTTGCACGATCCGATGCGATAGACGATCGCGCCAAGCACCAGGAACAGCGCGCCTTTCATCAGCGCGTGGTTGAACAGGTGCAGGATACCCGCCGTCAGCCCGGTCAGGTTGACGAAGCTGATCCCGAGGATCATGTAGCCGATCTGCGCGACCGAGGAATAGGCGAGCACCCGCTTCACGTTCTTCTGGAAGCAGGCGACGATGGACGGAATGAACATCGCCATTACCGCGAGGATCATCAGCGGCATCGCCGTCGGCAGAACCTCAAACGAGAATTTGACGCCGAAGACGGTGAACAGGAAGCGCAGCAGGATGTAGACGGAAACCTTTGTCGCGGTTGCTGCCAGAAACGCCGTCACGGTGCTCGGCGCATAGGTATAGGCGTTGGGCAGCCATTGATGCAGCGGGAACAGGGCGATTTTCAGCCCGGCGCCGATCACCATGAAGGCGAAGGCACATATAACGGTCCGGTCGTAGCCGTGTTCGGGAAGGCGCTTCGCGATGTCGGCCATGTTCAGGGTGCCGGTCGCCTGATAGAGCAGCCCGATGGAGATGACGATAAACGTCGCGCCGATCGTGCCCATGATCAGGTACTGGTACGACGCGGTAAGTGCGCGCCGGTCGAAGCCCAGTGCGATCAGGACATAGGACGACAGGGACGAAATTTCGAGGAAGACGAACAGGTTGAACGCATCGCCTGTCACCGCGACGCCCATGAGGCCGCAGACGCACAGCAGAAACGCCGAATAGAACATGTACGATCGGTCTTCGACATATTCGAGCAGCAGCGAATTGCGCGAATACGGTGCGACAACCGAGGCAATGCCCGAAACGATGAGCAGGATCAGCGCGTTGAGGGCATCGATCCGAAGCTCGATGCCGATCGGCGGCGGCCATCCGCCCAGCTCGTACGAAATGGTGCCTTCGGTCATGACCCGCGCCGTAACAAGGCAGGCGCAGGCAAACGACGACCAGATTGCGACCAGCGCAATGCCGAACGCCTGGTCCTTGCCGCGGAACAGGATGCACAGCGGCGCGCAGATCAGCGGGATGACGATGACAAGGACGGGGAGATGCGAACTCAGCATTACATGCTCTCGTCCTGGGAATGGATATCTTCTTCTTCGATGGTGCCGTACTCCTTGCGGATACGGACCACCAGCGCCAGGCCGAGCGCCGTGGTCGCAACGCCGACGACAATGGCGGTCAGGATGAGTACGTGGGGCAGGGGGTTGGAATAGACCTTGATCCCTTTTTCGAGGATCGGGGCGGTCCCGCCTATCACCTTGCCGAATGAAATGTAGAGGATGAACACCGACGCCTGGAAAACGTTCAGCCCGACCAGTTTCTTGATCAGGTTCCCGCGCGCAATGACGATGTACAGACCCGCCATCGCAAGGAAGATGACGATCCAGTAATTGTACAGATTGAAAAAATTATCCACGGTTGCCGGTCCTCAGTCTTCACGCCAGGCGGAAAAAGTGAAGAAGACCGTCATCATCACGGATGCGACCGTTATGCCGACACCCAGTTCGACGAGGAAGATTCCGAGATGCTGGCCTTCCTTCGAATCCTGGGCGAGCGGGCTGTAATTGAGGTAATTTTCACCGAGCAACATGCTGACGACCCCGACGGATGCATAGATCAGCACCCCGCCGGCAATACCGGCGCGCAGGATCCCGTCCGGCAGAATCCGTTGCGCGGCCTGAACGCCGAAAACCATCGCGTAGAGAATGAACCCGGCGGCGAAAATGACGCCCGCCTGAAAACCCCCGCCCGGCCCGAAATCGCCGTGGAACTGAACATACAGGGCAAACAGCAGGATAAACGGCAGCAGCAGTTTCGTTATAATTCGAAGGATCAGGTATTCCTTCATGCCTCTTCCTCACCTTCGCGAGGATCGCTGTGCGGCGGCGGCGGGGTCAGACCCCGGCGCCAGCTTCCGAGAAGCAGGATCACGCCGATTCCGGCGGTAAAGATCACGGTGACTTCGCCGAGCGTGTCGTAGCCGCGATAACTCGCCAGGATGGCGGTGACGACGTTCGGCACACCGGTGTCTTTCTTGGTGTTCTCCAGATAATAGGGCGACACATGCTGCATCGCGGTCGCGTTCGGGTCCCCGAAATGCGCCATGTCCAGGCTGCCGTATATCAGGACGGCGCCGGTAACAATCACGACGAAAAGCGGCAATACGGGGGTATGAACCGGCCGTTTTTCAATCCGCGTCGTGAGGGCAAGCGTCGCGACAAACAGCATCGTCGAGATGCCGGCGCCCACGGCAGCCTCGGTGAAGGCCACGTCGACCGCATCGAGCAGGACGAATACCGAGGCGGCGAGCAGGCTGAATATGCCGCCGAGTGCAACGACAGCCATCAGGTTCCGCATCACGACAATCGCGATGACGGTCACGCACATCAACGCCAGAAGGATGATGTCGATTGCTTCTTCCATCAATCTATTCCATCCGTTTCTTTGGTTTGCTTGACCGGCGGATCTTCGTCGAGAATCGGTTTCAGCCCGCTCGACCAGGCGGTGTTGCCGAGGGCATGCGATGCGGCCGGACTGGTAAAGAGCAGGAAAATCAGGATCATAAGAAGCTTTACGGTGATCAGGGTGAAGCCGCCCTGAACCATCAGGCCGGTCAGGATCAGTATTGCCCCCATGGTATCGGTGATACCTGCTGCATGACTGCGCGTATAGACATCGGGCATCCGTAAAACGCCGACCGCGCCGATCACCAGGAAAAAGGACCCGCCGAGCAAGAGCGCCCAGGATATGACTGTCGTCGCCAGTTCCATTATCGCTCCGTGCCTTTGGGGGGCGATGCCGGGGGGGTGGTTTCCCGGGGGGCGTTGCCGTTCATATCGGCCGGGTTTTCGCCGGGGCCGATGGCGAGATTGCCGTACTTGAAATATTTCAGCAGGGCGATCACGCCGATAAAATTGATGAGGGCATATACCAGCGCGATGTCGAGAAACTCGGGCCGTCCCATCAGAAAGCCGAGCACGGCGATGATCAGGACGGTTTTTGTCCCGAACATGTTGACCGCGAGAATCCGGTCGTAAAGCGTCGGTCCCATGAAGGCGCGGATGAGAGCAAGCCCCATCGTCACCAGAATTGCGATCGCCGCGGCGGAGAACATCAGTGCGCGTCCCCCATTTCGGTGACGCGCCGGTCCATTTCGCCGCCTTCGAGACCGACCGTTCCCTCTCGGGAGATCGCATGCACCAGAATATGGCCGTCTTCCTCGAGATCGATCGAAATCGTGCCCGGCGTAAGGGTGATCGAATTGGCGAATATCACGAGGCCGAGGTCCGATTTCTGGGTTGCCTGTATCCGGACCATTGTCGGCGATATTTCGGCGAGACCAAGCACGCGCCTGGTGACGTCGATATTGGCCTTCACGATCTCCCAGAGAAGCCACGGCCAGTAGAGGATCGCCTTCAGCGTAAGGTGTACGGGAACCGCTTCATGGTCGATCACGTCCATCCGCATGGCGATCACGACGACCACGGCGCAGGAAAACACGCCCAGCAGGAGAATGAAGGGGATGAAAACGCCCGACATCAGCAGCCAGGAGCCGAACAGAACCAATCCGAGTGTAACCGCGTGAACCAACGCGAAGCCCTTACCGTTATATTTGTTTTAACCCGGTTCCGCTTGCGTGAACCAGTTCCCTGACGCGCCGCTTTTCAACCGGCGCGGACGCAAGGTATAAGCCCGGCGAAATATTTTCAATCCAATCCGGAAATTTACTGTCGCACGTGCCCCGCGGGCTCGTCTGCACTGTGTTTGAAATTTCATGCAATCTACTTTGCAGTATTGCCCGCGATTACTTATTCGTATTACGAATGTAAAATGAATGTTTCGAATTATTTCAGATTGATGAGAATGATATTTCTTTGAAAAAATGTTTACGAAATGTCAATCTGGAATGCTATAAGCGATGTTTCAGTGCGTGTTTGTTGGTGGGGAGAGTTGGCGTTGATCGAATCCGCAGCGATTCCACAGTCGGTCGAAACAACGCAAATTCGCGGTGCCGTAAAGTGGTTTAACGTCGTGAGAGGCTACGGTTTTGTGTCTCCCGACGACGGTACGTCGGACGTGTTTTTGCATATGACCGTATTGCGGCAGGCTGGTTATGAACAGTTGCCGCCGGGATCTACGATAGAGTGCGTTGCCGTCAAAGGCGCCAAAGGCATGCAGTGCCTTGCGATCGAGTCCGTCGATACGTCGACCGCGACCGAGGAAGCTGCATTGGCCGCGGCCGGAGACATGGAGCGTGCGCCCGAATTCACGCCTGACGACGGCGGCGATTTCGTAAAAGCGACTGTCAAATGGTTCAATCCGCATAAAGGCTTCGGCTTCGTCTGTCCCGACGGAACGGACGGAGACGTCTTCGTCCATATGGTGACGCTGCGCCGTGCCGGGTTGAACGGGCTTATCACCGGCCAGGCCGTGGAGGTCCGCCTTGCGGACGGGCCCAAGGGATTGCAGGCGACCGAGGTCAGGGCGGTCGACCCGATCTAGGCGAATCATTACTCAGGCGCCCGGACGCGGGTCCGGGGTTAATTCCTTAACCCCGGACCTTTCCGGCTAGTTTAGTTCAACAGCATATTTATCCAGCGGCAGAACCGTCTTGATCAGGCCCTGCTGTTTCAGGAAACCTGCGAACGTCGCATAGCGGTTGCGGTCGAGCGCACCGGGACGTAACGCAAATCTCGGAATGGTATCCCGCCATGCGCGCCTGTTCAGCTCGTCGTCGAGATCCTTGCGGCCTTTGATAAACAGGTTCCAGCTTTCGTCGGGGTGGTTGACCAGGTATTGGACGCCGCGTTCGATCGCGCCGACGAATTTGCGCATGTGGGGACCGGACACATCTTTTGAATTCGCCACCATGATAAGTTCGTCATAGGCGGGCACCCCTTCTTCTTCGACGTAGAACGCCAGTCCCGGCCGTTTCAGAATATCGAGCTGGTTGAGCTCGAAATTCCGGAAGGCGCCGATTACGGCATCCACTTTCCCGGAAACCAGCGCCGGCGACAGCGAGAAATTGACGTTCACGAGCTTGATATCGGACAGCCGGAGGCCGTTTTTTTCCAGCATGGCACGGAGAAGGGCGTCTTCGAAGCCACCGATCGAAAAACCGACGGTCTTGCCCTTCAGGCCCGCGATTGTCCTGATCCCGCTGTCGCGCAGGACGACAAGCGAGTTCAGCGGCGTCGCCACCAGTGTCGCCACGCGTACCAGCGGCAGTCCCCGGTCAACCTGGACATGAAGCTGCGGCTGATAGGAAACCGCAAGGTCGGCCTTGCCGGCGGCCACCAGTTTCGGCGGATCGTTCGGATCGGCAGGCGCTTTGAAGGAGACCTCCAGCCCCGCATCGCGGAAGTATCCGCGTTCCTGCGCGACATAAAGGGGGCCATGGTCCGGGTTGACGAACCAGTCCAGCAGGACGGTCATTTTCTCGGCGGCCGCGGCGGGCGTCGAGACGGCCAGAATGACGGCGGCGATTGCGGGCAGAAACGGTTTCTTCATTTTGTATCCTCGTCGGGTTGGGGGCTGGGTTGCCAGGGCGTCATGCGCCGGGCGACCGCGTCGATCGCGAAATAGAAAGCGCAGGCGATAATCGCAAGCACGAACAGTGCGGCAAACATCAGGTCGATCTGTACCCGCGCGTTGGCGTGCAGCATCAGATAGCCGAGACCGGCGCTGGAGCCGACCCATTCGCCGACCACGGCGCCGATCGGTGCGACAGCGGCGGCGACGCGAAGGCCGGAGCCGAGCGACGGCAGGGCGGCGGGGATGCGGATATGGCGCAGCGTGGCCCGGCGCGAGGCGTTCATCACGCGCGCCATATCGATCCAGCCGGTTTCGGTCTGCCGTAATCCGTCATGGAACGCCGCGGTGACCGGGAAATAAATGATCAGGACGGCCATTGCGATTTTCGATTCCATCCCGTATCCGAGCCACAGCGTCAGCACCGGCGCGAGCGCGAATACGGGGATCGCCTGGCTGACGACCATCACCGGCATCAGCCATTGCCGCGCGGGCCGAAACGCCGCCATCGTCAGCGCGCTCGTCATGCCGACAGCGGTGCCGATCAGGAAACCGGCGACTATCTCGATGAGCGTGACCCAGGCATTGTCGAAAATAACGCCGGTCCGGTTGCGGAGCGCCGCCGCGACATCGCCGGGCGGCGGCAGGATGAAGGGCGGCACGCCGGTCAGGACGACAACGGCCTGCCACGCGGCCAGCAAGCCGGCCAGAATGACAAGGGGTCTTGTGTAGCGGTTCAGCATCATGGTGCGTCCGCACCGGTTTCGGCGGCAGCGGCGAGCCTGGCGAGCAATGTCGCATGAAGCGCGATAAGTTCCGGGGTTGTGGCCGGGCGCGGCGGAGTCCCGGGGGGCGCCAGCGGCGCGCCGATCTGAGCGGGGCGGCCGGTCATCACGCGCACGGTATGCCCGAGCCGCAGGGCCTCGAACGGATCGTGGGTGATCAGCAGAACCGTACGATCCCCGAGCAGTTCGGCGGCGATATCCTGCAGTTGCAGGCGGGTAATCGCATCGAGCGCTGA
The DNA here is from genome assembly GCA_963974055.1 of uncultured Rhodospirillaceae bacterium. GTDB lineage: Bacteria > Pseudomonadota > Alphaproteobacteria > MPNO01 > UBA830 > CAXBCP01. The sequence goes on from CAXBCP010000044.1 coordinate 18,971, forward strand.
AAACGGTTCGTCCATCAGGACGATGGGCCGGTCTTCAAAGAGGGTTCGTGCGACGGCTGCCCGTTGGCGCATGCCGCCGGAACAGGCGGCGGGAAGGGCGTCGATACGGTCGCCGAGCCCGACACGGGTCAGAAGCTCCCGGGCGCGGGCCCTGCTGCGACTGTCGATAGATCCGCGGAGACGCGCGCCGAGCAGCACGTTGTCCTGCAGGCTCAGCCAGGGCAGGAGGAGGTCCTGTTGTGCCATATACGCAACGCGCTCCGAAACCGGCAGACCGTCGTCGCAGCGCACGGTGCCGGCCGAAGCTCCCTCCAGCCCGGCGATGAGACGCAGCAGGCTCGTCTTGCCGACGCCGCTCGGGCCCAGCAGAATCGTCCATTCGCCGGCGGCGAGGTCTATCGAAAGATCGTCGAACAGAGGGAATCCGTCAAAGGCGAGGCCGGCGCCGGACACATGTACGGAGGGGACGGATATCGTTGCGGGAGCGCGAGCAGCCATCGTTTTTCACTGATCCCTTCGCCGGAATTACCCGGATCAGGTTCCAGGGGTCGCCTCCGCAGAGACCTCTCAGCCGGACCATCCGGCTCCCCCCAGTGTTGATGTTCCGAATATTAGGCCGGGCGTTGAAAATGACAAGTCCGGCCGAGTCGGCCGCGGCCCCAATCCCGGAAGAGGGCCGTAAAGCTGGAATCCGGCGGCGGAAAGGCCTATATGCTGGGGCATGATCAGGTATTTGGTTTTGCTTGCGGTTCTTGCCTTTCCGGCGTTTCTCGCGGTCCCCGTGCTGCAGGCGACGGGCGCCGCCGCGCAGCCGGCGGGCAGTCTGGTTTCCTTTTCGAAGGAGCCGCTCGCCGTCGAATCCGGCGGGAAGATTCACAAGTTTTCCGTCGAACTGGCGCTGAATGGCCGCCAGCAGATGCAGGGGCTTATGTTCCGGCGTCGGATGGCCCCGGATGCGGGCATGCTGTTCGTCTACCGCCGGAGCGAACCGACCGCAATGTGGATGAAAAACACCTTCATTCCGCTGGATATGCTGTTTATTGCCCGTAATGGTGTGATCCACCATATCGCCGAGCGGACAGTGCCGATGTCCGAAGCCGTGATCGCGTCGAATGGGCCGGTTGTGGCTGTTCTGGAGCTAAATGCCGGTACGGTATCGCGGTTGGGGCTCAAACCGGGCGACCGCGTCATTTCGGCGGCGTTGGGGACAGAGTCCGAAAAGTAGCCTGCCGCACCGAATCGTCAGGGCGCGCGGGCCGTTTCCCGGTGCGGGGCGGTGTGGAATAATCGTCCCGAATTCTTCAGGCGCCCTGTTTGGTTGCACTCGCGATATGGGGGATTTTTTCCCAGTTCTCGCCGGCTGCAACCATGCAGGTCGGACCGTTCGGCATCGTGATGATAATCGTCCAGCTGGTCCCGGTTTTGCTCGACAGGACTTCCAGAACACCGCCGTTATTGGCAAGTCCGAGCGCGACCGGCGCTTCGGTATACTTGGCTGACAGGTGTTTCAGAACGTCGGTCCGCTTGGCGCACGCGGCCTGCTGTTGTGCCGTTGCCGGCAGGCTGAAGGTGATGATGAGGGCGGCAGCAGCCGCGATTTTACCCAACATGGTCTTTCTCCGGTTGGACTTGCACTTTTAAGGAGTGCGGCAGAAGTATCTTCCCGCGACACGCGTTAAGGTTTTCTTACCGACAGGGTTAATTTTTAGTCACTCCGGCGTCCGCAGATTGTATTACGAATGTAATTCATTGAAAGAAGGGCGTTTTTCAGGCGAAAAAAATTGTCGTAAAATCGACTGTTTTTCTGCACCACTGCACGAAACAAGGGGCAGCGGGACGATTATGAGCCCCGCGGCGAACGCCACGTTCGGGAACACACGGCCGTAGCCGCCCGAACGCCACCCTGGAAGATCATGGCACGGGCATCATCTCGTCCGGCATTTTCGACGGGTTCAGGAATCCATTGCCCACGGGGGCGGGCGTTTATCGAGAAACGCGGAAATACCTTCCTGGGCAGTATCCGACAACCGCGCTTTTGCGTTGTATAACAATCCGTTGTCGAGCGTTTCTTCGCTAATCCTGTAACCGAGTGCATTGATCAGATTGCCGGTTTCCGCGATTGCGTGGGGCGAGGCCGAGAGGCCCAGCCTGATGTGGTTGTCGATGCGCCGGGCGAGATCGTCCGCCCCGCCGGCGATTTCGTGTATCAGGCCGGCTGTCCTCGCCGTCTCGGCGTCGAACAGCACCGCCGACTTGGACAGGTACCGAAACCAGCTCGTGCCGATCCGCGGCAGGATGAAGGCGGCGATGATACCCGGCACCAGGCCTATTTTGACCTCGGAGACGCAGAATTTCGTGTCTGCCTCGGCGATGATGACATCGGCGCAGGAAATAATGCCGAGCGCGCCGGCCACCGCCGCGCCTTCGACGGCGGCAATAACAAGCTTCGGGCTGTCATTGATTGCCCGGTACATGTCGAGCAGGTGACGGGAATCGTCGATCACTTCCTGTTCCGTCTGTCCGAGCACGTCACGCATCCAGTTCAGGTCGCCGCCGGCGCAGAAAACCTTGCCTTCGCCGCGCAGCACGACAACGCGGATCGTATCGCTGGTATTGAAACCCTCGAACGCGGACGTGATTTCGCGGATCATTGCCGGGTTCATCGCATTGCGGACGTCGGGACGGTTCAGCGACAATGTCGCGACCGGCCCGTCTGCGACCACGGAAATGGTTTCGAAATCGGCCATCGGAGGTTCTCCCGGCGGAAGGGTGGCGGGGCGTCAGTCCCGTGCGGCTGCCCTGATCGCCGAATAGAGCCGCCGCGGCGTAATCGGCGTTTCGCAGACTGCGGCATCGATGCCGCCCGATAGCAGGGCGTCGCGGATGGCGTTGGCAACGGCTGCCGGCGGTGCAATGGCGCCGCCTTCGCCCATGCCCTTCATGCCGTATTCCGTACCTTCCGCCGGTGTCAGCATATGGGCGATGCGAAACGCGGGCAGGGAGGTCGGACCGGGCCAGTGATAATCGGCGAACGTGCTGGCCAGCGGCTGGCCGTATTCGTCATAGGGGATTTCCTCGAACAGCGCCGTGCCGATGCCCTGGGCGACGCCGCCGCCGATCTGCCCGTCGACGATCATCGGATTGACCACGGTGCCGCAGTCTTCGGCAATGGCGTAATTTTCGATTTGCACTTCGCCGGTCTCCGGGTCGACGAGAACGACGGCAGCATGCGTGGAATAGGAAAACACGCCGGACGTTATTTCTGGTTCGTAAATTGCGGTTTCTTCCAGCGTCGGGTCGGTTCCGTCGGGGAGCAGGTCCTGGCGGATATGCGCCGTTCGGGCGATTTCGGCGACGGTGACGGACGCGCCGCCGCCGAAGACGGCGTTATCGCGCAGTTCCGCATCGGCCGGGTCGCATTGCAGCAGGTGGGCGCCGATATGCTTTATTTTGACGGCGAGCTTGCGGCAGGCATTGGCCGACGCGCCGCCGCCCATGACGATGGACCGGGACGCGAACGTCCCGTTGCCATAGGGCGATACCGCCGTGTCGCCATAACGCACCACCACGTCGTCCAGGGTCAGCCCCAGTTCCTGGCAGGCGATTTGCGCCAGGGTCGTTTCCATGCCCTGGCCGTGGCTGTGAATGCCGACCAGCAATTCCATCGTGCCGTCGGCGTGCATCCGCGCCGTCGCCGTTTCAAACGCCGGGATGACGGGCGTGCCGCGCAGTTTCCATTCCTGGGTGCCGTGGGCGGTCTGTTCCGAGTAGCTGGCAAAGCCGATCCCGACCAGACGGCCGTTCTCGGCGCCATCGCGCTGTCGCGTCCGGACGTCGGCCATTCCCGCCGCATCGGCCGCTTTTTCGACACTGGTCGGATAATCGCCGTTGTCGAACTGCATGCCGCCTGCGCCGGTGAAGGGCATGGCTTCCGGCGGCACCATGTTTTCGCGCCGGACCTCGTAGGGATCGCGGCCGACGGCGCGGGCCACTTCGTCCAGGGTCCGTTCGATGGCGAAACAGGCGCCGGGCCGTGCAACCCCGCGATAGGGGCCGAGCGGCGGCTTGTTGGTGGCCACCGTCCAGGTATCGACATGCAGTGCGGGAATGCGATAGGGGCCGGGCAGGTTGCGCGCCGCCATGCCGGTTTCCATGAACGGGCCGGACGGCCAGATCGAATAGGATCCCGCATCGACGATCAGGTCGGCTTCGATTCCCAGGATTCTGCCTTGCGAATCCGCGTAAGCCGTCACCCGGTACCAGTGTTCGCGCGCCTGGTTATTGGCGGTGATGTTCTCGCGCCGGTCTTCGATCCAGCGAACCGGTCGTCCGGTCTTCAGCGACGCCGCCGCCACCATGACCTCTTCCGGCATCAGCCGGTTCTTGGAGCCGAACCCGCCGCCGACATCGGGCGACACGAGCCGGAGCTGGCGTTCCTTCAGTCCCAGTATTTCAGCGATGCCGACGCGCATCATGTGCGGCGCCTGGGTCGACATATGCAGCGTCAGGTCGTCGCGGCGGTTGTCCCATACCGCCAGGGCGGCGCGGCCTTCGAGTGGAATAGCCGCGTGCCGGTTCAGCCTGAATTCGTTGGTGATGGTAATGTCGGCGGCGTCCCGCGCCGCGGCGATATCGCCCCCGGTCACCTGTCGTTCGACAAAGACGTTGTCGTCCCAGCCTTCGTGGATCAGCGGGTCTTTCCGCGTCGTCGCCTCGCGCGTGTCGATAACGGCGGGCAGTTCCTCGATATCGACGGGGATCGTCTGCGCAAGGTCTTCGGCTTCCGCCCGGGTTGCGGCGAGGCAGATGGCTATCGGCTGGCCGACATAGCGCACCTTGCCGGTCGCGAAAATCGGGAAGTCCGATGCCCTGAATCCGGGGATGCGGGGGACCGCGCGGATGGCGCCGATGTCTGGGAAATCAGCGGCGCTGAAGACATGGCAGCCGGCGGGCACGCCGCTGGTGTCGATGCCGCGCAGATGACCGTGCGCCACCGGGCTCCGCAGGATGGCCGCTTCCCATACATTTGCCGCGGCAACGTCGCTGACAAACAGGCCGCGCCCGGCCAGGTGCCGGGCATCTTCCTTGCGCAGGGGGCTCGCGCCGACGCCGTTCGGGTTTTCGCCGGCCGGGTGCCGTCCACCGGTGGCGGCGCTCACGAGACGGCGTTCGCTTTTTCGAGGCTGGTAAACAACCCGGCGTTCAGACAATAGGCGCGCGCTTTTTCCGGGTTCTCCGCGTTTTCGCGTACTGCGTCCAGTTGCTGCTGGCGGATCGTGGCGTCCTTGGCTTCCATCAGTTTCTTGTTGGCGATCGAGGTCGCCTGAACGCCGTCCATCTGCGCCTTGTGGCGCTGGCGGCTATAGAGGCCGAGCAGGTCTTCCGATGCGCCGCCGATCACCCGGGACAGCTTGTCGCCCAGGGCGACGGCATCGTGAATGCCGCCATTCATGCCGAGGCCGCCGATCGGGTTGTTGACGTGGGCGGAATCGCCGGCGAGGAGGACGCGTCCCTTGACGAAGGATTCAACGACCCGCTGATGCACATGGTACAGGCCGGTATAGATAATGTTGTAGTCGCCGTCCTTCGGGAAGAATTTCTGCAACCGGCCCTGAACGCCTTCATGGGACAGGCAGACCTCGTCGGGCTCGTCGGCAGGAACCGGGAACACGGTGCGCCATATCCCGGGCGGGCCGTAGCCGTTGACCTTGAACAGGTTGCACCATTCGCCGGGATCGGAGAAAAAATTGCGGATGCACAACGCCTGGCCGGCGGCCTGAAAGTCGAAGTCGGACCCGATTTTGACGAATTTTTCGGGATAGGTGAATCCGACGAATTCGATTTCGGCGGCCTGGCGGACGACGGAGCTGTATCCGTCGCAACCGACCACCCAGGGCGTGCGGATCGTTTCCGCCTCGCCGTCCTTGTTGGTGAACGATATCGATGCGCCGTCGGCATCCTGCTCGATGCCCGTGACCTCGCAGGAAAAACGATATTCGACATCGGGCGTATCGCCGATGTCGCGAATGATGGTTTCGACAAGCTTGAACTGCTCGTACTGGATGACGTAAGGAAATTCGGTCATGTCCGCGAGCATCGAGAAATCGAACTCCGCGACCAGGTCGCCCGATACGCGGTCCCGGTAGTGAAAGGTCGGCGAGACAAGGCCGCGTTCGTGGATTTCATCGGTGACGCCCAGTTCCGCGAGCATTTCAAGCGACGACGGCTGGATCGCCGCAGCGCGCTGGTCTTCGATGGGGCCGTCGGCGCGCTCCAGCAACGTTACCGGAATGCCTTTGCGGTACAGTGCAAGCGTCAGCACCATGCCGACCGGCCCACAGCCGACAACAACAACCCGTTCACCCTTTTTCAGCGCCATTTCTTCATTCGTCCTATTCTGCGGAAGCCCACTTTAGCCCGGGCGGTTTTGCCGTCAAGCGACGCCTCGGGCAGTCATGCGTCAGGGGCGGGCTGGGTATGCATCACGCGGGGGAAAGAGACCGGCGGCGTTATTCCCGCTCCAGCTGCAGCCGCGCCATGAAGGGCACGAACGGGTGGATGCCGAGCGCGGCAAAGGCCTTTTCGTCCATTGCGACCAGCGCGGCTTTTTCGTCGGCCGACATATCGAGTTCGGCGACGAACGCCGCCCGGTCGCCGGCAAACCGTGTGCGCTCGGCTGCGTTGTTCGCGATCCGGTGGAGCGCGTCGGTCAGGGCGACCCGTTCCGGCGCGACCGTCGGATAATGCGGCTGCGGCTTTTCGGCCGGCTGCTCGCTCCACCAGGCGAGCGTTGCATAGTTATGGTGCCAGCTCGGGTCGAAGGAAATCGCATCCGGCACCCGCTCGCCGAGCATGCCGGCGGCGACCGCCCAGCAGCGGAGCTCGATATTGCCGGTATCGTCCAGCCGCTGCTCGTCGAGCGACAGCAGCCAGCGCAGATTGCCGTCGCCGAGTTCGCGCATCAGTTTCAGGTCGAATGCGGTCGCGGGTTCGGCGTAGCGTTCCGTCCCGGGGAAATGCGACAGCCCGCCGCTCGCGACGACGACGGCGCGCTTGCCCATTGCCCGCAACGCGCGGTCGATCGCCTGGCCGAGATGATAGCAGCGCTCCATCCGGGGCTGCGGCGGCACATAGGCGTTGACGTAAAGCGGGATGACCGGCCCGTTCATTTCAAGAAAGGTGAGCGGTATGCCGAACGCATAGTCGAGTTCGGCGGTGCTGGTGAAGGCGGGGTCGAATTTTTCGTCCTGAAGATAGCGGACCAGTGCCGTCGCGGTTTCGCTGTCCACGTCGAAGCGGAAATCCCGGCCGGCGAAATGGCCGCGCGCTTCCTTGCCGCGGTGGATGGCGAAAGACGGTACACAATGGAGCAGGAACTGGTTCGCATGGTCGTTCGCGATGACAAGGGTGAAATCCGCGTCCAGCGCTTCGAGCCTGCGGCCGTTCTCGGCGGCGAGCCGGCGCACGCGTTCCACGGTTTCCCTGTCTTCGGAGTCGGGCAGGGTAAAGAACTGCGGCGCATGCGCCATGCAGACTCCGCCGACAATGCCGTTTTCCCGGCTGTTTTCCCGCGTCATGATCGAAACCCTTCTTCCATGCCCGATGCCATATCCCGGAATTCGGCCAGATCGGGTGAATTCTGTAAAGAGCGTTGATTAAGTATTTTATATCAACGGTTTGGCACCGCGTAGCCGATGGTGTCGGGATTTTTTACACGTCGTTAACCATTTCCCCGAACTACGTCGGAGAAATTTACACCCGGCGCAGCGTGTTTCTTGGCAGAGTATTTAAATTATTGAAAAACATAGAAAATATTAGTTGGCACGATAATTGCATGTACCAACCTGACTGGAAGCTGAACCGAATGTTTAGGTGAGTGCAATGTCAAAACTGGTTGATAAGATTATCGTCGTCGCGGCATCCGCGGTTCTGGCCTTTACGGCAGCGGGATCGGCAAATGCAACGACCTGGATCGTGACCAATGTCCTGACCGCCGGGAATGAAGGCGGCTTCGCCGCTTCCACGTTCCACGATGCCCGGGGCAACGAAATGAGCGGCAGCAATCTCGCTACCATTTCGGGCAGTGCGGCCGGGTCCACGGCCGGTGGTCTGTTCGACGACGTGACCGGCGCGCTGACTTTTTCGGCGACCGTCACCCAGGGAAGCAGCACCTTCACCATGGAACTCGCGAGCGGCACGCCGTTCCTGTTCAACGGGTCCGGGTTCCTTGCCAGCAATAACACGCTGGACCTGACGTTCTCCGACACCTTCAACGGCCCGGGCAGCGCGACGATCGCCGCCAACACCGTTACCGAAATGGGCTTCATGCTGGGCGATGTCTGCTGCACCGGTTCGAACGATCCCAATTCGTTCACCCAGCCCGGCGCCGACCCCGACGAACGCTGGATGACCCTCTGGGGCGCGAACAACTTCAATGTCGCGACCGGGCACTATGACGACGGCACCGAAACCACCGTCGGGATGGATCTTCGCATCCGCATGGTGAAAGCGCCGACCAACATCGAAGTGCCGGCCCCCGGCGCGACCATTATCTTTGCCCTCGGCCTTGTCGGCATGGGGTGCATGAAGCGTAGAAAGACCGTCTGACGCCAACCCCGGGCGGGACTTTCTTATTGCGGCGGCCCAGCGTATCCGGGCCGCCGCAATTTTTTTATTCTTTTATCCGCATGTGCCGGCGGGGATCGTCCTCGTAGGCCGTCTCGAGAATGTCCCATCCGAATTCGAGAAACGGCGTGGCAATCTCCGCGAGTTCGCGGATGTGATCCAGCAGCTTGCGGCTCTGGGTCTGTTTGTCGGTCAGCGACCGGCTGACGAGAAAATGTTTCCATTTCAGGTATTCGGCCACCGGACTGTCGGCATAGTCCTGGAACCCGCGCGGCATCGTTTTGAGCGCCCCGCGGTGGCGCAGGGCATAGCGCCCGCGCGATTTCGTAAAAGGGGCGATGAGCTCGAGGAAGCGATCCGGCTCGGCGGCAATACGGGCACGCCAGGCCGCGAGGAATTCCCTGTCGGGCGAATAGAATCCGGCCGAGAGGAAACTGCCGCCGGGCTCTATATGGGTATAGAGAAGCCCCTGGTCGCCCTTGGCGCCGGAGCGGGTCATCACCGCGCCCGCATGGGTCTTGTAGGGCGCCTTGTCCTTGGAAAACCGCACGTCCCGGTAAATCCGGAACAAACCCCGCTTGGGATCCGCCTGGACGGGAAATCCCGGCGGGCGTCGGTTTGCCGTAAATTCCCCCAGCAGGCATTCCATGGCGAATTTGACGTCGTTGTCGTAGGACGCTTTGCGCGCCTTGAACCATTCGCGCTCGTTGTTCTTTTTAAGCCCTTCGAGAAAGGCGAACGCTTCGGGTGGAAACCCCTGGAAATCGGGGCGGATATCGTCGGGGAAATCGAGTGTTTTGGCCATGGCGGCAGTTTAGCGCCGCCCGCAAAAAGTAAAAGGCCGGCGTCGCCGCATTGCGCGCCGCGCGCGCAGTATTTATTGGTAGGCTGAACAAACGACGCAGGGGGAACCGCATGTCAGATCCATACCAGAAAGCCTTTCCCGTTTCCTGGGACCAACTTCACCGGGATGCGAAAGCGCTTGCTTGGCGGCTCGCGGAGGCCGGAACATGGCGATCCGTCATCGCGATTACACGGGGCGGGCTTGTGCCCGCGGCGATCGTCGCGCGGGAACTGGAAGTCCGTCTGATCGACACGGTCTGTGTTTCTTCCTACGAACATCAGGATCAGGGCGGGCTGGAGGTGCTCAAGCCGGTCTCCGACGATCGCGACGGCGAGGGCGTGCTGATCGTCGACGATCTTGTCGATACCGGGAAGACGGCCAAGGTCGTCCGCGAAATGCTGCCCAAGGCCCATTTCGCCACGGTATATGCCAAGCCCGCGGGCCGTCCGATGGTCGACAGCTTCATCACCGAGGTCAGCCAGGACACATGGATCTTTTTTCCCTGGGATACCGAGCTCCGCTTTGTCGAGCCGATCGCGAATTTGCCCACCGAATCGCGGCCGTGACCGGCGGCGGTGCCCGATGACGCGTTTCACGGCCCTGCTTCTGTCCGTGTCGGTGCTTGCCGGATGCGTGACCGACGAAGGGCTGACGGGAACCGGGCCGGTTACGCTGAGCGATCGTCAGACTGCGTCTTTCAGGAACTGGGCGCGCGGAACGACCGACCGGGATTCCCTGTATTTCTTCCTGGTGCGCGGCGGCGGGGTTTACAGGGTGTTCTGTCCCGAAACCCGCGCCATCTGCCGCGATGCGAACGAATACAACTGGAAACAGAAATGCGACGCGAAATACGGCGCCGGGGCGTGCCGACTCTATGGCGTGTACGGCGATGTCGTCTGGAAATTCGACGCGCCGGCCGATCCCGGCTGGTGGAACAAGCATCCTGAGAGAGCAAAGGGATTCGGTTCACAGACGACCGATACGAATTCCGTCGATGTCAGGTCGGTTGAGATCGACTGGGGCGGGCATTCGGGACCGCTCGCGGGATCGCTTCACTATCGGAAATCGTGGCGCAAATACGAAATCAACCTGGTGGTTCCCGGCAAGACCTATTGCGACGGCGTTGCGGAATTTACGAGAAAGACCTGGACCATGAATTGCCGCAACGGTGTAAAGGCAGAGGGGACCTTCCGCACGCTCGGTAAGGATAAAGGGTCAGTCGGAGAGGGCATGGATTCCGACGGCAACAGGATCGAATTCCGGGTCGGCCCGTCACGATCCTGACGCCGGGAGAGGGAGCGGGCCGGTGCGATTCCGCGTAAACGGAATATGCTCTAGTCGCCCCAGATGTCCTTCGCGGTGTCTACGACAAGTTTCAGCTTCGCGATTTCGTCATCCACCGTGATCTGGTTGCCGAGATGATCGCTGGCGAAACCGCACTGCGGGCTGAGGCCGAGATTGTCGAGATCGGCGAATTTACCTGCTTCTTCGATGCGTTTTTTCAGTTCGTCCCCGGTTTCGATTTCGGGTGTCTTTGTCGATACCAGGCCGAGGATCGCGGTCTTGTTCTTGGGCAGGAATTTGAGCGGTGAAAAATCGCCGGCGCGCGGGCTGTCGTATTCCATGAAATAACAGTCGGCGTTGATCTTGTTGAACAGCGTATCGGCGACCAGGTCGTAGCTGCCTTCGGCCTGCCAGTAGCTCTGCTTGTTGCCGCGGCACAGATGAATGCCGAGGCGCATGCCTTCCGGCTTGCCCTCGATTACCCGGTTCATGATATCGCTGTACAGGGCCAGCAGGTCCTTCCAGTCGTCGCCGCGTTCTTTCAGCGCCGCCTGGATGGACGGGTCGGAAAACTTGGCGAACGCGGTTTCGTCGAGCTGCACGTATTCGCATCCCGCATCGTCCAGCGCTGCGAGTTCGTTGTGAAACGCATCCACGATGTCGTCCCAGAAAAGGTCCATGTCGTCATAGACGACCTTGCTGATATTGCCGGCGCCGCCGAAGAAATGGAGCACGCAGGGACCGGGCAGGGTGACCTTTACGGTCTGGCTGGTCAGCTCGTCGACGAAGGTGAAGTCCTCGTCGTTGATCGGGTGGGTCCAGTACAGGCGCGACGCGATCTTCACGCGGGCCGCGCCGACGGTCTCCCCCTTGTCGTTGGTATAGTCCCAGCCCTTTTCGGCATTGCGATCGAATTCGAGCCCGCCGAGGCGTTCGAAGAAATGGGAAAAATACGTATGCCGCCGGAATTCGCCGTCGGTGACGACTTCCAGTCCGACGTCTTCCTGCAGCCGCACGATGTCGCGAATCGCAAGATCCTCGATCTCGCGCAGTTCCTGTTCGTCGATCGTCCCGGATTCGTGGTCCAGGCGTGCATCGATCAGTTCCTGCGGACGTAAAAGGCTGCCGATATGTTCGGCACGAAAGGGTGGGTCGATAGGTCGTTTGTCGGTCATTATTGCCCCAGAGAAAGTCCGGCAGATGGTAAGGAAAAACCGGGGCGCAGGTCAACGGTGTCGCGTGTTACACTTTTGGGTCCCTGCCTGGTCCCTGCCGCGGTGAATTTTGCGGCAGGTCGGTGCCGTTCCGTCGTCGGCGTCTTCCGTTCGTATTCCGTTACCGGCCGGGCCGCCATTCCCAGGGCAGGGTAAACTCGCCGACCCACAGCCCGGCCTTCGCCCGGCGGGCGGCTTGTTCCTCCGGCGCGTAAACATTCGACTGCGGCCGATAGGCGAGGGCCCATCCCTGTCTGACCATCGCCGCGCCGATATCCGGGCCGTTACCGCCGGCCAGCCGGCAGACGGCAAGGACGCGCCCGTCCAGCGTGCCGGGCTTCGGGGCGCAATATACCCATTGGCGTTCGACGATTGCCGACAGGGCGAAATCCGCGTTCTGGCCGCAGGACCATGCTCTGCCCGCGGCTGTACAGGTCTGGGCGGTGGCCGGCGCATCGATGCCGAACAGCCGGATCTGCTGGCGGTCGATCTCGATGATATCGCCGCCGATCACGCGGGCCTTGCCGACGATCGCCTCGGCCGCCGCCGCCGGCGGGGCGGAGGCCATGCTCGATACCGGCAGGACAAGGAGGATGGAAAACAGGCGTGCGCGCCGGGGCAGAAATCGGGACATCGGGAATCCTAACGCGATCAGTTGCCGTTTCCGTTAAAGCGCTATAGAAACTGCGCCGTATACCATCGTCGGGGCGTGGCGCAGCCTGGTAGCGCATCTGCTTTGGGAGCAGAGGGTCGGAGGTTCAAATCCTCTCGCCCCGACCA
>CAXBCP010000045.1:0-31536 GCA_963974055.1 uncultured Rhodospirillaceae bacterium
TCCCGGGATGATCTCCCGGGATGATCGCCGGTGTCCTGAATCTCTGGACGCCCATTCAATAATGTTATAACATAACTTTACTTGACCAACCACGATCGTTCTCCGATCAAGCAACAGGACCGACATCAGATGAATAATTTTTCCCGTTCAGGGCTGGCGGGATTGCTCGCCGCCGTCATTTCCGTCACAGCCGCGCAGGCGGAAACGAAATCGCCGCGTATCTCCGGCGAAGTCAGTTTCGAACTGCAGGACGACTGGACCTATAAATCCGACGATCGCGGCAACCTGAACAACCACCTGTTCGCGACCGTTGAGCCGTCGGTCACCTTCGCAATCGCGCCTGGCTGGTCGGTTTTCGCCCACGCCGTGCTGGAACCGTCGGGGAGCCCGGCAAAATTCGAAAACCGCATGTTCGAGGATACCGCGCTGTATCTTGCGGATTTTTACGTTGAGTTCGCCGAGGGCCGCTTCGGCGCGAAAGCCGGCAAGCTCAACCCCGGATTCGGCGTGGCCTGGGACATGGCGCCCGGCGTCTATGGGTCGGATCTCGCCGAAGACTATGAAATATCCGAACGGATCGGCGTTGTCGGCAGCTGGCAGGTCGGCGCCGGCCGGTACGGCGATCACACGGTGTCGGGATCGACCTTCTTCGCCGATACGTCGATTTTCAGCGAATCGGCATTGCGCAGCCGCGGCGATCTGCGCGAGGGCGACGGCGGCCTCAGCAATACCGAATCGTTCCGGTCGTTCGTCGTCGCGCTGAACGGCGAAAACATCCCCGGGGCCGGCAAACTGGGCTATCACCTGTCCTACATGAAACAGGCGGCAGGCGCGGGCAATACCGCCGATGAAAAGGCGTTTGCCGCAGCGCTGTATACTTCGTTCGGGCTCGGCGGCGGCGTCGCATTCAATCCGCTGGTCGAAGGGGTGCGCATTATCGACCAGGGCGGCACGGCGGGAGTCGACCGCACCTACCTGACCGTGGCCGGTCAACTGGAATGGCAAAACTGGAACCTGGCGGCATCCGTGACCGAGCGAGAGACCAACAACGTCACCACCGCCAACGACACGGACACCCATATGCAGATATCGGCCGGATATACGTTCGATTTCGGCCTGTCCATCGATGTCGGGTGGAAAATCAGCGAAGACGCGGGAACCGAGACCCGCACGCTCGGCGCGGTCGCCGCGTACACGGTCACTTTCTGACCCGCTGCCCGCGATGGGACTTGTAACGGCGCCGACTCGCGGGCATAAATTAGCGTTCATGGGAGATACAAATATGACCGAGAACACTTTCAACACGGCCGAAAGTAACAAAGAAGAGATCATCGCCCGGTCGAGCGTCGTCGCGCCGGCGGTGCTCGCCCTTTTGTTCGGCGCATTCCTGGTGCTCGGCACCGGTTTCGCGCACTCGGATACGATCCATAACGCCGCCCACGATACCCGGCACTCTTTCGCCTTCCCCTGTCACTGAGGGAACTCTGGTATGTTCCGGCGGATTTTTTTTACCGCCATCGTCGCCGGTCTTCTCGGCGGGATGGGGATATCGGTCGTCCATGAATTCACGACCACGCCGATCATCCTCCATGCCGAACGGTTCGAAGACGGCGCCCCCCCGGAAAAACCTGCCCACCATCACGGTGCCTACGATCGCGGCATAAGCCTTGTCTCGCCCGCGCTGGCGCACGGCCCCGCTGAGGGCGAATCGGCAACCTGGGCGCCCGGAGCAGGTCTGGAGCGCACGCTGTTCACGACACTCGCCAATATCCTGACCGGTATCGGCTTCGCCCTTATCCTGACCGCGTGCTTCGCCCTGTCGGGCCGGCCCGTGGACGGACAGACCGGGGTGCTCTGGGGCCTGGCCGGTTTCGGCATTGCAAGCCTGGCGCCGGCGCTCGGCCTGCCGCCGGAAGTACCCGGGTCCATGGCCGCCGACCTGGTCAGCCGCCAGACATGGTGGTTCGTCTGCGTCGTCGCGACGGCCGCGGGGTTATGGGCGATGGTGTTCCGAAGCGGCGCCAAATGGACAATTGGCGGGATGGCGCTGATCGCGCTGCCGCATCTGATCGGCGCACCCCAGCCGGACTCGGTCGGCGGCAGCGTGCCCCCCGAAATCGCGGCGCATTTCGCGGCCGCATCGCTGGTCACCGCGGCGATCTTCTGGTGCGCGATCGGCTGGCTGTCGGGAACGTTCTGGAAACGGTTCGCTAGCCAGGGCTGACCTGGCCGCTGACGGCGGCTTCGTCGAAGGTCGCCATGCCGTTATGGGCGGCCAGGGCGCATTTCAGAATACCCAGCGCGACCGCGGCGCCCGAGGCCTCTCCCAGACGCATGCCGATATCGAGCAGCGGTTCCTTCCCGAGTGCGGCGAGCAGGCGGCGGTGGCCGGGTTCGCCCGATACGTGGCCCGCGATACAGTGATCGAGCGCGCCGGGCGCCGCTTTTTCCAGCACGGCGACCGCCGCGGTGGTCACGAAACCGTCGAGCAGGACGGGAATGCCCCTGTGACGCGCCGCCAGGACCGCCCCCGCCATTGCCGCCAGTTCGCGCCCGCCGACCCGGCGCAGCGCTTCCAGCGGATCGGCAAGGTCTTTGCCATGAAAATCCATGGCGGCCGCGACGGCGCGGGTTTTCAGCGCTATGCCCGCCGCGTCCAGCCCGGTGCCGGGGCCGGTCCAGTCGGCGGCCTTCCCGCCGAACAGCGCGCAGGACAGGGCGGCCGCGGTCGTCGTGTTGCCGATGCCCATTTCGCCGACGATCAGGGCATCGAATTTTTCATCCACCGCATCGAAACCGGCGGAGAACGCCGCCGCGCATGCCGCCTCGGTCATGGCCGGGGCAATGGTGAAATCGGCGGTCGGCGTGTCGAGATCGAGCGCCATTACCTTCAGGTCCGCCCCCTGGACGGCGGCAAGCTGATTGATCGCCGCCCCGCCCGCCGCGAAATTCGCCACCATCTGCACGGTGACTTCCGGCGGGAACGCCGATACGCCCTGCGCGGTCACCCCGTGATTCCCGGCGAAAACCAGGATGCGTACATTGTCGAGCGACGCAGGATGACGCCCCTGCCAGGACGCGCACCAGGCCGACAGGTCTTCCAGGCGTCCGAGCGACCCCGCCGGTTTGGTCAGGGTCGCTTCCCGTGCCGCAGATGCATCGATCGCCCCTGCATCAGGTTCCGGAAGATTCCCGAGCTGTCTTGCGATATCCTCGTAGTCCAATACTCAAACTCCTGTCTGAAAAACGACAGATAACATTTTGGTGACCCCATGGCAGCCTCGGATACCGTCAGCGAAAAATTCAGTTTCCTGAAAGACGTCTATGTCAGCGTCGTGTTTCTGACCCGCCTGCCGGCGCCGGGCTGGCCGGACGCTGCTGCCCGGAAACTGTCGACCGGCATGTGGGCGTTTCCGATTGCCGGCATCCTGATCGCAACGATCGCAGGGGTCGTCTACGCCCTGTGCGATGCGATGGAACTGCCGGTCTATATTTCCGCCCTGTTCGCCGTCGTCGCGCTGATCATTGCCACCGGCGGATTGCACGAAGACGGATTGTCCGACCTTGCCGACGGCATCTGGGGCGGATCCGATGCGGATAAAAGACTGGCGATCATGTCGGACAGCCGTATCGGCGCCTATGGCGCGATTGCGCTGATCGTGTCCGTCACCGGCCGCGCCGCGGCAATCGCGACGATCGGCGAGCCGGTCTTCGTGTTCGGCGCCCTTGTCGCCGCCGCCGCGGTCAGCCGGGCCGTCATGCCCGCGGTGATGACGTTCGGCACCCCGGCCAAGACCGACGGGCTCGGCGTGTCCGCCGGCGCGCCGGCTTTCGCGGCCTGGGGCGGCGCGCTGCTGCTGGCCGTGGCGATTGCCGCGGTCGCGGCGCCTGGCGGCTGGTTTGCCTGCCTGGTCGCGGCCGCTATCGGCGCGGCGCTGATCGGCTGGTTCGCGCAGCGCAACCTGGGCGGCTATACCGGCGACGTGCTCGGCGCCGCCCAGCAGGTCGCGGAACTGTTCGCCCTGACAGCAATCGCGAGCGTCATCGCGCAAGCCGGTTGACGAACCCGACGCGCCATCCGTCGCCGCCGAAGTAATCGCACCTGGTGACCGACAGCGTATCGACGGCATAGGACAGCGCCTCCACGGGAGCGTCCCCCATCGCCGTCGACAGAAAGCTTCGGATCGACCCGGAATGCAGCACCGCCACGACCGGCCGGCCGGCGAATCTGTCCGACCAGCCGAGCGCGGCGGTTTTCACCCGCGCCGCGACCTGCGAGAAGCTCTCGCCGCCGGGCGGCTGAATGTCCGCCGGCCAGGATTTGTCGGCATCGCGGATTTCGGCCCACACGTCGGCGCTGGGCCTGCCTTCCCATTCGCCGAAATGCTGTTCGGCAAAGGCCGGTTCGACATGAACTTCCGCCAGCGCGATATCGCGAACGGCCAGGATGCCATCCAGCGTTTTTCGGGTGCGGGACAGGTTCGACACCATCCAGACCGGATCCGCCGGCAGCATCGCCGACAGCGCCTCGAACGTTTCGGGCGGCGGCAGCTCGATATCGAGATCGAGCGCGCCGTAGACCGTCTTGCCGGGGTTTACGGTCGGGGCGTGACGGACCAGCCACCATTCCGTCGTCAGCGCGGTCATGACTGCAACGCCCGTTCCAGCCTTTCCCAGTCGGCATCGGTGCCCGGGATTCCGAAGCGCAGCCAGCGCGGATGGCCGGGAAACGGGCGGGTATAGATTCCGGCCCGCCCGAGTTTTTCGTACAGCCCCCCCGCATTCCCGGATTCGGCCAGCCGGTACAGGTCGGTGCCGCCGACGATGCCGAGCCCGGCGGCAACCAGGCGATCGTCCATCCGCCGCGCCGCGCCGGCCAGCCAGAGACGCGTCGCTTCCTGCCAGTCCCGGTCCGCCAGGGCGGCCGCACCGATATCGGCGGCGACCGACGAGACCGGCCAGGGTCCGAGCGCGGCAGCGATATCGCGGGCAAGGCCGCTACCGGTCACGGCGAAGCCGAGCCGCAGGCCGGGCAGCCCGTAGAACTTGCCGAACGACCGCAGGGCAACCAGCCCGTCATCCCCGTCCGCCGCGACGGAGGCGCCGGGGTCGAGATCGGCGAACGCCTCGTCGACGACCAGAAGGCCGTTCTTCCGGGCGAGCGCCGCGGCAAGGGCGCGGATATCCCCCAGCGGGGAGATGCGGCCGTCGGGATTGTTCGGCCGGGTCACGACGACCGCGTCGAAATCCCCCGCGCCGGGCAGGGTATCGACTTCGGAAACGTCATGCCCCGCCAGCGACCAGGCCTGTGCGTGTTCGCCGTATGTCGGCGAGACGATCGCCACCCGCCCGGCAGGGCGCAGCCGCGGCAGCCACTGGATCAGCGCCTGGGTGCCGGGCGCCGCAGCGATCCGCGACCGATCGTCAACGCCATAGGCCGCCGCCGCCGCCGCGCACAGACCGGCAAGCAGCGCCGAATCCGGCAATTGGCGAAGACCGTCGAGCGCGCCTGCATCCACCGGCCAGGGCCGCGGGTTGATCCCCGTGCTCAGATCGACCCAGCCATCGGGGGGCGTGCCGAAATGCGCCGCCGCCGCCGACAGGTCGCCGCCGTGAAACACATCGGTCAATCCAGCGTCCCTTTCAGCGCGAGGGGCAGTCCGGCCGCGACAAAGACGACACGGTCGGCCGCCGCCGCCACCGCCTGGTTCAGCACGCCGTGAAGATTGCGGAATTCCCGCGCAACGGCGTTGTCCGGCACGATGCCGAGCCCAAGCTCGTTCGCGACGATGACCGATTGTCCCTGCATGTTCTGCACGGCGTTCACCAGCTGCGCCGTTGCCGCCTCCGCATCGCGCTCCGCCGCCATCAGGTTGCCGAGCCAGAGGGTCAGGCAATCGATCAGCAGGACCGCGTCTGCCGCGTCTGAATCCGCGATCGCGGCGCCGAGGTCGAGCGGCTCTTCGACGGTGATCCAGCCGTCGCCCCGCCGGGCGCGGTGGATGTCGATCTTGTCGGCCATTTCGCCGTCGAGCGCCTGCGCGGTCGCGATATAGACCGGGCGCGGGCCAAGCCGCAGCGCAAGCTGCTCGGCAAAGACGCTTTTTCCCGAAGCCGCGCCGCCGAGAACCAGGGTGGAGCGTGCGCCGGACACGGGCGCGTCAGGCAAGGTCCGATACCGCCGCCGGTCCGGAGGACGCTTCGGACCGGGCGCGGTACCAGTTCCATGCCGTGGTCAGGATATTGTCGAGCGAGGAATGCACCGGGTCCCAGCCGAGGCCGTCCCGCGCATGGGCGATATCGGCGACCAGCCGGGCGGGATCGCCGGCGCGGCGCACGTCTTCCACCGCCGGAACGGGCCGGCCGACGATGCGGCCGACGCTGTCGATCACCTGGCGCACGGAATAGCCGTCGCCGGCGCCGAGATTGAAAAGCTCGGACGCGCCGCCGTCGAGCATCCGGCGAATCGCCCGCACATGCGCATCCGCAAGATCGGTGACGTGGATGTAATCGCGCACGCAGGTGCCGTCCGGCGTCGGGTAGTCGGTGCCGAAGATTTTCAGGGCGTCGCGATCGCCGGCGGCGGCGGCAATGGCAAGCGGCAACAGGTGGGTCTCGGGGTCGTGCGCCTCGCCGATCTCGCCGTCGGCGTCGCACCCGGCGGCGTTGAAATAGCGCAGCACCGTGTTGCGCAGGCCGGTTGCGACCTCGTAATCGGCCAGCATGATCTCGATCGCGCGCTTGGTGTTGCCGTAGGGATTGATCGGCGCCACCGGTTCGGCCTCGGTGATGAATTCCGATTCGGTGAGGCCGTAGACCGTGCAGCTGCTGGAAAACACGATGGCCGGCGTTTTCGCCGCAACCAGCGCATCGCACAGGTTGATCGCGCCGCTGACATTGTTGTGCCAGTATTTTCCGGGATCGGTGACCGATTCCCCGACATAGGCGAAGCTGGCGAAATGGATTACCCCGGCGGGTTCGTGTTTCCGGACGACCTCGGCGATCCGGTCGCGGTCGAGCAGGTCGCCGCGTTCCAGCGGCCCCCATTTCACGGCCCAGTCATGGCCTTCGCACAGATTGTCGAACACCACCGGCTCGTACCCGGCCCCCGCAAGCGCCTTGCATGCATGGCTGCCGACATAGCCGGCGCCGCCCGTTACGAGAATTCTGGTCATCGGTATTCCTTGGTACGTATGGCGCGCCATTATCCATCCGTCGCCGCCGGGCGCAACCACTATGCGGGGCGGGCTGGCGGGAGGGGGCGAAGATGCGCCATAATCGCCGAAAGTCAGGGAGGATGCACAGATGCCGCATGCAACGGCCACGGACGGCGTGAAGCTGTACTACGAAGAAACCGGCGACGGGCCGCCGATCCTGTTCATCCACGAATTCGCCGGCGACTGGCGTGCCTGGGAGCCGCAGGTCAGCCATTTCAGCCGGCGGCGGCGCTGCATCGTCTATTCGGCCCGGGGCTATCCGGGATCGGACGTCCCCGAATCCATCGAAAGCTATTCCCAGGACATCGCCCGCGCCGACGCGCTGGCCGTGCTCGACCATCTCGGCATCGACAAGGCCCATATCGTCGGGCTGTCCATGGGCGGCTTCGCGACCCTGCATTTCGGCATGGCCTATCCGGACCGCGCGCTGTCGCTGACCGTGTGCGGCTGCGGCTACGGCGCCGAGCCCCATACCCGCGAGGAATTCCGCAACCTGTCCCTCGCGGTCGCCGACAGTTTCGAACAACGCGGCGCGGCGGATTTCGCCGAGGAATACGTCACCGTGCCGGGACGCCTGACGTTCCGCGACAAGGACCCGAGGGGCTGGGCGGGATTCGTTTCCCGGCTCGCCGAGCATTCCGATATCGGCTCGGCGCTGACCCAGCGCGGCGTCCAGGCGTCGCGGCCGGGCCTGTGGGACCTGGAAGACCGTATTCGCGCCATCCCGGTGCCGACGATGATCGTCACCGGCGACGACGACCAGCGCTGCCTGGCGCCGGGCCTGTTCATGAAGGACCTGATCGACCGGTCGCGCCTGTTCGTGCTGCCCCATACGGGCCATGTGCTGAACCTCGAAGAACCGGAACTGTTCAATACGGTTCTCGACGAATTCCTGTGCAACGTCGAAGCGGGCAAAGCCTGAAGACCGGAATCAGGCCGAAAAAATGCCGGAATCCGAGCAGGATTCCGGCAAGTCACACAGGGAGGCTCACATTCGGCGCTGCCGTTGTCCCGGGCGGGGAGACGGTCGGCAGAATGCGGCTGCGAAACGACGGGCTTGCCTTCGGGGCGAGGCGCTGAGCGGCGGTCAGACGGGGTGAATGCCCACCGGTTCAGGGAACCGGGCTGCTTTGCACAGACCGGTATGTTTGGCGCGCATCGCGGAAGGGTCGCCGGGTGTCGTTCGCAGGGTGAAAATGCAGCCGCGACCTGACGCCGATATGACAACCGGATGATGAATTTATGACTCCCGTTTCCGAGCCTGCGCGTCAGGCGGTGGGCAGCCTGTAATCCCTGAACCGGTCGCGAAGATCCATTTTCAGCAGCTTGCCGGTGGCGGTATGCGGCAATTCGTCGACAAAGGTCACATCGTCGGGAATCCACCACCTGGCGACCTTGCCGTCGTAATAGGCCAGCAGGTCTTCGCGGGTGACCGTGCTGCCTTCGTTCCGCACGACGACCAGCAGGGGGCGTTCGTCCCATTTCGGGTGGGCGATGCCGACGACCGCGGCCTCGAACACGCCGGGATGGCCGACCGCGATATTTTCCAGTTCGATCGAGCTGATCCATTCGCCGCCCGACTTGATGACGTCCTTGGACCGGTCGGTGACCTGCATGTAGCCGTCGGCATCGATGGTCGCGACGTCGCCGGTCGCGAACCAGCCGTCGGCATCGTGGCTTTCGCCCTCGCCGCGGTAATATTCGCTGCACACCCAGAACCCGCGCGCCTTCAGCTCGCCGAAAGCCTCGCCGTCTTCGGGCAGGCTTTCATTGGCGTCATCGACGATTTTCATGTCGACGCCGTAACAGGGACGGCCCTGTTTGACGCGCCGGTCGAGACGCGCGGCATCGGTTTCGTTTTCCATGCCGTTTTTCGGCCAGTTCACCGTGCCGAGCGGCGACATTTCGGTCATGCCCCAGGCATGGAGCACGTTGACGCCGTATTTTTCCTCCATCTCGACGATCATCGCGCGCGGCGTCGCCGATCCGCCGATGACGCAGCGTTCGAACCCGGGCACCTTTTTCCCCGATTTTTCGAGATAGTCGAGCAGGCCGAGCCACACGGTCGGTACCCCGGCGGAAAAGGTGACGCCCTCGTCGTCGATCAGCCGGTGGATGCTTTCGCCGTCCATTTTCATGCCGGGGAAGACCAGTTTCGCGCCGACCATCGTGGCGGTATAGGGCAGCCCCCAGGCATTGACGTGAAACATCGGCACCGCGGGCATGACAGCGTCCCGCGCCGCAATCCCCATCATGTCCGGCGTCGCCGCCGACCAGGCATGCAGCACGGTCGAGCGGTGCGAATACAGCACGCCCTTCGGGTTGCCGGTCGTGCCGGAACTGTAACACATGGACGAGGCGGTCCGTTCGTCGAATTGCGGCCAGTCGTAATCGCCGTCCTGTACGGCCAGCAGGGTTTCGTAGCAATAGACATTGGGCAGCGCGGTTTCCGGCATATTCGCCTCGTCCGTCATGATGACGAAGCCCTTCACGGTACCGACATCGGGCGCGATCTCTTCGAGCAGCGACAGGAAGGTCAGGTCGGCGAAGACCAGCATGTCTTCGGCATGGTTCATGATATAGGCGACCTGCGCCGGGAAAAGCCGGGGGTTGATCATGTGACAGACCGCGCCCATGCCCGATACGCCGTAATACAGCTCGTAATGGCGATAGCCGTTCCACGCCAGGGTCGCGACCCTGTCGCCTTCCCGGATTCCAAGCGCCCGGAGCGCTTTCGCAAGTTTCCGGGCGCGGATTTCGGCATCCGCAAAGGTATAACGGTGGATCGGCCCCTCGACGGTCCGGGACACGATTTCAGTGCCGCCATGATACTTCGCCGCATGTTCGAGCAGCGATGAAATCAACAGCGGCTTGTCCATCATCAAGCCCTGCATATTGCAGCCTCCCTTTGATTGTCCGTTCTTAAGCGGTTAAACCGAGCCTATCGCCGGGGACGGCGCATGACAATTAAATGAAAGGGATGGACGTGGCATACGAAACCCTGTCCTTCGATGTAGCCGACGGCGTCGCCCGGCTGGCGCTGAACCGCCCCGACGCCGCGAATGCGTTCAACCCCGAACTGTGCCGCGACCTGTTCGATGCCGCGATCGCCTGCGACGAGCGCGCCGATATCCGGGCCGTGCTGCTGACCGGCGAAGGATCGATGTTTTCCGCCGGCGGCGACCTGAAATATTTCGAATCCCGGGGCGACGGGCTGGGCGCGGCGCTGAAGGAAATCACGGGCCTGCTGCATGCCGCCATTTCCCGCCTGGCGCATATGGACGCCCCGGTGGTGGGCGCGATCAACGGCATGGCGGCCGGCGCCGGGTTCAGCCTGGCCGCCGCCTGCGACTACGCCATCGCCGGGCAGTCGACGCGGTTCACGCTGGCCTATACCGCCGCCGGGCTGTCGCCGGACGGATCGTCCACCTGGTTCCTGCCGCGCCTGATCGGCCTGCGCCGGGCGCGCGAACTGATGCTGACCAACCGGATGCTGAGCGCCGACGAAGCACGCGACATGGACATCATCGACCGGGTGGTCGCCGACGATGCATTGCAGGACGAAGCCATGGCCCAGGCGAAAGCCTTCGCCGCCGGGCCGACCCTGGCCTATGGCGCGACCAAGCGCCTGCTGCAGGAGACCTGGACCAGCGGGCTCGGCACCCAGATGGACCGCGAAACCCGCTCGATCAGCGATCTTTCCCGCACGGCGGATGCGCGCGAGGGGATCGATGCGTTCCTGAACAAGCGCAAGCCGGCTTTCAAAGGAGAATAGGATGGGCGGCGACATCTTTTCCCTGAACGGCCAGGTCGCGCTCGTCACCGGCGCGTCGTCCGGGCTCGGGCGCGCCTTTGCGGGCTATCTTGCGGACGCGGGCGCGCAGGTGGTGCTCGGGGCGCGGCGCGCCGATAAATGCGCCGAAGCGGCGGCGGAGATCGGCGACAGCGCAATGGCGGTCGCGCTCGACGTCACCGATGCGGACAGTATCGAAGCGGCGCTCGACGCGGCCGAAAAGGCTTTCGGGCCGGTCAAGCTGCTGATCAACAATGCCGGCACCGTCACCAACCGGGCGCTTGTCGATACGCCGCCCGAAGAATGGCAACAGGTGATCGACACCAACCTGACCGGCTGTTTCCTGATGACCCGGGCGGTGGCGAAACGCATGATCGCCGCGGAAAACGGCGGGCGCATCGTCAATATCTCGTCCATGCTCGGCCGCACGCCAACGGCGCAGGTCCATGCCTATTCGGCATCGAAAGCCGGCATCGACCAGCTGACGCGCACGGCGGCGCTGGAACTGGCGCGCCACGGCATTTCGGTGAACGCCATCGCGCCCGGCTATATCCGGACCGACCTGAACACCGATTTTCTGGACGGCCCGGCCGGCGAACGGATTGTGAAACGCGTGGCCCAGCGCCGGTTCGGCCGGCTTGCCGATCTTGAAGGCGTGTTGCTGTTGCTGACTTCGCCCGCAGGCGCTTATATGACGGGAGAGATCGTCACCATTGACGGCGGCCTGAGCCTGAGCGGCATGTAAGGAACAGCATGGATTTCGCCCTTCCCCCGGAGATCGAGGATTACCGCAGCCGCATTCGCGTCTTCGTGGAAACCCATATCATGCCGCTCGAAGCCGACCGGGCGAATTACGACGACCACGAAAACATCCGCCCCGACCTGCTCGACGACATTCGCACCAGGGTAAAGGACGCGGGCCTGTGGGCGCTGCAGATGCCGAAGGACCGCGGCGGCCAGGGCCTGAACGTTGCCGGCATCACGCCCTGCTACGAGGAAATGAACCGGTCCATCTTCGGGCCGGTCTGTTTCAACTGCGCCGCCCCCGACGACGGCAACATGACCGTGCTGAACAAGGTCGGCACCGACGCCCAGAAGGAACGCTGGCTGCAGCCGATTATCGACGGACAGGTCCGGTCGGCCTTCGCGATGACCGAACCGGCGCCGGGATCGGGGTCCGATCCGTCAGCCATGCTGACCACGGCGACCAGGAAAGGCGACACCTGGGTGGTCAATGGCCGCAAATGGTTCATCACCGGCGCCGGGGCGGCGCAGCATTTCATCCTGATCGCGCGCACGTCGGACGACACGCGCAAGGGGCTGTCCGCGTTCCTGTTCGATGCCGGCCAGCCGGGATGGGAAATTGTCCGCCGCATCCCGATCATGGGGCCGGAAGAACACGGCGGACATTGCGAGATCGTCTTCGACGGGCTGGAAATTCCCGACGAGAACCGCCTGATGGAAGTCGGCGACGGGCTGAAGCTGACCCAGATCCGGCTCGGCACCGCGCGGCTGACCCACTGCATGCGCTGGACCGGCATGGCCAAGCGCGCGCTGGAGGAGACGTTCGATTACGTGCGCGCGCGCGAGGCGTTCGGCGAGACCCTGGCCGATCACGAAGGCGTGCAGTGGCTGCTCGGCGAAGCGGCCATGCAGATCGAGATCGGCCGCCTGCTGACCATGCGCGCAGCGGCCAAGCTGGATACCGGGGACTTTGCGCGGAAAGAGGTCTCCATGGCCAAGGTCATGGTGTCGGAAACCCTGCACAAGGCCATCGATACCGCGATCCAGCTGCGCGGCGCGCGGGGCTATTCCAAGGACACGCCGCTGGAATGGATGTACCGTTATGCCCGCCAGGCGCGGCTGGTGGACGGATCGTCCGAAACCCACAAGATGGTGCTGTCGCGCTACCTGCTGAGCGATGGCCTGGATTTCTGGAGCTGGGACTGAGATGCCGCTGATTCCGTTCATTCGTGATGCGGCCGGCGCCGAAAGCGTCGCCGTCGAGGACGGCAACCTGCTGATCGGCGGCGCCATCCAGGAAAACCGGGCCCTGACCGTCGCCATTCGGGGCGGCGATTTCGCGGGGACCCACGAAATGGTGCTGCGGGCGGAAGCGGCGGCGACGATCGCCGAAAGCCGGCCGCTGGACCAGCAATTCGCCCTGCTGAAGGTCGCGGAAGCAGCGGGCGTCACGGTGCCGCGGGCGTTCTGGTATTGCGGCGATGCGTCGGTGGCGGGAAAACCGTTTTACCTGATGCAGCGCATCGGCGGCGAAGCGCTCGGTATCCGCATCACCCGGCACGGCGCGCAACCGGACCTGGCGGCCGCCCTCGGGGAAGAACTTTCCCGGATACATTCCATCCGGCCGCCGCAGCCGGGGCTCGACTTTCTCGAAGGAATCGACGCCTCGCCGGCGCTCGACGCGATCGCCAAGTACCGTGCCTATCTGGATGAAATGCCGGAACCGCACCCGGTGCTGGAATGGACCCTGCGCTGGCTGGAAAACAACGCCCCGCCCGCCGGCGAGACCGTGCTGTGCCACCGGGATTTCCGCACCGGCAACTACATGGTCGACGAGGGCGAGCTGACCGGCGTTCTCGACTGGGAATTTGCGGGCTGGGGCGATCCGCACGAAGATATCGCCTGGTTCTGCGCCCGGTGCTGGCGGTTTTCCGCGCCCAAACGCGATGCCGGCGGCATTGCCGACCGGAAGACGTTTTACAACGCCTACGAACGCGCCTCGGGCCGCACCCTGGACCTCGAACAGATCGCCTATTGGGAAGCCATGGCCCATGTCCGCTGGGCCGTGATTGCGCTGCAGCAGGCGATGCGGCACCGCTCGGGGAGCGAGCGCAGCCTGGAACTGGCCCTGATCGGGCGGCGCCTCGCGGAACTCGAATACGAATGCCTTCGCCTGACGGGAGCCCTCTGATGCGCAACCGCCCCGACGCCTTCGAACTGCTGCACATCGCCGAACAGACGCTGGGGAGCGACGTCGCACCCGACATGTCGAACCGCCAGCGTTACAACGTGGCGCTGATCATGTCGGCCATGGGGATCGCCCGGCGCGAACTGGCGGGCGGGCTGTGCGCCTGGCCGCGGGAACTGGACGCCCTGAAAGCCCTGTACGGCGCGGAACGCCGCGAGGCGGACGACGAGGCTCTGCGCCATCTGAACCGGCGCTTTGCCGCGGATCTGCGCGCGGGCGTCTATGACGAGAACGGCAAGGGCCGGAAGGCCGCGCTCGAACTGATGCGCGAAGACGTCCTGGCCCGGCTGGCGGAGGACAACCCGCGCTACGAAAAATAGCTTTCGCCAACGGAATCCCCGCCGGTCCAACGTGCACGGACCGGTATGGTATATTTTATGCCGACAACGCCAGTCCCCGGAGGACCGACATGAAACGCCTTTCCCTGCTTTCGCTTGCCGCCGCGGCGGCCCTGTTCGTTGGCCAGCCGCTTGCCGCGTTCGCAACCCCCGATATCGGCAAACCGGCACCGTCCTTTACCGGCACCGACAGCCGCGGCAAGACGATTGCCCTGGACGATCTCCGCGGCAAAACGGTGGTACTGGAATGGACAAACCACGATTGCCCCTATGTGCGGAAACATTACAGCGCCGGCAACATGCAGACTCTGCAACGCGAAGCCGCGAAGGACGGTGTCGTCTGGCTGCAGGTCATATCGTCCGCGCCCGGCCTGGAAGGCCATCTCTCCGGCGACGCAGCGGAAGCCCTGAACAACGACCGCAAGGCTGTCCCGGCCGGCATCGTGCTCGACCCGAAGGGCGAGATCGGACGCCGGTACGCGGCGCGCCATACGCCGACCATGGCGGTCATCGACCCCAGGGGAACCCTCGCCTATTACGGGGCCATCGACGATAATTCGAACTGGCACCCGGATTCGATCAGGGGCGCGAAGAACCATGTGCGCGCCGCCCTCGCCGACCTGAAAGCCGGCCGCGCCGTCAGCGTCGCCAAAACCCGCGCTTATGGCTGCAGCGTCAAATACATGAACTAGGAACGGAGATACCCCGATGACGCGGCGCAAAAGCATCCATATCGACGGGTTCGCCCACACGAACCCGATCCCCAATGCGTCGATGATCGGCAATTTGCTGGTATCCGGCGTGATCATGGGCCGCGATACCCGCGCCGATACCGTGCCCGACCGGATCGAGGAACAATGCGCGATCATGTTTCGCCATGTCCGGGACATCGTCGCGGCGGCGGGCGGAACCACCGACGATATCGTCAAGATGACCGTGTGGCTGAAAGACGCGGCCGACCGGCGGGCCCTGAACGCCGAATGGACCGCCATGTTTCCGGACCCCGAAAGCCGCCCGGCGCGCCATGCGCTCTCCCTCGATTCCGAGGCGCCGGTGCTGATCCAGTGCGATATCATGGCCGTTATCGGCGACTGATCCCGGTTCCCGGCGCGCCGGGCGCACATACGCCCCTGCAACGAATTAAAAAAACCGATTCCGCCGCCGGCGATACGGCTTGCCGTTACATAAATTAGCCTATGCTAATATTTTTAGCCGTGCTTTATATAATTAGCCCTTGCGATATTGGGTGCGGACGGTAAAGTCGGCGGGACTGTGGGAAACAACATCGCAGCATAATCGGTGGGACGGATGGCGACAGGGCCAGGGATAACAACAGGGATAACAAAACGGCGGATGGGCCGGCGGCTCGCGATCGCCGCAGCGGTCCTGTGTGCGGCGCTGGCGGCCATGCCCGCCCATGCGCGCAAGAACGTCGTTGCAACGATTGCCCAGATCGGCGAGCCGCTTGCCGTCATCGCCGCGGGCCGGGCGAATATCGTCACCCTGATGGGCGAAGGGATCGACCCGCATCTTTACCGCCTGACCCGGTCCGACGTCGCCAAAATCAACCGCGCCGATCTCATCCTCTATAACGGGCTGCATCTTGAAGCGCAGATGATCGACATGCTCGACCGCTTCGCCGCGCGCAAGCCCGTGGTCGCGGTTGCCGATACGCTGACCGCGAACAACCTGCTGCCCTGGGACGGCCGGACCCACGATCCGCATGTCTGGATGGACCCCGGCCTGTGGGCCCTGGCGCTTGGCTCGGCGGTCGATGCACTGGCGGCGCTGGATCCGCCCAATGGCGCTTTTTACCGCGCCAATGCCGACGCCTATTTCAAAAAACTGTCGGCGCTGAACACCGCCGCCCGGGCCGCCATCGCCACGATCCCGCCCCGCGCCCGCGCGCTGGTGACGGCCCATGACGCGTTCGGCTATTTCGGGCGCGCCTACAATATCGACGTGCTCGCCATCCAGGGCGTCAGCACGGAAAGCGAGGCCGGCATCCGCAAGATCGAAATGCTCGTCGATACGCTGGTCCGCCGGAAAATTTCGGCCGTGTTTATCGAAACCACGATATCCGAACGCAATGTCCGGGCGCTGATAGAGGGCGCTGCCGCGCGCGGTCACAAAGTCGCCATCGGCGGGGCGCTGTTCTCCGACGCGATGGGGGCCGGCGGCACCTATGCCGGGACCTATCTCGGCATGTTCGATCACAATGTGACCACCATGGTGCGCGCCCTCGGCGGCACCGCGCCGGCGAACGGCGTCGGCGGCCAGATGGCGCAAGCCGGAGAAAAGCCGTGAACCCGCCCCGCCTGATCCCGCTCGAGTCCGGGCCGCTGCACCGGGGCGTCGGGCGGCACCCGCTTTCGGTGCGCGGCCTCACCGTCGCCTATGACGACAAGCCGGCCCTGTGGGACCTCGATTTCGACGCGCCCGACCAGGGGCTTGTCGCCGTCATCGGGCCCAACGGCGCCGGCAAGTCGACCATGGTCAAGGCCGTTCTCGGCCTCGTGCCGACGCTGGCGGGCGATGTCCGCGTGTTCGGCGAAAAACTGCGCCGCGCCCGGCGCCGGGTTGCCTATGTCCCGCAACGCACCAGCGTCGACTGGGATTTTCCCGCCTCCGCCGAAGACGTGGTGGCCATGGGGCTGTACGGCCGGATCGGCTGGTGCCGCCCGGTCCGCCGCCGTCACCGCGAGGCCGCCCGCGCCTGTCTCGACCGGGTCGGCATGGCCGATTTCGCGAGCCGCCAGATCGGCCAGCTGTCCGGCGGCCAGCAGCAGCGCGTCTTCCTGGCCCGCGCGCTGGCCCAGGAAGCCGACCTCTACCTGATGGACGAGCCGTTTGCCGGCGTCGATGCCGCGACCGAACGCGCCATCGTCGACGTGATGCGCGATGTCCGCGAAGACGGCGCGACGGTGATCTGCGTCCACCACGACCTGCAGACGGTCGCCGACTATTTCGACCACGCGCTGATCATGAATGTCCGGCCGGTCGCCGCCGGGCCGGTCGGCGACGTGCTCACCGAGGAAACCCTGCAAGACGCCTATGGCGGACGCCTGGCCGCGACCGAGATCCGGGCCATCGCCGGCATCGGCTGAGCTTCCGGTGATCGACGACGTATTATCTGTCCTGACGTTTCAGGCGGGCTACAACACGTCCGTGGTGCTGGCCGGCGTGATCGCGCTCGGCATCGGCGGCGGCGTGATCGGCGTCTTCTCCTTCCTGCGCAAACGGGCGCTGATTTCCGACGCGATAAGCCATGCCACGCTGCCCGGGATCGCCCTGGCGTTCCTGGTCGGGGTGTCGTTCGGCGGCACCGGGCGCAACCTCGCCCTGCTGATGGCCGGCGCGGCGCTGTCCGGCGCGCTCGGCATCCTGTGCGTCCAGTGGATACGCGACCACACAAGGCTGCCGGAAGACACCGCGATCGGCACCGTGCTGAGCGTGTTTTTCGGCCTCGGGATCGTGCTGCTGAGCCATATCCAGACCCTGCAGGCGGCGGGCCAGGCGGGGCTGAACAGTTTCCTGCTCGGATCGACCGCCGCGCTGACGGCGGGCGAAGCCCAGCTGATCGGCGGGGCGTCCCTCGCCACGGTCGTCATTGCGCTGTTGCTGATGAAGGAATTCGGCGCCGTCGCCTTCGACGAAGGATTCGCCGCCGCGCAGGGGTGGCGGGTCGCGCGGGTCGATCTTGCGATGCTCGGCCTGCTGCTGGCCATCGTCGCCATCGGCCTGAAGACCGTCGGGCTGGTGCTGATCATCGCGCTGGTCATCATTCCACCCGCCGCCGCCCGGTTCTGGACCGAACGGCTCGGCCGGATGGTGGTGCTGTCGGGCCTGTTCGGCGGCCTTGCCGGCTGGATCGGCGGCAGCGTATCGGCGCTGTTTCCCGACATGCCGGCCGGCGCCGTCATCGTCCTGGCCGCGGCCGGCATCTTCACCGTCAGCCTGCTCTTCGCCCCGGCGCGCGGCATAGCGGCCTGGGCGGTCCGGCGGCTTCGGTTGCAGGTCAGGACCGCCACGATGCGCGCCCTGCTGGCGATCGCGGACGGTTATCTGCCGCCCGACCGGCTGTCCCTGCGGCTGGCCCGATGGCGCGGCTATATCGACCGCAATGCCGGCCTGACCGAAAAAGGCGCGGCCGCGGGGCGGGAAATGCAGCGCCAGCAACGGCTGTGGCACACCTACCGGACCCGCCATCCGGATGCGGCGCTGGCCTTCAATCCGTTATCCGGCTACCGGATTGAGGACGTGCTGTCCGCCGACACGGTTGCCGCCTTGGACCGGGAAGCGCCATGACGACGGCCGATTTTCTGTCCATCGACCTGCCCGCCATTCTGGTTGCGGTGCTGTCGGCGACGAGCTGCGGGCTGCTGGGAAATTTCCTGGTGCTGCGGCGGCAGGCGCTGATCGGCGATGCGATTTCCCATGTCGCCCTGCCCGGCATCGTCGCCGGGTTCCTGGTCGCGGGTTCGATCGCCACCCTGCCGCTGATGCTGGGCGCCATGGCAGCCGCGGTCATCGCCGCCGGGCTGATCGAAATCATCCGCCGCGCGGGACGCCTGGAATCCGGCGCCGCCATGGGGGTGGTCTTCACGTCGATGTTCGCTATCGGCATCGTGTTGCTCGAACAGACCGGGGCGTCCAACGCCCATATCGATGCCGAGCACGCGCTGTACGGAAACCTGGAATCGACCCTGTGGCTGGGGGTGACCGGCTGGGCCGACGCGACGACGTGGAACGCCCTGGTCGACCTGCCGCGCCAGCTTGTCACCCTGGCCGGCGTGACGCTGGCCATCGCGATCCTGATCGTCGCGTTTTTCAAGGAACTGAAGGTCACCACGTTCGATCCCGGCCTCGCGGCCAGCCTCGGCCTGCCGGTCCGCACCGTCTCCACCGTGCTGATCGTGGTGGTGGCGCTGGCCGCCGTGGCGGCGTTCGAAGCCGTCGGGTCGATCCTGGTCATCGCCATGTTCATCTGTCCGGCGGCGACCGCCCGGATGCTGACCGACAACCTGGCGCGGCAGCTCTGGCTCAGCGTTGTCGTCGCCGTTATCGCAGGCGTCGGCGGCTACCTGCTGGCGGCGTTCGGTCCGCAGCTCTGGGGCGACCCGGATTCGCTCAGCGCCGCGGGCATGATCGCCGTCGTCGCCGGCATGCTGCAAACCGCCGCGATGGTCGGCGCGCCGCGATACGGCATCCTGCCCCGCCTGTTGCGGTCCCGGACGCGACAGTTAGACCTTCCCGCCTGATCCCCTATATTAGCGGACATGACAGGACCTCTTCACGGATATCGCATCGTCGACCTGACGTCGATGGTGTCCGGCCCCTCGGCGACGATGCTTCTCGCCGACCAGGGCGCCGATGTAATCAAGGTGGAAAACCCGGGCGGCGGCGATCACACCCGCACATCCGCCAATACCAGCAACGGGTTTTCAGCGAATTTCATCAACAACAACCGCAACAAGCGGTCGGTCGCGCTGAATCTGAAGGACGACCGCGCGAAGCAGGCATTGCTGAAACTGTGCGCCGGCGCGGATGTGTTCGTCCAGAATTTCCGCCCCGGCGTGGTCGACCGCATGGGAATCGGCGAGGCCGATATCCGGGCGGTCGCACCCGACATCATCTATGTATCGATCAGCGGATTCGGCGATAGCGGCCCCTATGCGGCCAAGCCGGTCTACGATCCGCTAGTCCAGGCCCTGTCGGGGCTTGCGACGGTCCAGGCGGGATCGGATTCCGAACGCCCGCGCCTGGTGCGCACGATCCTGCCCGACAAGCTGACGGGCACGGTTGCCGCCCAGGCGATCACCGCGGCGCTGTTGTCCCGCACCCGGACCGGCGAGGGCCAGCACATCCGCCTGTCGATGCTGGACACGATCGTCGCGTTCCTGTGGGGATCGGACATGGGCAGCCAGACCTTCATCGACAGCCCGTTTCCGCAACAGAATGCCGCGAGCTTCATCGACCTGATATACGAAACCGCCGACGGACATATCAGCGTCGCCGTCCAGAGCAACAAGGAATGGCAGGGGCTGAGCCGTGCCTTCGATATGCCGGAACTGCTGGACGATCCGCGTTTCCTGACCCCTGCCCTGCGCCAGGAAAATATCGATGCCCGGCTGCAGCTGACACAGGACGTATTGCGGACGCGGGACTCCGCCGCGTGGATATCGCGGCTCGAAGCCGAGGACGTGCCCTGCGCGCCGGTACTGACCCGGTCGGAGGCCATCCGTCACCCGCAGGTTGTCGCCAACGGGATCGTGATCGAGACCGAACATCCCGTCGCCGGGGGCGTCCGCCAGGCGCGGCCGGCGGCGCAGTTTTCGGGCACGCCGGTGGAGATCCGCCGGGGCGGCCCGGCGCTGGGCGAACACACCGCCGAAATTCTGCAGGAGATCGGCTACACCCCCGCCGAAATTGCGGAACTGACGGCAAGCGACAGGGATGCTGCGGAATGATCGATTTTTATTACTGGCCGACGCCGAATGGCTGGAAGGTGTCGATCATGCTGGAGGAATGCGGCATCGATTACCGCACGATCCCGGTGAATATCTCGAAGGGCGAACAGTTCTCCCCGGAATTCCTGGCGATCAGTCCCAATAACAGGATGCCCGCGATCGTCGATCACGACCCGCCGGCGGCCTATGACGGCAAACCGGTGTCGGTGTTCGAATCCGGGGCGATCCTGATCCACCTGGCGCGGAAAACCGGCAAATTCATGCCGACCGACCCCGTCGGCGAGAAGGAAGCGCTGGAATGGCTGTTCTGGCAGGTCGGCAACCTGGGACCGATGGCGGGACAGATCAGCCATTTCGTGAACTACGCCGAAGGCGAGCACGCCTATTCGAAAACCCGCTACGCCAACGAATACAACCGCTGCATCGGCGTGCTGGAACGGCGCCTGACGGATCGGGAATGGCTGGCCGGGGATGCCTATTCCGTCGCAGACATGGCAAGCTGGCCGTGGATACTGATTTCGAAACCGCTGGGCCAGGCGCTGGACGATTTTCCCAACGTCGCGCGCTGGCGCAACGCGATCAAGACGCGCCCGGCGGTTCAGAAAGGCGTCGATCTCGGCAAGGACCTGCGGCGCTCCGCGCCGCCGACCGATGCGGAACGCCAGCTGCTGTATCACCAGACGGCCCGGTCGACCGGTGCCGTACCGGGCGGGGATTCCTGAGCCGCCGATGAGACATTTGCTGCCGCGCGTCGCGCTGCTCTGCGTTGTATTTTCATGTGCCCTGCCGGGCCGGCCGGCCCTTGCCTATGTCGATGCCGACACGTCCTACGGCATGGCGCTCCGCCATCATCATCCGACCGACGGACGCCCCCGGAATTTCCGCGTCGCCATGCTGCTGTATTGCCGCGCGGATACCGACGGACATGCGAAATCGGCCTTTGCGATCGGGCTGCTTTACGCCGGCGGGCACGGGTTCAAACAGGACCAGGCCCGGGCCTCTGCATGGTTCCGGCGCGCGGCGGCGCTCGGCCATCCGGAAGCGGCGGACATGGCGAAACTGTTCCGTCAGCGCGGCAAGCGCGGTTCGGCCCGGTGCCCGAACGGCTGGGGCCGCACTGCCCGCGCCCGGCTCTACGCGCCGCAGGAGATCCGGGCGATGGTTGCCGGTCTTGCCCCGAAATACGGGCTCGACCCGCAGCTTGTCCTTGCCGTGATCCAGGTCGAATCCGCCTACCAGGCGGACGCGGTATCGTCCGCCAACGCGCAAGGGCTGATGCAGCTGATCCCGGCGACGGCGGAACGGTTCGGGGTGCGGGACGCCTTCAACCCGACCGAGAACATCAATGGCGGCATGCGCTATCTGAAATGGCTGCTGAAACATTTCGGCGGCGACGTCACCAAGGCCGTCGCCGCCTATAACGCCGGGGAAGGCGCTGTCCGGAAATACGGCGGGATTCCGCCCTATCGCGAGACGCAGAATTACGTCCGCAAGATCCGGCGGCTTTACACGAAACTGCGCCACCCTATCTGACTCGAAGACCCGGACATCGATCCAGCGGCGTTGCCGGGTTAAATAAAGCGCGCCGGAACAACAGGAAGATCCGTCCCATGCTACGTCGCCTCGGCCTGCCCGCGATTTTTGTCCTTGCCGCCATCGTCACCATGGTGCTGGCGGCGGGCGGCGTGTGGCAACTCGCACCCCCGGCCGACGAAATGCTGCGGGCGCTGGTGCCGGCCTGGATCGGCATCGCGGCCGTGTATTGGGTGTTATGGCGCCAGATCGCGCCCCGCATCGCCGCGACTGATCGGGCAGTTACCGGACCCGCCGCGGCGCCGCGCGCGCCGGCCCCCGATTTCGAACCGCTGCGGCTGGACGCGCGATATACCGACCTGTCGCGGCTGCCGCTGGAAAAGCTGGACTACGTGATCGTCGACACCGAATCCACGGGGCCCGACATAAGGCATGACGACATCGTGCAGATCGGCGCCGTGCGGATCGCGGGCGGCAGGATCGTCGACGGCGATGCCTTCGAACGCCTCGTCAATCCGGGCAGGCCCATCCCCGACACATCGACGCGGTTTCACGGCATTACGGACGACCGGGTGGCCGGCGTCCCGGGGATCGAAGACGCCCTCGACGAATTCCTCGAATATGCCGGCGACGCGGTTCTGATCGGCCACAATATCGCGTTCGACCTGTCTTTGATGAACCGCACGCGGCCGGTCGAAAACCCCGTGCTGGACACCATGCTGCTGTCGATCGGCGCGTTCGAAGAGCGGCGCGATCATACGCTGGATGCGCTGGCCGAGCATTTCGACGAACCCGTCACGGACCGCCACACGGCGCCGGGCGACGCGGCGCTGACGGCGCGGCTGTTCCTGCGGCTGCTGCC
This sequence comes from uncultured Rhodospirillaceae bacterium, assembly GCA_963974055.1. Classification (GTDB taxonomy): domain Bacteria; phylum Pseudomonadota; class Alphaproteobacteria; order MPNO01; family UBA830; genus CAXBCP01. The sequence continues at coordinate 23,206 of CAXBCP010000045.1, forward strand.
CGAACTGGACCGTGTCGGGGCCCGGCGCTTCGGCGATGCGCAGGATTTATGCGCCGATTCAGCGGCCCGTATCCGCGGTATGCAGCCCTAAGGTCTTAACGGATCGGCGGGGACGGGCTGCGGCCGGGGCCGGTCAGCTGGAATGGGCGGCGCTGAGCGCGGCGACGAAGGGCGCGATATCTTCCGGCAGATCGTCGACGAATTTTTCCCGCAGGCCCATTTCCGCGACCATGCGCAGCTGCTGGGCGGTCGCTTCCGCCATGGTCGGCGGCACGCCGATTTCACGCAGGGTTTCGGCGACCTCTTCCATTTCGTCGGCGCGGCGCGTGGCATGGAGCATGACCCGTCCGAGGTGGTAGCCGGCCTTGCCGCGCCAGTCGAGACCGGGAAAGCTCTCGCCGAGGCTTTCGATCACCTTGTCGCCGACACCGGCGCGGTGCGCCGCCGTCAGGGATTCCACCAGCAGCGCTTCGAGACCCTTGACCATCACGCTGCGGATCATCTTGATCGACGATGCCTGGCCGATCCCGGTGCCGACGACCTCGACATCCATGCCGAACGGCGTCATCAGCGCCGCCGCCTTTTCCGCCGCGGCGCCGGCGAGAAACATCGGCACCCGGTGGCCGTGGGGCGGCACGTTGGACATCACGGCGGCCTCGACATAATCGGCGCCGGCCGCGACCACCGCCCCGGAGGCTTCGCGCTTGGCGCCGGGCGAGGCGGAGTTGATATCGAGAAAGATCTGGCCGGGCTGCATATGGCGGCCGGTCGCATCGCCTGCCGCCGCAACCTGCTTGGCGGTGACCGCCGAAATCACGATATCGGCGCCGCCCACCGCATCGGCCGGGCTGACCGCCGCCCGGATACCGCGCTCCGCGAGGGCGGCCCGCACGGCATCGCCCCTGGCGCCGCCGCCGTCGGGCGCATCGAACAGGATGTCATAGGCGGCAGACACGATCGCGCCCTCGCCCTGCAGGCCCTTCGAAAGGTACTGCCCCGCTTCGCCGAAGCCGATAAAGGCAAATGTGGTGGTCATGGGCGGATTCCTCTCCGGGTATTCCGGCACGCCCCGGGCTGCGCCGGGATACGTTTCGCCGGAAATGGTGACCCCGAGTGGATTCGAACCACTGACCTACAGATTAGGAATCTGTCGCTCTATCCTGCTGAGCTACGGGGCCGTCCCCGTGATTTAGCGCATAGAGGGCCGGATGTGCAACGCGGCAATGACCCGCCCTGCCGGATCCCGGACCGCAATCCATCCCGGACGCAGGCGGGCGCAGGCCTAGTTCCCGGAACCGAGCGGGATCGAATAGACGACACTGAGCACCTCGGTGCCGGGGTTGTCGTCGCCGATGCTGGCATTGGACATGTGATAGAAGGACAGGCCGAGGCGGGTCCGGTTGTCGAACCGGTAGGACAGTTCGACCGAGGAGCGGAATTCCAGCTCGTAGCCGAGATCGAATCCGTTGCCCTTGTCGTAATACCCGGCGGCGAAACTGGGCGTCAGCACCCAGCGGCGGCCGAAATAGACATCGACCAGAACGCCGCCATAGCCGTAGAACGCCGAATCGGTCGTCCCCATCGCGCCGACGAACGGCTTGAAAATCCAGATCTTTTTGTCGGAGCGGTATTCCGCCCGGAATTCGACCGCCTGGTCGTGATCCTGCACCAGATCGTAGGCGCCGACCGCGAATGTCAGAAAGTCCGGATCGTCGGCCGCCGCCGACAGCGGCGCGGCCAGAAATCCGCACAGCACAAACGTCGAAAAAAACCTGAACACCCCAGTCACGTCAAACAGCCCCCTAAGCCGACAATCCCCCTGCCGACGCTTTCCGCCGGCTCTTGCCGCGCATATTAGTTTAAATCCGGCCGCCGTGGAAAGCCGTTGTCGTCGTTATGTCCTGCAAGCCCCGCCGGGCGCGGCTATGCCGAAAATTCGATCTTGCACCGTTCCGTCGTCGTCACCAGGGCTTCGCGCACCCCGGGGTCCATCGCGGAATGCCCGGCATCCGGGACGATAATCATTTCGGAACCGGGCCAGGCGCGGTGCAGTTCGTCCGCCGTCGCGATCGGGCAGATCATATCGTAGCGGCCCTGGATGATCTTGCACGGCAAATGGGTAACGGCCCCGATATTGTCGAGCAGCGCGTTTTCCGACATGAAATTGCCGTTGATGAAATAATGCGTCTCGATCCGCGCAAGCGCATAGGCGAGATCGTCTTCGCCGAAGGCCGCAACGGTTTCGGGGCTTGGGTGCAGGGTCGAACAGGCGCCTTCATAGCGGCTCCAGGCGCGGGCGGCAGGCAGATGGACCCTGGGATCGGCATCGAGCAGGCGGCGATAGAAATTTTTCAGGATATCGCCGTGTTCGTTTTCCGGCAGGACCGAGACGAGGTCGCGCCATGCTTCCGGGAAGACGGTTTTGAGCCCGTACAGGAACCAGTCTATTTCGACCGGCCGCCCGAGGAATATGCCGCGGATGACCAGACCCATGCAGCGGTCGGGATGAGCCTCGGCATAGGCAAGCGCGAGCGTGCTGCCCCACGAGCCGCCGAACAGCAGGAACTGCTTGATCCCGAGATGTTCGCGCAGGCGTTCGATATCCGCGACCAGGTCGGCGGTGGTGTTGTTCGTCAGGTCCCCCCGCGGCGTCGAACGCCCGGCGCCGCGCTGGTCGAAAACGATTATCCGGTAGGTGCTGGGATCGAAAAACCGCCGGTGAACCGCCGTCGCCCCGGCGCCCGGGCCGCCATGCAGGAACAGAACCGGCAGGCCGCCGGGATGACCGGACTGTTCCCAGTACATCGTATGCGTCTCGTCCAGCGCCAGCATGCCGGTGTCATACGGCTCGATTGACGGGTAAAGTTGATCGCGGAGGCGCCGCTCGATCACGTTTTCTGCTCCGGCAAATGAAGATCCTGATCAAAATTTAACCGCCCTGGCGCAGGACGCGCGGCGGCGGCGGGCTATATTAGCGCTGCATGATGGCGAGGCAAGTGCGAAGCAAAATGGCAATCACGGCGGGAATCAGCAGCAGCACACAATCGGCAGGCGTGGCCGCGTCTGTTCCCCTGTTTGTCGTCATGCTTGCCATTGCGCCCGTCGGCGGCGGCGGCGCAGGGGCACGGACGCTGCCGGCCAAGAACCCGGACGCCGTCGCATCCGCCCTGGTGATACGGGTCGTGGACGGCGACACCGTCATGCTCGACACCGGTGCCGAAGTGCGGCTGACGGGGATACAGGCGCCCAAACTGCCGCTCGGCCGTGCAGGATTTCGCCCGTGGCCGCTTGCCGCGGAAGCGAAGGCGGCGATGGAACAGATGAGCCTGCGCCGCCGGGTGCGGCTGGAATATCCGGGCCGCCGCCATGACCGCTGGGGCCGGCTCCTGGCCCATGTCCATGCCGGCGACACCTGGCTGCAACGGGAGATGCTGCTGAAGGGCCTGGCGCGGGTCTACACGTTCCCCGACAACCGCGCGCAGGCGGCCGATCTGTATGCGGCCGAACGCACCGCGCGGGCGAAGCGGCACGGGATATGGGCGCTGGACTGGTACCGGCTGCTAACAGCGGAGGAAGCCGGGTCGCGAATCGGCACCTTCCAGATCGTGGAAGGCGCCCCGAAAAAAGTCGCAATCGTCAGGGGCAGGGCCTATCTCAACTACGGAGCCGACTGGAAGACGGATTTCACCGTCTCGATTGCGCCCCGGCATTTGAAACTTTTCCGGGCATCTGGCGTTGATATATTGTCGATGCAGAATCAGCGGCTGCGCGTCCGCGGCTGGATCGTCCGCCGCAACGGCGCAATGATCGCCGTCACGCACCCGGAACAGATTGAGAAGTTAACGCCGTGAACCTTACCCGATCCCTTGCCATCGCCCTGACCACCGCCGGCATTCTTGCAGCGACCCTGTCCGGATGCGCGAAAAACCCCGCGACCGGCGGCACCGCCTTTACGGGCGGATTGTCCCAGGATCAGGAGATCCGGATGGGGCGGGAAAATCATCCCAAGATCATCAAGGAATTCGGCGGCGAATACGGCACCGCCGACCTGAAACGCTATGTCGACGGGATCGGGCAGCTTCTGGCCAACACCGCGGAGCGGCGGGACCTGAAATTCACCTTCACGGTTCTCAATTCGGACATCGTCAACGCCTTCGCCACCCCGGGCGGATACGTTTATATCACCCGCGGCCTGATGGCGCTGGCCGACAGCGAAGCCCAGCTTGCCGGGGTTCTGGCCCATGAAATCGGCCATATCACGGCGCTTCACCATGCGCGGCGCCACGGCCAGTCGCTGCTGGCGAATATCGGGCTTGCCGCGGTCGGTATCCTGGGCGGACAATCCGCGGCCCAGCTGGGGCAGATCGGCGCGGTATCGCTGCTCCAGGGCTTTTCGCGCGAAAACGAATACGAAGCCGACGAGCTCGGCGTCAGGTACCTGTCCCGCGCCGGGTTCGATCCGGCGGCGATGGCGGGCTTCCTGTCCAAGCTGCGCGCGGATTCCCGCCTCAGTGCGCTTCGGCGCGGCGAATCGCCCGATGCCGTCGATCAGTTCAACTACCTCGCCACGCATCCGGCCCCGGTCGCGCGGGTCCAGCGGGCGACCGCGCTGGCGCGCGACAAGAACGTCCGGAACCCGATGACCGCGCGCGATATATACCTGTCGAAGCTGGACGGCATCCTGTACGGCAGCGATCCCGACGAGGGCTTTATTCGCGGGCGCGATTTCCTGCATCCGAATCTGCGTTTCGCATTCCAGGTGCCGCCGGGATTCAGCCTGTTCAATTCCAGCCGGGCGGTCCTGGCCTTCGGGCCCGACAAATCGCGCATCATATTCGACCGGGCGCCCAAACCCGCCGACGGATCGATGGAATACTATCTCGGCCGCATATGGGGCGCGAAACTGCGGCTGCAAAACCTTGAAACCATCAAGGTGAACGGGCTCGACGCCGCAACGGCGACGGCGCAGGTGCGCACGAACGAGGGCAATTTCGATGCGCGGCTGGTTGCGTATCGCGTCGACCAGCAGACCATCTACCGGCTGATGTTTCTCACCCCGGGCAACCAGACGGCCCGCCTGTCGACCGAATTGCGGCGCACGACATACAGCTTCCGCCGCCTGAGCGCATCCGAAGCCGCGCAGCTTCGACCGCTTGTCCTCAAAATCGTTGAGGTCCGCAGCGGCGATACCGTGCAGAGCCTGGCGCAGCGGATGCCCTATGCCGATTTCAAGGTCGAACGGTTCGAAGTCCTGAACGGCATATCCCGCAACGACCGGCTGGAACCGGGCATGAAGCTCAAGATCGTGACGACGAACTGACGCGATCGAGAACCGCCCCCAGCAAGTCGGCGGCGGCAGCCGACGTTCCGGGACGCGAACTTTCGCGGGGTCCCGCGACGTTCAGTACCCCGATCCGTTCCGTTTCGATCCACGCACAGATGCGGGCCACCGCCTGGGCGGCGGAAACGCCGTCCAGATCGAGCGTCAGAAAACGCTTTCCCGTTTTCCGGGCGTGTTTTTCCGTCGCCTTCGTTCCCCCCGAAAGCGGCCCATGCGCCAGGATCAGGGTGGCGTCCGCCTCGGCAACGTTCCGGCGGGTGCGGTCCAGGTAGTTCGCCGAATCCAGCTCCGTCAAAGGGTAGCGCGCCGGGATGGGGCCGTCTTCGGCCCGGCGGCCGCGCGGGCACCAGCCGCCGCAGGGAAACGCGCGGCTCAGCGCGGCGTCGAGCGCGCCCCTGTCGATTCCGGTCTGGCCGCCCGATATCAGCTTTCTGAGCATGCCGAACCCTAGGAACAATTGCCGTTCATCGCAATTGCGGCTTTTGTTTCATGCGCTTAGGGTTCCGGCATGATGCAGGATGATCTTCCTCCGACCGCGGGGCGGACGAAACGCGGCCGCATAAAATCTTCGCTCACGACGGCGCTCGTGTTCGGCTTCGGCACGTTGATCCTGGTCGGGATGATTCTGGTCCAGGGCATATCGATGTGGAGCGCGCAAAAGAACACGCGCGAATTGCTGGCGGAAAACGCACAGTTCGCCGTGCTGTCGCTGGTGCGCGAAACCAGGCGGCGGCTGGCGCCGGTCGGGGAACTGAACGAATACATCACCCGGTTGATCGATTCCGGCCAGATCGACATCGACGACGCCGATACCCTCGGCGAAGCGTTGCTGACGGCAATGGCGGGAACGGACCAGGTTTTCGGGATGGCCTTTATATATGCCGACGGAACGTCCGTTCGGGTGCGCCGCGCCCGCGGCGTTCTGCCGCCGGATCCGCTGAATACGAGCATCGAAAACATTCGCGCAATTGCGGAAGCCAGGACAAAGTACCAGCCGTACTGGAGCAAACCGATATGGATCGAGCAGATCAGGTCCACCGTTATTTCCGTCCGGACGCCCATCCGGGAAGGCAAACGTTTCCGCGGCGTTCTGGCCTCGGTGGTAACGGTGAATGCGCTTTCGAGATTCATCGCGCGGTCCGGAAACCTGCCGCTGGCGGATAACCGCTTTGTCCTGTTCGGCCGCGATCACGTGCTTGCGCACCGGTTGATGGAAGAGGGAAATTTCGCGCGCCAGCCCGACATACCGTTGCCGCATCTGGATCAGGTGGGCGACCCGGTTCTTGCCAGGCTGTGGGATACCCGGAACCGTCGCCGGCTGCTGCTCGACCTGGACGAGAACACAAATGGGCACGGCATGCACATTGACGGGGAAAACCATATTTTCCTCTACCGTGAACTGGCGGGCTTCGGCGATACGCCGTTTACAGTAGGGATTTATGCAGGGCCGGATGACGGCCTCGGCGCCGAATTCCGCCGTCTGATCTGGGCGGGAATCGCGGGCGGGGCGGTTATCGTCATCTGTGTACTGGGGGCCGTGTTTCTGGGTCGCCGGATCAGCGCGCCAATCCGCGCCCTTGCTGCCGGGTCGACCGCCATTGCCGGCCTGAATCTGGAACATGTCACGCGCCTGCGGCCGAGCCGGCTGCGCGAACTGGACGAGGCGGCCGATGCCTTCAACCGGATGACCGCCGGCCTGCGCTGGTTCGAGACCTATGTTCCGCACCAACTGGTGCGGCGGCTGATGTCGCGGGATGCGCCGGTCGAATCCGAACAGATGCAGATCACCGTCATGTTCACCGACATAGTCGGCTTTTCGACCCTGTCCGAAAACATTCCGGCGTCGGAAACCGCCGCAATGCTGAACGAGCATTTCGCAATACTCGTCGCCTGTATCGAAGCGGAAGGCGGCACCGTGGACAAATATATCGGGGATTCCGTGATGGCGTTCTGGGAACCGGACGACTCCGGGATCGACGTCGACCGCGCACTCCGCGCCGCCCTGCAGATCCGCGACCACGTCACCGAGGACAACCGCAAACGGCGCCTGGAAAACCGCGTCGCGCCGAAAGTTCGCATCGGTATTCACACCGGCAACGCGATTGTCGGCAATATCGGCGCGCCCGGCCGCGTGAATTACACCCTGGTCGGGGATTCGGTGAATATCGCCGCGCGGCTCGAACAGCTCTGCAAGGAAATCGGCGCCGATTCAGACGCGAAAATCCTGGTCAGCGGCGCGACCGTCAAGCTGGCGGCGGACGAATACGGGTTCCTCCACCACGGCAGGCACGATGTCCGCGGCCGATCGGAAAGCATCGACGTCTGGTCGATCGGATAGCGCATCGAAACCATAGAAAAAGGCCCGTCGGACGGACGGGCCTTTTTTTAATTCGTCGCCAGGCGGACTATCCGCCCAGCACGGTCTCCAGCTTTTCGGTCGCCGCGGCGACATCCAGCTTTTCGACCAGCGCATATTCGTTCACCAGCCGTTCCAGCGCGGCTTCGTACATCTGGCGTTCGCTGTAGGACTGTTCCGGCTGTCCCGGCGCCCGGTAGAGATCCCGCACGACCTCGGCAATCGCGACCGGGTCGCCGCTATTGATCTTCGCCTCGTATTCCTGGGCGCGGCGGCTCCACATGGTCCGTTTCGAACGGGCGCGGCCTTTCAGGGTGCCGATGACCGACATCATCTTTTCCTTCGAACTGATCTTGCGCAGCCCGGAATCGACAACCTTGTCGACGGGCACCCGCAGGGTCATTTTTTCGGAATCGAACAGGATGACGAAAAGCTGAAGATTAAATCCGGCAATTTCCTGTTTTTCGACGCCGGTGACCTTGCCGACGCCATGCGTCGGATAGACCACATAATCACCCCGCGTGAAGGGCAGTTTCTTCGCCGGCTTCTTTGCCGCAGGTTTCGCGGCGGAGTTCGGGGCGGGCTTCGCAGCAGGTTTCGGGGCCGCTTTCGCCGGCGCCGCAGCCTTGGCAAC
>CAXBCP010000046.1:0-24013 GCA_963974055.1 uncultured Rhodospirillaceae bacterium
GGCCGCAGGGGCCGAATCTAACCCGCAAGCCTGCCTGAGGGCGCATCCCGCCCGGCGGTATCGGCGTCTGCGGTAAGGCTGTGGAAAAATTTCGTCAGAAGAGCCTTGAACGTCTGAAGCTCGGCAGGACTGAAACATGCGCTGAGTTCCGATTCATAGTCGAGGACCAGCGGTATCAGGTATTCCACCTTGTCCCGTCCCTCATCGAGAATACGGACGAATACGGTACGCTGGTTGGCGAGCGGGCGTTCGCGTTTTACCAGCTTGCGCTTTTCCATCTGCCCGATCAGTCGCGTCATCGTCGATGCATTGATGCTGGTCCGCCGGGCGATGTCGCCCATGGTCATCGGGCCGTATTCAAACAGGACCGACAGGGTGCGCCACTCGGGCAGGCTGACACCGGCCCGGGCGAACCCTTCGTCGAACCCTTCGGCGAGGCGCGACCCCACCCGGTGGACGAGATACGGCAGAAACCCCTCGAGATGGAAAGGACTCGGGCTTTGGGGGCTTCCGTCCGCATTTCCTTCCGGCATCAGTCCGTGCCTTCCACGACAAAGAAGACCGCATCGGTTTTACCGTCGCGAAGCGCCTTGGCCTTCTGGTATTCAGGCGAATTGTAGCAGGCGACCGCCTGTTCCATCGTGTCGAACTCGATGACGGCCATCTTGTCGCCGACGAATTCGCCTTCCAGCAACTGGAACCGCCCCAGCCGCGACAGCGAGCGTCCGCCGTATTTATCGACCGCGATCCGTGCCTGTGCAGCATAATCTTTCAGCGGCGCCATTTCTTCGGCACTGAGAGCGGCGATCCAGTAGGCAACCATCTTCAGAACTGCCCCTGCGGCGGCAGCCCGAGCTGGTGCTGGCCATACATTGAACTGATTGCGTCCCAGTTGAAGCTGATGTGATGGGCGATCGCGTGGACATCGCGCCAGGCGCGCTGGACATGCTGCGACGTATTGATTCCCTGTCCGCCGACTGCACCGAACAGTTCGTCGAGCCCGTCGACCGACAGTTCGACGAGTTTCGCCTGGGTGATCCGGTTGTCGAGCCGGTCGCCGACATCGAGAACTTCGCCCCGGTCCATCACCTTGACGCGCGATTCCTCAAGCTGGGCGAACAACATGGCCCTGGCCGCCCGCAGGTTGGCCGCGGCGCGGCCGACACGCATCTGTACGGCCTGGAACTCCTTTACCTTCGGGCCGCCGAGAACGACGGCGCCGCGGGTTTCGCGGCCGTTCATGGCGTCGAGGAATACCTCCATCGCACCGTTCAGGGCGCCGAGCGCCGGTGTCGCGATACCGTATGCGACCAGCGAGAGCAGGGGGTAGCGGTACAAATTCGATTGCAGGGCCTGGTATCCGGGAGAGTTTCCGGTCGTCAGGTCCACGAAGTCGACGCGGCGATGGGCGGGAACGAAAACGTCCCGGCAGACAACTGTTTTCGAGCCGGTGCCGGTCAGCCCCATGACGTGCCAGTCGTCGTCGATTTCGTAGTCGGATTTCGGCACGATGGTAAAGCCCGGGACGGGACGGCCGCCGTCTTCCTCCGGCGGAAAAAACACCCCGACGAGCGCCCAGTCGGCGATATCGACGCCGCTCGCAAAACTGAACTCGCCGGTGACGCGGTATCCGCCGTCTACAGCAACGGTATTGCCGGCGGGGGCATAGGATCCGCAGGCGATGGCGCCCGGATCTTCGCCCCAGACTTCCTCCTGCGTCGCCAGCGGGAACTGGGCGATCAGCCATTGATGCACCACGCCCAGCGCGCAGACCCAGCCGGTCGACGTGTCGGCGGATGCCCATTCGATCACGCAGCGCACTGTCGTTTCGCCATCGAATTCCAGGCCGCCGAACTTTTTCGGCTGGAGCATCCGGAAGAAGTCCCTGGCGCGGACTTCATCGACGATGTCCTGCGATATCCGGCGGTTCTGCTCGTTTTCGGCAGCTTTGGCAGCAATCATGGGGCGCATGTCGACCGCGCGCTGAATGAGTTCTTCGCGGGTGACTTCCTTGAGTTTTCGAATGCTGGCCATGTTCCGATCCCTGTTTTTCAATTCATTATGAAATAATTTCATATGAAAATGATGGCGAGTCAATACGGTTCCGGATGGCAGGGGCGGTCCCGGGAGGGGCGCGAACAGGGAACAATCCGATTTTTCCGGTCGCTGCCAGGCCGTTGCATCCCGTTCAGCATGCGTTCATGTTCGGAATGTTAGAAAAACAGCATCAGGCAGTCAGCCTGTGTGGGGCGAACCGTAACTTCAACGATCCGGACAGTTTGTGCGCAGAGTTTTCTCGGCGCCCGGACTGTAGCCCAATTTGCCGGCGGGAAGTTCCGTCAACAACAGTACAGAGGATTCCATTATGAAATTATCGATTTTTGCCGCTGCGATCGGATTTGCCGCATTTGCGCCGGCGCTCATGACAGCGCCGTCCGCGCAGGCCCAGTCCGCGGTGGCCAAATGCGCCGCCAATGTCGGCAATACGGCGAAGGTGCTGCGCGTATCGCCGAAATTCGCGACATCGCAAAACATTGGACGGACCTGTTCCATGAACAGCGCCCGTCCGGTGCTGAGCACTGCCGAATTTCTTCGCCGTTATGTCGTCGCCGCGAAAATCGGCCAGAAGGTTGCGCCGCCGCAGGTGATGAAAGCGTGCCCGGCCATGGCGCGGAAGGCCGTTGTGACGGCCGGTGCGAATCCGAAAGCCGCGAGCGCAGACAACATGAAAAAAGCCTGCGCTGCCGGAAAAGGCCGTCCGGTCATCGCGACCGCCGGATTTCTGTCGAGCATGACCGCGGGTGTGCGGTGCATGGACCGCACGATGAAGTCCTTCCGGGCCCTGCAGATCGATCCGAAGGTCGGAAGCCAGAAGAACGCGCAGACCGCCTGCAAAAACGCGCGGAACCGTCCGGCAATTGCGGTGCGTAATTTCCTGGCGCGCCTGACGAAGAACGCGAAATAACGTCACCTAAGACCGCATTTCTGCTCAGCCGGCCCGGAGGATTCCGGGCCGGCTTTTTTGCGGCCTCAGGGGTTGCAGTTGCCTTTCCCGTTTGCCGCTGAATCGCGCGCCTGCTATACCCCGGCCAAGGGAAACCAGTGGGCGGATGCCGTGAAAATCGTATGTCTCGACATGGAAGGTGTGATCGCGCCCGAAATCTGGATCGAGTTGGCGGAACGCACCGGGATCGACGATCTCCGGCGCACCACCCGCGACGAGCCCGATTACGACGTGCTGATGCAGTACCGGCTCGATATCCTGGAACGCGAAGACCTGGGTATCGAGGCCTTGCAGCCGATTATCGACGGGATAGAACCGCTGCCGGGCGCGGTCGATTTTCTGAACGCCATCCGCGCCGACTATCAGCTGGTTATCCTGTCCGACACGTTTTACGAGTTTGTCGGCCCGCTGATGGTCAAAATGGGGGCGCCGACCCTGTTCTGCCACCGGCTGACGGTCGATGAGGCTTCGGGCAGGCTGTCCGGCTATGAGCTGCGTATGGACAACCACAAGCGCGCCGCCGTCGAAGCGTTCAAAAAACTGAATTTCTTCACCTGCGCCGCGGGGGATTCCTACAACGACACGCGCATGCTGGACGCGGCCGATGCCGGGTTCCTGTTCCGCCCGCCGCAGAACGTGATCGACGAATTCCCGCAGTTTCCGGTGATTACCGGCTATGACGACCTGCTGACCCGTATCCGCGACGCGTCGCCTCTGGTTTCCGCGCCGGATCGTGCTATATCGGCAGGGTAGGGAAGACGGAAGTATCATGATCGAGCAAGGCATCTTCGAGACCGCGCCGCGGCGCGACAGCGTGGCCGTCAGGGTCGGCAGCGTCACCGTGGGCGGCGGCGCGCCCATCGTTGTCCAGTCCATGACCAATACCGATACGGCGGACGTCGATTCCACCGTCCAGCAGGTCGCGGCCCTTGCCGCCGCGGGCTCCGAGATCGTCCGCATCACGGTCGACCGCGACGAAGCCGCCAAGGCCGTGCCCTATATCCGCGACCGGCTGCAGCTTATGGGCATTGATGTGCCGATCGTCGGCGATTTTCACTATATCGGCCACACCCTGCTGACCGACAATCCGGCCTGCGCCGAAGCGCTCGCAAAATACCGTATCAATCCCGGCAATGTCGGGTTCCGCGAAAAGCGCGACGTGCAGTTCTCGACCATGATCGAGATCGCCAACAAGTACGAAAAGCCGGTGCGGATCGGCGTCAACTGGGGCTCGCTCGACCAGGACCTGCTGACGCAGAAGATGGACGAAAACACGGCCTCCGATAATCCGAAAGACGCCGTGCAGGTTATGCGCGATACCATGGTTGTGTCCGGCCTCGCCTCGGCCGAACGCGCCATGGATCTGGGCATGCCGAAGGACCGCATCATCATCTCGGCCAAGGTTTCGGCGGTACAGGACCTGATCGCGGTCTATCGCGACCTGGCGGCGCGCTGCGATTACGCGCTGCATCTCGGCCTGACCGAGGCCGGCATGGGCAGCAAGGGCATCGTCGCCTCGGCGGCCGGTATGGGAATCCTGCTGCAGCACGGTATCGGCGATACCATCCGTATTTCGCTGACGCCCGAACCCGGCGGCGACCGCACGCGCGAGGTCATCGTCGCCCAGGAACTGCTGCAGACCATGGGGCTGCGGTCGTTCATCCCGCTGGTTGCGGCCTGTCCCGGCTGCGGGCGGACGACATCGACCGTGTTCCAGGAACTGGCGCAGAGCATCCAGAACCACATCCGCGAGCGCATGCCGGCGTGGAAACAGCAATATACCGGCGTCGAGGAGCTCAACGTCGCCGTCATGGGCTGCATCGTGAACGGACCGGGCGAATCCAAGCATGCCGATATCGGCATCAGCCTGCCGGGCACGGGCGAGGAGCCGGCGGCGCCGGTCTTTATCGACGGCAAGAAGGCGATGACCCTGCGCGGCCCCGGAATCGCCGACGAATTCCGAGAACTGGTCGAAAAGTATGTCGAAGAACGCTACAGCGCCTGAGCGCCCGCAATTGAGCTTCGCCTGAAAGGCATATCCGAATGTTCATCCAGACCCATCCGATGGACGACGCCGCGCTGATGCGGTTCACGCCCGGCGAACCCGTGCTGCCGGTCGGCGCGCCGCCGATGGGCGAGGCCGATGCCGCAGCGCTTTCGCCGCTCGCCCGCCGCCTGCTGCGCATCGAAGAAGTCGAAGCGGTGTCGCTTTCGCTGGACGATCTTACCGTCCGGCGCTCGGCGTCCAGCGAATGGTATATCCTGAAACCCGCCATTCTCGGCGCCATCATGGAGCATTACGGCTCCGGCGACCCGGTCGTGGCCGATGCCGCAGTGATCGCGATCCTCGAACTGCTGGACGACCGCATCCGCCCCGCGGTCGAAGCCTATGGCGGCGAAGTATTGTTCAAGAAATTCGCCGGCGGCACGCTGACCCTCGAACTGATCGGCGGCGGCGGCGCCCAGAAGCGCAGCATGATGACCAATATCATCACCCATCACGTCCCTGACGTGACGGCGGTGACATGGATCGGCGAAGCGCCCGCCGCCGAAATCCCCGACTGGGTGTTCAACGGCAGCGACGAGAAACCGACCGGCCCCGAAGCGGAGGCGGTTCTGGCCCTGCTCGAAGAAAAGGTGAACCCCGCCGTCGCCGCCCATGGCGGGCGCATCAGCCTGGTGGATGTCACCGATCATGTGGCCTATGTGCGCATGGAAGGCGGCTGCCAGGGCTGCTCGGCATCGGCGGTGACGCTGCAACAGGGCGTCCAGAACGCCATCATGTCGGAAGTGCCCACCATCCAGGGCGTCGTCGACGTCACCGAGCACGCGATGGGGGACAACCCGTTCTTCAGCTGATCGGGGACGGCGCTTTTCACGCGCTATTCCAATAGCGGCACGCGATAAGGTAGGATTCGGACATGTGCCGCTCGCCGGAGGATCGCCGTGACCGAACCAGATGACGCCCGCCTGATCTACATCACCACCGACGGCACCGCCGAGGCGCGGATGATCGGCCATGCGCTGGTCGAGGGACGGCTGGCGGCCTGTGCCAATATTCTCGATCCGATGACGTCGGTTTACTGGTGGCAGGGCGCGGTGCGCGAGGCGGCGGAAACCGTGCTGATCGCAAAGACGACCGCGGCGAAGGTCGACGCCCTGACCGCCCGGGTCATCGAGCTGCATTCCTATGACTGCCCGTGCATCGTATCCGTGCCCATCGACGGCGGAAATGCGGCGTTTACCGACTGGATTGCCGCGGAAACGTCGCGCTAGACGGTTGCCGGCGCGCGGTCGCCTTCGGTACGGCCGTTACCGGGCGGCAGGGCTCAGGCGTCTTCCCGCGTCACGGTGACGTCGACGTCCATGCCGAGAACGGTCGACGGGTCGCCGTTTATGGTGCCGGAAAGCGGCTGCGCCTGTTCCGGGGTCCGCGCGACGCCGATCCGGATGAGGTCGTTGCCGCCGTAGCGGCCGTTCGTGGGGTCGAACTGCACCCAGCCGAGGCCGGGAATATAGACTTCGCACCAGGCATGGGTCGCGCCGGCGCCCTGTGTAAAGCCGTCATTGCTGCCGTCAGAGCCTGTATCGAGGGCCGGGTCGTAGAGATAGCCGGTGACGAAATGCGCGGCCATCCCCAGGCTGCGCACCGCTTCCATCATCAGCAGCGCGTAGTCGCGGCAGGTGCCGGACCGCAGGTTGAGCGTCTCCACGGCCGTCTGCACGCCTTCTGCGTCGCGCGCGATATAGGTGAAAGTCTGCTGTATGGTTTCGGTCATGCGGATCAGCAGGCTCAGCGTATCCGTCGGCCCGCCGGGGGCGAGAAACCCCATCGCCCAGATATCGACAGTGCCGAAAGGATCGGAGTCGCGCCGTGCGATAGACGGCATCAGGTCGGGCAGTTCGGTGTCGAGGTAGTTGAAGGGCAGGCTCTGAGCATAGGATTCGATCTCGACCGACGTTGTGTCGTCCGGATAGCGCTCGATGACGATTTCGCTCTCAAAGCTCAGGACCGTGCTGGTTTCGCTGAACTCGGCAATGGCGACCGAATTGCCGAACGGGTCGTGCAGCCAGCGCAGCGACGGCGTCGGCGAGATCGCCAGGGAGGCCGATATCAGGCGCAGATCGTGGCTGTCGCGCGGCCGCATCATCAGGCGGTGATCGCCGAAGGCCATCGGCGCCGAATAGGTATATGTCGTGCGGTGTCTGATGCGGAGACGGATCATGCGGACCTTCTGATGTATCGCCGGGCAGGGCAGCCACATCATAGGGCCGCGCAGATGGAATCACAGGCGATAACGCGTTTTCGCGGCCGCAGCGGCGGAATGGGGGCCGGTGTCAGTGGCGGGGAACGGTTTGCCGGTCGCGGATGCCCCAGCGGCGCAGCAGGTCCTGGACGGCGCGGCGGTAGGCGGGGTCGTTCACGATGCGCTCGAGGTCGATATCGTCCGGCGTCGCCGGCAGGTCGCCCGGCGGGATACGATCTTTGAGGGATGTGCGCGGGTGCATGGTTAACATGGTGTTACTGTGGCGCCGGACTGTGGCGGCAATCGGGCGGAATTGGGGCAATTTCAGGGCGGAGAAAACCGCCTAATTCATTGAAATTGCGGGGTTTATGATTTTTCGTGCGGCGGCGGCCGCGACTGGGTACCATCCGCCGGCCGGGCAGACGGGGGACGCATCGTGACCATTGAAATCGAAAGCCTCGACCATCTCGTCATTACTGCAAGCGACCTGCAGGCGACGGTCGATTTCTATACGTCGGTGCTGGGGATGGAGCATGTCGCGTTCGGCAACGGCCTCCATGCGGTCCGTTTCGGCAGCCAGAAATTCAACATCCACGATGCGGCGACGGATGTGGCGCCCAAGGCGCATAACATTGTGCCGGGGGCGGCGGATTTCTGTCTCATATCTGCAACACCCGTCTCACAGGTGATACGGCATTTGCAGAAATGCGGCGTGGCGGTCGAAGAGGGACCGGTGAGGCGGTCGGGCGCCGTGGGAACCCTGGAATCGGTCTATTTCCGCGACCCGGACGGTAACCTTGTCGAGGTGTCGAACGTTATCGCCTAGGCGTATTGTTTGTGTGCATACAATACGCCTAGGCTGCGGCGCCCAGCGCCTGGTCGAGATCGCGGATGATGTCCGCCGCCGTTTCGATACCGACCGAGATGCGCACCACGTCGGGTCCGGCGCCGGCCGCGATCTGCTGCTCTTCCGTCAGCTGGCGGTGGGTGGTCGAGGCGGGGTGCAGGATCAGGCTTCGCGTGTCGCCGACATTGGCGAGGTGCGACAGCAGGGTGCAGCTTTCCACCAGGCGTGTCCCGGCGGCGTATCCGCCTTTCAGGCCGAACGTGAATACACCTCCACAACCATTTGGAAAATAACGGTTTTTGTTTCGGAAAGAAGGGCTTGAGCGAAGCCCGGCATAGGACACCCAGGCGACCGCGGGATGATCCTCGAGATAGGTTGCCACCGTATGCGCATTGGCGCAGTGGCGCTCCATCCGCAGCGGCAGTGTCTCAATCCCGGTCAGGGTCATGAAGGCATTCGTCGGCGACAGGGCCGGGCCGAAATCGCGCAGCGCCACGGCGCGCACCCGCATCGTGAAACCGAAATCACCGAAAGTCTCGTAAAAGGTCAGTCCGTGATAGGCGTCGTCGGGCCGGGTCATGGACGGGAACCTGTCGTTCTGCGCCCAGTCGAATTTACCGGATTCCACGATGACGCCGCCCATGGAATTGCCATGTCCGTTCAGATACTTGGTGGTCGAATGCAGCACGATATCTGCACCGTGATCGATCGGCCGGAACAGATACGGCGTCGCCATGGTGTTGTCGACGATCAGCGGAATGCCGGCATCGCGGGCGATTTCGGCGATCGCCTCGATATCGCCGATCACGCTCGACGGGTTGGAGACGGACTCGATGAAGATCGCCTTGGAATTCTCCTTCAGCGCGGCGCGAAAGGTGTCCGGGTGCAGCGGATCTGCGAAATCGCAGTGCCAGCCGAGCTTTTTGAAGCTGACGGCGAACTGGGTGATCGACCCGCCATAGAGATTGCGCGATGCGACGAAGTGATCGCCGGGCTCCATCAGGGTGAAAAACGCCAGAAACTGCGCCGCATGGCCCGATCCGGCGGCGCAGGCGGCGCGCCCGCCTTCGAGATTTGCGATGCGTTCCTCGAGCACGGCGACGGTCGGGTTGGTCAGCCGCGAATAGATAAAGCCGAAGCTTTGCAGGTTGAACAGCGACGCGGCGTGATCGACGTCGTCGAACACGTAGGACGTCGAATGGTGGATCGGCGTGTTGCGGGCGCCCGTCGCCGCGTCCGGCGCAGCGCCGGCATGGATGGCGCGGGTTTCAAAGCCGTAATCGTTCGGATCGCGGGTATCGGCGCTGTCGGTCATGCCGCATTCCTTCCGGTAAGGGTATCGAGCATGGCGCCGGCATCCGCCGGGGCCGTATCGCCGCGCCACGCGACATGCTGGTCGGGCCGGATGAGGGCGAGGGGGCGCTCGTAGAGGTCGAGAATACCCGGTTCGGCGACATCCACGATCTTGAACGGAATGCCCCTCGCAGCGGCGGCGGCGGCGAAATCGCCGGTATCCGGCGGGGTAGCGCCGAGGCGGAGCAGGGTGAACCCGGGGCCGAACGTATCGAACAGCGAGTCCCGTCCGTCGATCCAGTAATGCGGCGCGCGCCCGCCTGGAACGGCGGAGGGGGTATATTTCTTCGGATCGTCCGGTGGCGGGGTTGCGCCGTCGCCGATAATGACCGGCGAGCCGTCATAGCGGGCACCGAGCTGTATCCCGAGGCTGGCGAATTCCTCGCGGAACTTGTCGAGTTCGATGGTGAAGGCGGCCCGTTCGGCATCGCCTTCCGGCGTGGGGTCCTCGATATGCGGCGGAATTTCCAGCAATGCGATCTGCTCGGCGAGAAGCCCTGATTCCGTGGTGTTCCGGATACCGATGGGGCGGCGTTCGGCTTCATACGAATCGAGAAGCGCCGCATCGGCCCAGCCCTGGCAGACGGCGGCCAGTTTCCAGGCAAGGTTGGCGGCGTCGTCGATTCCGGTATTGAAGCCGAAGCCGCCCGACGGCGTGAACAAATGCACGGAATCGCCGGCGAGGAATACCCGTCCGTCGCGGTAGTGCTCCGTCACCAGCGCGAGCCCGGCCCACCATTCCTGGACGGAGACGACTTCCGCATCCACGTCCGCACCGACGGTGCGCTGGAACAGGGCTTTTGCGTCGATTTCCGCCAGCGGCGTATCGGGCGGAATGTGGGCGAGAATGACGAAATCGCCCTTGCAGTCGAGCGAGATGCAGTCCATCCGCCCGTCATTGTTGATGGTGAAGTAGTGCCATGATGGCGGAAATTTCATGATGTCGTAGATTTTTGGCGCGCGGATGAAGATCGACAGCATGCGCCCGTCATAGAACTTGTCGCCGGACGAGCTGCGGCCGCCGTATTTGAAGCCGAGGTCGCGCCGTACCGGCCCGTTGGCACCGTCACAGCCGACCATGTAGTCGCAGACGATGGTGTCGCGCTGCCCGGTGGCGATTTCCTCGATTTCGGCTTCCACCCGGTCGTCGAAGCGTTCGAACGAGGCGAGTTTCCATCCGAACCGGAGGTCCGCCGAGGGATGTGCCTCGGCGAATTCCCGGAATACGGGTTCGAAATACATCTGGTTGCAGCGGTGGATCGGCTCGGGCGTGAGCAGCGTTTCGCCCCAGGGGCCCGGATTCGCGATTTTTTCGTTGAGGCTCGGCATGGCGATGCGGCCGAGCTCGTAGCCGGTGAACCGGGTGATGTAGGTGATGTCGGTCACGTGATCGGCGGGAACGCCGACCTTGCGCACGGCCGGGGCCGCCCCGATCCGGCGCAGGTGTTCCATGGAGCGGGAATTGATGGTGCTGCCCTTGGGGTGGGTCGAAGTGGCGTCGCGGTCGCTGACCATGATGAAATCGACACCGCGCCAGCCGAGTTCCATCGCCAGATACAGCCCCACCGTGCCGCCGCCCACGATCAGGACGGGTATTCTTTTCTCGTTCACTTTGTTATTCCCCGTTTTACTAATATGCGCAGCCGATTGCCGCATTCCATCTCCATATAAACCGGAATCGCCGCCCGCCAGAACCGTTCCCCGTCAAAGTCGCAAGCGGCGCTATCGCAATCGGGGGCGTTTCGACGAGATAACCCCGGTATTGATGCCGGCCCAGGCCAGTTCGTGGTTCAGCCGGCCGAATTCGATCTTCGGGCAGCGATCCATGATCACGGTGAGGTCCGCGGCCTCTGCGCGGGCGGCGGCGGCTTCGTCGATCACGTCGAGCTGCATCCAGACGGTTTTGATGCCCTTGTCGTCTTTCAGCGCGATGGCTTCATCGACAATGCCGCCCGCATCTTCGGATCGCCGGAATATATCGACCATTTCGAAGCCGGCGGGGATATCGGCGAGCGCCGCGTAGCACATTTCGCCGTGAATTTCGGTGCCGGCGCTGCCCGGATTGACCGGAATCACCCGATATCCCTTTTGCTGGAGGTATTTCATCGCGAAATTGCTGGGCCGCACCCAGTTCGTCGACGCGCCGACCATGGCGATGGTCTTCGTTTCGTCGAGAACGCGCCGCACAAGCGCGTCCGGATAGGCGAGGGCGGTTTTGGGAGGTTCCATGGTGCTATTCGTCCCGCCATCGGGGTTCGCGCTTTTCCAGGAAGGCATCGATGCCCTCTTCGGCGTCCCGGGCGAGCATGTTGGTCACCATGGTGTCGCTGGCGAAGGTATAGGCGTCTTCCAGCGGCATATCGAGCTGGCGGTAGAATGCCTCCTTGCCGATTTTCAGGGTCAGGGCGGACTTGGAGGCGATCTGGGTGCAATAGGCGTCGATTGCGGCGTCCAGGCCTGCTTCCGGGACGACCCTGTTGACCAGGCCGCCGGCGCGCGCGGTTTCGGCATCGATCATCTCGCCGGTCAGCAGCATCTCCATGGTCTGCTTGCGCCCGAGGTTGCGGCTGACCGCGACCATCGGCGTCGAACAGAACAGGCCGATATTGACCCCCGGCGTGGCGAACCGGGCCGATTCAGCCGCGACGGCGAGGTCGCAGGTCGCGACAAGCTGGCAGCCGGCGGCGGTGGCCGTGGCATGGACGCGGGCGATCACGGGCTGGGGCAGGCGGGTAATGGACAGCATCAGCGCCGAACACTGGGCGAACAGGGCCTCGTAGGCGTCCCGTGTCGGCGTGGCGCGCACTTCGCGCAGATCGTGCCCGGCGCAGAAGGCCGGACCGTTGGCGGCAATGACAACGACCCGCACCGAGCGATCGGCGGCGATGGCATCCAGTTCCGTCTGAAGCGCCGCCATCAGGCCGGTCGAAAGCGCGTTTCTCGCCGCCGGGCGGTTGAGCGTGAGCGTGGCGACGCCATCGGCCTCGGATCGCAAGAGTATGTCTTCGTCAGCTAATTTTTTCATTCAGGTAGTGCTGTCTAAAATATCGTTTCTGTTTAATAAAATGCTTGTAGTCGGGGCGCAGTGCCTCTTCTGGTATGATCGGTTTCAATTGATTGCCAGGACCGTTTTAACGGGTTTCACTATTCAGCGCCGTAACATGGTTTGCTGCCGTCATCCGCAAGATTACCATAGGAACGGTCATTCGGTAAGTCTGCGGCAGGCCCGGGAACAGGGAATCGATTGGAAGAGATAAATCGCCGGCATATTGGGGTAATATAATACCTATTTTATAGCATATTGGTTTTGCTGTATAAATTGCGGTTAATCGCGATTGACACTGCGGGAATTCCTGTCATATTCCGCGTCCTTCGCGCCCGTCCGTTCGGGCGTGTTGTTACTGCACCGATACACTTTTATTTCTGGACCGTTTGATATGAAAACCATTTCCGCGAAAGCGTCGGATATCGAGATGAAATGGTACGTGATCGACGCCGAGGACCTCGTTCTCGGACGGCTCGCGACCATTTGCGCCAAGATACTCCGCGGCAAGCACAAGACCATCTTCACGCCCCATGTCGATTGCGGCGATGGCATTATCGTCATCAATGCCGAAAAGATCGCCATGACCGGCAACAAAAAGACCGACAAGGTCTATTACCATCACACCGGCTATCCTGGCGGCATCAAGGGCGTGACGCCCGAAAAGCTGATCGCGGACGGCAAGGGCGACCGTATCCTGATGAAGGCGGTCGAACGCATGCTGCCGAAGACCAAGCTCGGCCGCAGCCAGCTCACCAAGTTCCGCGTCTTCTGCGGACCGGAGCACACCCACGCGGCGCAAAACCCGGAAGTGCTGGACATTGCATCGCTGAATTCGAAGAACAAGAGGAGCGCCTGAGCATGGCCGACGAAGAAAACACCGGCGCGCTCGGCGACGCACTGAAAGAAGCCGCAGCAGCGGCGGCGGAAGCCGCGGCGCCTGCGGAAACACCGGCCGAGGCGCCTGCCGAAGCGGCAGCGCCCGTTATCGCGGCCGAACCGGCGGCGACGGTCGAACCCAAGATCGATGCGCAGGGCCGCGCCTACGCCACGGGCAAGCGGAAAAACGCGATCGCCCGCGTCTGGATCAAGCCCGGCAGCGGCAAGCTGACGGTCAACGGCAAGGACGGACCGACCTATTTCGCCCGTCCGGTGCTGCAGATGATCATCGGCCAGCCGATGGAAGTCGTCGACCGCTCCACCCAGTACGACGTGTGGTGCACGGTGTCCGGCGGCGGGCTTTCGGGCCAGGCCGGCGCGGTACGTCACGGCATCTCCAAGGCGCTCACCTATTTCGAACCGGCGCTCCGGGGCACCCTGAAACAGGGCGGCTTCCTGACCCGCGATTCGCGTATCGTCGAGCGTAAGAAATACGGCAAGCGCAAGGCCCGCCGATCCTTCCAGTTCTCCAAACGATAAGGCTGGGACAGCCACATTCGACTTCATGGGCGTCCCTTCGGGGGCGCCCTTTTTTTATCTCGCGGCAGTCTGTAGTAAGATTCGGCGGCGAAAGGTTCTGGCAATGACACATACGATATTCATCGACGGCGAAGAGGGAACGACGGGGCTTCAGATCCGCGAACGGATCGAGTCCCGGGCGGAACTCGACCTCATCCACCTGACGGGAGAGAACCGCAAGGACACGGCCGCCCGGCGCGAGGCGCTGAACGCCGCGGATATCGCCATCCTGTGCCTGCCCGACGATGCGGCGCGCGAAGCGGTGACGCTGATCGACAACAACACGACCCGGGTGATCGATGCGTCGACCGCGCACAGGGTTGCCGACGGCTGGGCCTACGGGTTTCCCGAAATGACGCCGGACCAGACGAAAACGGTCGCCGCCGCCGGGCGGGTGGCGAATCCCGGATGCTATCCGACCGGGGCGATCGC
This sequence comes from uncultured Rhodospirillaceae bacterium, assembly GCA_963974055.1. Taxonomy (GTDB): domain Bacteria; phylum Pseudomonadota; class Alphaproteobacteria; order MPNO01; family UBA830; genus CAXBCP01. The sequence goes on from CAXBCP010000046.1 coordinate 14,385, forward strand.
GCTGACGCGGCCGCTGGTCGATGCGGGCCTGCTGCCGGCGGATTATCCGGTGACCGTCAATGCGGTATCGGGCTATTCCGGCGGCGGCAAGGGCCTGATCGCCCGCATGGAAAACGCGGATGCGGAGAATGCGGTCGATGCGGCCTATTTCGGCTACGGCCTGGGCCTGGCGCACAAGCACGTGCCGGAGATGACGGTGCATGGCGGGTTCGCCCATGCGCCGCTATTCACGCCCAATGTCGGCCGGTTCCGCCAGGGGATGATCGTCGAGGTGCCGTTGCAGCTCTGGTCGTTGCCCGGAAAGCCGGGCGCCGACGCAATCCGCAATACGCTTGCCGAGTATTACGAAGGCTATCGTTTCGTGTCCGTGGCGGACATGGCGGCGACGGCGGAGCGGGCGGGGCTGCTCGATCCGGAGGAACTGAACGACACCAACCGGTTGCGGCTGTTCGTATTCGGCAATGACGATGCCGGACAGGCGGTGCTTGCCGCCCAGCTCGACAATCTCGGCAAGGGCGCGTCGGGTGCTGCGGTGCAGAACCTGAATATCATGCTCGGGCTCGACGAGGCGGCGGGGCTGACCTGAACCTGGTCCAAAGACGAAAGGACGAACTTATGACCCAGTACCGCGGCAATATCCTGCCCTATAAGGGAAAATGGCCGAAAATCGCCGATGACGTGTTCATTGCGCCGGGCGCCAGCGTGATCGGCGATGTCGAGATCGGGGCCGGCTCGTCGATCTGGTTCAACTGCGTGCTGCGCGGCGACGACAATCCGATCCGCATCGGCAAACGGGTGAACGTGCAGGACGGCACGGTCATTCACGTGCATTCGAAGTTCCAGGGCACATTTATCGGCGACGACATCACCATCGGCCATATGGCGCTGCTTCATGCCTGCACGCTGGAAGACAACTGCTTCGTCGGCATGGGTTCCATCGTGCTCGACCAGTGTACGGTGAAGACCCACGGCATGCTGGCCGGCGGTGCGATGCTGACCCCGGGCAAGACCGTGCCGGGCGGGGAGATGTGGGGCGGGCGCCCCGCGAAAATGATGCGCGCCCTGTCGGACGCGGAAATCGCAAATTTCGACTGGTCCGTGAACGGCTATTGCGAGCGCGCCGGCGAGATGCGCGACGAATTTGCGGCGCTGGCGAAGGAAAAGGTGCGCGCCGCCGAATAAGGCTGCTTTCTCTGCGACCGGAATCTCGAATGTTCCGGAACTCCGGTTCTCCGGGCAGGGAGTCTCACGTGTCGGAAAAACTTACACTTTGACGATTCCGGCGGGTTAAAATTCTTGGTAAAAACCTGCGTTTTCAATGCTTTGAGCAAACTGGCACAGGTATTGCATACAAATTTCCCAAACGCTTTATTAGTTTAGGAAGTTCAGTACCATGACCGACCGGTTTATACGACGCAGCCTTACCCCCATTCGCGGACTTGCCGCTGCGGCAGTCGCGTTTACCCTGCTGGCATCCCCGTCAGCCAATGCGCTCAATATCTTCGTCGACCAGAACGCGAGCTGGCAGTACATCAACGCCACTTCGGCGACGACCCAGTCGGTCGATTCCAACTGGTTCGCATACAATTACGACGATTCAGGCTGGTTCACCGGCCCGGCGCCGTTTTCGAGCGGCGCGACATCCGGGACGTTCGGTGGGGATTTCGGCAATGTAAACGGCCCTTACGATCCGGGTACGGCCCCCGGGATTCCGACGGCCTTCACGCAGTGGGACACGAACTTCGATCCCTATGCACGCGTCGAATTCGAACTGACCGAGCAAACCGATCTGACCATCTGGATGGCCGTGGATAACGGCATCGAATCGATGTATCTGAACGGTGTCGAGGCGACTGCCGCCACCAATGCCGAAGGCGCGGCGTTTCGCTGGGAACATGTTTTCGACATCAGTTCCGAATTCACCGTCGCGGGGCGTAACGTGCTGGCGCTGCAGCTGGAAGATCACGGCGGCGAAACGGCGTTCACCCTGGTCGTCAGCGGGGACGATGAAGCTGAAAATCCGGTGTTCACGACCAATCCGGCGGTTCAGATATCCGAGCCCGGCATGGTGGCAATTCTCGGCTTTGCTCTGGCAGGCCTGGGCATATCCCGCCGCCGCGCACGTCGCTGAACGAACGCGCCCCGCGCCCGGCCCGGGGCGGTTTTTCGCCGCGTTATTGTTGCGCGGCGGCCGCTGTATCGTCGAACCGCATATCCATAAGGCCTGAGGGTGTCCGGGCGACGATAAGCTTGGCGGGCACATCGCCCGTATTTTTCATCCAGTGCGCAATCCGGCTGTCCCAGTGGATACTGTCGCCGGGGCAAAGCAGATGGACGTCGTCGCCGTAGATCACTTCGACGTTTCCCTCCAGCACGTGAACAGCTTCTTCGCCTTCATGAGCATGGGCCTTGTCGATGGCCGTGGAATGCGCGGGTATCTCTACGATTACCAGTTCGAGCTGCCGGTCCGGCGCCGACATGTACTGCATCACTTTGCGGTGTTTTTCATCCGGTGCGCCGAAATGGACGTGGCGGCGGTCGGCGGCGCGGATCACCGTGCAGGCGGCGCTGTCGTCGACAAAAAGCGAAGAGACGGAAATGTTCAGCGCCGCGCCGAGTTTTTCGAGGGTCTGCAGCGACGGCGATGCCTTGCCGGTCTCCACCTGGCTGATATAGGCGCGCGACATTCCGCTGGCAGCGGCGACATCGTCAATCACCATATTGCGACGGATGCGGGCTTCACGGAGGCGTTTGCCGATATCCAATATGTTCTCCATTCGCTCGTTTGCAGCGGCGGCGGGATGGTAAGGCTGCATGTTCGACAGGGGCAAGCAAAACTTGCTGTTGTCGAACAGCACCTTCGACCGCTAGACTTTCCCCACGGACAAAGTGATCGCAAAAGACACACCGGAGGAAACGATGAGGAAACACATAGCACAGGCCGCCGCGATTCTGGCAGCCGGCGTATTCAGCGTCTCGACCACGCAGGCGGCGGATTACACCATGAAAATCGGTTTCGCCACGTTCAAGGACGTCCAGCATCAATGGGCGGACTGGATGAAGGAGGAGATCGAGAAGAAGTCGAACGGCCGGATCGCCGTCAACGTCTTTCCGAAAAGCCAGCTCGGCGCGATTCCGCGCCAGATCGACGGGGTGCGTCTCGGCACACAGCAGGCATTCGTCGCGCCGACGGATTTCTTTTCGGGTATCGATCCGCGTTTCGGGGTGTTTTCCATCCCGGTGCTGTTCAAGGACAAGCTGCACGCGGCGAAGGTGATCGCGGATCCGGAACTGAACAAGGACATCCTGGCCCTCGGCAGCGACAAGGGGATGGATAATGCGGCCGTCTTCACCCATTCGACGGCGCATTACCTTGCCAAGAACCCGATCACGAAACTGGACGATTTCAAGGGCAAGAAATTCAGGGTGAACGCGACCGCCGCCGAGCGCGAGAAAATGCGGCGGTTCGGCGCGTCCGCCGTGCCGATGCCGCTGTCTGAAGTGGTCCCGGCGCTGCAGCGCGGGGTGGTCGACGGCACGCAGTCGGGCACGGTGGTTTATGTCGTGTTCAAGTTCAACCGGATCAGCAAGGTCCTGACGCGCACCGACGATACCATGATCATCTCGTCCGCGGTTCTCAGCCAGGCCTGGCTCAAGCAGTTGCCCGCCGACCTGCGGAACATGGTGGTGGAAACCGGGCGCAGCCTGCAGACGAAATCGTCCGAGTTCAGCCACAAGAGCGAGAACTTCATGATCGGCAAATGGAAGGAAGCCGGTGGTTCTCTGACCGCATTGCCGGCCGGCGACCTGACGAAAATCCGCGAGATGCTGGCGGATGTCGGTGAGACCGTGACGAAGGGCAATCCCGCCGTCCACGCCTTTTTCCGGAAAGTGAAGGCGACGGGTGAAAAATACTGACGGAAGCATTGCCGTTCCCGGCGCCGTGCCGGGGACGGCTTTCCGCTAACGGGAAATACGAATGACGGACCGGTCGCCGAAAATCTCCGCCGGGGAAGCGTCCGGCCCGAATCCGCCGTCCTGGCAACGGCTTGTTTTCGTCACAATGCCGCGTGTGTTTACCGCGTCGTTGATTCTGGTCGCCATCGGAATCAATTTCGCCAATGTCGTCAGCCGGTATCTGTTCGACTTCGCCCTGTTCTGGGCCGAAGAAATCATGATCTTCATTGTCGTGTGGTGCGTGTTTATCGGCGCGGTCACCGTGGCGTTCAACGGTGCGAACCTGAAGATGGACCTGCTATCCGCCAACTTTCCACCGGGATGGCGCGAACTGGTAAACGGTGCGGCAGCGGCGGCCTTCGTTGCGGGCGGCGGGTTCGCCGCCTGGCAGTCCTGGAAGGCGGTTATGCTGTTCTCCGGCGGCAGCGTCAGCGTCACCGCGTCGGTGCCGATGGTGATCCCCCACAGTGCACTGCTGATCGGCCTTGTGCTGATGGTATTGGCAGTGCTCGTGCGGCTCCGTGCCTATTTGCGCAACCGGTTCTAGCAGGGCGCCCGGCGATGGAATGGGCAATGATCGCGCTGCCGCTGGTGTTGCTGGTGCTCGGCTTCCCGGTCTTTCTTGTGCTGCTCGGCGCATCGATCGCGGTGCTGCTGTTTTTTTCCAACGACCCGGCCACGATCATTCATCAGCAGATGTTCGGCAGCGTCACCAAGTTCGCGCTGCTCGCGGTGCCGTTTTTCATCTTCGCCGGCGAAATGATGAGCCGGGGCGGGGTATCGGTCCGGCTGATCAACTGGGTGGGGTCCATCGTCGGCGGCGTGCGCGGCGCGCTGCCCATGACGGTGGTCGGCACCGCGACCGTGTTCGGCGCGATTTCCGGATCGACGGCCGCAACAGTGGCCGCGGTCGGCACGCTGACCTACGAGCCGCTCCGGGCGAAAGGCTATGACGAGAAATTCGCCTCCGGCCTGCTGACCTCTGCCGGCGCGATCGCCAATATCATCCCGCCGTCGATTGCGATGATCCTCTATGCCTATGCCGCAGAGGCGTCTGTCGTGGACCTGTTCGCCGCCGGGATTCTGCCCGGTCTGCTGCTGGCGGGCTGTTTCGGCGGTTACATCTACTGGTATGCCCGGCGCCACAATATCCGGGAATCGGACAGCGTGTCGTGGCGCGGGTTCCTTGCCGCCACGAAATCGGGGGCGTGGGCGCTGGGTGCGCCGATGATCGTCCTCGGCGGCATCTATTCGGGGGTGTTCGCCCCGACCGAGGCGGCGGGAATTGCCTGCGTTTATGCCATGTTCGTCACCGTCTGCATCTACCGCGAGGCGACACTGAAAGACCTGTTCGATGTCGCCGCAAGCTCCGTTTACCTGACCGCCCAGATATTCCTCATCGTCGCCTTTGCCGGGGTGTATTCGTGGCTGCTGACGGTCTCCGGCGCGGCGCAGGGGGCGGTCGACCTGATCGAGGCCCTGAACGTATCGCCGTGGATGCTTCTGCTTGTTATCAACGTGTTCCTGTTGCTGGTCGGCACGGTGCTGGACACGGCATCGGCGATTCTGGTGCTGACGCCGCTGCTTGCCAATATCGCCTCGGCGCTTGGCATCGATCTCGTGCATTTCGGGATTATCGTCGTGATGAACCTGTCCATCGGCACCTTCACGCCACCCTTCGGACTGAACATTTTCGTCGGCCAGGCGGTGTTCAAGGTGCCTTTATCGAGCCTGTATCCGGGACTCGTCCCCTTTATTCTGATTTCTGTCGGCGTCCTTATGGTCGTCACCTACCTGCCGGGGGTGTCGCTCTGGATTCTGCAATTCATCTGAGGAGAAATTCATGATTGCACTAATCGGCGCTACCGGGACGACCGGAAAATACGTTGTCGGGGAACTGGTCCGGAAGGGCGTGGAATTCCGCTGCATCGTCCGTGATAAGGACCGGGCGCGTCAGGCGCTCGGGGACGATATTGCCTTGGTGACCGGAGATATATCCGATTCCGCGACCGTCGAAGCCGGATGCGCCGGCTGCGATAAGCTGTTCCTGTTGTCTCCCCATAATCCGTCGCTCGGTCAGCAGCAGTCGGATGCGATTGACGCGGCGAAACGGGCGGGCGTAACCGGGATCGTCAAGCTTGCGGGCATGATGACCAATCCCGGCATGCGGATACCCGCGCAACACGGAATCGCCGAGCAGTATCTGCAGGACAGCGGTATCGATTGGACGATCGTGCGGCCGAATTTTTTCATGCAGAATCTGCTAAACACTGCCGGTCCCGTAAAAGGGCAGGGCAAGATGATGATGCCGTTCGATCCCGAAGTGCCGATAGGTATGATAGACGCCAGGGATTCCGCTGCCGTGTGCGTAATCGCTCTGACCGAGGACGGCTACGCCGAAAAACTGCTGGAAGTCACGGGGGCGCTTGTGACGCTGAACGATTGCGCGTCGGCGCTTTCGGACGTGTTGGGAACGGAGGTGCCGTTCGTCCGCGCGCCGCTGGAAATGGCGCAAAAAATGGCGATTGACAACGGAGCACCCGACTGGGCAACTGAACACATCGGCAATATCGTCAAGGATATCGAGGCGGGGACCATGTCACGGGATACCGGCACGGTCGCAGAAATCCTCGGTCGGCCCGCGAGGACGATCGGCGCGTTCTTCGCCGATCACGCGGCACTGTTTCGCACCTGAGATCGATCTGCTACCAAATTCGTCAACAAACAGCCGGAGAACCGATATGAGCCGCGTGAAGCCGCTGACAGATGCTGAACTGACCGAATATGAGGACATAATGGCGCCAAGCAAGGAGCGGCTTGGTTTTATCCCGAACTCGCAGCGTGTGATGGCGCGCAAGCCCGAACTGCTGAAAGCGTTCAACGAGCTCGGCAAGGCGGTCAACAACCAGACCGACGGCTCGATTCCGGCGCCGCTCAAATACATGATCGCCAATGCGGCGAGCCTGTCGGCGGGCTGCATGTACTGCGTCGCCCATACCGGCGGCGGCACGGCGCGGACCGGCACGGACGCGGAAAAGATCGCCGCGATCTGGGAATTCGAGACCAGCGACCTGTTTTCCGAATCCGAACGTTCCGCGCTGCGGTTCGCCCAGGCTGCCGCCGCCGTGCCCAACATGGCGACCGATGCGGATTTCGCGGACCTGCGCAAGCATTTCACGGAATATCAGATCGTCGAGATCGTCGCCGTGATTTCCATGTTCGGTTTCCTCAACCGCTGGAACGACACCATGGCGACGGCGCTGGAAGAGGAGCCTATCGAATTCGCGGAGAAAAACCTGGCATCCAAGGGCTGGACCCGCGGCAAGCATGTCGACGCGGCGGAATAGGGGGCGGGATGTCGCGCGTAAAGGCCCTTAGCGACGCCGAACTCGGCGGTCTGACGGATTTCTTCGAAGGCGGCAGCAAGATACTCGGCTTCGTGCCGAATTCGCAGCGCATCATGGCGCACAAGCCGGAAGTCCTGCGCTCCCTCGCGCAGGTCGCGGCCGCGATTTACGAGCCCGCCAACAGCCTTCTGCCCCCGTCGCTGAAAACGCTGATCTCGCTCGCATCCAGCCTGGCGGGGGGCTGCATGTATTGCGTCGCCCATACGAGTTCGACCTCCGGGCGCGTCGGCACGGACGAAGACAAGATCGCCGCAGTCTGGGAATTCGAAACCAGCGACCTGTTCACCGACGCCGAACGGTCGGCCCTGCGCTTCGCCCAGGCCGCATCGTCGGTGCCCAATTTGGTGACGGATGCGGATTTCGCAGATTTGCGCCGGTATTACGGCGAAGAGGAGATCGTCGAGATCGTCTCCGTCATCTCGCTGTTCGGTTTCCTCAACCGGTGGAACGACACCATGGCGACCGACCTCGAAGAAGAGCCGGTCGAATTCGCCGGGCGCGCGCTGAACGGCACGGACTGGGACGGCGCCAAGCACGGGGCGGGGTGACTGACCGTTCTTCGGGGCTGTCATCCCGGGCCCGTCCCGGGATCGAGTCTTTTTGTTTTTCCTGCGCACTGGACCCCGGCACAGGGCCGGGGTGACAACGGGTAAATCGAATGCCTTTTGAACCTCTGCTCAGGGACGTCCTCCCGCCGCCGATTCTTGTGACCGTCACAATCCCGGCCTAACGTAGGAAGCGTCTACTCACGGTTGCTGACTGCGGCCGGTAACATTCCGGGGGTTCCATGACGGAAGAGATATCTGCGCCGAAGCGGCCGGCGCAAAAACTGGCGGTCTGGGGAACGGTCGGGGAAGCCTATGCCGTCTGGTTCGCCAATCTCGGGCTGTGGCTGAAGCTGTCGATCGTGCCCGTGGTGATCCTCATCGGGCTGAAGGCGATTGCGCCGTCAGCGATGTCGGATGCGAATAGCGCAGATGCCGGCGCTGCCGGGGCGGCCGCTGCGGTATTCATGCTGTTCGCGGTGATCGTCTATCTCTCGGAGATTCCGTTGGCGACGGCGTGGCACCGGTTCATTCTCACCCATGGGGATACGACATCCCACCGTTACCTGGTCGGCAGGCGCGAATGGCGCTATTTGCTGAAAGCGTTGCTGATCACGCTGGTTATTCTCCTGGTATCGCTTGTAATCGGACTTCTTATGGGCGCCGTGTTGATACCCGTCATACTGGCGGGGACGGAAGGCGGAGCGGTGGCGAACCTGCCGTGGCTCGGCGCGGCAACCGGCTTTTTCACGCTCCTGGTCTACGCGGCGCTCGGTTACTTTCTGGGGCATTTGTTTCTGATGCTGCCGGGCGCGGCCATCGGGCGGCAAATCTCGATGAAAGACACGCGGGCGGCTGTACGCGGCAACGAATGGCGCCTCATCGGCGTCTATATTGTCGCACTTCTGCCCATCTGGATCGTGGGAACCATCCTCACCTGGCCGGTCGACGGCACGCCCGTTCTGAGCGCCAACGACATGCTCGGACACGTGCCGGCCCTGTTTTTCGCGCCGGTTATTGTCGGCGTCGTATCGGTCTCCTATCGCGAACTGGTGCAGAAACCGGAGGCGGCGGTCGGCGGCATCGGCGGTTAGGACATTTTCCGGTCCCGCGCCATCATTCCGAGCACCGCCGCGATCACAAGCGTGAGGGCGGCGACAAGTGTGGGCGCCGTGAAGGTGCCGGTGAATTCCGCCACATAACCGGCGAAGGCGGGGCCGATCATCTGGCCGAGGCCGAAGGCGCCGGTCATCAGGGCGATTACCCGGCGCGGATCGGCGCCGGAGCCGAGCGCGAGGTCTCGGGCTGTGAACAGGCCGACTGCGGTGATCCCGACAAACGTGCCGCCGGTCAGCGCGGCGCCGGTCAGGACGATGGCGGGATCGGTGAACAGCACCGTCGCCGCCACGCCGGCGGCTTCGGTCAGGCAGGCGAGTGCGAAGCTGGCCGGGTTGCCGATGCGGCGGCCGACCCAGGCCCACAGGGCGACCGACGGCAGGGCGGCAAGCCCGACGACCACCCAGACATAGGGCTCTATATACGAGATCGCGGGCGTCTGGCGGACGATCGCCGAGATGAAGGTCGTCGTCACGACATAGCCGAACCCGAACAGCCCGTAGGCGGTGGCAAGCGGGTAAATCCGCCGGTCGATGCGCGTGCCGCCGGCGGTCGCGACGGTCGGTGAATCGCCGTCGGCGGGCGGGATCAGGAAGGCGATGGC
>CAXBCP010000047.1:0-23790 GCA_963974055.1 uncultured Rhodospirillaceae bacterium
TATGACGGGCGCGAACTGGCGCGTCGACGGCGGCAGCGCCGGCGGTCTCGGCTAGTCCCTGCGCCCTAGGCGACGTCCTCGTCGCGGACGACCCGGACCTTCCAGGCCCGCGCCATCAGCGCGAACACGATCAGGACCTCGATCACGACCGGCCCCAGCGTCAGCCCGGCGCCGGCATCCCATTGCGGCCAGAAGATCGCCGTCAGCGGGTTGAGCCCGAGGAAGATCAGGGCGACCGGTATCACCGTGTAGGCAAGCGCGAGATAGAGAAAGGCCGACGTGTCGTTGCGCGGAGAATACCGCGAAATGTTCAGCAGGTAGATGAACCCGACATCGCGCAGTACGAACAGGAAGGTCGCGATGGTCGCAAGATGGAAATTGATCGGCTGTTCCAGCACCACGATCCGGGATTCCGACAGGCGCAGCAGCACGATCGACGCCAGCAGCACCAGGATCAGCATCAGGATGGAGCGCGGCATCGCGTTGAAGAAACTGCCCCAGTCGTGAAGCTGGACGTAGCGCCGCAGCCGGCGGAACAGCACCGGACCCTTCGGTTCGGCCAGGGCGATCACGTAGGTCAGGATCAGCAGCATCGCGTAGCCGTGATACGCCTTGGAGGATATATCCGGCATCGCCTTGCCGACCTCGGGATGCAGCAGCCGGACCCCGGCGGCAACGGCGACGGTAAAGGCGACGAAGGCGATCCACACCCACGGGCCGTTCACCATCTGCAATTCGCCGCGCATCATCCGCCAGATGCCGATCAGCGCCCACAGGGAATACACCGCGAGCGCGATCAGAACGCAGTCGATCAGCGGAAACACCCGGTCGTAGAACAGCATCACCCGGTAAACGCCGTCATCGGCCCAGCCGGACAGGCCGATATACAGCCCGGGCAGCGCCGCCGCGAAGCCGACCAGAAGATAGAACGCAACCTGCACGCGCCCGAAATCCCGGCGTTTCTGCACCGCCTGCATGCTGACCAGCAGACCCGTAGCATGGGCGATCACGCCGGACAGAACGTATACGAGGATCAGCTTGGCAAGCCGGGCTTCGGGCAGGATATCGATATAGGACATCCAGTAGAGCCCCATGCAGATCAGCCCGCCATACCAGACGAAGACCGTCGAGCCGAACAGCTTGCCCCAGGCCATGCTCCACGGCCCCATGGCCGACATCCGCTGGGTGTCCCAGGTGCGCGCATTGATCTCCTGGATCACCGATTCCGACGCGACCCGCGTGCCCCAGATAAAGATAATCGCACAGAACAGCAGCGCCGCCGTCTGGGCGGTGGCGGAATCCAGCTCCTGGCCGTTCACCAGGTACATCAGCAGGAACAGGATGCCGACGATGGCCGGCATGACCAGGACGCGGTGCAGCGTGAATTCGAGCCACAGATTGCGGATAAATTCGGGATTGCCTCTCATGTCCGCGTCTTCCCGGAATCGTATTCGTGGATCTGTGCGATATAGGCGTCCTGCAGCGCGATACGGTCTTCGCGCAGGGCCGCGACCGGAATGCCGGCGTCGACCAGCCGGCGCAGCAATGCCTGCTGGGCAACCATGTCGCCGCTGAACAGCAGCGTCGCGACCTCGTCGCCGACCGATGGCTGCGCCACCCCGTCGGTCTTTTCGAGCAGGCCGAGAAGATCGCCGCTGGGCGCCGCAAGGTCGATCCGCAGCCGCCGCGCATCGGTCAGCTCGCCCGCCAGTTTCCGGGAATCGATGATGCGGCCCTCGCGCATGATCAGCATGTCGGTGCAATAGCCTTCGAGCTCGGCCAGGATGTGCGACGACACCAGCAGGGTCATGCCGGCGTCGCGCAGGCCGATCAGCAGCATCGACAGCGATTGCCGCGCTTCCGGGTCGAGGCCCGAGGCGGGCTCGTCGAGCACCAGGAATTCGGGTTCGTGGACGATCGCCTGGGCGATCGCCAGGCGCTGGCGCAGGCCGCGGGACAGCGCACCCGCTTTTTCGCGCAACCGGTCGGTGAGATTAAGCCGTTGCGCCGCCGCCTCGACGACGGTGCGGACCTGATCGCCCGACACGCCGTAGGCGCGGGCCGTATAGGTCAGGCACTGGCGCACGGTGAGCTGGTCGTAGACGCCGAAGAAATCCGACAGATAGGCCATGCGCCGGTGGCAGTCGCGCGGGTGTTCGTGCACGTCGACGCCGTCGAACAGCACCTGGCCGGAAAACGGGCCGTGCAGCCCGACGATACAGCGGATCAGCGTTGTTTTTCCCGCACCGTTCGGCCCGACAAGGGCCGTGATGCTGCCGGTTTTTATCTCGCAGGAAACATCGTGCAGCGCCCGCTTCGTCGGGTACTCGAATATAAGGTTTTTCACCTCGATCATCGGGGAAGGCCGTCCATTCTGTGCCGGCAAAACCCGAATGCCGCCGGCCCCCGTTCCCGGGATGCCCGCGGCATTCGTTACCGTTCTGCCCTGGCTCTATTTTGCCAGAGATTTAAGCGTCCGCAACTGTTTCAGCATTTTGGTGCTGACCCCGGCGCGATCCGGCGGCGGTGCCGCCTCCGACCCCTTCGGCTTGTTGTCCAGGGTCGACTCGCGGCTGACCGGCATGGTCTTGATCATACTGGCACGCGTCCGCGCCCGGGCCTTCGCATAGGCGACGGCAAAGGCCTTTTTCTGATCGGCGTTCATCTTGCCGACCTTCGCCAGTCGCTTCGCCATCCGCGCCTGACGCTTTGCCAGCTTTTCCTTCGAAATCGCGGTCGTGACGGCCGGCGCCTTCTTGCCGGCGACCTTCACCGCATAGGCGCGGGCAAATGCCTGGCGCTGCTTCTGGCTCAGTTTCGCGACGGCCTTGTTCTGGGGTTTTCTGGACTTGGCAGCCTTCCGGGTCTGGTCGGCGGCAAGTTTCGCCGACGCGACCGATTTCGTGGACTTGGCGACCTTCTTGACCGCGATCTTCTTGCGCTCCGCGCGGATCTTCGCCGTCTTGGCCGTCCGCTTCGCGATAAGAGCCTCGCGGTTTTTCAGTTTCTTGGTGAAGGCCAGCAGGCGCTTCTTCTTCATCGCTGCCTGCTGTTTCCTGCGCTCGGCCGCCTGTTTGGCCTGCAGCGCCCGTGCGGCATTCGCCGCGGCCACCGCCGTCGCGCTTTGCTTCATCGCCGCCTGGACCTGCTCGGCCATCTTGGCGTTGAGCTTCTTCATCGCCGCCAGCCCGGCGAAGCCGCCGCTGGACTTTTTGGCCGGCGCCGGTTTGACGCCGGCATCCTTGATCGCCTGGCCACAGGGGCTGGCAGGATCCTTCTGAAGTTTCAGAAGGTTTACCTTCATCGCCCTCAGCTCTTTTTCCTGCTTGCCGAGATAGACGGGACTAAGCTGTTCCTGCTTCGGCTCGGCCCTGTAATTGCGCTCGATCTCCTTGCGTACGGCACCGCTGCCGGGCGCCTTTTTCAGCTCGGCCTGCAGCGCCCGGACGATCCGGACCTGCTTGCTGTACTTTGCGGAGCTGTCGCGTTCGGCGACCGAAATCTTCGCCGCCTTGTACTGGTTGACCAGCCCGACATAGTTATGAAGGCCGCCGCGATAAACGGTCATGGTCTGGAAACCCTTGGTGAATTTCCGTTCCTTCCCGCCATAGCCGATATAGCAGTTGCCGTTCGGCGCGATCTTGCCGGGATGGGTGCCGCCCTTGTAGCGGGCGCGGCAGACATAGACGTTGCCCTTGCCTTCCTTGCCGACATACATGCGGTACTTGCTGCCGCCGGAGGTCCAGCCGACACGACCGCTCATTCCCTTGTCGGAAACAAGGACGTCATAGGTCGATTGCTTGCGTTCCTTGCCGCCGTAACCGATGTTGCAATAGCCGGCGACGACCTTACCGCTCGCCCATTTGCCCTTGTAGCTGGACCGGCAGACGTAAAGACGCGACCGGCCCGGTTCCGAGCCGCCGCTGACGGCGCCGGACGGAATCCGCCCGCCCCTGTTGACCTTCACCCACCGGGCGGGATTCGGCGGCGCGCCGTTTCCGAGCGCCCGGAACGCCCGGCTGGCCTCCATCGCGGTATAGTACTTGTAGGCCTGCGCATTGATCTTGCGGCGCGTAATCGAGGACAGTTCCGAGTTCACGAGCTTGATATGCTGGTCCAGCGCATAGGGGTGGGTTTCGCACATGCCGGGATCGAACGGCACCGAAGTCGCCTTCAGCTTTCCGGCTTCGATCAGCGATTCCGAATAGTCGCGCGCCTCCTGGCCGGTCACCGGGTCGAACGTGAAGTTGCCTGCAACTTTAACAGGCTTCGGCATATTGCCCGGCATCGTCGCGGACTTGCCCTTGCCCGAGCCGCCCGAATCCGCGCCCGGCGTGAAGACTTCGAATACCTTTTCGACCGGGACGCTGAAATCCCACTTGATATCCTTGAGATATTCGGTGCCGAGCAGCGTGTATTCGATGCCGAGTTCGCCCTTCTGACTGGCGCTGAGGACGGCGAGCTTGCCCTTCATCCACAGTTTTTCGATGTCGAATATCTCGGCGATCGCGGACAACGCCTGGCCGGTGAACTTGCCGGCGAATTCGATCGCATTGCCGAACGTCACCATCGCCGAGCTCAGCGCATCGGTCGCCGCCGCAAGAACCTTGCCGAAGGTATTGATGGTCTTGTTCAGCCCGTCGATGACGGCGCTGAGAACCTTGCCGGTTCCCTTGAGGAATTCGTCGACAACCTTCTGCCCGAGATCGAGCACGCCGCGCGCGACCTTGAGGGCGGTCCACAGACTGCCGGCCGCGACGCAATGGTCCCAGTCCCAGGGTTTGGGGCTGCATTTTCTCTTTTCGCGGTCGTACTTGCCTTTCAGCTTGTCGACCTCGGCCTTGGCCTTGTTGAATTCCTTATAGGCGCTCTTGCGGGCGCTCTCGAGATCGCCGACCGCCTTGGACTTGTCGATTTTCGCGGTCTGGATGCGGTCGGACGCGACATGGAGTTCGCGGTTCATGCCGGCGACGGCGGTTTCGACGCCGCGGCTGAAATCCGCCGTCGCCGTCTGGATGCCGTCGGCAAACCGGTTGAAGAAATTGCCCTCGATGATTCCCGTCGCTTCGAACCCGGCGTTTTTCAGGCTCCGCGTCGCGCTTTCGAGAACCAGCGAGGCTTCGAACAGGCCGAACGGGGCCGCGCCTTCGACAATGGCGACCTGGGCCTTCTTGTCGATCGACAGTTCGAAACTGCCGCCGGAACCGAGCAGCGACACCGTCTCCGTCTTGATGCGCACATGCGGGTCGGTGATGTTTTCGGTGGTGATCGCGATATCGACCTCGCCCTTGGGCAGCTTGATGATATCGATCGGCAGGTTGGCATTGGTATGCGCCTTGATTTCGATCCCGTGGGTCGGCTTGATGACCGCGGTTTCGACCGCGCCCATTTCGGTGCCGAACACGATCAGGTTGCCGGCCATCTCCAGCCCGGCATCGAGCCCGATATTCAGCGACACATCGATGAACGGCCCTTCGCCGGTCTTGACGCCCCCGATCCTGACAAAGTCGTCGGGAAGCGGCGGATGCGGAATCTTCGAGCCCGTCACCGCATTCGTCAGGTCGGCGAACGCGTTGGTCAGGTCCCTGAGGCTGAGCGACGCGGTCTTGTTCGGGTTGGTCGGCGACACCATGAACTTGATCTGTTCCGGAATCGGAATGGCCGCCGTGGCGGCCGGCACCTGCACGGCGGCGAAGGTCACGATGTTGTTGTCGTAAAACCGCCCGCCGGCGCCGATCCCGACGGCGACCGCATCGGGCTTGATCTCGAACGCCATCGTGTAGTCCTGCAGGTCGATGAACGGCAGGCCGAACGCCTTTTTGAAGGCGCCCTTTTCACCCTTGAACATCGTCGCGGCGATCGAGAAGGTCGGCTTGCCGCCTTCAAGCGCCATGGCGACCTCGATATCCATGGTGGTTTTCGCGGTCGCGATTTTCTTGTCCGCGATATCGGGATAGACGAAGGGCACGTCGGCCGCTTCGAGGAAATATCCGAACTTGGTCGAGGCTTCGACCAGGTCGAATTCGGCCTTCAGCCCGACGGTAAACGTTGCCGGAATTTCGATTTTCTTGCCGATTTTCGGCCGGACGGGCGGCAGGGCGGCGAGGAAACTGGCCGTGATCGAGGGCGTTTTTCCTTCCATCACGGAACTCAGAACGCCGGTGCTCAGCTGCGCCTTGAACAGGGCCTTGCTCGATTTTCCGCCGATCGCCTCGATCGCATCCTTCAGGGGTTTCAGCTTGCCGATATCGGACATCGCCATGAAGGTGACGCCCTGGTCGAGGCTGACCTCGAAAGCGGCATTGTCGTCGAAATAGGGCGAGAACATGGCCTTGGCGGCGGCCGGCAGATCGTTCTGTTCGAGCTCGACCCCGCGCGCGGCGATGACCCAGACCACCCGGTCGAAGGTCAGCATGTCGGTCACTTCGATGCCCGGCGCCTTGAAGAAATCGCTGAGCTTGGGCGTGCGCGGCTTGCCGGTCGCGCTGACGGGTTCCAGCGCGAAATAGGTTTCCGTCCCGCCCTTGAAGACCAGGAAATTCCAGCGCATCGCGAAGAAATTCACAAAGCCGGAGATCGTCTTTTCGGTCGCGGTGACGCTGGCCATCTCGGTATCGGCGAGCTTGCCGAGCTTCAGGTCCGACAGGACCTTGCCGACCCCGGGAATGTCTTTCAGCTTGAGCGTCGTCTTGCCGGCGACATCGTCGGCGAAACCGGCCGCATATGCGCGCTCGGACGCCGTTACCGACAGCGCACCGGCCGCCAGAACGAACATTGCAAGAATGAAAAATTTACGGAAATTCGAGACGAGAATTCCTGTCATCGTCGTGCCCCCTATAACAATTCCCGCGCTCGCCCCTCAGGATGCCGCGCAGAAAGCCCTTACCCGCAATAATGCTGGCACGATCCGGCGTAATGCGCAATACCGGCCCCTGCCCTGCGGGTATTCTTGCCTCTTCAACATGAACGCAAGATGAACGGCGGCCCTTTTACGGTGTCGGGCCGTGTGTCCCCCCGCAAATCAGCCGATCGGCCACGGCAGGACCAGCACGTCCTGCAACAGCCCGCGCGGGAAATCGAGCACCATGACCCAGGCCAGCGCCGTCACGAAGCCGACCCCGCCCGCCGTCATGCAGGCGATACGGAGCCAGGACGCATCCGTCTTGACGCGGAGGAAAATCACGAAGAACCCGACGATCGCAAGCCAGAACCCGATCAGCACGATCGACGCCAGGAAAGCGGCCAGCCACAGGATATAGTGCCACAGGCCGGGCGTGTCGTCGGATTGCAGGTGGGCGCCCTCGACCTCGTGATCGTAATTCACGGTGTGGGCGACGTTGTTGGACCACGTCACATAGACCATGTACCCGGCGATCGGCAGCATCACGACACCGATGCCGATCGTATAGATGCCGCCGATAAACGACTGGCCGAGCCCGTCGAGCAGCCCCCAGGCGAAGAACGCGAACACCGCGGTCGCAAACCACGCCTGCGGCCGCATGTTTTTCGCCTTTTTCGCCAGCGCCGTCTCGGCATCGACTTCGCCGGTGGGTGCGTTCCGCGCCCCCAGCCAGGCGGACACGACCGTTATCGCGGCGATGATGAGGACGCCCGGACGCAGCAGGAAATCCCAGTCATAGAACTGTATCGCCTGGTACAGATAGGTTTCCGACTGGTCGGCCAGCACGAAACCGATCAGGAAGGCCGGGCGCGGCCAGCCGAACCGCTTGAGCAGTATCCCGACCATGCCCATGACGAACAGCGTAATCAGGTCGCCGAGATCGCGCTGCGCCTGAAAGGCCGCGAAGCAGATCACCATGATCATGAACGGCGCAAGATAGGCGTAGCGGACGGTCGTCAGCATGGCGACGTACCTGGACAGGAACAGGCACGCCCCGGCCCCGATCACGTTGGCCAGCGCCAGCGACCAGATGATGACATAGGTCAGGTTGAGCTGGCCTTCGACCATGGCCGGGCCGGGCTCCAGCCCGATCAGCACCATGCCGCCGATAAAGACCGCCATCGACCCGGACCCGGGAATCCCGAACAGCAATGTCGGGATCAGGCCGCCGCCTTCCTTGGCGTTATTGGCGCTTTCGGGCGCCAGCACGCCGCGAATATCCCCCTTGCCGAATTGCGATTTGTCCTTGGACGTCTGCTTGACGTGGCCATAGGCGATCCAGTCGACGACGCTGCCGCCGAGCCCCGGCAGCGCGCCGATCATGCAGCCGATGGCGGCACAGCGGATGCACAGCCATTTATACACCCACATATCCTTGAGGCCGCGCAGCCAGCCGTGCCCGAGGGTCTGGCTCCGCGAGATGGAGCCACCGGCGCGCAGCAGATCGACGATTTCGGGCACGGCGAACATGGCAAGGCCGATCACCACCAGCGGCAGACCGTCCCCGAGATAGGGATTGCCGAGCGTCATCCGGAATTCGCCGGTCGCGGGCGCGCCGCCCAGCGCGCCGAACATGAGCCCGAGGCCGCAACCCAGCAGCCCCTTGGCCAGGTTGCCGCCGGCCAGCACGCCGACCATCGACAGGCCGAGAATCGTCAGCATGAACAGTTCGGCCGACGTGAACAGAAGGATCACGTCGCGGGCGACGACGATCACGAAGGTCAGGATCACGGCGCCGATCAGGCCGCCGAACAGCGATGCCGAGAACGCGGCCCCCAGGGCGCGGGCGCCTTCGCCTTTCTTGGCGAGCGGGAATCCGTCGAGCACGGTCGCCTGCGACGCGCTCGACCCCGGTATGCCCATCAGGACGGACGTGAACGTATCGGATGTCGGAATAACGGCGACAAGACCGATCAGCATCGACAGCGCCGAGGTCGGGTCCATGCCGTAGAGAAACGGCAGCAATATCGAGAGCCCGACGATACCGCCGAGCCCCGGGAAGATGCCGACGGCGAGGCCCATGGCGACGCCGCCAAGCAGATAGATCAGATGCTGGCCGCTGGTAATCTCAACCAATGCCGCTGCAAGCGCTTCGAGCATCTTGTTCCCCCGTCAGGCGATCGCGTGCCGCGGGGCGGCGGCTTGTGCCGTCTCGCCCCGCGGTGTCGGTTCAGTTCCGGGCAGTCAGGGAACGGCGTTGAAGCGCCGCTTCAGCCACGCCTTGACCCAGGCCTTGGAGGCGGGCGACACGGTCGTCGCCACTTTCATCAGGACTTCCGCCTTGGCGCCCACGGCCTGCGGATAGTTTCCGAGCGACTTTGCCGCCGCTTCCTTGAAGCCCGGCTCGTTCACCGTGTCGGCGGCCGCCTTGCGAAGCGCCGCCACGATATCGGCAGGCGTGCCCTTTTTGACGAAGATCATCTTCTGCGCCGGATACCCCGCCGCCATGAACGTCCGCCAGGCGCGCCACGCCGGACCCTTCGGTTTCTTGCCGTGCATGCGCTCATACACTTCGCCGACATGCGGCAGGTCGGGGAAGGTCGGATCGCGGACCAGTTCGCCCTGGTCGTCCAGCATGCCCCAGGTCATCAGCGGCACCGCCTTGCCGGCATCGACCAGCGGGGTGACGCGCTTGATGAAAGCGGGCGTTGTCTGGTAGTCGATCCGGACCTCGCCGCGCTCGAAGGCAAGGCGCGACGGGCCGCGGCCCTTCATCCCGAAGACCGGCTTCACGTTGAGGCCGAGGATATCGAAGGCGAGGAGCGGCACCAGGTCGAGCGAGGTCGCCCCCTGCGAGCCGAATTTGAGCTTCGCCTTCTGAAGCTGTTTCATGCCTTCCCTGCTGGCCTCTTTCACGCCGAGCGACGGGTTCACGTACACGATGCCGCCGACCGGCGTCGCCAGGATGACTTCCCAGTCCGCGTAGTCGTATTTCACGCGGCGGTCGTCGAGCAGGAACGGGAACTGCGTCGAACCGGAGGTGCCGAGCATCATCAGCCCGTCGGTGCCGGCCCGGCGGGCAAAGAAATTCGTGCCCTTGGTGGAACTGGCGCCCGGCATGTTCTTGATCGCGACCGTCGGATTGCCCGGAATGTGCTTCTGCAGGCGCGGCGCGTAGAAGCGCGCCCAGCGGTTCGATCCGCCGCCGGTGCCGTAGGGAATGATCCATTCGATCCGCTTGCCGGAAAAATCGGCGGCGGGTGCAGGGGTCGCTGCCGTGCCGAGGGTAAGGGCGGCGCCGGCGAATGCCAGCGTTGCGCCCTTCGCGAGCTTCAGTAACGTCATGTGCGGTTTCCTCCGTGATTTCGCGTTGTCTAACGTCGTCTAGCCGGAATGCGCCTGCGCCTTCTCGCGGGGCAGCACGCGTTCCGGAATCATCACCGATCCCTGCATGATCATGCGGGCGGTGCGGATTATACCGGCAGCCACGATCTGGCGGCCGCTTTCCTCGTCGCCGAGGGTCAGGGCCAGATGCAGCTGGCCGACCGGGTGTTCGATGGAAAACATGGGACGTTCGCCGGCGTCCAGCGGCCGGGTCAGCGGATGGACGACCGTCCCCGCCGCCTGGCAGGCATAGGCGAGGGCGATGCCGCCGGTGATCGCGTGGGTTTCATGCGCCTGGTCGGGCACGAAATAGCGCGACGCGATATGGCCGTCGGCGCGGGGCGGGGCGGCGATGATGATCTTCGGCACCACCTTGCCGGACACGTCGCCCAGTCCCATGCGTTCCCCGGCTTCCCGGCGCATGGCCTCGACCCGCGCAAAGAAGGCGGCATCGTCGTTGAGCTCGGCGGCGCTTTCATAGCCGGTCTTGCCGACATCCGCGGCGCGCAGGATCATCACCGGCATCGCGGCGTCGACAAGCGTGACGTCGATCCCGTCGATCTGCTCCATCGTGTTGCCGGTCGGAAACAGCTTGCCCGTATAGGAGCCGATGGCCTGCATGAAATTGAGCAGGATGGGCGCCCCCGTCCCCGGCGCGCCGTCGATCGCGACATCGCCTTCGAACTCGACATGGCCGCCCGGCGTCTGGATCACCGCCTCGACGAGGCCGCCGGTATTGACCTGGTGAATGCGCACGCGGGTCTCGCCGTCCTCGGCCGCGACCAGCCCGGTCTCGATCGCATAGGGGCCGACGCCCGACAGCATGTTGCCGCAGGTCGGCCCGTAATCGACCGATGCCTGGTCGACCGACACCTGGGCGAAAAAGTAATCGACGTCGCAATCGTCGCGGTCGGACGGGGAAATGATGCAGGTCTTGCTGGTCACCGACGTGGTGCCGCCGACGCCGTCCACCTGGCGCGGATCGGGCGACCCGAACGCGGCCAGCAGGATACCGTCCCACAGGGCGCGATCCGCCGGAAGGTCCGCTTCGTTGAAATACAGCCCGCGCGACGTGCCGCCGCGCATAAAGATGGCCGGGATCGCAGATTGCATGTTTTCGGTATCCGCCCTTTTGTTCTGATCGACCGACGTTAACAGCAAACCGCGGCGGCGTCATACACAGAAAGGCCCCCGTTTACCCCGCCATATGGCTTTCCCGGGCATAGCGGACCAGTGCCATGTAGCGGTAGATCCCGTGCACGAACTTGCCGTAGGGCATGGTGATGAACAGGCTGAACACCACGCCGAGATGCAGCGCCAGCAGCATCCCCATTGCCGGGGTATCGCGCAGGAAAAGCAGGGCGAGCCCGGTCAGACTGGTCAGGAACAGCATCGCCAGGAAGGCGACATCCATGCCAAAGCGCTCCTTGTCCTGCATGTCCGGGTCGCGTTTCCACTTGGCGGCCAGCAGGCCCACGGGGCCGATCAACAGGCCGATACCGCCGATGGTGCCGAGAATCACCGGCGCGTCGTACCACGGATAGGGCGCTTCCATGCCGAGCAGGTAATGGTACAGCGTCGCCACCGAGGTCGCGGCGAAGCACAGCATGAAACCGTAGAACGTGCAGTGATGGTAGAACCGCCGGTTATCGGGGGTCGCGTTTTCGTCGCCCGCGCAGTCGGCGCCGCCGCCGTCGAGATAGCGCAGCTTTCCGGCGTCCTTCATCGCCTGCCACAGCGATTGCGGTTCGCGCAGGGTCGATGCCGGTTCGCCGATATCGCGCCAGAAGGCGCGCGCGCCCATGACCGAGGCGAAGATCGCGTATAAAAACGCCGCGCCGAACAGCGCCACCATCGTGTTGTGCGGCATCAGCTTGTAGAACGATCCCGGCCCGCTATGCGCGCCGTAAAGCACCTTGGGATCGGTCCAGGCGGCGAAGCCCAGAATGAAGACCGCCACGCTCAGCGCCGCGATGATGCTGATGGCGAGGCCGTTGCGGGCGAACAGGCCGGAAAACGCGCGCGGCCAGGCATAGGCCTGGTAGGATTCGGCGCGTGCCACGGCCATGGCCTTCGGCACGTTGACGTCGAATTCGTGCGGCGGCGAGAACTGGCAGTCGTAGAAACAGGCGCCGCAGCCGTGGCACAGGTTGGCAAGATAGTTCAGGTCGCCGTCCGGGAAGTCGCGGCGCGCGATCATCGCCGGGAAGACCGCGCACAGGCCTTCGCAGTAGCGGCAGGAATTGCAGACCGTCATCAGACGGCCGACCTCGGTCAGGGCTTCGGTGCCGTTCGGCACGTCGCCGAGCCCCGCCTTTTCGGGTTTCCCGAGCGGATCGAAACCGGTTGTCTGGTCAGTTACGGGCATTGTTCGCGGCCTCCCTGCCCGCTATCCGGCCGAAAACGCTGCCGATGGTCATTCCGATTCCCGCGGCATAGCCCTTGCCGAGAACGTTCCCCGACATGATCTCGCCCGCCGCGAACATGTTCGCCGACGGTTTGCCGTCTTCCATTATCATCCGCGCTTCCTTGTTCACCCGCGTGCCGAGATAGGTGAACGTGATACCGGGACGCACCGGATAGGCGTAATAGGGCGGGGTTTCGATCCGCCGCGCCCAGTGGGTCTTCGGCGGGTCCAGCCCCTCGGTGCGGCAGTCGTCCAGAATGGTGTGGTCGAACGTGCCGTCGACCACGGCGCCGTTGAAATCCCTGACCGTTTTATCCAGCGTGTCGGCCGGAATTTTCAGCCGTTCCCCCAGTTCCGTGATGCTGTCCGCCTTGATCGGCGGATACAGCGACGGCATGAAGCGGTGCAGGGAATCGTGATCGAACACGATATAGGCGATCTGGTCCGGCTGCGCGGCGACGAGACGTCCCCAGATCGCGTAGCGTTTCGGCCAGATATCCTCGCCCTCGTCGTAGAACCGCTCCGAATTCCTGTTCACGACGATGCCGAACACCACGCAGTCGAGCCGGGTGATGATGCCGCCGTCATATTGCGGCGCGCGCGCGTCGATCGCGACCGCATGGCACTGGGTCGGATCGCCGATCTGCTTGACGCCGCTATCGAGCAGCATTTTCAGGATCGTGCCCTGGTTGTTCGCGGTGCCGCGGATCAGGAAATTGCGCGCCGCTTCGCCCCAGTATTCGGCGAGCCAGTCGATGTTCGATTCGAACCCGCCGGCGGCGGCGACCAGCGCGCCGGCGCGGATTTCGGCATCCTTGCCGTCGATCCGGGCGGTCGCGGACACGAACATGCCGTCCTCGATTTCCATCGCGGTGACTTCGGCCCCATACACCACGTCGACGCCGATCCGGTCGGCGGTGTTGTAGAGCGCATTCAGCATCGCGCGCCCGCCGCCGAGGAAGAACGAATTCGTCCGGCCGAGGCCCAGCGTGCCGCCGAGCGGCGGCTGAAACCGCACGCCCTGCTCGACGATCCAGTTCAGCATGTCCTTCGATTCGTGGATCATGTGCCGGGCAAGTTCTTCGTCGGTCTCGCCCTCGGTGACGCGCAGCAGGTCGTCGAACAGCTCGTCTTCCGGGTAGGGGCCGGTCAGGGTGTCCGTCGCCGCGTCATGGGCGCAGCGCATGTTGCGGGTGTGGCGGGTATTGCCGCCGCGATAGAATTTTTCCGCGCGCTCCAGCACCAGCACGGACGCGCCTTCGAGCCGCGCGCTGAGCGCCGCACAAAGCGCCGCGTTGCCCCCGCCGATGACAAGGACATCGTATTTCTGGGTCAGGTCCACCATTGCCTTGGATATCTTTTTATACGTTTTATACGTTACCGTCCGCTTTTTGCCGGTTCGGCAGGATGATGGCAATGGGGCTGTCACCAAATTGTCGCAATGCCGATATAGTTTTAGCGCAATTCAACAGGTTCAGAAGACCGCCCGGACGACCGCAATGAAACGGCTTTTCCTTCTTCGCCACGCAAAATCCGGCTGGGACGACCCCGGACAGGACGATTTCGACCGGCCCCTGTCGCGCCGCGGCGAACGCTCGGCGCCGCTGATGGGGCGCTACATGCGCGATCTCGGATACACGCCGGCGATCGCGCTGTGCTCGCCGGCCCGGCGCACCCGCGATACATGGGCCCATATCCAGAAAGCGCTCGACTGCGAAACGGCGGCGGAAATGCCGCCCGAGCTCTACCATCCCGAACCGCGGACGCTTCTCGATGCCGTACGCACCATCGGCGACGGCTACCCGAGCGCCATCGTGATCAGCCACAATCCGGGAATCCTGACCCTGGCGCTCGGCCTGATCGGCAACGGCGTGCGGTCGGCCAATCCGTTCGGCAAGTACCCGACAGCCGCCCTGACCGTGCTGGATTTCGACACCCCGTCCTGGTCCGGCATTCAGCCCGGAAAAGGCACGCTGATCGGGTTTACCCGCCCGAAGGAACTCGATTCGGCGGCATAGCCAAACCCGCCGCAGGCAGTATCATGGCGATATGAATCTCGCCGAAGCCCTCGACCAGAACGCCCTGCGCCGTCCGCAGACGCCCGCCGTGATCACGCCGGACGAAACGATCGACCACGCGGCATTCCGCGACATGGTCTGCCGCCGGGCGGCCTATCTGTCGTCGCTCGGGGTCGGGCGCGACGACATCGTCGGCGTCAACCTGAAGGACACGCCCGAACATCTCGCCGCGCTGTTCGCGCTGGCGCGGATCGGCGCCGCCGCCCTGCCGATGGACTGGCGCTGGGGCGTCGACGAGAAAACCCGCCTTGCCGAATTCTTCGCGCCGCGCATCGTGCTGTCGGAAACCGGCGATCCGTTCTCGGACGTGAGCGGCGCCTGGCAGACCGTGCGTATCGACGACAACTGGCAGGCCGGCGCCGCCGCCGCCGATCCGGGCGCGACCGGCCTCGCCGGGGGCGATCCGCCGCTGCTGCTGGCCCTGTCGTCGGGCACCACGGGCATTCCGAAGGGGCCGCTGATCACCCATAACCAGTTCTTCGCGCGCTTCATGATCTATTTCGTGACCCTGGGATTCAGCGAACGCACCCGGTATCTCTGCGCGACGCCGCTGTATTTCGGCGGCAGCCGCGGCTATTCGATGTGCGCGGTCTATGCCGGCGGCACGGCGTTGCTGTTTCCCCCGCCCTACGACATGGCGGACCTGCTGGCCTTCGGCGAGACCCATGCGGCGACCAAGCTGTTCCTGGTGCCGACCCTGCTGCGCCGGGTGCTGGACCTGCCGCCGCGCGAAGACGGCAAGCTGCTGATGCCGTGGCTGGACATGCTGTTTTCCACCGGCGCCATCCTGCACGCGGAAGAACGCGACGCGCTGATGCAAAACGTGTCGCCGTACTACCTGAATTTCTACGGCTCGACCGACGGCGGCGGCGCGACCGCCCTGTTCTGGCACGACCCGCCGCAAGCGTCGGCATCGGTCGGACGGCCCGTTTTCGGCGCGGAAATCGACATCGCGGACGAGGACGACCGGTCGCTGCCGGCGGGCGAGGTCGGGCGCATCCGCTACAGGCATCCCGGCACGGCATCGGGATACCATAACGACGCCGAGGCCAGCCGCGAGGCGTTCCGCGACGGCTGGTACTATCCCGGCGATCTCGGCTGGCGCGATGGCGGCGGTTTCCTGTATCTGGCAGGCCGCGCCCGGGACATGATCATCCGCGGCGGGGTGAACATATATCCCGCCGAGATCGAACACGTGCTCAGCCGGCACGAAAGCGTGGTCGAGTCCGCCGTCGTCGCCTGGCCGTCCCGCGAATTCGGCGAGGAAATCGCCGCCTTCGTGGTGACGCGGGATAACGCGGCGGATCCCGAAATGCTTATCGCCTGGTGCCGGGAAAAGCTGGCGCGCTACAAGGTGCCGCGCGCCATATTCCCGATCGACGATCTGCCGAAAAGCGGGGTCGGCAAGGTGCTGAAAGCCGACCTTGCCGCCCGGCTGAAGCCGATCGGGGAATAGGTTTCCTCAGCGGCCCCGTTCGTCGATGCGCAGCGCCGCGAAGACCTCCTCGGTATCGCCCGACGGCGGGTAGATCCACTGGGTGTTGATCATGGTCTTGCGCTTCTTGGCCTCGGCGCCGACGGTGCCGATTTCCCGGTTCCATCCGGTGGTGAACACCGCGCCGAAATCGCCGAGATCGAGGCAGGTGGTGTAATCCGGCTGGCGGTAGGGACGCGGCGCCCCGCCGAGCACATCGCGCACGACGTTGAATCCGGCATATTTGCCCATTGTCCGCGCATGCTGGCACGACATCAGCGCGTAGTTTCCGGCATCGTCGACCCGGGCCAGCGCGACGTCGCCGGTGGCATAGACGTCGTCCAGCCCGGCGACCTTCAGGTCGTCGCCGACGGTCAGCCGGCCGAGCCCGTCGCGGTCGCCCGGAATCTGCGCCGTCAGCCCGTTGGCGCGCAGGCCCACGGTCACCACCACGGTTGCCGCGTCGATCCGCGCGCCGCCGTCGAGCATCACGCCCGCTTCGTCGAACCCCGCAACCCGGCAGCCCAGGCGCTGTTCGACGCCGGCATCGGCGAGCGCAGTATCGATGACCGGACGCGGGTTGTCGCCGAATTCCGGTCCGATCACGTCGGCCATTTCGACCAGGATGACTTTCGCCGCCGCCGCCGTGGCGGCATCCGAATGCTGTTCGATGCGGCCCCGCATTTCCGCCGCAAGCTCGATACCGGTCATGCCGCCGCCGACGATGACATAGGTGTCGTGTCCCGGCGCCGACGGCGTTTTGACCACCTGCTGCAAATGCCGGTCGAGGGCGACCGCGCCATTGTAGCTGTCGATATTGAAGGTGTGTTCGCCGACGCCGGGCACCGGCAAGGGCGGCAGTTCGCTGCCGGTCGCGAGGATAAGCCGGTCGTAGGTCAGCACCGTGCCGTTATCCAGCGACACCGACTTCGCGGCCGTATCGATTTTGTCCACGCTGGCGAGGACGAAGGCGATCCCGGCAGGATCGAGGGTCGGCAGCAGCGGCGCGCGCAGGGTTTCCGGATTCTTTTCGTAAAGCCGGGGACGGATGGTCATGTGATCGCTGTCCGATACCAGGGTGACGGTGGCGTCGCCCCCGGCCTGGTGGATTTCGTCCGCCGCGACAACGGCGGCCGACACGCCGGCGAAGCCGCCGCCGATAACGAGGATATGGGTCATGATGCTTTCCTTTTCGATTGTGACCGAAGCCTTGCCGGGGTGCGGCGCACCCGGTCGCGGTCTTCGAACCATTGCCGTTTCGCCTGGGCAATTTTCGGCGTGATCTTGGCATCCACGGTGCCGGCCAGGCTGGCCAGGCTCTGTTGGCGGAGCGTGTCGTACATGCGCTCCTGCGCCTCCAGCATGACGGCATGAATGCCGCACAGCCCTTTCGTGGCGGAGGCCGGCGGATTGTCGCCGTAAAGCACGCAATTGGCGCGGATTTCGCGGCACTGGAAAAGCGGCTTGTCGCCGTCGACCGCGCGCACGACATCGTAAACCGATATGTCGCCGGCCGGTTTCGCCAGCCGGAAGCCGCCGCGAATGCCTTCGGCGGATTCGACGATTCCCGCCTTCTGCAACCGGGTGAACAGTTTCGCCACCAGGGACGGCGACACGCCCTGGAATTCGGCCAGGTCGCCGCTGCTGACCGGCGCGCCGGCCGGCGGGTCGACCAGATACAGCAGGCAGTGCAGCCCGTATTCGACGTTGGATCCGTAGAGGCTCATAATTAACTCCGATAATTCTTATCGGCGTTATATTTAGTCGGATTTAAAGAGTCAAGCGAATAAACCCCGCAACACGTCAGTGCCGCGCCGGGCTCAGTTTCCGAGGATGCTTTTTTCCATCATGCCGCGCAGTTCCGGCGTGACCGCGGGCTCGAGGCCGAACCACATCTTCCACGCCGGCGGCCCCTGGTGCAGCAGCATGCCGAGACCGTTCAGCGTATCGTTGCCGCGGGCGCGGGCAGCCGCGAGAAACGGCGTCTCCAGCGGCGTGTAGATGATATCGGCCGCCAGCGCGGCTGCGGGCAGTTTTGCGAGATCGATATCCAGCGCGGGCTGTCCGTCCATGCCCTGGCTGGTGACGTTCACCGCCATCGTCACGCCGTCGAGAATATCGTGGCGCTCGGCCCAGTCGAACGTGGCGATCGGGCCGCCGAATTCCTCGACGATCGCGACCGGCTCGTCCGGCGTGCGGTTGACCAGCCGGATTTCCGGCACACCCAGCTGCAACAGGGCATAGCACACGGCCCGCCCGCCGCCGCCGGCGCCGATCACGGCAACCGGCCCCGCATCGCCGCGCCAGTCCGGATACGAATGTTTCAGGTTGCCCGTGAATCCGAGCCAGTCGTTATTGGTGCCGAACAGCGATCCGTCGTCGCGCACGACCACGCAGCTGATCGCGCCGATCTTGCGGGCGACGTCGTCGACCTCGTCGACGATGGCCATCGCATCGAGCTTGTGCGGAATGGTCAGGTTGCAGCCCGAAAAGCCGAGCGGGTGCATGGCGCGCAGGGCGGCCTCCAGCGTGCCGGGCCTGATCTCCAGCGGCACATAGGTGCCCGCCAGCCCCTGCTGTTCCATCCAGTAATTGTGCATCATCGGCGAGCGCGAATGCATCACGGGCCAGCCCATAACGCCGGCCATGTGGAACCGGTTTTCCTGTGTCATTCCGAAAGTCCTGAAAAGTGGCTGTTTTCCGTCATCTGCGCCGCCGTCCGGCGATCACGCACTGTCTTCGAGCTTGGCGCTGAAATGGTCCCAGGTGCGCTTGAACAGGTTGGCGTTCCACAGTTTTTCGCGGCACAGGTCCAGCTCCGCCCGGGTGAACGCATAGGGCGTGCCGATCTGCGCCGCCATGTACTGGCGTTCCGCGTTTTCCTCCAGATAGTTCAGCAGCACGAAGGCATCGACGATGGTCTTGCCCGCGGTCATGGCGCCATGGGCCTTCATCAAGGCGGCCGGGCGGTCGCCGAGCACGTCGGTCAGCCGTTTCGCCATGTCGACATTGTTGATGGAATCGGGGGAATCGAGCACCGGCAGCGGATAGACCAGCGAGCCCTGGGCATAGACCGGCAGGTATTCGACGCCGGCGGTCGACAGGATCGTGGACCAGTTGGGATGGCAGTGAATGACCGCATCGACATCCGGCCGCGCCTTGTAGACCCCGGCATGCAGGTGGAATTCGAGCGGCGGCTTGCCGTTGCCCTCGATCACGTTGCCGTCGAAATCGATGGTGCAGATATCGTCCGGCGTGATCCGGCTGCGCTGGCAGGACCCGATATTGATCAGCATGCGGTTGTCGCCGAAACGGACGCTGGCATGGCCGTTGTAATCCATGATGCCGCCGCGTTCGAGCATGCGGATGCACTGTACCAGCTGCTGTTTGTGTTCTGTCTCGTTCATCGTTTTTCCCTAAGTCTTCAGGTGCGACGGCGCATCCGCCGCCGGTGTCACGCCGACCACGTTCGCCATCATGCCGGTGGCGCAGAAATGGCCGATGGCGCCGACGATTTCCACCATGCGGGTATAGCCGAGCGTCGCCTCGGCGGCCTTGAATCCTTCCTCCGACAGGGTGCCGGTGGCAAGCAGTTCCCGCGTCGCCGCATGGACGGCGGCATCGTCGTCCTTGTCGAATTCCGGCTGTTCGCCGGCATTGATCGCCTCGATGACCGCCGGGTCCAGCCCGGCTTTCAGCGCGGTCTTTGCCTGCGCGCTCCACGGATAGGCGGCGTTCCAGTGGCGCACCGTCATCAGCGACACGATACGCACCTGGGCATTGGTCAGCGCACAATCCAGCAGATGCGCGCTGGACCGGTTATGCACGTCCCACACCCCGGCGGAATAGGCATAACCGATCGCCGGTCCGAAACCGACGCGTCCGTTATCGCCGACGATCCGGTCGTGGATGGCGCGCTGATCGGCGTTCATGTCGTCCGGATCGAGCGGCGGTATTCTTGTCATGTCGTGTTCTCCCTGCCCGTTGCGGACGCGCGACCGGGTTGTTCTTCAGGCGGCCGCGACGGCCTCCTGGCGGCAGTTCCGGAAGGCCGGTTCAAGGTCGTCCTTTTTCAGATGGCGGCCGATAAACACCAGGCGCGAGACCCGCGCTTCGTCGCCCCAGTTTCCCACGTAATCGCCTTCCAGCATCATGTTCACGGCCTGCAGGGCAAGTTTCCTGTCCTCGCCGGCAACCGACACGATCCCCTTGGTGCGCAGGATGTCGGTGCCGTGGCGCGCCAGCAGGTCCTGCAGCCATTCCTCCAGCCGTTCGGCGTTGAGCGGCCGGTCGCAGGTCAGGGAAACGCTGCCGATCCCGGTGGCGTCGATGTGGTTGTGATTGTGGTCGTGCCCGTCGCCGTCGGGCGCCAGCGGGTCGAGCTGCGCCGCTATCCGCTCGAGATCGAAGCCGCTGCGGTTCACGACCGCGCCGGCCGGCACGTCGGCCCGGTTCGCCCGCGTAATCGGCGCGAACGGATTGAGCCGGCGCAGCCGCGCCTCAATGTCGTCGATCGGCAGCGCGGCGTCGTCCACCTTGTTGAGAACGATGTGATCGCTGAACGCCACCTGGTCGGCGGCGTCGGTGCCGGATGCAAGCTGGGTAACGATATTGACGGCATCGACCACGCACAGGACCGAATCCAGCCGGCACTGCGCGCCGATGACCTGGTCGATCACAAGGGTCTGGATGACCGGGCTCGGATTGGCGAGGCCCGTGGTCTCGATCACGATGCCGTCGAGCCCGGGTTTTTCGGCCAGCAGGTTGCGCAGCCCGCGGATCAGGTCGCCCCGGACCACGCAGCAGATGCACCCGCTGCTGAGCTCGATCAGTTCCTCGTCGCCGGTTTCGATCAGGTCGCCGTCGATACCGATATCGCCGAACTCGTTGACGATCACGGCGTAGCGTTTGCCGGACAGGTCGGACAGCATCCGGTTGAGCAGGGTCGTCTTGCCCGCGCCCAGAAACCCCGTCACGACCGTGACGGGGATCCGGGTATCAGGGCTGTCGGTCACCCGTTCCGGCCCCCGTTACGACCACGGCATCAGCGAGACGTGGATAACGTCGCCGCTGCCGCCGACCGCGTTGATGGCCTCATGGGTATCCTCGAGCCCGAAACGATGGGTGACGATCTGGTTGAGATCGAACCGGTCGGAATTGAGCTGTTTGAGCGCCAGTTCGCAGCTTTCGTAATTGTGGCCGCGCGCGGCTTTGACCGTGATGTATTTGTTGGCGATCTTGCCGAGGGGGAAGTTGGGGAAATCCGCGACCTCGCCCTGGATCAGCAGCGTGCCGCCCTTGCGCTTCAGCGCCTCGATGCCGAGCAGCACCGGAATCGTGCCGGCGCCGGCCGTGCAGTCAAGCGCCACGTCGACGCCCTCGCCCGATGTGATTTCGTTGATGCGCGCAATCGGGTCTTCCTCGTCCACGTTGATGACGTAGTCCGCGCCGAGGTTCCGGGCGACCTGCATCCGCGCCGTGTCCTTGCTGGTGCCGGTGATGATGATCAGCGACGCCCCGGCCTGCTTGCAGGCGATCAGCTGGCTCAGCCCCTGCTGGCCCGGGCCCTGGATCAGCACGCGGCTGTCATAGCCGACCTCGCAGTCGAACAGCGCCCACTGGATGCCGTTGGCCATGGGCGTGACCACGCCCGCGAGCTCCGGCGACAGGCCGTCCGGCACCTTGTGCAGGATCGAATTCCACGGCAGGAACATGTATTGTGCGAAACCGCCGAACAGATGCGGCGCGCGTTCCGCCAGGGTGTAGCCGAAGCGCAGCCCTTCGGGGAATCTGCGCCAGTCGGTGAACATGCACAGCCGGTAATCGCCCCGGTGGCAGTGTTCGCAGTTCATGCAGCCGACGTAATGTTCGGGAAAGACCAGGTCGCCTTCCTTCAGGCCGCGGCGCTTGGTGAAGGTTTTGCCGGCCTTGGCGATATAGCCGATATTTTCGTGGCCCATGATCACGGGGCCTTCGAACGGCGGCTTGGAATAGAACTTCACGTCCGTGCCGCAGATGCCGGCGACTTCGACCTTCAGCAGAGCGCAATCGTCCGGGATGTCCGGCATATCGTATTCTCTGAATTCGGTAACCTGTGGCGCTGTGCGCACGGCGGCTTGGACTTTTTCGGACACGCTTTATTCTCCTGTTATATTATTGACCATGACTTACCAAAACGGCAGAGTTCCGGCAATGTCGCTCTCCCCGATTGCAGAAATCCGTCTGTTTTCCGCCAACCGCCGGCCCCGCCGGACCGGGGGCCCGTTTCCGTCGGAGCGGGGCTGATGTTCCGGCGGCTGGGACCGGAAAAGGATACGCTCGGCGACATATCGCGGGTCGAGACGCTGGTGCGCGACCGGTTCGCGATTCCCGAATCGCAGATCATCCTGGTATCGCAGGATCCCGGCCTGAAACCCGGCTTCCCGCCCCACGAAACCAATGTGATATTCTGGAAAAACGAGACAAGATACCGCCTGAAGATATTCTCCCCCGTCGCGTCCGTGTCGGACGCGGACCTGCCCGTCACCTGGCTGCTCCCGTCGCTCGAAGATACCGGCGACACGGAGTGCTGCTAACCCCAACAAGAAAAGAACCGCAATGGCCAAAACCAAGCTTCACGCCGTCTCCCGCACCCAGGGCAACAACCGCGCCCTGAAGGACGGCGCGATCGCGCTGCCCGATTTCGACCTCGAATTCGAGGAAGTCCCCGTGCTCGTCCACGCCTTCCGCCGCATGGTGCGGGAACTTGCCTATGACGTCTGCGAAATGGCGCTGACGACCTATATCTGCGCCAAGGCGCATGGCGTGAAAATCACGGCGCTGCCGGTCTTCCTGGTGCGCGACTTCCATCACGACGCGATCCTCCACCATGTGCCGTCGGGGCTGAAATCGCCGGCCGACCTGGCGGGAAAGCGCGTCGGGGTGAACCGCGGCTATACGGTGACCACCGGCGTCTGGGCGCGGTCGATCGTCCAGGACGAATTCGACGTCGATCTGTCCTCGATCACCTGGGCGCCGTCGGGCGACGAACATGTCGCGGCCTACCGCGCGCCGGCAAACGTCAAGCCGCTGGAAGACGGCGACCTCGAAGGACGCCTGACCTCGGGCGATCTCGTCGCCGCGGTCGGCGCGAAGGTGGATCATCCCGACGTCGCCACCATGATCGACGATCCTTTTGCCGCCGCGGTGTCGGCGCTGAAGACCCGCGGCCTGTACCCGATCAACCATTGCGTGGCGGTGCGCGACGATCTGCTGGCCGAAAACCCGGACATCGCGCTGCAGGTGTTCGAGGCCTTCGCCGCGTCCAAGCGGCTCTATGTCGAAAAGCTCAAGGCCGGGCGCATCGCCGAGCCCGGCCGCGTCGACAAGGTGCACCTCGCGGCGCTCGATTTCATGGACGACCCGCTGCCCTACGGCATCGATCCCAACCGCGACACGCTGGAAGGGCTGATCGGCCACGCGGTGACGCAGAAGATCATCCCGGAACGCATGGCCCTGGAAGACCTGTTCGCGAAGCCGGTACTGAACGCCGTCGGCTGACAGCGGGGAATCCTAGAGCGTTTCCTGTTTTGAATGAATCGTATGGGATTCCGTCGAATCGGGATTT
>CAXBCP010000048.1:0-23128 GCA_963974055.1 uncultured Rhodospirillaceae bacterium
GTCCAGGTGCGGCCCTTGCGCAGCATGTCGTTCAGGCTGCCGGGCGGGTTGGCGTCGCGGACCTGGGAGAGCTGTTCGTGCACGGCTTCGTCATAGGCCTTGGCCGGGTTGTTGTAGAGCACGCCGAGCGCCACCGGGAATTCCGGCTGTTTCATGTCGGCGAGCATCATGGCGAGGATCTTGTTGGTCTCGTCATGGACCAGCACGTCGGCCTCGGTCACGCCGTCTTCGCCGATGGTGACGACGCGGATGCCGAAACCGTCCTCGGCCTTGGCGAGGCCCTTGTTGCCGTCGGCGCCGAAGATCAGCGGCTTGCCGTGTTCGACCGAGATGGAATTGTCGTTCACCACCTTCTTGTCGGTCCAGCCGTCGAACGCGCCGTCGTTATAGACGATGCAGTTCTGGATGATCTCGACCAGGGACGCGCCCTTGTGGGCATGGGCGGCCTTGAGGACGCCCGGCATCTGTTTCTGGTTGGTGTCGAACGTGCGGGCGACGAAGCGCGCGCCGGCGCCGAGCGCCAGGCTGAGCGCGGTCAGCGGCGCGTCGACCGAGCCCTGCGGGGTCGACGGCGAACGGGTGCCGAGCTGGCTGGTCGGCGAGTACTGGCCCTTGGTCAGGCCGTAGATCTCGTTGTTGAACAGCAGCAGGTTCAGATCGACGTTGCGGCGGATGGCGTGCATCGTGTGGTTGCCGCCGATCGACAGCGCGTCGCCGTCGCCCATCACGACCCAGATGTCGAGATCGGGATTGGCGAGCTTGGCGCCGGTCGCCAGCGCCGGGGCGCGGCCGTGGATGGTGTGGAAGCCGTAGGACGCCATGTAGTAGGGGAAGCGCGCGGCGCAGCCGATGCCCGAGAAAAAGACCAGCTTTTCCAGCGGAATCTGCAATTCGGCGAGGGTACGGTGGACGCCCTTGATGATGGCGTAATCGCCGCAGCCGGGGCACCAGCGGACTTCCTGGTCCGAGGCGTAATCGTTGGGCTTGAGCGCTTCGACGGGAGCTTGAACGTTCATGGGATTATCCTTCCACCCGCGAGCGGATCTCGCGTTCGAGGGTCGAGACCTTGAAGGGCTGACCCGTGATCTGTGTGATGCTTTCGGCCGGCACCAGGTATTTGGCGCGCAGCACGTTGACCATCTGGCCGTTATTCATTTCCGGCACGATGATCTGGTCGAACTGCGACAGCAGGTCGCCGAGATTGGCCGGGAACGGCCAGACGTGGCGGATATGGATGTGCGACACGCTCAGCCCGTCCTTCACGCAGCGGCCGACGGCCTGGTTGATGGCGCCGAAGGTCGAGCCCCAGCCGACGACCGCCAGCTTGCCCGACGTTTCGCCGGTCGCGACTTCCTGCGCCGGGATGTCGCTGGCAATGCCGTCGATCTTGGCGGCACGGACCTTGGTCATGCGGTGATGGTTGTCGCTGTCATAGGAAATATGACCGGAATCGTAATCCTTCTCGATGCCGCCGAGGCGGTGCATCAGGCCCGGCGTGCCGGGGACCGCCCAGTTCCGCGCCAGCGTCTTCTCGTCGCGCAGATAGGGGTGGAAGCCCTCGGGCTCGGTGCGGAACTCGACCGGGAAATCGGGGATCGCGTCGGCATCGGGAATTTCCCACGGCTCGGCCGCGTTGGCGAGGTAGCCGTCGCTGAGGAAGATCACCGGCGTCATGTATTTGACGGCGAGGCGGACGGCCTCGATCGCGGTTTCGAAACAGTCGCCCGGCGTCGCCGAGGCGACGACCGGCAGCGGCGTGTCGGCGTTGCGGCCCCACACCGCCTGGAACAGGTCGGACTGTTCGGTCTTGGTCGGCAGGCCGGTGGACGGTCCGCCGCGCTGGACGTTGACGATCACCAGCGGCAGTTCGGTGACGAGCGCGAGGCCGATGGCCTCGGTCTTGAGCGCGATGCCCGGGCCCGACGACGATGTGATGCCGAGCTTGCCGGCATAGGATGCGCCGATGGCCGAACACACGGCGGCGATTTCGTCTTCCGCCTGGAACGTGGTCACGCCATAGGGTTTCAGGTTGGTCAGCGTATGCAACAGGGCGGATGCCGGCGTGATCGGGTAGGAGCCGAGGAACAGTTCAAGCCCGGCTTTCTTTGCGCCCGCGACCAGGCCCCAGGCCGCGGCCTCGGTGCCGGTGACGGCGCGGTACGTGCCGGGCTGCACCTTTGCGCGCGTGACCACATAGGCTTCGACGCCGGACGGCAGTTCCACGGTTTCGCCATAGGCATGGCCGGCATTGAGCGCCGCGATATTGGCCGCCGCGATGTTCGGCAGCTTGCCGAAACGCTGGTTGACCCAGTCGATGGTCGGCTGGCGGTCGCGGTTGTACATCCAGCACATCAGGCCGAGCGTCCAGAAGTTCTTGCAGCGCGTGGCTTCCTTCGACGTCACGTCGCACTCGGCGACGGCGGCGTTGGTCAGCTTGTTGATCTCGATCGCGATCACGACGTAGTTGTCCAGCGTGCCGTCTTCGAGCGGGTTCTCGGTATAGCCGGCGCGTGCGATGTTGCGGTCGGAGAACGCATCCGTGTTCACGATCACGGTGCCGCCCTTGGGGACGTCTTTCAGATGTACCTTCAGCGCGGCGGGGTTCATCGCGACCAGCACGTCGGGATCGTCGCCCGGGGTCTGGATGTCGTAGGACGCGAAATTGATCTGGAACGCGCTGACGCCGAAGGTCGTGCCGGCGGGCGCGCGAATCTCCGCCGGGAAATCCGGGAAGGTCGCGAGGTCGTTGCCCATCAGGGCGGTCGACTGGGTGAACTGTGTGCCCGTCAGCTGCATGCCGTCGCCGGAATCGCCGGCGAACCTGATGACAACCGAGTCTAGAGCTTTGCGCTCCCCGTCAGCGGGGTTGGCGACGTTTGTGGCCATGAACCTGATCCAGAATATTTATATGTGTACAAATGAAATTAGGTGGGCGTTTCTTCCCCGTCAAGCCGTTCGCGATTGCCCATTCCCCCTGTGCCTGCTGGTGCGTCTGCTGGCCGGTTTTCGCAAGGAAAGCCAATGGAATTCCAATCGTTCTTGTCACGGCAACAGAGATTTATAACACGGCTGTTGAGTCTTTCATCCCCAAATTGATGTGGCGCGCGCCGTCGGCAAACTTCTTTCGGTGGGGCCGTTTTGCGATCCCGCATTGTCCGCTTGACACCGTGGCGCCCGGTGAAGAATAATTGTTTGTATACATACAAATATTTCCGGAATAATTCGGATGCGCAATCCGAACAGGGAACAGGGACGCAGATGCCAGCTTATCTAAGACCGACGGAACTGGGCGAAGCACTGGAAGCGCTCGCGGCAGGCGGACATACCATTGTTGCCGGCGGCACCGATTTCTATCCTGCGCGGGTCGGGCGCACGATCGACGAAGACGTGCTCGATGTGACGGCCATCGACGGATTGCGGCGCATCGAGGATCGCGGCGACCATTTTTACATCGGCGCCGGGGCGACCTGGACTGACCTGATCCGGGCCGACCTGCCGGACTGGTTCCGCGCCCTCAAACAGGCGGCGCGCGAAGTCGGCGGGGTACAGATCCAGAATGCCGGCACCGTCGTCGGCAATATCTGCAACGCCTCGCCCGCGGCCGACGGGATGCCCGGCCTGGTCGCGCTCGACGCCACGGTGGTGCTCGGCTCGGTTTCCGGGGAACGTGTCATCGCCATTACGGATTTCGTGCAGGGCAACCGCAAAACCGCGCGAAAGCCCGATGAAATGGTACTCGGCCTGCGTATTCCGGCCTGCGGAACGGATGCGAGCAGCGCGTTTCTCAAGCTCGGCGCACGAAAATACCTGGTGATCTCCATCGTCATGGTATCCGCGGTACTGGAAAAGGCGGCGGACGGCACGGTCGACCGGCTGCGCATCGCGGTCGGGTCCTGTTCCGAGGTCGCGCGCCGTTTGCCCGCGCTCGAAGCGGCGCTGGCCGGGAAACCGGTGGATGCGTCGCTCGCCGGACTGATTACGGCGGATCACCTGGCGCCGCTGTCGCCGATCGGCGACGTGCGCGGCTCTGCCGATTACCGTATCGATGCCGCGCTCACCCTGGTCCGCCGGACCGTCACAGAACTCACGGAGTAGGTCATGTCCATCTCGTTCAGCCTCAACGGCAAGCCCGCCGCCACCGATGCCGCCCCGGCGCGCCGTCTCGCGCATGTGCTGCGCGACGATCTCGGCTTCACCGGCACCAAGATCGGCTGCGACGCGGGCGATTGCGGCGCCTGCACGGTCCTGCTCGACGGCGAACAGGTCTGTGCCTGCCTGGTGCCCGTGGCCCAGGTGTCGGGACGCGACGTCATGACGGTCGAAGGGCTGGCGGCGTCGGACGGGCGGCTGTCGGATCTGCAGCAGGCGTTTCACGAATACGGCGCCGCCCAGTGCGGCGTCTGCACGCCGGGCATGCTGATGGCAGCGTCCGACCTGTTCAAGCACAACGAAACCCCGACCGACGACCAGATTCTCGACGCCCTCGGCGGTGTGCTGTGCCGCTGCACCGGCTACAACAAGATTCTCGACGCGGTAAAGCACGTGGTCCGGCCCAACGGAGTCAGCTTCGTCAATCCCGATGCCGGCGGCGCGATGGGCGCACGGACCCTGAAAACCGACGGCATACAAAAGGTCGACGGCAGCGAGCTGTTCGGCGCCGATGTCGCCCCGGCGGACGCGCTGTGGGCGCGGGCAATCCGCTCGCCCCATCACAGCGCCACCTTCACGCTTGGCAGTTTCGACGAACTCCACGCGAAATGGCCGGGCCTTGTCCGGGTGCTCACCGCCGCCGACGTGCCGGGCAATAACGGCTACGGCATCTATCCCGACGTCAAGGACCAGCCGGCCTTCGCCGACGGCCAGATCCGCTTCAAGGGCGAGGCGGTCGTCGCGCTGGTCGGCGATTACGAAACCGTCTACGGCATCCGCGACGAGGACGTGCCGGTGCAGTACACGCCGCGCGAGCCGCTTTTCGGGTTCGCCGGTCTGGCCGACGATGCCCACCGGATCCACGATACCCATCCGGGCAATATCCTTGCCCATGGTTACGTCAAAAAAGGCGACGCCGCCGGCGCGATGGCGGGGGCCGATGTGGTGGTAGAAGACAGCTTCGCGACCGGTTTCGTCGAGCACGGCTATATCGAACCGGAAGCGGGCTGGGCGCAGCGTGTCGGCGACCGGCTCGAAATTACCGTGTCGACCCAGGCGCCCTATATGGACCGCGACGAGATGGCCCAGCTGATCGGCATCCCGAACGAAAGCGTGCGGATCATCCCGACGGCCTGCGGCGGCGGCTTCGGCGGCAAGCTGGACCTCGGCGTTCACCCGATGATCGGGATCGCCGCCTGGATCCTGAACCGGCCGGTGCGCTGCGCCTGGACGCGGATCGAATCCATGGCCGCCTCGACCAAGCGTCATCCCTCGCGCATCACGGCGCGCTACGGCTGCACGAAAGACGGCGACCTGGTCGCTTTCGACATGTCCGGCGATTTCAACACCGGGGCCTATGTGTCCTGGGGGCTGACGGTGAAGGACCGGGTGCCGGTCCACGCCACCGGGCCGTATTTCGTGCCCCATGTCGAAGCGAAGACCCGCGCCATATTCGCGAACGAAACCCCGGCGGGCGCGTTTCGCGGGTTCGGCATTCCGCAGGCCGCCATCGCCCACGATACGCTGATGGACATGATGGCCGAGGAAATCGGCATGGATATCCTGGAATTTCGCCTGCGCAACGCGATCCGCAAGGGACAGGAAACCGCGACCGGCCAGTTGCTCGAATATTCAGCCGGTCTCGACCAGTGCCTCGAAGCGCTGCGCGACCCCTGGCAAAAGGCGCGCGCCGCCGCCGAAAAGTTCAATGCGGAAAGCGACGGGGTGAAACGCCGCGGCGTCGGGCTCGGCTGCATGTGGTACGGCTGCGGCAATACCTCGCTGTCGAACCCGTCGACCATGCATGTCGGCATTGCCGCCGACGGCGCGGTGACCCTGTATTCGGGCGCCCAGGATATCGGGCAGGGCACCAACACCACCATGATGCAGGTCGCCGCCGACGGGCTCGGCATCCGCATGGACAAGATGCACCTGGTCTGGGGCGATACCGACAGGACCGCCGACGCCGGCAAAAGCTCGGCCTCGCGCCAGGCCTATGTATCGGGCCGCGCCGCGATGGAAGCGGGACAGGATCTGCGGTCGCAGATTCTGCGCCTCGCTAATGTCGGCGATGGCGCTGCCATCGAATTCGGCCCCGGCAAGCTGACGGTTACCGACGGCGATGCTGTGCGGGAGATCGACCTGTCCGAGCTGGCGGCCGACAAGCTGCACGGCAACGTGCTGGTCGGCGAAGCCACGTTCGATCCGCCGGCGACCCCGCTGGACGAGATGGGACAGGGCAATCCCTACGGCACATACGGCTTCGGCGCACAGGTCGCGGAAGTCGAGGTCGATGTCGATCTCGGCACGGTCAAGGTGTTGCATGTCTGGGCGGCGCACGATGTCGGCGCCGCGATCAACCCGACCCAGGTCGAAGGACAGGTCCATGGCGGCGTCGCCCAGGGGCTCGGCCTTGCCCTGATGGAGGAATATCTACCCGGGCGGACCGAAAACCTGCACGACTACCTGATACCGACCTTCGGCGACGTGCCGCCGATCGACGTCTACCTGATCGAAGACCCCGAGCCGACCGGACCATACGGCGCCAAGGGCATCGGCGAGCCCGCCCTGATACCGACGCCGCCGGCGATCTTCGGGGCGATCCATCACGCGACCGGCGTGCGCATGAAACAGGCGCCGGCGACACCCGACCGGGTGCGCGCCGCGATACTGGCCGCAGGAGGAGACAAGTCATGAGCGATGCGAAAAAAGGCAATGCCGACGTCTGGTCGGGAACCGAGGCCGACGCGGCGAAAAGCGACGGCGTGATTACCTGCGATGCGTGCCCGGTGCTGTGCCGTATCCGCGAGGGCAAATCCGGGGCCTGCAGCCGCTATGCGAACGTCGAAGGGAAACTGACCCGTACGGACCCGCTGATCGTCACCCAGCAGATTTCCGACGAAAACGGTGACCTGGTGCCGTTCCTGCCGGAACAGGAAGCATGGGACGGATCGCTTAATTTCCAGTCGCCGACCTTCGTGACCGGCATCGGCGCGACGACGACCTATCCCGATTACAAGCCGGCGCCGTTCATCGTGTCGTCGGAACACCACGGCGTCGACATGGTGACCGTCGTTTCCGAGGGCGTGTTCAGCTATTGCGGCGTAAAGGTGAAGATCGATACCGACCGCTATATCGGCCCCGAGGCGGCGCCCGTCCGGGTAAAGGGCGAACAGGTCGGCCATGTGACCACGGCGGAGTATGGCTCGCAGATGCTGGCCCTCGGCGGCGTTCATCACCTGACGGGCGGCAGCAAGAAGGAAGGCAACGCGACCTGCCAGGCGATGCTGGCGCTGTGCAACAAGCACGCGGTCGAGATGACCATCGACGGCGGCGCGACACTGACGGTCGAAGCCGGCAAGCCGCCGGTGATCGACGACAATACCGAAGAACGGATGCGGGTCGGTTGCGGCTCGGCGACCATCGGTATGTTCGCGCTGCAATGGCACGGCCATGCGGACGAAGTCATCGTCGTCGACGATCACATCACCGGCGTTCTCAGCGAACATCAGTCGGGCAAGTTCCTCGACATGCCGCCCGCCGGAATCCGGGTGCGCGGACGGCGCTCTACGGCGGGACGGTATTTCCAGGTGGCGGAGCCCGGCGCGGGTTGGGGCGGCACCGACATTACCGAACCCCTGTCGATCATCGAGAAAATCGATCCTGACACGGCGTGGCCCGGGTTGCGCCTGCTGATGGTCAGCACCACCGGCGAGGACCAGGCCTATTTCGTTCTCGACGACGACCTCAAGCCCGTGCCCGCCGAGATGCCGGCGGAGCTTGCGGTATCGGTCGACCGGATCGCAGAAAACTGCGAACCGGCGCTGAGCACGGTGATGTTCATGGGCGGGGCGGGCGGCAGCCTGCGCGCGGGGGTCACCGTCAATCCGGTTCTCCTGACGCGCTCGGTCCGCGAATTGCGGACCCGCGTCACCTGCGGCGGCGCGCCGGTTTATGTCTGGCCCGGCGGCGGCATAACCCTGATGGTCGATGTGTTGCGGATGCCCGATAATTCCTTCGGTTACGTCCCGACGCCGGCACTTGTCGCGCCGATCGAGTTTTCGATGCCGCGTGACGAATTCGTCGCCCTCGGCGGATACCAGGACCACATCCGCGCGCTCAGCGACGTCTTGCGCGAAGGCGGCCTTCACGGCGTGCGCCCGCTTGCCTGGGAAGGCAACAACCCGTGGCCGCTGGCGGAACGCCGCGCGCTCGAGGACGTCTAAGCTGCGCCCGTGAACGCGCCCCAGGCGAGGCTTCTTCCCGACGGGCGGCGGCTGCATCTGCAGCACGGTCCGATCGATCTCGTGGTCGAAGCATTCGGGCCCCGGGACGAAGTGGGGGCGGCGTACCGGCAGGCGCGGGACCGCTTCGGGTCGATATTGTCCGAACTGGTCGGTGAGCTGGCGATACTCCGCAAGCCGCTCGTGCCATCGGGCCACCCTGTCTGGCAGCCCGACGGGGCGGTGGCGGCGCGGATGGCCGCTGCGGTCCGGCCGCATGGCGATGTGTTCGTCACGCCGATGGCGGCCGTTGCCGGGGCCGTGGCTGACGACGTGATGGCGTCCATGGTGGCGGGACGCGATCTGCAAAAGGCCTATATCAACAATTCCGGCGATATAGCGGTCCACCTGACGCCGGGCGAGACGTTGCGGCTCGGCATCGTCAGCGAGTTGTTCAGCATGTCGGCGGAGGACACGGCGGAAATCGGATTCGGTCAGCCGGTTCGCGGAATCGCGACGAGCGGCTGGCAGGGACGCAGCTTTTCGTTCGGAATCGCCGATGCCGTCACCGTCCTCGCCGGAACCGCGGCCGCGGCCGACGTGGCGGCGACCCTGATTGCAAATGCGGTGGATGCCGACCATCCGGCCATCGAACGCAGACCGGCATCGTCGCTGGAAGACGATACGGATCTCGGCGAACGGCTTGTGACCGTGAAAGTCGGGGAGCTCGACCCCGGGACCGTCAATGCCGCCCTTGATGCCGGGACCCGAGTCGCCGCCGCGATGGAAGCCGCTGGGCTGATATGTGCGGCGGCTTTGTTCCTGCGCGGCGAAAAGCGGGCGGTGGGGACGGGGCCGATGGCGGCTGTTGCAACCCTCGGGTGCCGATAAGACACAGTCAGAACACGGCTCTGGCGCCTGTTTTTGCCAAGACTGTTCAACCGAAGTGCAAATGTGTCATTCTGTATGATGTTGATTTTTAGTATTTAGGTTGTATCGGGATCAGTAGTGAAATGCGTAGTATAGCCTCACGCGCTATCTTGGGTAGAGGATTGGCCGGGAGTCATCCGGAAGTGCTTGGAGGAATTTCGGCAAAATTCAGCAGTTTTCGGCCAAGGAGCGAACTGGTCCGTCGCGCGCAGATTGAACTGCTCCTGCGGCATACCCGTTTTCAGACGATAGCTGCCCCGTTCTTCGGTCTTTTCCTCGTCCTGGCGTTCGAGCGTCCGGACTATGCCCTCTCGGCATGGGGCTGGGCGGTTGCGTTCGGCGCCGCATATGCCGCGCGGATGGTCGCGTTTATGGGCGCGCAGAACGATCCCGAACGCGGCATGGATCGCCGATTGAATATATATCTCGTGGGGCTCGCGGGGTCCGGCCTTCTCTGGTCGGTGGCGCCGCATGCCATCGCGCCGGCCGGGACGGACGCGCAGCTGATTGCCGGTATATTCGTCGCCTTCGCGGTTCTTGTCGGGGTCGTCGGCAACTTTCTCTATTACAGCTCGGCAGTCGTCTATTTCCTGACCTGGATATTGCCGGCGCTTGTTTCCCTCGGGTTCGTCTATACCGCCAGTTTTGAGTCGCTCGGCTGGACCTATGCGGGTGTCGTGGTGATGTTTTTGATCTACGCCTATAAATGTCTTGAAGTGATCAACCTGCCGATGGGTGAGACGCTCGAACTGAACGAGGCGCTGGTTCACGAACGCGACCGCGCCGAGGCGTCGGATCGCGCCAAGTCGGATTTCCTGGCCATGATGAGCCATGAATTGCGGACGCCGCTGAACGCAATCATGGGGTTTTCGGAGATTATCCGGGACCAGATATTCGGACCCGATGCGCACCGGCAGTATGTCGAGCAGGCGGCCTGCATTCGCGAAGCGGGCGGACTGTTGTCGGACCTTATCGGCGACCTGCTGGAACTGTCGGCGCTTGAAGCGCGGGGCAGGGATCTGAATATCGAAGAGGTCGAAGTGTCTGCGCTGATCGCGACGGCGACACAGTTGTTGCAGGATACGGCGGCAAAGCGACGGATCGGCCTGAAGACCCGGGTCGCGCCCGGTCTGCCTTTCGTGCCGATGGACCGGCGGTCCGCCATACAGTGCCTGACGAACATTCTCGGGAATGCCGTGAAATATTCGCCCGTCGGCGCCGATGTTCTTATCGAGGCGGAAGCGTCGGTGGCGTTCGTTCTCATCCATGTGCGGGACCGTGGGCCGGGGATACCGGAGGCCGAACTCGGAACCGTGACGGAGGCATTTCGCCGCGGCACGGGCGCCCAGGCGTCGCTGATCCAGGGGGTCGGGCTCGGGCTCGCCATCGCGGAGAACCTGATGAAGCAGCATAACGGGAATCTGGAGATAATCTCGTCGCTCGACGAAGGCACCACGGTCACGCTTTCGTTTCCCATTGCGGCGGAAACGGTGCGGGGCACCGTGACGGGCCGCCAGAACGCGGCTATACCTGACGCCTGATTTAATCCCGCGT
Organism: uncultured Rhodospirillaceae bacterium; assembly: GCA_963974055.1. Taxonomy (GTDB): domain Bacteria; phylum Pseudomonadota; class Alphaproteobacteria; order MPNO01; family UBA830; genus CAXBCP01. The sequence goes on from CAXBCP010000048.1 coordinate 10,857, forward strand.
TCACTGCGGGAAACCCGATAGGACGGAGCAAAAATGAGCGATTCAAGAACGGTCGTGGAAACGACACCCGACGGAGATTTCGGCGACCTCGTGAAGGTCCGGAAATTCGTAATCCATGTAGAGGAAATCCTCCACGAATTCGGCCCGGCGGCGACGACGCCGCAGCTGAAAGGTTATATTGCGGCCGTCGCGCATAATCCCTATGCCGGGCGCTATGTCGAAGACATCCTGCCGCTGATGGAGCAGCTTAAACCCATGGGCATCGCCATGGCGAAAAAGCTGATGGCGGTGATGGGCGGGCCCGACGCGATTGTCGGCTACGGCAAGGCCGCGATCGTCGGCGAGAACGGCGAGCTGGAACACGCGGCCCTGTGGCACGAGCCCGGCGGCTACGGCATGCGCGAACTGATGGACAAATCTGCCGCCATCGTGCCGTCGACCAAGAAGGTCGGCGGCCCCGGCTGCACCATCGACGTGCCGATCGCTCACGCAAACGCGGCCTATGTGCGGAGCCATTTCGACACCGTCGTCTGTTCGATCAACGACGCCCCGCGGGCGAACGAGATCGTTTGGATCCAGTCCATGTCCAACGCGCCGCGTATCTATTCCCGGTCCGGCGGTTTGCGGGACGAGGACACCAAGGGCGAAGACGGGCTGCGGTAGGCATTCGCGGCGTTCCCCGAAATTCGATCGTCATCCCGGCCCTGTGCCGGAATCCAGTTGGCATGTCGCGCGCAGTAAGGCTGGATCCCGGCACAAGGCCGGAGTGACAGGGAGCCTCGCGTTGCCGGTCTTCATGCGGATAGCCCCGCGAGAAGCCCCCTGTTTTTCAGTGTGTCATGTCCCGGGTTATTTTTCCTTGCCGGTCCACGCCGTGCGGTCGATGTCGAGGTCCGGGAACTTGTCCGGGTCGAACACCGGGCGCGCGATACCGGCTTTCAGCTGTTCGCGGAAATCGTTCAGCAGCCGCTTCGCGATCGGGAACAGCATCGCCAGGGCGAGCAGATTGACGATCGCGAGCACTCCCATCATCGGATCCGAGAAGAAGAACACCGACGTCGCACCGGGTGCGACGGCGCCGAGAAACACAATGGCCGTGATCCCTATCCGCAACACGTGCAGCGACAGCGGGTGTTTGGTCATCACCGTCATCGCGTTTTCCCCCAGGTAGTAGTTGTAGATGATGGAGCTGAACGCGAAGAGGAAGATGGCGCCGGTCAGGAAATACTGCACCCAGCCTCCGAGATGCGATACCAGCGATTGCTGCGTCAGGGCGACGCCGTCGACGCCCTCTGCGCCCGGGACGTAGACGCTTCCGAGCAGGATGACGAAGGCCGTGCAGCTGCAGATGATGATCGTGTCGATAAAGACCGAGAACGACTGGGTGATGCCCTGGCTGATCGGGTGGCGGACGTCCGCGGTTGCGGCAACGTTCGGGGCCGACCCGAGACCGGCTTCGTTGGAAAACAGACCGCGCCGAAGTCCCTGCGCGATAGCCGCCCCCATGCCGCCGCTGACCGCTTCCTCGAAGCCGAAGGCGTTGGACAGGATCGAGACGACGACCCGCGGGACATCGCCGATATTCATGGCGATGACGATCAGCGCCAGCGAGATATACCCGATCGCCATGATCGGCACGATCACGTCCGCGGTTTTCGCGATCCGGTGAATGCCGCCATAAACAATGATCGCGGTGCAGAGTGCGAGGACGATGGCCGTCGTCAGCCGGTCGATTCCCATGCTGTCCTGGGCGGCGCCGGCGACGGTGTTGCCCTGGAACGCAGGAAACCCGATCCCGAACGCGGCGATCAGGCAGATTGCATAGAGTATCGCGAGCCAGCGATAGTCGGCGCCGAGTCCGTGGATGATCGTGCGGGCAGGGCCGCCGCGATAGGTCCCGTCGCCCTGGTTTTCCTTGAAAAGCTGCGCCAGCGAGCATTCGATCAGGCTGGTCGCCATGCCGACGATCGCGATGGCCCACATCCAGAAAACGGCGCCGGGACCGCCCAGGGTAATCGCGACGGCGACGCCGGCAATGTTACCGCCGCCGACCCGTCCGCCGACCGAAAGCAGCAACGCTTCGCGCGCGCTGATCGTATTCGGGTCGCCCGACTGGTTGCGGCTCGACAACACGCGGAACATGCGGATGAAATAGCGGAACTGGACAAAGCCGCTGACGATCGTGAAGAAAATGCCGAGGACAACGAGAAATGGAACGAGCGCCCACCCCCATGTCAGATCCCCGATAACGCCGAAAAATGACTCCAGAAGTTCCATTTGCCGTTCCCCCGTCGATTGTTATCGCTGGTAAACGGCTCAACCCTAGCACGAGATTCCGGGTTTCGGGGCCTTTCGACGAATCAGAAGCGTGGCTCTCCGTCCGGTCTATCGGGCGTTCAACGCCTTCCAGACTTTCGGCGGCGTCGCCGGAATTCCCAGTTCCGTGCCGCCATTGCCGTCCAGCGCATCCATGATCGCATTGTAGATCACGGGGTAGGAACCGCCATTGCCGGCCTCGCCGCAGCCTTTGACGCCGAGCGGGTTGGTCTTGCAAGGCACCGCGTGGGTGGTGAAATCGACATGGGCGATCTCGTCGGCACGGGGCAGGGTGTAATCCATATAGGTGCCGGTCAGCAGCTGGCCGTCGGAATCGTACATGGTGTCTTCGAACATGACCTGGCCGATGCCCTGGACGATGCCGCCATGGACCTGGCCTTCGACGATCATCGGGTTCACGACGACGCCGAAATCGTCGACCACCGTATAGCGGTCGATGACGATATGGCCGGTATCGGGGTCGATCTCGACCTCGGCGACATGGCAACCGTTGGGGAAGCTGATCGGCGCGGTCTTGTGGTTCACCTTGTGCGACAGGGTGTCGGGCAGGTCGTCGGCGCCCTTCAGTTCGCGCGCCTTTTCGGCCAGCGTCATGATGCCGACGCTTTTGTCGGTTCCGGCGACGGCAAAGCGGCCATCGACGAACTCGATATCCTCGACGGCGGCTTCGAGCACGTGCCCTGCAAGCTTCTTGCCGTTATCGATGATCGTCTCGGCGCATTCGACGATGGCGCCGCTGGCGGCGATCATGGAGCGCGAACCGCCGGAACCGCCGGCGCCGTCGCTCATCTCGTCGGAATCCCACTGCACCAGGTTGATGGCTTCGAACGGTATGCCGAGCTGGGCGGACAACACCTGGGCGAACGGCGTGGCGTGGCCCATCCCGAAATCCTTGTTGCCGGTGACCAGCGTGACGGAACCGTCTTCCTCGAAACGAATATCGGCAAGCTCCGTGCCGGGCCCCGCCGTGGTTTCCAGGTACGGTGCGATGCCGATGCCGCGTTTCAGCCCTGCCGCCTCGGAAGCCTGCTTGCGCGCGGCGTAGCCGGCATAGTCGGCGCGGTCGAGGCACATATCCATGATGGTTTCGAATTCGCCGGAATCGTAGGTCAGGCCGACCGGCGTTTCATGGGGGAACATGTCCGGCGAGATCATGTTGCGGCGGCGGATTTCGACCCGGTCGATACCCATTTCCGTGGCCGCCTTGTCGATCAGGCGTTCGAGGAAGAATTTGGATTCCGGTCGTCCGGCGCCGCGATAGGGGCCGGTCGGCACCGTGTTCGTGAACACGCATTTGGCGTTGAATGAAATCTGCGGCGTCTTGTACAGACTGATGATGTTGCGGCTGGTGACCATGGTCGCCGGCCAGGGGCCCATCGAGGTCAGGTAGGCGCCCATGTCGCCGACGCCGTCGACGCGGAGGGCCAGGAAGTCGCCGTCCTTGTTCAGGGCGAGCTTTAGGTCGAAGGTCATGGCCCTGCCGTGATGGTCCGACAGGAAGCTTTCCGACCGGTCGGCGGTCCATTTGACGGCGCGGCCGAGTTTCTTTGCGGCATGCATGACAACGATTGCCTCGTTGAACGCCGAGCCCTTCATGCCGAACGAGCCGCCGACTTCCTTCGACACGATGCGGACCTTGTCGGGGGTGGTGCCCAGCATGTTGGCGGTGCCGCTGCGATAGCCGGCGACGCCCTGCGTGCCGACATGGAGCGTATATTTTTCCGTCGCCGCATCGTATTCGGCGACCGTGGCGCGCGGTTCCATCGCATTGACGACGATCTTGGTGTTGGTGAGTTCCACCGTGCTGACATGCGCCGCCTCGGCGAACGCTTTCTCCACGGCCGCGTCGTCGCCCCACTGGAAGTCGAGGCAGGTGTTGTTGGGTGCTTCGTCCCAGACCGACGGCGCGCCGTCCTTGACGGCTTCGACCGGGTCGGCAGTGGCGGGAAGCTCGTCGATATCGAGCAGGATCATTTCCATCGCGTCGCGCGCCTGGGCCGCGGTTTCGGCGATCACGACGGCGACCGGGTCGCCGACATGCTTGACCTGTCCGACGGCAAGCGACGGGCGCGGCGGCACGACGGCGCTGGAGCCGTCGCGGCTCTTGACGCCGATCGGGCAGGGAATGTCCTTGATGCCGTCGGCGCGCAGGTCTTCGCCTGTATGGACCGCGATCACGCCGGGCGCGGACTTGGCGGCATCGGTATCGATACCCCTGATATTGCCATGGGCGACGGGCGAGCGCAGGAAGACCGCATAGGCCTGTCCGGCGGCGTTGTAATCGTCCGAATATTCGCCGCGGCCGGTGAGCAGTTTCGGGTCCTCGCTGCGGAGAACGGGCTGGCCAATACCGAATTTCAATGTGTCCAGGACGGCGTCGTCGGGCATGTGATGAAGCTCTCTGATGAGGATGATTTGGCGATAATGTAGCAGAGCGCGGGGGGCGTGCAATCCCGCGCGCCCCTCACAACGCTGTTGCGCGCGGTCTGTCTTGACAACGGGCCGGGGCGGAACGAACATTGTATGTGTACAAACGAATCCGAACCCGCAGGGAACGCGCCATGCCAGCCAATATCCGCAAAACATCCGTGATCGTCGAGGAAACCCGACAGGACATCGGCCGCGAGGTCAATCCGCCGACCCGCAAGGCGGCGGCGCTGGCGGTTATCGAGAACCCCTTCGCGGGGCGCTACGAGGAAGACCTGACGGAACTGATGGATATCGGCGCCGAACTGGGTGAATTGCTCGGCCGGATGTGCGTCGAGGCGCTTGGCATCAAACCCGAAGAGGCCGAAGGATACGGCAAGGCGGCTATAGTCGGCGAAAACGGCGAATGGGAGCATGCGGCGGCGATCCTGCATCCGAAGCTCGGCGCGCCGCTGCGCAAGGAAGTCGAGAAAGGCGCCGCACTGGTGCCGTCGGTCAAGAAACTCGGCGGGCCGGGCACGGCAATCGATATTCCCCTCGGCCACAAGGACGCGGCCTATGTGCGCAGCCATTTCGACGGCATGGAGGTGCGCCTGGCAGACGCGCCGCGCGCCAATGAGATTCTCGTCGCAATCTCGGTGACGGATTCGGGCCGCCCGTTCCCCCGCGTCGGCGGGCTGACCACCGACGAGATGATCGGCGAAGACGGGCTGCGCTAGCGTACCGGAAACAGTCCTTTAACCATGCTTTATGCGTTTCGTGATCGCCCGTTCTGAATCTGAACCAACGCTGCAAACAGCCTTGAACAGACGCTGACCGCGCTGGGGCATACGGTCATCAATCACGGCGCGGCGTCCCTGAATAACGCGGATTTCGTCGGGATCGATACCGCGTGGCATGTCGGATCGAGCGCTGCTTATCTGACCGGGACGACAGCGTCGGCGATCAACGACTTTGTGTTCTCCGGCGGAGGATTGCACCTGACCGGAGAAAACGGGCCTTTCGCCGCGGCGCTGAACAGCGCCTTGCTGGATCTGGTCAATCCAATGATCACGGATCCCACGCTAGCTGCAGGCGGGGGGGCGTCTCCGGTCCGGTCGTCGTTGCCACCGGGCTGAGCCCATCCGTGGCATCCGTCCTCAATACGCCCAACAATATTGCGGGTGCGTCCTTAAGTGCCGTTGGAACCGGCGAACTCCTGGGTGTCGATGCCGACAACGCGTTTGCTTTCGGCGGTTCCGGGGAAGTTGTCGGGGCCGTCTATGGTGCCGCCGATCTGATCGTTCCCGCCGCCCGAATCTCCATTCTGATGGACGTGAACTGGTTGCTGTCGGCCGGCGATAATGACGTGGTCGAAAACCTGCAGGAATTCCTCGAGGGACCGCAAACCGTCGTGGCCATGCCGGAGCCGGGGACAGCCCTGCTTCTGGTTTCAGCCGGCTTTCTTGTGGCGTCCTGTCGGCGGCGCAGGCGCGCCTAGACGACTTCCGGCACGCGCTCCGCCGGCGGGGTGTTGCGGCTGCGGCCCGACGCGACCTTGCCGTCGATCACGACCATGCCGACCCCGGGCAGATCGCCCATCTGAACGCTTTCCAGCAAATCCTTGCCGGCCGTGTGCTGCGCGCGGTCGAGGAATACGAAATCGGCGGCGCGGCCGACCTCGATCACGCCGCAATCGAGATCGCGCATCCGCGCCGTATTGCCGGTCGCAAAGCAGAATGCGGTTTCCGCCGGCACGTCGCCGAGCGCGGACAGCATCGACACCATGCGCAGGATGCCGAGGGGCTGTACGCCGGACCCCGCGGGGCCGTCGGTGCCGAGGATGACGCGTTCGACCTGGTTGAGTTCCGATGCGATACGCAGCGCGAACAGGGCCGCTTTTTCGTTGCCGTTATGGACGATTTCGATGCCTGCGCCGCATTGTTCGCACAGGCACTGAATCTGGTCGAGGGGCAGGGCGGTGTGGCCGCCGTTTATGTGACCGATGATATCGGCGCCGGCTTCGAGCACCACATCCTTGTCGATCAGTCCGGAACCCGGGATCGACGGTCCGCCGGTATGAATGGTGGACTGGATACCGTATTTGCGCGCCCAGTCGACCATCTGCTTCGCCTCGTCGCCGGCCTTGACGCCACCGAGGCCGATTTCGCCGAGCAGCTTTACCCCGGCCTCGCCAAGCTCCTTGAAGTCTTCCTCGACCATTCCTTTTTCGAGGATCGGCGCGCCGGCGTGCATTTTGACGCCGCCGATCGGGAACGCCGAAAAACAGCGTTGGGCGGTAATCCCCAGCGCGACGACGCCTTTCGGATCCTTCGGGCGGCCGGGCAGGTGAACTTCGCCGGCAGAAATCATCGTGGTGACGCCGCCATGCATGGACGAATCGATCCAGTTGGTCTGGTTCTGGCGCGGCGTCCAGTCGCCGAATACCGGATGGACATGGCTGTCGATCAGCCCGGGACACAAGGCCGTGCCGTGGGCGTCGATGGTGACGTCGGCGGCTTCGGTGTCGACGTCCTTTTCCTTGCCGAAAGCCGTGATGCGGCCGTCGACCGCTACCAGCGTATCGGCGTCGAGCACCGGGTTTTCGAGCGCGCCGGACAGCATCAGCCCGATATTCCTGATTACGGTTTTACCCCTGGGCGCTTCCGGTGCTGCAGGTCCGGCCATGACACGTATTCCCTCTGATCAGTCGATTGTATGTGTACGAACGGTCTGAGGTTCGCCGAATTGGGCGGGCGGATCAAGGGGGAATCATATCGGGCCGGATGGTCCGTGGCGATGGCCGTGCCGGGCTGTTTATTCCCGTAATACGTTGCGGCGTTCGCGATATTCGGCGCTGTCGATTTCCCCCCTGGCGAAGCGCTCGTTGAGAATGTCGATCGGCGTAGTTCTGGCTGCACCGTGGTGCCCGTCGGAATGGCGGCTGCCGTGAGAGGGACTGCCGAGCCAGCGAACAAGAAGGACGATGATCACGACGACAACAGCGACGAACAGGATCATCATGAAGGGGGCCATAAACCAGCCATGCATGCCGCCGTCCCACATGTGACCGCCATGGAAGTAGTCCCGCGGGACGCTTTCCCGTGTAGATTGGGCAAGTGTGGGACTGCCGATCACCGTTGCGAGTGCGAACCCGGCGGCGGCCGAAATTTTCACAGAATCCATGTTTTATCTCCTTATCCCGAATGCAATTCCGACAGGCAGCAGGGTAGGTTGCCGTCAGATTGCGGCGACCTCGGCGATGTGGCGTTCGATTTCTGCAGGTGTCTTTTGAACGAGGTCCTTGTTTATCTCCGCTGTGACCATATCGGCCGTTTGTGACGTTAGCGCAGTGCGGATATGGCCCAGGGTCTTTGGCGGCGCGACGAGAATGACGCGGTCAAAGGTTTTCCGGAGTCCGGACGCGTTCAGATGTTCGCCGAGCGATTTCGCGAAATCTTCCTTGGCCTGATCGTGCCAGTCTGTTTTTGGCGTCATGCCGTGACGGGCACCGCCCACGGATTCCTGTACCCGGCCGGGCCGGTCGGCACCCAGGTCCCGTGTGGGCGGGATCGGTTGATCGAGTGTTTCGCCGGGAATTTCGCGGAGACCTTTGCCCGGACCGAGATTTTCAAAAATCCGGGCATGCGCGCCATCGGCGATAAGAATCCAGGTTGTGATCGCTTTCATCGGAGGTGCCTTCGAATACGTTGCGAATGGGAAGTCATCCGCCAAGCATTCAATCAGGAAGCCGTCATGCCCGATTTAATCTGGATCAAAGGCCGGTTGCCCGCGCGGTTATTCCGCCGCCGTCGAATTCTGCCGGTCGGAGGCTTCAAGCCGCGCGCACAGTTCGTCGGTGCTCTGCACATCGCCGAAATGAGTGTAGAAGGCCACGAGGGAATTGGCGTGTTCTTCGTCCGACGAGGTCGCGCAGCCGTCCGATACCATCAGCGCCCGGTAGTTGAGCATCATCGCGTCGCGCGCGGTTGATTCGCAACACACATTGGTCGCGACGCCGCAGACCAGGATATTCTCGATCCCGTTATCCTTGAGAATCAGTTCGATATCGGATGAGCCCTGGATGAAGGCGCTGTAGCGGCGCTTGGTCACCCGGAAATCGTCGTCTTGCACATCCAGGCTGGGCCACAGTTCGAACGGCCAGGCGCCCCGGGTCATCGAGTCGACGCGAAGTTCCGCTTTTTCCGGCAGGTAGCGTTCGTGCGCCGTGCTCCAGGATTCGCGGGTGTCGGCCGGGGCGAGGTTCTGGATCCAGATGACGATGCCGCCGGTTCGCCGGACGGTCTCGGCGATCTTGTTGACGTTGCCGACGATGGTCTGTCCGACCGGGCAGCCGGCCTGCTGGCTTTCGTCCATGAAATAATTCTGCATGTCGACGACGACCAGCGCGGTCTTGTCGGTCTCGAACGTTTCCTGGGAGTGTTCGCGGCCCATGCGGGCGACCATGGAATCGATGTATTTCTGCGGCATTTCGAATTCGTGGGGCATGTCCCTGTCTCCGGATGGTTTCAATTTATGATACGCGGTTGCGGCGCTCAGTTAAAGTTCGAGCCTCCATTGACGTGAATGACCTCGCCGGTGATGAAGCTTGCCTTGTCGGAAATCAGGAAAATGCCCGCATTCGCGATTTCCTCCGGCTGACCGAAGCGCCCCATCGGAAAGCGGAGCGTCATTGCGGTGCGCAATTCGTCGGTCATGCCGCCGACCATGGCGGTTTCCGCAAGGCCGGGGCTGATTGCATTGCAGCGTACCTTCGGCGCAAGCGCGCGGGCGAGGGAGCGGTTCAGCGCGATGATCGCCCCCTTGGAACTGACATAGGCGGGGCCGCCCTGGCCGTTCCCGCCGGTGACGCCGAACAATACCGACGTAGAGGTTGTCAGCACGATCGAGCCGCCATCGTGATCCATCATGTAACGCGCCGCCGCCTGGGAGATCAGGAACGAGCCGGTAACGTTGACCGCCATAACGTGATTGAACTCGTCCGCGTCGAGCTCGTCCCAGCGCTTCGAAGAATGAGCGGCCCCCCAATGCATCAGCGCATCGAGACCGCCATAGGTCTTTACGGTCTGCGCAACGGCCGCTGCGCAGTCGTCGGTTTGGGAAACATCGCCGCCGAAAAACGTTACTTCGTCGCAGGCGGGCAGTTCGGCGCGCATGCGGTCCTCCTGCGGATCGAACGCCAAGATGCGGCAGCCGTCCTCAAGCAGAAGCTTCGTGCAGGCAAGCCCGATGCCGCTCGCCGCGCCGGTAACGAGGACGGTCTGTCCCATCTGAAATCTCCCGTTTGATTAGAATGCTAATGAAGTGTAATTTAATCGGATCAATGAAGGAAAGGTGCGCTGACATCCAGCGTGCTGTAATTTCTCGAAGGACACTCCAATCAGAGGGTGGAAAACAGGGTAACAACGAGGCGGTCGTTCTTGGCCGTCAAGGGAGCGTGCATGTCAACTTCGTCCAAAACCGAAATTCCGAAACCGCTGCATTTCGGGATCGTCACCATACCGCGATTGATTATCGGCTCGATGATCCTGATCGGGATCGTCATCAATTTCGGCAATGTGGTCGGCCGATATGTCTTTTTGGAGCCCATCATCTGGGCCGAGGAGATTATGATCTACATCATGGTGTGGACGGTGTTCATTGGCGCGATCCTGGTTTCGTACGAAGGCCAGCATCTGAAGATGGACGTATTTTCGGTCATGCTGCCTTCGCCCTACAAGGAAATAATCAACTTCATTGCGACTGTGTCGATCCTGCTGGTCTGCTTCTTTGTCATTCCGAATAACTGGATTGTCGTCGAGCTGATGTGGAACAACGACCAGCGCAGTGTTGTCGCGGAAGTGCCGATGGTCATACCGCATTTCGCGCTGCTGTTCGGTTTCGTGATGATCTTCGTTGCTATCGTCGTTCGTTTCCGGTCCCATATAACCGGTTCGCTGACGAACGAGGTGGATGCGCTGATTCAGGAACACAGCGAAGACGGACCGGCGACATCCGACAGCGCCAAGAGCTAGACCCCTGCAGAAACAAGATTAGACGGTAAGGAGCATATCCATGGACTGGATTATTGGGGGAATGGCGACTATTCCGATGGAATGGTACATGGGGATCGTACCGATCATTCTGTTGGTTCTCGGTTTTCCTATTTTCATCATTCTGCTGGCCACGGCGTCGATCGTGCTGATCGTCCACCAGGCGGTACCGCCGATGGCGATGCACATCAACATGTTCGGCAGTGTCGACAAATTTGCCCTGATGGCCGTGCCGTTCTTTATCTTTGCCGGTGAAATCATGGGGCAGGGCGGTATCTCGAAACGTATCGTCGCCTGGGTCATGTCGATCATCGGCAGTGTTCGCGGCAGTCTTGCGCTTACCACGGTCGGCACCTGTACCGTGTTCGGTGCGATTTCGGGGTCGAGCCCGGCAACGGTTGCTGCCGTCGGGCGGTTGCTGTTCGATCCGATGCGCAAGGCCGGCTACACCGAGCGTTTCGCTTCCGGTCTGATTTCGTCGTCGGGCGCGATCGCGACCGTTATTCCGCCATCGATCGGGATGATCCTCTATGGCGCGTCGGCGGAGCAATCCGTCGCGCTTCTGTTTGTTGCCGGTGTCATACCGGGGCTTCTGATTGCCGCCCTGATGGCCGCATATATCTATGCCTATGCACTGAAGACCGGCATTCGCGAAGCTTCCGGATTTTCCCTGGGCCAGTTCCTGACCGCCAGCAAGGAAGGCGTCTGGGCGCTCGGTACGCCGTTCATCATTCTCGGCGGCATTTATGCGGGTATTTTCTCGCCGACGGAATCGGCCGGGGTTGCCTGTGTTTACGCGATCATCGTGACGCGGTTCATCTACGGCGATATCTCGTGGAAGGGCATCTGGACGGTATCGGTGGACTCGATGTATCTCACCGCGCAGGTGCTCATCATCGTTGCCGCCGCCGGCGTGTTTTCGCAATTGCTCACAATCAGCGGCATCCCGCAGCAGGCCGTTGCGGCGATCGAGGCGATGAACATGGAGCCGTGGATGGTCCTGATGGTCATCAACGTCTTCCTGCTTATGGTCGGTTGCGTGCTCGATCCCGGGTCGGCGATCCTGGTGCTGACGCCGCTGCTGGCGCCGATTGCCGCCGCCATGGGCGTCGACCTGATCCATTTCGGCATCATCATGACGGTGAACCTGGCCATCGGGATGTTCACGCCGCCTTTCGGCCTGAATATCTTCGTAACCCAGGCGCTGTTTAAAGTGCCGCTGGCGAGTATCTATCCCGGTCTGGTGCCGTTCATCATCGTCAATCTGATTGCGCTCGGGATCATCACCTACGTACCCGAACTGTCCCTGTTCCTGACGCGTTACGTCAGCTAGCAGCACCTGGCGGCGGCCCGTCTCGACGGACCGCCGCCGGCTTTCCTTGAGTGAAAGGATTACCGAATCCGAAAGCCGGCGTGCAGGCGGAACCGTCGCAAATGACGCCTGCAACCGGCAGGCCGGTTATTTTAACGGATCAG
>CAXBCP010000049.1:0-22492 GCA_963974055.1 uncultured Rhodospirillaceae bacterium
CTAGGGCGGTATAGCCTATTTAGGTTTCACCCCGCCAGGCGGTCTTCCGCTTCGTCTGCGCGATCGGCGAGGCCGCTATACAGCTTGCCGAGCAATTGGCGCAGCATCGCAAGTTCCGCCTCGGAAAAATCGCCGGTGGCCCGGGCTTCGAGGGCGGCGGCGCGCGGCAGGATGGTTTCGGTCACGCGGCGCCCGGTTTCGGTCAGTTCGATCGTGAACGAGCGTGCATCGTCTATACCGCGGAGACGGCGGATCAGGTCTTTCTTTTCCATCCGCCCGAGCACCCGCGACAGCGTCGAGAAATTGATGCTCGTCAGTTCCGACAGCGCGCCCACGGGCTGGCCGCCCCGCTGGTACAGGGCGATCAGCACGCGCCAGGACTGGATATCGACGCCGACCTCGCTGAGGACCGGCGTGATATCGCTGATGAACTGCTGGCCGACACGGTTGACCAGATAGGGCAGGTAGGTACCGAGCTCCATGAAACGTTACTCCGCCGCAACCCGGTAGTTTTCGAAGTTCGGCGCGACTTCTTCCATGAACTTGTGCATCTGGTCCTTGACCATGCCGTGCGGTTTGTTGCCGACGTTGAAATACAGGATGCATTCGTCGATGCCGGCCGCCTCGACCGCCTTGAGCTGTTCGGTGATCTCGGCGGAATTGCCGAGCAGCACGGAATTGGCCGACAGCGTGTTCTTCTTCATGTTGCGCAAAATCTCGTTGATCTTCATGAAGTAATGCATGGTCGGCGGCATCTTGGACGGATCGTCCGGGAAGGCGCGCAGCACGCAATGCTGGAAATAATCCATCATCGCCTGACGGCCGAAATCGTCTTCTTCCGGGGTGTCGCTGATGTGGATGAAATAGCTGCACATGGCGCGGCCCGGCTTGTTGCCCGCCTTGACGCAGTTCTCGCGATAGCTGTCGACGGCCTTGTCGAGCCCGCCATAGACCATCGACGCGGCGAACGGCGCATATATGATGTTGTGGCCTTTTTCGCCCGCCATTTTCGACGACGTTTCCGAGAACGACGCGACGTAGAACGGAATCGGGTTCTGGATCGGCTTCGGCGTGATATCCATGTCCTGGATGTCGTAATACTTGCCCTTGTGCGACCACGGGCCTTTTTCGGTCCAGGCTTTCCACAGGACGTCCATGCCTTCCTCGAAGACTTCTGCCGAGGTCATGAAATCGGCGCCGAAGGGATGGTATTCGTCGGCGTCGTAGCCGCGCCCGCAGGCGTAATCGACCCGTCCGCCCGACAGCAGGTCGAGCGTCGCCCACATTTCGGCGACGTGGATCGGATGATGAATCGGCAATACGTTGACCGCGGGTGCAAGCCGGATGTTCTCGGTTTCCGGGATGATGCTGGCGAGCAGGATATCCGGGCGCGAATTGACGCCGAGCCGGTCGAAATGGTGTTCGCCGATCCAGGCGGAGCTGTAGCCGAGCTTGTCGGCGAGGATCGCCTGTTCGCGGATTTCCATGACGAAGTCGTTCGCCGAGCGCGGATTGTTGGGATAGTAGTTGTCGGAAAGCGTGAAATACCCGAAATCGATCGCCATTGCGTGTCTCCCTATGCTGGCGTGTCATTGATTTGAGTTATTTGTAACTGCAAATAAATATAATTGCAAGTGCAAATTGTTGCGCGTGTCGGGAATGCAGTTGATCCGCGCGCTTCGGGGATTACGATGGCGGGAATGAATTCAAACCGAAGGACACGGGGACCCATATGACCGACGCCGTTTACCGCGACTACGATTCCGAGGCGCTGTACGCGCAGTACAACAACCGCGCCCAGATCACCGAAGAAGCGCTCAACGCGCTTAAAGAAGACCAGAACGTCCGTTCCGCCGCCTATCGCAACGGGCCGGGCCGCAAGCATCTGGACGTGGCCTACGGCCCGCATGAACGGGAACGGCTCGACGTCTTCCTGCCGGCGAGCGACGGCGCGCCGCTCTTCGCTTACATCCATGGCGGCTACTGGCAGTGGAACGACAAGGAAGGCAACGAATTTCTGGCCAAGGAACTGAATGCCGCGGGCGCCGCCTTCGCGAATATCGAATACGCGCTGTGTCCGGCCGTGACCCTGCCGGAACTGTCCGATCAGTGCCGCCGGGCGATGGCGCATCTGTGGCGCGAAGCCGATACATACGGTTACGACCGCAACCGCATCGTGGTTTCCGGACATTCCGCGGGCGGTCATCTGACGGCAATGATGCAGGCGACAGACTGGCCTTCCTTCGAAGCCGGGCTGCCGTCCCACCTGGTCGCCGCCAGCCTGCCGATCAGCGGCGTCTACGATGTGGAGCCGATCCGCCTGACGCCATTGAACGACGCGGTTCGTCTGACGCCGGAGGACGTTCCCGGCCAGAGCCCGATGTTCATGAACCCGCCGTCCAAGGGGGAATCGATCATCGCCTTCGGCGGCGACGAATACGACGAATTCGATCGCCAGGCGTCAGACCTTGCCGCCGCCTGGGCGAAGCACGGCGTGCCGACCTCGACACTCAACATGCCGGGCCGCGATCACTTTTCGGCATTGAGCGCGCTTGCCGAAACAGACCACGCCCTGTTCGCCGCCGCGCTGAAACTGCTTGGACTGAAGTAAGGTCCGGCGCCGGCGGCCCGCACAAAGAATAAGGCGCATCAAAAAAACCCCCGGCGCAGGCCGGGGGTTTTTCTCTGGCGTACAGGCCGCCGTTATTTTTCGTTGACGATCGGGTTGCGCAGGATGCCGATCTTGTCGAGTTCGATTTCGACCGTGTCGCCTTCCTTCATGAAGACCTGCGGGTCGCGATAGAACCCGACGCCGCCGGTGGTGCCCGATACGATCACGTCGCCCGCCACCAGTTCGGTCACGGTGGTCAGGTAATGGATCAGCTGCGGGATGCTGAACAGCAGGTCGTCGGTGGTCGCGCGCTGCATTTCCTCGCCGTTGAGGCGGGTCATCAGGGTCAGCGATGCCGGATCGGGAATTTCGTCCGCCGTCACCATCCACGGGCCGAACGCGCCGGACTTGTAGAACGACTTTCCGGGCACGAACTGGCTGGTGTGGCGCTGGTAGTCGCGGATCGAGCCGTCATTGTAGCAGGAATAGCCGGCCACCACCGACAGGGCGTCGGCTTCGGACACGTGGCGGCAGGTCTTGCCGATGATCACGGCCATCTCGCCTTCGAAATCGAACATGTCGGAGGCCTTGGGCTTGATCATCGCCTGTCCGTGGCCGACCTGCGAATTCGAGAACCGCGTGAAAATCATCGGCCATTCGGGAATGTCGCGGCCGCCTTCGAGCACGTGGCTGCGATAGTTCAGCCCGACCGCCATGATCTTGTCCGGGTCCGGGATGACCGGCAGGAATTCGATGTCGTCGAAGCTGTGATCTGCGCTTTTGCCGGCCGCGGCTTCGGCGATGATGCCGAGCGCGCCGGCGGCGATTGCGCCCTTAAGCGTCTGCGGTCCGCCCGCCAGGGGCTTCGCGTCGATGATGCCGTCGTCGGCAACGACGCCGTAGGATTCTGTTCCGTTTACTGAGTATGTCGTGATCTTCATGGCGTCCTCCGGTTAACTGTCGGGGCATGAATAACGCCTGCGCCGCGATATGCAAGTCCGGGAGAGATTCAGGCCGTTGCGGGGGCCGTTGCGGTCCGTGGGGAAGGGAGCCTAGTATCGGGGAACGGTCCCGGAATAACGGAGGAATAAGATGGGAATGCTGCCGGAGATGAAACTCGCCCATGTCGGTATCTGGGTGCAGGATTTCGAGCGGATGAAGAACTTCTACGTCCGGATGTTCGGCTTCGGCGTCGCCGATGAAGGCCTGCTGAACGGCAACCGCTATGCCTTCATGTCCCGCGACCCGAAGGACCATCACCAGGTTGTCGTTGCCGAGGGGCGCCGGCCCGACACCGACCAGACGACCGTCAACCAGATATCGTTCCGCTGTGAAAACCTGACCGACCTGCGCCAGGTTCACACAGCCGTAACTGCCGACGACGACGTCCAGAAGGTGATGGTGACCGATCACGGCAATGCGTGGTCGGTTTATTTCTACGACCCCGAGGGCAACCGGCTCGAAGCGTTCATGGACACGCCCTGGTACATCAACCAGCCGCACCGCCACGACATCGATTTCTCCCTCAGCGACGAGGAGATTTTCGCGGCGTCGGAAGCGCATGCGAAGGCCGATCCGACGTTCAGGCCCATCGAAGACTGGCGGGCGGAATTCCAGAAAAGAATTCCGGCGACCGCGACCTAGATTTGCCCCGACCGCCGGAACGCGTTAGCCGCTGCGGGCGGCAATCGCTTTTTTCAGTACCAGATAACCGATCGTGCCCGACATCAGCGAGCCGGCCAGCACCCCGAGGCGTACAGCGGCGGCGTGAGCCGGATCATCGAACGCGAGCCCGCCGATAAACAGGCTCATCGTGAAGCCGATGCCGCAGAGCAGGGACACCCCGTACATCATCGCCCAGGTCGTGTCTTCGGGCAGCCTGGCCAGGCCTGTTTTGACCATCAGGAAGGTTGCGCCGAAAACCCCGATCTGCTTGCCGAAGAACAGCCCGAGGGCAATGCCGAGGGGCAACGGTTCCAGCAGCGACGAAAATGTCATCCCGGCGAAGTTCACGCCCGCGTTTGCGAACGCGAAGGCAGGCAGGACGAGGAACGCGACCCAGGGGTGGAGAATATGCTCGAGATGGCGGAGCGGTGAATGGCCTTCCGCATCTGTAGCCCGGAGCGGGATTGCGAGCGCAAGCAGAACCCCGGCGAGGGTCGCATGGACCCCCGATTTCAACACCGCGACCCACACCACGATCCCGATCAGAATATAAGGCGCTGTGCGCGTGACGCCCCGCAGGTTCAGGAACGCGCAGACGGCGAGTCCGCCGACACCGATCGCCAGCGACGTCACCGACAGGTTCTCGGTATAGAATATCGCGATGATCACGATCGCACCGAGATCGTCGATGATCGCGACTGCGGTAAGAAATACCTTGATCGCCAGCGGCACGCGGCTGCCGAGCAGCATCAGGATACCGAGCGCGAAGGCGATGTCCGTCGCGGCGGGAATCGCCCAGCCGTTGATATCGACCGGGTTCGACCAGTTGAGATAGGCGTAAATTGCCGCGGGTACGGCCATGCCGCCGATGGCGGCGACGCCCGGCAGGGCAATCTGGTCGACCGAAGAAAGCTGGCCTTCGAGGGCTTCGCGTTTGATTTCGAGGCCGACCAGGAAAAAGAAGACGGCCATCAGCCCGTCATTGATCCATAACAGCAGCGGCTTGGCGATTTCCAGTGCGCCGACCTGGACGGCAACCGGGACGGTGAGCAGGGAATCGTAAAGCCACGACAACGGGGAATTGTCGAGAATGATTGCGACGACCGCCGCAAAGAACAGGCAGATACCGCCCGCCGATTCAAGTTTGAAGAATTCACGAATAGCGGCAACTGGCATGTAGTACGTCCCCTGAAATTGTGTGGAATGGATTTTTTTGACGTCAGGCCTCGGACGCTAGGTATGCCGCCTTCGGGCATTTGCAAGCCGAGGCGGGCAGACGATTCCGGTTTGACGGTTCCGGGCGGCGCTCTTAGTGTTTTGACGGCCCCGATATGACAGGAGAAACCGCTTGATCCCCAACGCGTTGCCGTCGCTGGACTTCGATCTCGGCGATACCGCCGACATGTTGCGGCATTCCGTCGCGGAATTTGCCCGGGCGACAATTGCGCCGCTGGCGGCCGAGATAGATTCGTCGAACGAATTCCCGATGGAACTCTGGCAGCAGATGGGCGGGATGGGCCTGCTCGGGGTGACGGTCGATCCGGAATTCGGCGGCGCCGGGATGGGCTATCTCGAGCATGTCGTCGCGATGGAGGAGATCAGCCGGGCGTCGGCGTCGGTCGGGTTGTCCTACGGCGCGCATTCGAATCTCTGCGTGAACCAGATTCACCGCAACGGCACGGATGCGCAAAAGACCAGGTACCTGCCCCGACTGGTTTCGGGTGAACATGTCGGCGCGCTGGCGATGTCGGAACCGGGCGCCGGCTCCGACGTGGTGTCGATGAAGCTGCGGGCCGACGCGGTCGATGGCGGCTACGTACTGAACGGCAACAAGATGTGGATCACCAACGGGCCGGATGCCGATGTTCTTGTCGTTTATGCCAAGACCGACCCGGCAGCGGGGTCGCGCGGCATCACCGCCTTCATTGTCGAAAAGGGTTTCGCCGGGTTTTCGACGGCGCAGAAGCTCGACAAGCTCGGCATGCGGGGGTCGAACACGGGGGAACTGGTGTTCCGGGACTGTTTCGTGCCGGCCGAAAACGCGGTCGGCGAAATCGGTCGCGGCGCGGCGGTGCTGATGAGCGGGCTGGATTACGAGCGCGCCGTTCTGTCGGGCGGGCCGCTCGGCATCATGCAGGCCTGCATGGATATCGTTATTCCCTACGTCCACGAACGCGAACAGTTCGGCCAGCCGATCGGCGAATTCCAGCTCATCCAGGGCAAGCTTGCCGACATGTATACCAAGATGAACGCATCGCGTGCCTATGTGTACGCGGTTGCGAAAGCGTGCGACCGCGGCCGCACGACGCGCAAGGACGCGGCCGGCGCGATCCTGTATTCGGCCGAGCGCGCGACCGAGATGGCGCTGGACGCCATCCAGATTCTCGGCGGCAACGGATATATCAACGAGTATGCAACGGGCAGGCTGCTGCGCGACGCCAAGCTTTACGAGATCGGCGCCGGCACGTCGGAGATCCGCCGTATGCTGATCGGTCGCGAACTGTTCGCGGAAAGCGCCTGATCCTTTGTTGGAGAGTCCTGCACTAACCGTTTAGGTAAAGCATGTCAGACGATCATTCACTCGAATTCACAGATGAATCTACGTTTAAGATTCACAATCGCTCGTATCAGTTAATTCGTCATGCATACGAAGAGTTACTAACTCGTTCAGCTCGGTTGTCACTTTTTGCTACCGGGCGTCAAACGAGAATGGACGGCCCAATAGACCAACGTCAGTTGAATTTGGCTCTCGATGATCTTGCATTGTTTGGGCTTCATTGTCGGAGGCTAATCGATCTCGTTGGAGTCCGACAGCGTTTTCGTCCAGTCGAGGTGCCCCTTATTGCGCACGACGAAAACCCTCAGAAATCTGTGGGATTTATGTATTTAATAAATGTGTTTGTGCATCTTGATGATGTCGAAATTTTTCGAAACAAATTCCAAATTCGCACTGTTCTCGAAGGCGACAAAGGAATTGAATATCTCTCAGACTATTTTGGTGAATTCGATGATCAATTTGAGCCAATTTTGGCCGTCAAATCTGATCACAGTAAGGCAATTGTTTTTCGTCTGGTGAATTTGATCGAGATTTTTCAGGCTCACGTGTTGTCCAAAATTATCGATGTTTGTGGAGAGCAGGGATTATATCTGGAAGATGACAATATTTAGGCCTGCATCACAGTTAGTGAGAGGCGTATAGAAAATGTGCAGGTGGATGGCATATTCGGGGCCGCCGATTTTTCTCGATACCGTGCTGTTCGACGCCGAAAATTCGCTGGTCAATCAGAGCCTGAAGGCGCGGTGGTCCAACGTCGTGACCAATGGCGACGGGTTCGGCATCGGCTGGTACGGCGAGCGCGGCAAGCCCGGGCTGTACCGGGACGTGCTGCCCGCCTGGAACGACGAAAACCTGCGCGAGCTTTCGGAACAGGTGCGGTCGGGCCTGTTCTTCGCCCATGTCCGCGCGGCGACCGGCGAGGCGCCGACCGCGCGCCAGAACTGTCATCCGTTCCGCCACGGCGACTGGATGTTCATGCATAACGGCGCGATTGCCGATTTTCCGGCGCTCCGCCGCGAACTCGATCTTGCGATCCCCGAAAGCCTCTATCGCCACAAAAAGGGCACGACCGACAGCGAAAGTCTTTTCTACCTGCTGCTTGCAAACGGTCTGGGAGACGACCCGGCGGCCGCTTTCGAAGCGACGGTGACGCTGGTGGAGGACGCGATGGCGGACCAGGACATCGACGGGCCGTTCCGCTTTGCCGCCATTGCCACCGATGGCGAACGGCTGATCGCTATCCGCTATTCGTCCGACCACCAGTCGCCGAGCCTGTTTTACGGCATGGGCACCGGCGGAGAAGACCGATCGATCACGATCATGTCCGAACCGCCCGACGAAGATGCCGGCCACTGGGCCGAAGTGCCGGAATCGAGCCTCGTCTTCGCGGGCGACGGTGCGCTGCATGTCCAGGCGTTCCGCGAGGATGGGGATTGCTAGACAACCGGCCGAACCGCCATCGATGCGAGTCGTCCCCGCTTCGCTATACTCGTCCTGCAATCCGTCCGGAGAAAGCCATGCCGCGTCTGTCCTCGACAATCGATCCGACATCCGATGACTTCAGAGCGAATGAGGCGGCGATGGCAGCCGCGATTGCGGATCTGCGCTCGGTGACCGTGGCTGCGCAGCGAGGCGGCACCGATGCGGCGCGGGAACGCCATATCGGACGCGGCAAGATGCTGGTCCGCGACCGCATCGATACGCTGCTCGATCCGGGCTCGCCGTTTCTCGAACTGTCGCCGCTCGCGGCCCATGGTGTCTATGACGACGATATTGCCGCCGCCGGGATCGTCACCGGGATCGGCCGGGTCGAAGGCCGCGAATGCATGATCGTCGCCAATGATGCGACCGTGAAGGGCGGGACCTATTTCCCGCTGACGGTGAAGAAGCATCTTCGCGCCCAGGAAATTGCGCGGGCGAACAACCTGCCCTGTATCTACCTGGTGGATTCGGGCGGTGCCAACCTGCCGAACCAGGACGAGGTGTTTCCCGACCGCGATCATTTCGGGCGTATCTTTTTCAACCAGGGGACCATGTCCGCCGAGGGCATTCCCCAGATCGCCGCCGTTATGGGGTCGTGCACCGCGGGCGGGGCCTATGTGCCGGCCATGTCCGACGAAAGCGTCATCGTTAAGGGGCAGGGCACCATTTTTCTCGGCGGCCCGCCGCTGGTGAAGGCGGCAACCGGCGAGGTCGTGACGGCCGAAGACCTGGGCGGGGCGGATGTGCATTCGCGTATCTCGGGCGTCACCGATCACATGGCGGAAAGCGACGGCGACGCGCTGGCAATCGTCCGCCGCGCCATCCGCAATCTCAACAGTGAAAAATACGAAGACGTCGTGTGCGCCGATCCGGTGGAGCCCTATCACGACCCGGCGGAACTGAACGGCATCATCCCGCCGGAACTGCGCACCCCGTTCGATGTGCGCGAGGTCATCGCGCGCATCGTCGACGGATCGGATTTCGACGAATTCAAGGCGCTCTACGGGACCACGCTGATCTGCGGCTTTGCCCACCTGCATGGCTATCCCGTCGGTATTGTCGCCAATAACGGCATCCTGTTTTCGGAATCGTCGCTGAAGGGCGCCCATTTCATCGAACTGTGCTGCCAGCGTCGTATTCCGCTGATCTTCCTGCAGAACATCACCGGCTTCATGGTCGGGCAGAAATACGAATCCGGCGGCATCGCCAAGGACGGCGCGAAGCTTGTCACCGCCGTCGCCTGCGCGAAAGTGCCGAAGATCACCGTCATTATCGGCGGCTCGTTCGGGGCGGGAAATTACGGCATGTGCGGCCGCGCCTACGATCCGCGTTTTCTGTACATGTGGCCCAATGCGCGCATATCCGTGATGGGCGGCGAGCAGGCCGCCAGCGTGCTTGCGACCGTGCGCCGCGACGGGATCGAGGCGAAGGGCGACGCTTGGTCCGCCGCGGAGGAAGAAGCGTTCAAGGAACCGATCCGCGCCCGTTACGAGACAGAGGGACACCCGTACTACGCGACCGCGCGGCTGTGGGATGACGGGATTATCGAGCCGGCGGAAACCCGGACGGTGCTGGCGCTCAGCCTGTCGGCAGCATTGAACGCCCCGGTCGAGGAAACGAAATTCGGCGTCTTCCGGATGTAGGCGCGTGGCCTAGCCGGAGACCCACATCTGCAATGCCGGCGGGGAGGCAACCCGTTTGGAGTCGGCCCCGCCGGAAGCCGGGAATGTCAGCGTGATCTTCGTTCCCTTGTCCGTCTCGCTCTCGATGCCGAGTTCACCCCTCATGCCACGGGTCAGCGCGCTGGCGAGCGTCAAGCCGAGGCCCGCGCCTTCATAGCTCCGCGACAGGGTCGTATCCGCCTGTCCGAACGGGGCGAGGGCCTGGCCGACGTCGTCTTCGGACATACCGACGCCGGTATCGGATATTTCGACGATCAGGCCGCCGCCATTCGCCGGCCCGGCAGTTACCTCGATCTCGCCGCCCGCGAGCGTGAACTTGATGGCATTGTCGATCAGACGGTCGAGCGCCGACCGGAGATGCGGAACATGGAGAAGGCAATCGGCTGGAAAGTCCGAAATTTCGGCGGAGAAAACGATATTCTTCTCGGCCGCTTCTTCGAACCAGGCGCGGCAGGTATCTACGATACAGCCATAGGCGGCATCGCCGTCGTCGGTGCAGTCGACCGTGCCGGTTTCGGCCTGGACGATGCCGAGAATGTCCTCGACCATCGCAAGAAGGCGGTGGCCGCCGGACGTGACTTCGCCGGCGAATTCCCTGTAGCTCGGATGTCCGAGCGGTCCGAACCCTTCGTTCCTGAGAAGCTCCGAAAAACCGATTATCGCGTTGAGCGGGGTTCTGAGTTCGTGACCGATGCAGGCGAGAAACTCGCTTTTTGCGCGGTCCGATTTCTCGGCCTTGAGAAGCGCGGATTGGGTTTCGGCCTGAAGCGCCTCGATCCGTGCAGTCCGTTCGCTCAGGTCGCGGTTCTGTGCAGCCAGCCTGTCGACCATCTCGGCGCGTTCAATCGCGCCGGTTATGATCATTCCGGCGGCGGCGATGAATTCCGTCTGCTCGCGATCGAACGCGACGGGGCTGCCGGCGGGGCCGATCCGGTTGATAAGCTGTACCACCGTGTTGACCGCGCCATCCGGGGTACGGAGCGCGATGCAGGCGATCGAGCGTGTCCGGTATCCGGTGGCCGCGTCGAAGGATTTGTTAAGGCTGTAGGGGGCGTCGGCGGGAATGTCGTATGCGTCCTCGATCAGGACGCTTTCGCCGGTGGCGGCGACATAACCGGCAATGGAGGTTTTGTCGACGGGCACGACAAACTGCGCCGGCTCCAGCGGGATGGCGTCGTTCTGAAGGCTCATCGGATCGAGCCATTTATTGCGGGACGGG
Organism: uncultured Rhodospirillaceae bacterium; assembly: GCA_963974055.1. Classification (GTDB taxonomy): domain Bacteria; phylum Pseudomonadota; class Alphaproteobacteria; order MPNO01; family UBA830; genus CAXBCP01. The sequence continues at coordinate 11,217 of CAXBCP010000049.1, forward strand.
TCTGTTGGGTCGGACCGGACAAGAAAGATGGTTCCGGCTTCGGCCGTCGTATAGGCGCGACTCTCGCGAAGGATCGTGTCCAGCAGCTCGCGGGGCGACTGGTCCGGATGGCGGTCGATCTCTTTGAGAAACTCGACGATAGGGTGCATGGGGACGCAATTCCGCCTTTTATTCGCTGGAGTCACCTATGGGGACCGATTCCGGCCCGGTGGGCTATCATCGCGTGATGGCGTTGAGGCTTGGTTAACAGCGGAGCAGGGGCATGGCGGAAATCCAGCCGTTTCTGGGACTTGGGGCGATCGTTCTGTTCGCCTGGGCGATCAGCGAAAACCGGCGCGGATGCACCTGGCGGATCGTCTTCGCCGGGCTTGCGGTCCAGTTCGGTCTCGCGGTCCTGTTGCTGAAGCTGCCCCAGTCCCAGCTTGTTTTCCTGTGGCTGAACGACGGCGTGGTCGCGCTGCAAAAAGCGACGGAGGCGGGCACGTCGCTGGTCTTCGGCTTTCTCGGCGGCGGGGATCTGCCGTTCAAGGAACCCTATCCGGGCGCCGCTTTCATACTCGCGTTCCGGGCGCTGCCGCTGGTGCTGTTGATGAGCGCTTTGTCGGCGCTGCTCTATCACTGGCGGATACTGCCATGGGTGGTGCGCGGGTTCGCGTGGGCGCTGGGCAGGGCGCTGGGCATTTCGGGCGCGGCGAGCTTCGGGACCGCGGCGAATGTGTTCGTCGGCATGGTCGAGGCGCCGCTGCTGATCCGGCCATATCTCAACCGGATGAGCCGCTCGGAACTGTTCATTGTCATGACCGCCGGCATGGCGACGATCGCCGGCACGATGTATGCGCTCTATACGACATTCCTGGCGAACGTGATTCCGGGGGCGGCGGGGCACCTGCTGACCGCGTCGCTGGTCAGCGCGCCGGCGGCGATCCTGATCGCGCGGCTGATGGTGCCGCCGGAGGGGGCGGAAAGCACCGAACGCGTCGAACCCGGCCGGCTCTACGACAATTCGATGGATGCGATCACCACCGGCACGATCGACGGGCTGCGACTGCTCGGCTACATCCTCGGCATGCTGGTGGTGCTGGTCGCCCTTGTCGCGCTAGCCAATGCAATCCTCGGCCTTGCGCCGGATGCATGGGGCGCGCCGCTGACGCTGCAGCGTCTTCTCGGCTGGGTTATGGCACCCGTGACATGGCTTCTCGGAATACCGTGGAGCGAAGCGGCGACGGCGGGGCAACTGCTCGGCACCAAGGTGGTTCTGAACGAATTGCTGGCCTATCTCGACCTTGCGAAGCTGCCGGCCGGGGCCCTGAGCGAACGGTCGCGCCTGATCATGACCTATGCGCTGTGCGGTTTCGCCCATTTCGGCAGTCTGGGCATCATGATCGGCGGCATGGGTGCGATGGCGCCGGACCGCCGGCGCGATATCGTCGAACTCGGTCTGAAATCGGTACTTGCCGGGGTTATGGCAAGCTGCATGACCGGTGCGGTGGTGGCGGTTCTGGTCTAGGCTGACCCCATGTTCGACAAGATCCTGATCGCCAACCGGGGGGAGATCGCCTGCCGGATCATCCGTACCTGCGACTTCGTCGGGGTGGCGACCGTTGCCGTGTATTCGTCCGCCGACCGCAATGCGCTGCATGTGGCGATGGCGGACGAGGCGGTGAGGATCGGCGCGGCGCCGTCGTCGGAAAGCTATCTGGATATGAACGCGGTGATCGCGGCGGCGAAATCGACCGGTGCGCAGGCGATTCACCCCGGATACGGTTTCCTGTCGGAAAACGCGGATTTTGCCGATGCCTGCAGCGATGCCGGTATCGTGTTTATCGGCCCGCCGGCAGCCGCGATCCGTGCCATGGGCGCCAAGGACGAGGCCAAGCGGATCATGGCGGCGGCGGGGGTGCCGGTGCTGCCGGGCGGCACGAATACCGACCAGTCGGATGCGGCGCTGGGCGCGGCGGCGGCGGATGCGGGGTATCCCGTAATGGTGAAGCCTGCTTCAGGCGGCGGCGGGCGCGGCATGCGGATCGTGCGTGCGCCGCAGGACCTGCCCGACGCCCTGGCCTCGGCGCGGCGCGAGGCGGCGGCTTCCTTTGCCGACGATACGCTCCTGGTCGAGAAATACCTGGAAAACCCGCGGCATATCGAGGTCCAGATTTTCGGCGACAGCCTCGGCAACGCGGTGCACCTGTTCGAGCGCGACTGTTCGGCCCAGCGCCGCCACCAGAAGGTGATCGAGGAAGCGCCGGCACCGGGACTGACGGATGAAACCCGCGCCCGGCTGTATGCCGCCTCCGTCGCGGCGGCGAAGGCGGTGTCCTATAGCGGTGCCGGCACGGTCGAATTTCTGCTCGGCCCGGATGGTCCCGATGACGTCTGGTTCATGGAGATGAATACGCGCCTACAGGTCGAGCACCCGGTCACCGAGGCGATAACCGGTATCGACCTGGTCGACTGGCAGCTCCGCATCGCGGCGGGCGAGACATTGCCGCTGCGCCAGGATGAAATCGCCTGCACCGGTCACGCGATCGAGGCACGGCTCTATGCGGAAGATCCGGCGCAGGACTTTGCGCCCGGGTTCGGCGGTCTGGCGTATCTCCGCCTGCCGGAAGAAAGCGATGTTCTCCGTATCGATACGGGCGTGGAGGAAGGCGACGAAGTCACCGTGCATTACGATCCCATGATCGCGAAGATCGTCGCGCGTGGCGACGACCGGACGGACGCCGTTGCCACGATGTCGGCGGCATTGTCCGAAATCCGGGTCGCCGGTCCGGCCACGAACGAGGCGTTTCTGAAGGCTGTCATCGATCATTCCGACTTCCGCGCCGGCGGTTTCGATACCGGATTTATCGCCCGCCGTCTTGACGTGCTGACAGGGGGATCGCCGGCGGACAGGGAACGCATCATGGCGCTGGCGGCACTTGCGGAACTGACGCGGCGCATTGTCGGGGACGACGCATCGCCCTGGGCGGACGAACAGGGGTGGCGGCTCGGCGGTGCTGCCCGTCGGCGGATCGCGTTCCGCGATGACGGCGGGGACGGGCGGACCGTTTTCGAGCTGCACTCGGGGTTTTTGGCCCGTGACGGCGCGCCGGTTTCGATTGCCGGCCGGTGGCACGACGAATATCGGTTTGACGCCGAGACGGATGACGGGCGGATGTCTGCGACCGTAATCCGCCATGGCGGTGAAGTTTCGGTCTTTGCCGATGGCGCGAAATATCGGATGCACGTGGACGATCCGCTGGCGTCGCGCGGCGCGGGCGCGGCGGATACCGGGTCGCTGTTTGCGCGGATGCCGGGGATGGTGGTCGCCGTTCATGTCGAACATGGCGCCGACGTGACCGCGGGGACACCGCTTCTGGCGGTCGAAGCGATGAAAGTGGAGCACACCATTCGCGCGCCGGCGGACGGCAGGGTGATCGCGGTTAATTTTCGTGTCGGAGAGCGCGTTTCGGAAGGCGCGGAGCTGGTGACGTTCGAAGCCGCCGTTCCGGGTTAGCCGGTCCGGCCGAGGTATCAGCCGGTCTCGTGGATCCGCGGCCGTTTGAGAACGACCACGACGCGGAACGCGTAGCGGCGTATCGGGCGCCATTTCAGGATCGCGCGGTCGAGCGCGCGCAGGCCGGCGGCAAACGGCGTGCAGAGTATCGCCAGTGCCGGGTGAACCCGTGTCAGGGCATTTTCGACCAGGATCATCGGAACCGTCAGGAGATCGAATACATGAACGTCGACCTGGGCGAAATGGGCCCGTAGGCGGTCGAGATGATTGCAGGTCAGAATGTCGTCGGTCTGGAATTGCGTTGTCCCCCGCGTGACGAGACGGCGCTTGCGCCCGATGCGTGCGATCGGGTGGTGGCCCAGTCTGTCGAGGATGACCGCAGTACCGCCCGGCTTTACGACGCGGGACAGTTCGGCAATCGCGCGGTCGAAATCGACGAAGGACATCACGCCGGCACTGACGGCGAAGTCGAAGCGGTTGTCGTCGAACGACAGGTTTTCGGCGTTGCCTTCCTGCAGGTCCACGCGATCCGAGACGTTCTGTTCCCGGGCAAGCGTTCGCGCCCGGGCGAGGCTTGTCCGCGAGATGTCGATGCCGGTGACCCGGGCGCCAAGCCGTGCGAGCCGGGTACTGATGTCGCCGTGGCCGCAGCCGAGGTCGAGCGCCTGGGCGTTCTCGAGGGGGTGGTCGTTCAGCCAGGCGTCAAACCACGAAACGGAGGCCCCGCGTGCCGCGGTCCGATGCGAATTATTCTTTGGTGTTCCGGTATTTCCGCCCGGATAACGGGTCGCCACGCCGTCGAACATGGCCGCATGTGCCGCGATCGAGGCGGCGGTATCCGGCTCCCGGAAAAGCGCCGGGGCCGGTGACGAAGGAGGGACGTTGCGCGACATTCACGATCCTGCAGGAAATCCGAATGCCAAGAGAACCCCGGAACTGGTTAAGATTGATTTAAACCCTGTTGTCAGGGCCCGGCGGCAGCAAAGCCGTAAACCGAATATTAACCTTATCGTTTCGTTAATAGGGGACGTCAGGGGTATACTTTTCCGTATGGCAGGCATGTAGGCCGGGCGAAGCGGATTGCCGGAAGCAGGGACGAATATGAGGCCGACTGGGGAGGTGTCGCGTGTGACTGGCGCGGGGGTAAGCGGAATATTGATCGGGGTTTCGGAAAAATTTCCTGAGAGAATTTCAGCGAAATGGCGGGCGGGCGCAATTGCGGCGGCCGTGATGTTCGCCGGCGGCCCGGTGCGGGCCCAGGCAGTGGCGGCGGATGCGCCGCAACTGCCCGGCATCGGACAATCCCCGGACATCGTATGGATCGTCATCTCTGCCATACTTGCGGTGGCCGCGATTGGGGCTTTCGCCTGGGGTATTGCCGGGCGGCGGCGTTCCCGCGTGCTCGGCGGAATATTCGAAACCATGCCGGGGCCGAGGCTGGTGGTCGGGCGGGACGGCAAACCGGTCGCCGTGACGGCAAGCTGGACGGCGCTTCTGGGCGCGGCCGAAACCTCGCTCGATGTTCTCGGCGCGCTTGCGGCCAAGGACGGCGTAGACGGGCAGGAGCGGTTCGACCGTCTGCGCGCGGCGGCGCGCAACCGGCAGGAAGCCCATGCCGAATTCCGGCTCGACCTGCCGGACATGGAATATATCGAAATCTCGGTCATGATCCGGGATCGACAGCCGGGTTCCGTCTTCTGGCGGCTCGAAGACGTTTCCGAACGGTATCTGCTTGAACGGGTTATCCGCACAGAGCAGGAAAAACTGATCGAGTTTGTCGAAAACGCCCCGATCGGTTTTTATTCCGTCGATCGCGAAGGCCGGTTCCAATACGTGAACGCCACATTCGCGGGCTGGTTCGGAAAAACCGAAAACGACCTGACGAACGGCGACGTGCGGCTCCGCGACCTGTTGCCGCGCAGCCTGATCGATGCCTGCTCGGCGCATTCGCCGCTCGCGGACCAGGACGGCGATGCCGTGGGCGAGACGCAGTTCGTCGGCCATAACGGCGACCCGTTCGATGCCTATATCACCCAGACCGTCGTCGTGGACGATTCCAACGGCGACCTGCGTACCCGGACACTGGTCCGCCACCTGTCGGGCGAACGGAATTTCGCCGATGCTATCCGGATATCACAGGAACGGTTTCAACGGTTTTTCTTCGATGCCCCCGTCGGTATCGCGCTGCTCGATGGGGAAGCCCGCGTCACCGAATGCAATCAGGCATTCGGAAACACCAACGGGCTTGGCGCGGACCAGTCTGTGGGCCGCGTGTTTGCCGATTTTATCCATGACGAAGACCGCGATACATTCGAACGCTGGGTTTCGGATGCCTACGAGGCCGCCGAACCCCCGACGCCGATCGAGGTGCGCCTGGGCCATAGCGACGCCGTGACGGTGTCGCTGTATGCGGCGCGCGCCGACAGAACCGGGGATGCCGCCGAACCCGCCGGCCCCGGCAATTCGGCGAGCGGCCTGATTGTCCATGTTTTCGATCTTTCGGAACAGAAGCGCATCGAGGCGCAGTTCTTCCAGTCCCAGAAAATGGAACTCGTCGGCCAGCTTGCAGGCGGTATCGCGCATGATTTCAACAATCTGCTGACCGCGATGATCGGGTTCTGCGACCTGCTGCTGCTGCGCCACACGCCGCGCGACCAGTCCTTCGCCGATATTCAGCAGATCAAGCAGAACGCCAACCGCGCCGCGAACCTGGTGCGTCAGCTGCTGGCGTTTTCGCGCCAGCAGACCCTGCAGCCGAAGGTGCTGGACATGACCGACGTCCTGAGCGAGACGTCGTATCTGCTGCGCCGCCTGATCGGCGCCGACATCGAGCTGAAATTCTACCACGGGCGCGATCTGTGGCTGATGAAGGCGGATCAGGGGCAGTTCGAGCAGGTCGTCATCAATCTCGCCGTCAATGCACGTGACGCGATGAATGGCGGCGGCACGCTGACGATCCGTACCAGCAACGTTTATGCGGGCGATCCGCGCCTGCGCGACTACAAGGGCATTCCGGACGACGATTACGTGCTGCTGGAAATGCAGGACAGCGGCACAGGTATCGAACACGGGGTCATCGACAAGATTTTCGAACCGTTCTTCACGACCAAGGAAGTCGGGGCGGGGACCGGCCTCGGCCTGTCGACCGTGTACGGTATCGTAAAGCAGACCGGCGGCTATGTGTTTGTCGACAACGTCGTCGGCACCGACGGTGCCGACGACAATGACGGCGGCGCGAAGTTTTCGGTCTACCTGCCGCGATACCGCGAAGAAGAAGACGCCGATGCAGCGGTCGAGGTCGTCGAAGAGGCGGAGGCTCCGCGGGATCTCACCGGCGCGGGCACGGTTATGCTGGTCGAAGACGAGGACGCCGTCCGCCTGTTCGGCGCGCGCGCGCTGCGCAACAAGGGTTACTCCGTTGTCGAGGCCAAGGACGGCGAGGATGCGCTCGAAGTGCTGAACGGCGTGGTCGACGGCATGGCGACCACCGTGGACGGGGAAAAGATCGACCTGCTGATCACCGACGTCGTGATGCCCGGTGTCGACGGTCCGGCGCTCGTGCGCGAAGTGCGACGGCGCTATCCCGCTCTGAAGGTGATTTTCATTTCCGGCTATACGGAAGACACCTTCCGCGACAAGCTCGGCGCCGGCGAAGAGGTCGAATTCCTGTCCAAGCCGTTCACCCTCCAGCAGCTTGCCGGCAAGGTGAAGGAAGTCATGGACGGCGGGGGCGAGGCGGGCTGAGAGGCCAAGCGCCGCCGACGCCGTTCAGCCCGCTTTTGCGAAGGCCCGGATCTCGTCTTCCGTCGGGAAAGACCCGGTTTCCAGCTTCGAAAACAGCACGGCGCCGTCCCGGGTAATCTCGAACGATCCGGTGCGGCCGGGGGTAATGGCGACGTCGACGCCCAGGGGCGCAAGCAGATCCCTCGCACGGAGGGCGCGCGGTTCGTAGTTTCACCGCTGGCAGTATTCGATGTCGATTTTCATGGCCGGACTCCGGTTGCAGGCGCATTACAGAATTGGGAGCCGTGCGGTCGAAGTCAATATCGGACCGCGACCAGCGGGATGGCGCTGACGAGCCCGGCGGGTGCAGGCGCACGTATAATCGGGTATAGTGACGGTCCAGGTCGCGCCGCGCCGGGGCGGCCGTATTGAAGGATGCGAAGGGATGGCGGAGACAGAAAACCCGAACCCCGAAACCGGCGGGGTATTCGTTCCGGACCCTGCACGGGCCGATGCAGCGACCGGGAAGACATTCGAACTCGGCCTGATCATGGCCGGTGCGATTTCCGCGGGCGCGTATACGGCCGGCGTGGTGGATTTCCTGATCGAGGCGATGGATGCCTGGGAAGCCGCAAAGGCGGCGCCCGGCTTCGACGGGCCGATGCACGATGTCCGGCTCAAGGTCATGACGGGGGCGTCTGCCGGCGCCATGACCTCGGCGATTGCCGCGGTTTCCCTGTACGGCGAAATCGATCCGGTCCGCGACGTGGACAACCCGCCGCCGCCCGAACGCAACAGGCTCTACGATTCCTGGGTCAAGCGCGTCGATATTGCGAACATGCTTGGCACGGAGGATATCGAGCGCGACGGGCGGCTGGTATCGGTGCTCGATGCGTCGTCTCTCGATGGCATTGCGAACGGATCCCTTACCGTGCCGCGCCGCGCAGTGCCGCGCAAATGGGTTTCCGACCCGCTGGCGGTGTTCCTGGCGGTATCCAACCTGCGCGGTGTGCCCTACGGGTTCACGCTGCACGGCGGCGACGGCGCTTCCGTCTACGGCATGACGGCGCACAAGGACCATATGGGCTTTTCGGTCAGCCCGAGCCGGGCGGAAATTGCCGCAACACGTCTGCTCGATCCCGCCGAGGCGCCCGGCGCCGACTGGCCGGTGCTGGCCGAGGCGGCGCTCGCCAGCGGCGCGTTTCCCGTCGGGCTACGGTCGCGCGCCCTGTCGCGGCCCTGGGTCGATTACGCCGACCGGGTGCGGTCGCGGCATCCCCTGTTCGCCGACGATCCGGACGAGGAAAGCTACGGTTTCCTGTGCGTCGATGGCGGGATGATCGACAACGAGCCGCTGGAGCTCGCCCGCAACTACCTCGCCGGGGGCGGCCGCAACCCGCGTGCGGGCGAAGCGGCAAACCGCGCCGTTATCATGATCGACCCGTTCCCGAACAAGGTCTCGCTTGCCGACGACAACAGCGCGAAGGACGGGGTTCTGGATATCGTCGGCGCGATTTTCGGCGCGCTGATGAACCAGGCCCGTTTCAAGCCGGAGGAGCTCGCCCTCGCCGAAAGCGACGAAAATTACAGCCGCTTCATGATCTCGCCGACGCGGTTCGACGCGGATAAAAAACGCATAGAGCCTGCCATGGCCTCGGCGACGCTGGGCGGGTTCGGCGGTTTCCTGAGCGAGCAGTTCCGCCGCCACGATTTCCAGCTCGGCCGCCGCAACTGTCAGCGTTTCCTGGCGCGGCACCTGACCCTGCCGGAAACCAACCCCGTCTTCGACGGCTGGCAGGGCGACGGCACGCGCGACGACTGGTACATCCGCGACAATGACGGCGTTTTCGACCGCGTGTCGGATACAGACGACACCAGGCTGCTGCCCATCATTCCGCTGATGGACGCCGTGGCGAACCCGGTCCCGCAGTATACGCCGCCGCAGGCGGCGACCGTCGATATGGATGCACTGGAAGAGCAGATCGCCGCCCGGACAAAAGCGGTCGGCGCGGTGCTGATCGACCGCGATCTGAGGGACATCCTCGGCTACAGCGCCTTCCGCTGGACGGCCCGGCGGCTGTTCAACTGGCGGGTCGCCCCGAAGGTCGCGGAACGGGCGCGCGACTATATCGTCAGGGAGCTCGACGTCCTGCGCTGACGGCATGCGGGGCCGCGTGCGGCGAATCGGCCCTGTGCTATGCTTTGTCCGTCAGCTTCCCGGTCCGGTCACCGGAAACGGGAACAAACCCGGAATTTACCCGTAAAAACAACGCGTTTTCAATTTGTTGAATTCGTTCTTGCAAACGAGAACAAAAGCGGTACATTTAGTCACGCTCATCTGATCGGAGCGACGATTGCGCCGACACAAACCGTATGGAATAAGGAGCAGGGCATTATGGCCGATACCAACCTCAGAGTGGTCGACCGGGATATCATGGACAGATCCGCAAACGACAAATCGAAGGCGCTCGAAGCCGCGCTGAGCCAGATCGAACGGGCGCACGGCAAGGGCTCGATCATGAAGCTGGGCGAAGGCGCGACGCCGGCCAATGCCGAAGCCGTCTCCACGGGCTCGATCGGGCTCGATATCGCGCTCGGGATCGGCGGCGTGCCGAAGGGCCGCATCGTCGAGATTTACGGCCCGGAAAGTTCCGGCAAGACGACCCTGGCGCTGCATATCGTGGCCGAAGCCCAGAAAAAGGGCGGCACCTGCGCCTTTATCGACGCGGAACACGCGCTTGATCCGATCTATGCCCGCAAGCTGCATGTCGATATAGAGGAACTGCTGATTTCGCAGCCCGATGCCGGCGAACAGGCGCTGGAAATTGCCGACACGCTGGTGCGCTCCGGCGCGATCGACGTGATCGTGATCGATTCCGTCGCGGCCCTGGTGCCGCGGGCGGAACTCGAAGGGGAAATGGGCGATACCCATGTCGGCCTGCAGGCGCGGCTGATGAGCCAGGCGCTGCGCAAGCTCACCGGCTCGATCAACCGGTCCCAGTGCCTGATTATCTTCATCAACCAGATCCGCATGAAAATCGGCGTGATGTTCGGCAGCCCGGAAACCACCAGCGGCGGCAACGCGCTCAAGTTTTATTCTTCCGTTCGGCTCGACATCCGCCGGATCGGCGCGATCAAGGACCGCGACGAGATCGTCGGCAATCAGACCCGGGTCAAGGTCGTGAAGAACAAGATGGCGCCGCCTTTCAAGATCGTCGAATTCGACATCATGTACGGCGAAGGCATTTCCAAGATGGGCGAACTGGTCGATCTCGGGGTCAAGGCGGGAATCGTGGAGAAATCCGGTTCCTGGTTCTCCTACGGCGATCAGCGGATCGGGCAGGGGCGCGAGAACGCCAAGAGCTTCCTGCTCGAAAACCCCGACCTGACGGCGCAGCTTGAAAAGCAGATTCTGGAACATTCCGGGGTTCTCGGCGAAGCCGCGCTGACCGATCCGGCCGGCAATGCGGATAACGCCGAAGAGCCGGCCGAATAGGCCGACGAACAGGCTAAAGTAGAGCGTCGGGGCGGTTGGCCTGCCCGGTTATTCGTCCCGCGCTCTTTCATACCGTCGAAACGGGTCCCGCAGCGGGACCCGTTTCGCGTTTTGCCGTCGTTGCCGGGGCGATATTTCCGCCGATATTTCCGGGGCGGCGCAATCTGGACAGATTCATCGCTGCCCGCTAAAAACGGTCGCCTTCTCAGGAGGATGGACTGTATCGCCGCGGTAATACGGCGCATACCTTTCCGAGCAGCATGCGAGCAGCATATACGGCGTGAACCTGCCCGACCGGGCAATGAAAGCGGATACATGAACGCGACCACCAGTGACATCCGGACGGCCTTCCTCGGCTATTTCGCGGCGAACGAGCATGAAATCGTGTCGTCGTCGCCGCTGGTGCCGCATAACGACCCGACCCTGCTGTTCACCAATGCGGGCATGGTCCAGTTCAAGAACGTCTTCACGGGTCTTGAAAAGCGCGATTACACCCGTGCGACGACGTCGCAGAAATGCGTGCGCGCCGGCGGCAAGCACAACGACCTGGAAAACGTCGGC
>CAXBCP010000050.1:0-21260 GCA_963974055.1 uncultured Rhodospirillaceae bacterium
TGACAACGGCCGCCCCGGCGCAGCGGCGTCAGGCCGAGGGCGTGCTGTCGCAGAAGGCCGGGTGGGTGGCGCGGAAGGCGTCGAGCCAGTCGATCAGGGACGGGAATTCGGGGCGCCAGTCGTATTGCTTGCGGAAATCGATGTATTCCAGCGCGCAGGCGAGCCCGATGCCGCCGACGGTCAGCGGCTCCGCCGCCGGGGGATGGGCCGCCATCGCCGCGAGGCCGCGCCCGATCTTGCCGCGCTGGAGGTCCAGCCACGGCTCGTACGGGGTCTGGTCCGGCCGGTAGCGGCCTTCATAGGTGACCAGCAGGGCGGCTTCGAGAATGCCGTCGGCCATGGCGGCTTCGCGCAGGGCGGCGAAGCGCGGCCCGGGTTCGGCGGGGATGATCCTGCCGCCGCCCGCCAGCATGTCGAGAAATTCCATGATCACCCGGCTGTCGAACAGGGCGGTGCCGTCGTCGACGATCAGGGCCGGCACCTTGCCCAGCGGGTTCAGGCGTTCGAGGGATTGTTCGTCATCGGGCGCCCCGATGTCGACGCTGTCGGACAGGCCGAGATAGCGGATCGCGAAGATGCCCTTGCGGCCGAACGGCGACGGTCCGCGCGAAAGAAGTGTCATGGTCATGTCTGTTCCCCCTGAATGCCGATGTCTTTGTCCGTCCCGCGGGGCGCGCCGTCAAGTCCGCTCGGGACCGGTCGGGGCGGGCCGGTCCGGGCCGGTCCGGGCGGGCCGGGGCGGGGCCGGGGCGGGACAAGAGCCGTGATGCGGCGGGGGGATGATTCGGCTACACTCGATCCGGCTGCGTAACGAACTGAACCCGAATGCCCGTCTTTCTCAACCAGGATGATGCGCTGGCGCTGTGGCGCGATGCGCTTGCCGCCGGCGTCCGCAGCGACGGCCCCGACCTGTCGGCGCGCCAGATGGCGATCCTGCTGACGGTCTACACCATGCCGCCGCCCCATACCGTGCGCGGCCTGTCCGAGACCCTCAATATTTCGAAGCCCGCGATCTCGCGCGCGCTCGACCGGCTCGGCCAGCTCGGTTTCGCCCGCCGCCGCCGCGACGATTACGACCGCCGCAGCATCGAGGTCCAGCGCACGGTGAAGGGGGCGGTGTTCCTGTCCGAATTCGCCGACCAGGTCTCCGAGGCCGGGCGGGTGCTCGACAGCCCGACCCCGTTCGAAGCCGGCACCCCGCCCGAGATGCCGCCGCCGGAAGACGTTTTCTGAATGCCTGTCCGGACGCCTGCCCGCCGCCCGCGGGGTAGAGGGATACCGTCGGAATTTTTTACGGTTTTGTCCGCCATTGCCGGGGCGAAATCCGTAGTATGTTGATAATACACATAATTTTTTTGTGGCACGGATATTGCATGATTAACGGCAACACGCTGCAATACTTTTAAACAATTCGAAATCCGGGGGCAGGCATATGCATTTTTTTCGTAAAGTTTCCAAATTTTTCGCCGCGCCGGTCGTCGCGCTCGGCCTTGTCATGTCCGCGCCGGCCGCGAATGCCGGCGTCATCCAGCTCGGCTTTATCCTCGATCGTTCCGGCAGCATCGGCAGCGGGGCATGGGGGACCATCACGTCGGGTCTGAGCAACGCGATCAATACGCTGGTGCCGACCGACGGATCCTACGAAATTTCCGTTGTCAGCTTCGCCACTTCGTCCAGCATCAACGTCAATCACGTCCTGATCGACAGCGTCGCGGCGCGCAGCGGCGTCGCCAGCGCGATTGCCGGGATCGGGTATAGCGGCGGCACGACGAATATGTCCGCCGCTTTCAGCAGCATGACGACCGCTCTTACCACGTCGGCGCTGACGATCGACAACACCTATGTCAATCTGGCGACCGACGGGCAGCCTTCCGAAGGCGATGCGGCGGCGACAGCGGCCCGGAATTCGCTGATTTCCACTGCCAGCGTCGACAATCTCAGCATCGAGGCGATCGGCAGCGGCGTCGACGCCGCGTTCCTTCAGAACAGCATCTGTTTCCCCGGGCCGTGCACGATAGCACCGACATTCAGCTTTCCCGGAAACGGCTTCTACATCCCGGTTGCGAATGCCACCGAATATGCTGCCGCGATTAGCAACAAGATCGCTGTTGTGACCCAGCAGGTGCCGGAACCCGGCATGGCGCTGGTCCTCGGTCTCGGCATTGCCGGTATCGCGATGCGCCGCCGGATGGCCGCCTGATCTCCTGAAACAATTTCCGCAAAACGGCGGCGCCCGGGAAACCGGGGCCGCCGTTTTCGTTTGCCGGTCTTTCCGGGGTGCGGGCCGGCCGGGGCGCGGGCCGGCGCGATTCCGCGCAGGCGGAATATGCTCTAAGTGCCGACGGCGTCGGTCTTCACGGCCTCGATATCGAACGCCGCGGCCATCAGGGCGCGGGTGTATTCCTCGGCCGGGCTGTCGAATATGCGGTCGGCCGGGCCCTGTTCGACCACCCTGCCGTCCTTCATCACGATCAGTTCGTCGGCCAGCGCGCGCACCACCTTCAGGTCGTGGCTGATGAACAGATAGGCGAGATCGTGCTTGTCCTGCAGGTCGCGCAGCAGGTCGACGATCTGCGCCTGGACCGACATGTCGAGCGCCGATGTCGGCTCGTCGAGGACGATGAATCTCGGTTTGAGGACGATGGCGCGGGCGATGGCGATGCGCTGGCGCTGGCCGCCGGAGAATTCGTGGGGGTAGCGGTCCTGCGCCTCGGGCGGCAGGCCGACCTCGGTCAGCGCCGCGGCGATCACCGCGCGGCGGTCGTCGTATGTGGCGCCGGCCATATTGTGCAGCCTGAGTCCTTCCTCGATGATCTGGCCGACCGACATGCGCGGCGACAGCGACGAGAACGGGTCCTGGAACACCACCTGCATCTGCTTGCGCAGCGGGCGCATCTGCCGGAAGCCGAACCCGTCGATCCGTTCGCCGTCGAAGCGGATCGGGCCTTCGCTGTGCTCCAGCCGCAACAGCCCCATCGCCAGGGTCGTCTTGCCGGACCCGGATTCGCCGACGACGCCGACCGTGTGGCCGGCGCGCACCGTGACGTCGACCCCGTCGACCGCCTTTATGTGACCCACCGTGCGCCGCAGGATGCCCTGTTTGACCGGGAACCAGACCCGCAGGTTTTCGGCTTCCATGACCGGCTTCGCGTCGTCGCGGGCGGGCAGGGGATTGCCCTTCGGTTCCGCCGCCAGCAGCATTTTCGTGTAGTCGTGCTGCGGCGTTTCGAACAGGGTCTCGGTGTCCGCGATCTCGACCAGTTCGCCGTCCTTCATGACGCAGACCCGGTGCGCGACCTTGCGCACGATGCCGAGGTCGTGGGTGATCAGCAGGATCGACATGCCGCGCCGCGCCTGGATGTCGCGCAGGAGCGCGATGATCTGCGCCTGGATGGTGACGTCGAGGGCGGTGGTCGGCTCGTCCGCGATCAGCAGGTCGGGGTCGTTCGACAGCGCCATGGCGATCATCACCCGCTGGCGCTGGCCGCCCGACAGCTGGTGCGGATAGGCCGACAGGCGGTCTTCGGCATCCGGCAGGCCGACCTCGTTCAGAAGCTCGATAATCCGCGCCCGGGCGGCCGTCTTGTCCAGCTTCTTGTGCAGGAACAGGATCTCGCCGAGCTGCTTTTCGATGGTGTGCAGCGGGTTCAGCGACGTCAGCGGTTCCTGGAACACGATCGCGACCCGGTTGCCGCGGATCTTCTGCAGCATTTCGGGGCGGGCGCCGACCAGTTCGGCACCGTCCAGCAGGATCGATCCGGACGGGTGATGCGCATTGGGATAGGGCAGAAGCTGCATGATCGACAGCGCCGTGACCGATTTCCCGGACCCGGATTCGCCGACCAGGGCCACCGTTTCGCCGCGCCCGATGTCGAAGGACACGTTGCGCACCACCGCGGCCTCGCGCGCGCCCTGGCCGAACGATACCGACAGGTCGGAAATTCTGATCAGCGGTCCGGTCATTGCCGGGTCGGTCATTGCCGGGTCAGTCATTGAACGTCTTTCGCGGATCGAAGGCGTCGCGCACCGCTTCGCCGACGAAGATCAGCAGGATAAGGGTCATCGAGATGCTGATCGTCGAGGTCAGGCCGAGCCACGGCGCCTGCAGGTTGGTCTTGCCCTGTTGCAGCAATTCGCCGAGCGACGGCGAGCCCGGCGGCAGGCCGAGACCGAGGAAGTCGAGCGCCGTCAGGCTGGTGATCGACCCGGTCAGGATCAGCGGCATGAAGGTCAGCGTGGCGACCATGGCATTGGGCAGCACGTGGCGGAACATGATGGTGACGTCGCCGACGCCGAGCGCGCGGGCGGCCTTGACGAATTCGAAATTCCGCGCGCGCAGGAATTCGGCCCGCACCACGCCGACCAGCGACGTCCATTCGAACAGCAGCAGGATGAACAGCAGGGTCCAGAAGCCGGGGATGATGACGCTCGACAGGATGATCAGGATATACAGCCGCGGCAGCCCGCCCCAGATTTCGATAAAGCGCTGGAACAGCAGGTCCAGCCAGCCGCCGAAATAGCCCTGGAACGCGCCCGCGACGATGCCGATGACCGAGCCGATGACGGTCAGGATCAGCCCGAACAGGATGGAAATGCGAAAGCCGTAGATCACGCGGGCGAGCACGTCGCGGCCCTGGTCGTCGGTGCCGAGAAGATTGTCGGCCGACGGCGGCGCCGGGGCGGGCACCCGCAGGTTCAGGTTGACCGTATTGTAGCTGTAGCGGATCGGCGGCCAGATCATCCAGCCGCCCTTCGAGGTGATCAGGTCCTGGACGTCCGGTTCGCGGTATTCGGCCTCGGTCTCGAAATCGCCGCCGAACACGGTTTCGGCATAGCTGTTGAGCACCGGGGTATAGAGCGACCCCTCGTACCAGATGGCGAGCGGCCGGTCATTGGCGACGAATTCCGCCGGCAGGGTGCCGAGAAACAGCACCATGAACAGCCACAGCGACCAGCGGCCGCGCCTGTTGCGGCGGAAATTGACCAGCCGGCGCGCGTTCAGGGGCGATATCCGGACCCCCAGGAAGCGCGGCGTCAGGACGGTGCTGGCAGGGACTTCAGACATTGCGGCCCTCGAAATCGATCCGCGGATCGATGACCGTGTACATCAGGTCGCCGATCAGGTTCATCACCAGCCCGAGCAGGGTGAAGAAATAGACCGTGGCGAACATGATCGGGTAGTCGCGCTTGATCGCCGCCTCGAAGCCGAGCAGGCCGAGCCCGTCGAGCGAAAAGATGATCTCGATCAGCATCGCGCCGGTGAACAGGATGCCGATAAAGGCGGCGGGGAAGCCGGCGATCACGATCAGCATCGCGTTGCGGAACACGTGGCCGTACATCACCCGGCGCTCGGTCAGCCCCTTGGCGCGGGCGGTCTGGACGTAGAGCATGTTGATCTGGTCGAGATAGGAATTCTTGGTCAGCATGGTCAGCGACAGGAAGCCGCCCATGACCAGCGCCGTGACCGGCAGCACCAGGTGCCACAGGTAATCCAGGACCTGGCCGAAGGTGGACATTTCGTCGAAATTCTCCGACGTCAGCCCGCGCAGCGGGAACAGGTCGAAGAAACTGCCGCCCGAAAACAGCACGATCAGCATGATCGCCAGCACGAAGGACGGGATCGCGAAGCCGATCGTCAGGATCGTCGTGGTCCATACGTCGAACCGCGTGCCGTCCTTCACCGCCTTGCGGATGCCGAGCGGGATACACACCAGGTAGACGATCAGCGTCGTCCACAGGCCGAGCGATATCGACACCGGCATTTTCGACAGCACCAGGTCGATCACGGTTTCGTCGCGGAAAAAGCTGGTGCCGAAATCGAACACCAGGAAGTTGCCCATCATCTTCAGGAAGCGTTCGTGCAGCGGCTTGTCGAAGCCGAACTGGCGTTCCAGGTCCTTGATGAATTCGGGGTCCAGCCCCTGGGCGCCGCGATAGCCCGAACTGGCCGACGACGCCGAGGCGGCGGCCGTGGATGCGCCGCCCGACACCTCGCTGCCGCCGCCGCTGATGCGCCCGGTGGTCCCGGAATCGGTGCCCGTGACCTCGGCGATGATCTGTTCGATCGGCCCGCCCGGCGCCAGCTGCACGATGGCGAAATTGATGACCATGATCCCGAGCAGGGTCGGGATCATCAGGGCGAGCCGGCGGACGATATAGGCGAGCATTCGGTGTTATTGCTTCCGGTTAATCGGCGTTTGGCGGCGGCAACGCGCCCGGCGGCAATGGCGGGGCAATTTCGTTCTCGATCATCTTCGCCTTTTTCGCATCGTACCACCAGGTATCGAGAACGCCGGTGTCGAATTTGGGCGGCGTCGCGGGCCGGCCGAACTTGTTCCAGTAGGCGACGTTATGGGCGCCCTTGTACCACTGGGTGATGACGTAGCGGTTCCACATCAGCACCCGGTCGAGGGCGCGCACGGCGGTCGTCAGGTCGTCGCGGGACTGCGCGGCGACGACCTTTTCGATCAGGGCGTCGACCACGGGGTCGCTGACGCCGCCGATATTGTAGGAGCCGGGCACGTTGGCGAATTCCGAACCGAAATAGTTGCGCTGTTCCAGCCCCGGCGTCAGCGGCTGGGCGATCCGGCGGACGACGACGTCGAAATCGAAACTGTCCTGGCGGCGCTTGAAGTTGGAGACGTCGACGATGCGGATCCGCGCCTGGATGCCGAGCCGCTTCAGATTCCGGATCATCGGGTTGATGATCCGCTTGAAGCTGGATTCGAACAGCAGGAATTCGACCCGCAGCGGGCGGCCCGCCTGGTTCACCAGCACGCCGTCGCGGATGCTGTAGCCCGCCTGTCTGAGCAGGCCGTTCGCCTTGCGCAGATTGCCGCGGATGCGCCCGGTCCCGTCATTGCGGGGCGCGCGGAACGGGGTCGTGAACACCTCGTCCGGCACCAGGCCGCGATAGGGTTCGAGCAGGGCGATCTCCGCCGAGGTCGGAGGTTTATGCGCGGCCAGGGCCGAATTCTCGAACATCGAATTGGTGCGTTCGTACAGGTCGTAGAACAGCGTCCGGTTGGTCCATTCGAAATCGAACGCGAGGTCCATCGCGGCGCGGACGCGGATATCCTGAAATTTCTTGCGCCGCAGGTTCAGGATGAACGCCTGCACCCCCGACGGCGTTTCGTCGGGCAGGGTCTCGCGCACGATCAGGCCTTCGTTGACCGGCGGCTCGTCGTACTGGATCGCCCATTGGCGCGACGTGAATTCCTCGCGGAAATCGTACTGGTTGGAAAAGAACGCCTGGAAGGCGATTTCGCGGTCGCGGTAATATTCGACCGTTATCTCGTCGAAATTGTAGCGGCCGCGGGCGGCCGGCAGGTCTTTCGCCCAGTAATCCGGAACCCGGCTATACGTGATCGACCGGCCCGGCTCGTATCGCCCGACCCGGTACGGTCCGCTGGCAAGCGCGGCTTCGAACGACGTCCTGTTGAAATCGGTCTTCGCATAATAGGCCTTCGACAGCACCGGCAGCGCGGCAAGCCGTGTCGGCAGGTCGCGGTGGGTGCCGGGCTTGAAGGTGAACCTGACCCGGTCCGGCGCGGTCGCCTCCGCCCGCTCGACGTCGCGGAAGGTCACGCGGTAGCGGGGATGGCCGTCCTTTTTGAGCGTGTCGAAGGTGAACACGACGTCGTCGGCGGTAATCGCCGTTCCGTCATGGAATTTCGCCCGCGGGTCGATATTGAACGCCACCCAGCTTTTATCCGCCGGGACCTCGACCGACCGGGCGACCAGCGCATAGAACGAATCGGGCTCGTCGAAGGCCCGCGCCATCAGCGTGTCGAACAGCAGCGCCTCGGCGAGGATTTCCTTGCGGCCTTTCAGGATGAAGGGATGGACGGTCTCGAACGTGTCGAGCCCCGGCACCTTGATCGAGCCGCCCTTGGGCGCATCCGGCCTGACATAGTCGAAATGGGCGAAGCCGGCGCCGTATTTGAGATCGCCGAACACGCTCAGCCCGTGGCGGGGCGTAACGTCCTGGGCCAGCGCGGGAGCCGCGATCAGTGTCGCCGCGGCGAGGAACAGCAAAAGACGGTTCATTGCGGCGGCATCTTACGCGGCAAAGCGCGATTGCGTTAACGCTTTTTCCCGTCCTGCTCCAGCGCCGCTTCCCTGGCGGGATCGATCCACCAGCTCATCGTGTCGACGCCGTATTTCGGATGCTTCGGGATGCCGAACTTGTTCCAGTAGGCAATGCGGTCGATGCGGACATGCCATTGCGGGATCACGTAATGGTTCCACAGCAGCACCCGGTCGAGCGCGCGGGTCGCGGCGACCAGGCTTTCGCGGTCGGGCGCATCGACGATTTTCTCGATCAGCGCGTCCACCGCCGGGTTCTTGATGCCGATCGTGTTGCGGCTGCCCTGGCGGTCCGCGGCGGCCGAGCTCCAGAAGTCGCGCTGCTCGTTGCCGGGCGATTCGGACTGGCCGGCGCCGCCGACGATCATGTCGAAATCGAAGGACCGGAGACGGTTGATGTATTGCGACTGGTCGATCGTGCGCACGCGCGCCGTGATGCCCAGGCGTTTGAGGTTGTGGGCGAAGGGGGTCACGATGCGTTCGAAGGCCGGGCTGACCAGCAGGATTTCGAATTCGACCGGGGTGTCCGAGCCCGGCGGGAACAGCCGGTTCTTCTCGATCCTGTAGCCGGCTTTTTTCAGCAGCCGCAGGGCGGTGCGCAGGTTGGCGCGGATATTGCCCGACCCGTCGCTCGACGGCGGCGTGTAGACCTTGGTGAACACTTCGTCGGGGATCTTGCCGCGCCAGGGTTCGAGCAGGGCGAGTTCGGCTTTCGACGGCGGCATGGTCGCCGCAAGCTCGGAATTCGAAAAGTAACTTCGGGTGCGGGCATACTGGCCGTAGAACAGGTTCTTGTTCGACCATTCGAAATCGAAGGCATAGGCCATGGCTTCGCGCAGGACCGGGTCCCGGAACTGGGGGCGGCGGATGTTGAATTCGAAGGCCTGCATCCCCGTGGGCCGCGAATGTTTCACTTCCTCCAGCTTGACGCGCCCGTCCTTGCGGGCGGGAAAGTCGTAGCCGGTGGCCCAGATCAGCGACGCGTTCTCGTTGCGGATGTCGTAGCGCCCGGCCTTGAACGCCTCCAGCGCGACCGTCTGGTCGCGGTAGTAATCGTAGCGGATGCGGTCGAAATTGTTCTGGCCGACATTGATCGGCAGGCCGGCGCCCCAGTAATCCTTCACCCGTTCGAGCTCGACATACCGGCCCGGCTCGAACGCGGCGATCCGGTAGGGGCCGCTGCCCATGGGGCGTTCCAGGGTCGTCTTGGTGAAGTCCCGCGTCGACCACCATTTCTTCGACATCACCGGAAGCTGGCCGGTGATATGCGGCAGTTCGCGGTTGGGCGGGCCGGTAAATTCGAACCTGACCCTGCGGGGGCCCAGCTTCACCGCCCGCGCGATGTTCTTGTAATAGAACCGGTAGAACGGCGCGCCGTCCTTTTTCAGGGTCTCGAAGGTCCAGATCACGTCGTCGGCGGTGATCGGCGTGCCGTCGTGAAAGCGCGCTTCGGGCCGCAGGTTGTAGGTCGTATGGGACAGGTCGTCCGCCACCTCGATCGTCTCGGCGATCAGGCCGTAGCCTGCGGATACTTCGTCGAGCGGCGACGCGGTCAGCGTTTCGTAGACCTGGCTGACGCCGGCGGCCGGGCTGCCCTTGATGATATAGGGGTTGAAGGTATCGAACGTGCCGATGGTATAGCGGCGGACGGTGCCGCCCTTGGGCGCGTTCGGGTTCACATAGTCGAGATGCCTGAAACCGGCCGGGTATTTCAGCTTGCCCAGCAGGGTCAGGCCGTGGCTCACGGTGACGCCGGATTTGCGGTCCTGTGCGGCCAGGTTCGCGGCGGGCGCGGCGAGACCTGCGATAACGAGCGCGGCTGTCAGGATTTTCATGACCGGCGGTCCCTGTATTGTTTTCGGAAATGTTCCCGGATTCGTTTCTGAACCTAATGTGTTCATTC
The DNA here is from genome assembly GCA_963974055.1 of uncultured Rhodospirillaceae bacterium. Taxonomy (GTDB): domain Bacteria; phylum Pseudomonadota; class Alphaproteobacteria; order MPNO01; family UBA830; genus CAXBCP01. Next base: position 9,992 of record CAXBCP010000050.1, read on the forward strand.
GCGGCGGATAAGCAAGATGCGGCACGGCTTTGTGTTTCGGTTTTCCGGTCGGGTTTTCCGGTGCGGCGTTCCGGTCCGGACACGAACGGGCGGCGGTCCGTCCGTCGGTCTCCCGGGCCGGTTGCCGGTCAGTCCCCGATCATCGCCACGATCTCCGCATGGACCCGGCGGTCGCCGCAGGCAAGGACGGTGCCGTCGGATTCCAGGGTCAGCGGGTTTCCGCGCCAGTCGGTTATGATGCCGCCGGCGGCTTCGATGACCGGGGCGAGGGCGCAGAAATCGTAGGTCTGCAATCCCGCTTCCAGCACCACGTCCACGAATCCGGCGGCGAGCTGGGCGTAGGTATAGCAATCGCCGCCATAGACGGCGTGTTTCGCCGCGGCGGCAACCGCCCGCCAGTGTTCCGCCTGGCGCGGTTCGAACAGGTCGGCGGCGGTGGTCCCCGCGACCGCGTCCGCCAGCGCCGGACAGTCGCGCACGCCGATGGGCGCGCCGTTGAAAAGGGCCTGGTGGCCGGTCGCGCCGATCCATCTTTCGCCGTTTACCGGCTGGTCGATAATCCCGAGCACCGGCGTGCCGTTGCGGACCAGGGCGATCAGCGTGCCGAAGATCGGCCGTCCCGTGATGAACGACTTGGTGCCGTCGATCGGATCGATCACCCAGACGTATTCGGAACCGGTATCGGTATTGCCGAATTCCTCGCCGATGATGCCGTCATCCGGGCGGGCAGCGGAAAGGATGTCGCGGATGGCCTGTTCGGCTTCGCGGTCCGCCGCCGTCACGGGCGACGCGTCGGCCTTGTCGTCGACGCGGAGCGGCCGCCGGAAATAGGCGCGAATCACGGGGCCGCTGGCATCGGCAAGCCGGTGCGCAAGCGCGATCAGGTCGGGCGGACAGGTTTCGGACATGCCGCCAGTTTGTCGCGAATCGCGGCGGTTTGAAAGGGACGCTGCGCAGGCGCGGGAACGGGCAGGCGCAAGTCCGCGTAAGCGGAATATGCCCTAGTGAACGACCTTGTAGCTGAAAGCCGAAACGACGCGGTCCACGGTCAGGCCGTTTTCCGACAGCGGCAGCAGGATGCTGCGATACAGGACTTCTTCGCCTTTTTTGTTGAAGAACCTGCCGACGTCGGCCATGGGCTTTTTCAGGTCCACCGATGCGCGGCAGAACGACAGGCCCATTTCCGTCGAGGACGGCAAGGTATCCAGTACCGACATGCCGGTCGGGTCGCGGCCGAGCGCCGCCCGCACCTTTTCGCCGGCGGCGATCACGCGGTCGTCAAGCTCGTCGACGCCGACTTCGATGATCATGGATTCTTCTTTGCTGAACGGACAGTCTTCCATGTCGAGGACGGAAGAGGACGGAAGGTCCCGACCGTCGCGGGTGCGTTCCCAGAACTTTAACGCCTTGCCTACCAGTCTGTTTTCAACATGCGACTGCTCGCGGTTGGATAACCCCGATGCCGAACTCTGCTGTTCCAATGCCTAACCCCCTAGTAAAACGCATACTAAATACCAATACACCGACAACTAGAGCCTACCCTGCGGCGGTGTTGGTTTACAAATAGTTAATTCATACTGAAAACAATTGTATTAATACTGTATTACCCGTTTATTGGCGCCGTTACTTGATCGGCGCCGGATTGTCGCTCAGCGTCCGCAGATAGGCGAGCACATTGGCGCGGTCGCTGTCTTTCTTCAGGCCGACGAACGTCATCTTGGTGCCCTTGGCGTAATCCTTCGGCTTTTCCAGGAAGGCGCTGAGATTCGCGTAATTCCACGGCTTGCCGGACAATCCGCCGATCGCGTCGGAATACTTGAACCCGTCCACGCTGCCGGGGGCGCGGTTGACGATGTTCCACAGGTTCGGCCCGATGCCGTTCTTGCCGCCCTTTTCCGTGGTGTGGCAGGCCTTGCACTTGTTGAAGACCCGCTTGCCGCGCTCGGCATCGGCGCTTGCCAGCATATCGGTAATGTTCATTTTCGGCGCTTCCGGCGTGGCGGCGGCGCTCTGTGCGGCGCTCTGGGCCGCGCTCTGGCCGGCGGCGGCGGCCTCTGCCGGCGCTTCGGCGGCTTTCATGGCGGCCTGTTTCGCCTCTTCCAGTTTCTTTTCCGCGGCGTCGATCGCCGCCTGGTCGGGCAGCGGCGCCGGGCTGTCGGCGGCCGCCCGCAGGAACGCGACCACGTTGGCGCGGTCCTTGACCTTTTTTAGCCCGGCGAAGGACATCTTCGTGCCGGAAATATAATCCTTCGGCTTGGCGAGGAATTCGTTCAGGCTTTCATAGGTCCAGGCGCCGGGTTTTTCCTGCAGCGCGCTGGAATAGGAAAACCCGTCAACCGCGCCGCGCTTGGCGCCGACCACGTTCCACAGGTTGGGGCCGATCTTGTTCTTGCCGTCTTTTTTGGCGTCGTGGCAGGCCTTGCACTTGGCGAAGACCTTTTCGCCGGCGGCCGCATCGGCCGAGGCCAGCATGCCGACGATGGGCTCCAGCGGGGGCTTGACCTTCACGACCGGGGCCGCGGCGTGCATTTCGGCGTCGCCGCCGTGTCCGCCGCCATGTCCGCCCCCCGTGGTCACGAGGTTGTCGCCGATCTTGCCGATGACCACCATGACGAGGACCGCCATCAGGACCGCACCGACAATTTTGTTAAGTTCGAATGACGACATGTCGAATTTCCGCTGGAGAGTGAATGTTGCAACCGATTGATCCGGCAGCGCAAATTTAGCGGGTACCTGCCGGTCTGTCTAATGTCCTTGTCACGAATACGGCATTCCCGCAAGCGTACAAGGGGTATAATGTCGCACCCGTAGCGCCGACACCCTTCTCACCATACCCTGAAACCGATGTCCAGACCGTTAAATCCCGTCGTTATCATCCCCGCCCGCCTTGCCGCAACCCGCTTTCCCGACAAGCCCCTGGCCGACATTCACGGCGTGCCGATGATCGTCCAGGTGCTGCGCCGGGCGCTCGAAGCCGATATCGGGCCGGTGCTCGTCGCCTGCGGCGACCGCGCGATTGCCGACGCCGTCGAAAGCGCCGGCGGCCGGGCGGTGATGACCGACCCCGATCATCCCAGCGGATCCGACCGGGCGTTCGAGGCGTTGTCGCTGTTCGATCCGGACGGCGCCCATGACGCCGTCGTCAATATCCAGGGCGACCTGCCGACCATCGATCCCGCCGTCGTCGCCGCGGTGCTCGATCCCTTCGCGACGCCGGACGTCGATATGACGACGCTCGCCGTCGAGATCACCGAGGCGCGCGAGCGCACCGATCCCAATGTGGTGAAGGCGGTGATCGCCCTGCCGCCGGGCGGCGGGAAAATCGGCCGGGCGCTGTATTTCAGCCGGGCCACCGTGCCGTCGGCGCCGGCCGGGCCGCATTACCATCATATCGGGCTCTACGGTTTCCGCCGCGCGGCGCTCGGCCGGTTCGTGTCGCTGCCGCCGGGGCGGCTCGAAGTGCAGGAGCGCCTGGAACAGCTGCGCGCCCTCGAGGACGGCATGCGGATCGACGTCGCGCTCGTTGACACCGTTCCGCTCGGTGTCGATACTCCCGCCGATCTTGACCGGGCGCGGGCGTTGCTGGCGTCCGGTTTGTCCTGACTCGGGGTAGCGAATCCATGGCCGCGCGCAAGAAAACAGCTCAAAAGGCGACAACGCCGCCGTCCCGCACGATCGCGTTCCAGGGCCAGCCCGGCGCCTATTCGCATCTGGCGTGCCGCGAATATTTTCCCGCCATGTCGGCACTGCCGACGGCCGCGTTCGAAGACACGTTCGCCGCCGTGACCGGCGGCCGGGCGAAGCTGGCGATGATCCCGATCGAGAATTCGGTGGCCGGGCGCGTCGCCGACATTCACCGCATCATGCCGGATTCGGGCCTGCATATCGTCGGCGAGCGATTCCTGCGCGTGAACCACCATCTGCTGGCGCCGCCCGGCGCGACGCTGAAATCCATCAGACGCGTCCACAGCCATGTCCACGCGCTCGGCCAGTGCGGCCTGTTCCTGCGCAAGCACGGGCTCGAAGCGGTGGTGCATGCCGACACGGCGGGGGCGGCGGCCGATATCGCGGCGTCCGGCGACGTGACCGAGGCGGCGATCGCGTCGGAGCTTGCCGGCGAGGTCTACGGGCTGAAATCGATCCGCGCCAGTATCGAGGACGCCGAGCACAACACCACCCGGTTCGTCGTGATGTCGAAGACGCCGTCGCGCCCGAAACGCGGCAGCGGCCCGCTGGTGACCAGCTTCGTGTTCCAGGTGCGGAACGTGCCGGCGGCGCTGTACAAGGCGATGGGCGGGTTCGCGACCAACGGGGTCAACATGACCAAGCTGGAAAGCTACATGGTCGGCGGCGATTTCGTCGCCACCCAGTTCTATGCCGATGTCGAGGGCGATCCCCGGGACACGGCGCTGAAGCTCGCGCTCGAAGAGCTCGATTTCTTCACCCACAAGGTCACGATCCTCGGCACCTATCCGGCCGATCCGTTCCGGTTCGGAAAGTAGGCCCGGCGGACCGGTTCCGCCGGAATTACCCCTCGGACTACCCCTCGGATTACCCTTGGCGGATCCATTCGTCGATCAGCCGCCGGGCGATCGAATCGGAGCGCGGGCGCTGGGCGATCCCGGCGCCGCCATCGGCGAGGTCCTGGCGGGTGAACCATTGCAGGTCCTCGAGCTCGATATCGCATTTGGTGAAATCGTCCGACAGCGCATCGGCGAAATAGCCGAGCATCAGCGAGGACGGGAACGGCCAGGGCTGCGAAGAATGATAGCGGATATTGGCGACCGCGACCCCGGCTTCCTCCATCACCTCGCGGGCGACCGCCTGTTCCAGGCTTTCGCCCGGCTCGACGAACCCGGCCAGGGTCGAATACATGCCCGGCATCCATTCCGCCTTGCGTCCGAGCAGCGCGCGGTCGTCCTTTTGCACCAGCATGATGACCGCGGGATCGGTGCGCGGGAAATGGGCCGCGCCGCAATCCGGGTTGAGGCATTTGCGCAGATGCCCGGCATCCCGGCTTTCGGTTGGGCTGCCGCACACGCCGCAGAACATGTGGCGCGAATGCCAGTGCATGATGCCCTTGGCATAGGCGAGGATAGACGCTTCCGTCCGGTCGAGCACCGCGCCGACCGAGCGCAGGTCGACGAATTCGCTGTCCGCGTGCAGGTCGCCGATCTCGTGCGGTTCCAGCCCGGAAATATCGATGGCGACATGGGCGACATCGTTGCGGGTGCCGAGCATCACGGTCAGCGACGACATTTCGATCAGCGCCCGCGCGGCGCCCGTCGGCAGCATCACGCCGCGCGGTTCGGGGCCGTTCGCGATCAGGTTGCGCGCCCGCCAGACCGGGATCACCATCGTATGTTCGGCGGCGTACTGGGCGGTCAGCCACGCTTCGTCGGTGCGCAGATGCGACACCCGGTCGAGCACGGCGTCGGCATAATGATTGTGAGAATCCATGGGATTATAAGTCGCACACAAGCGCAAAACGCGCAATTGGCGAGGCCGGGCGCGAATAAAGCGGGATTCGGACCGAATCCCGGCCAGACTCCGTTTGGCCCCGGCGCGCCGGACCTGATATACTGCCCGCGGGAGGCTGGCGGCGGACGGATTGCTCGCCAACCCGGTCAGGTCCGGAAGGAAGCAGCCGTAACGAGATTTACCCGGGTCGCCTCACCAGTCTCCCACCTGATATTCAGGCCGTAAATTCAGGCGCCGCCGCGCTGCAGGTCCGGGCGCCGCCGTGCCCCTTCGGTCTTGCCGATTCCGGCGATTGCGGCGCAGGATAACGGCAGAGCGGAATGCCGCCGGACCGGAGAATTTAAAAGCCAGTTATGGCCGAAACAGACAGCCAGGATACCAAGCCCTACCGCGTTCTCGCCCGCAAGTACCGGCCGAGCGACTTCACGTCGCTGATCGGCCAGGAAGCGATGGTCCAGACGCTGTCCAACGCGATCGCGTCGGGCCGGCTGGCGCATGCGTTCATCCTGACCGGGGTGCGCGGCGTCGGCAAAACGACCACGGCGCGCATCATCGCCCGCGGGCTGAACTGCATCGGCCCCGACGGCACGGGCGAACCGACGGCGGCGCCGTGCGGCGTGTGCGAAAACTGCGTCGCCATCGCCGACGACCGCCATGTCGACGTGATGGAAATGGACGCCGCCAGCCGCACCGGCGTCGACGATATCCGCGAGCTGATCGACGGCGTGCTCTACCGCCCGGTCTCGGCGCGCTACAAGATCTACATCATCGACGAAGTCCACATGCTGTCGCGCAACGCGTTCAACGCGCTGCTGAAAACCCTCGAAGAGCCGCCGGAACACGTGAAGTTCATCTTCGCGACCACCGAAATCCGCCGCGTGCCGGTCACCGTGCTGTCGCGCTGCCAGCGGTTCGACCTGCGCCGCGTGAAGTTCGACGTGCTGGTCGATCATTTCGCCGGCATTGCCGAAAGCGAAGGCGCCAATATCGCGCGCGGCGCCATCGGGCTGATCGCGCGCGCCGCCGACGGCTCGGTGCGCGACGGGATGTCGCTGCTCGACCAGGCCATCGCCCATAGCGGTCCCGACACCGAAATCACCGAAGACGTTGTGCGCGACATGCTCGGCGTCGCCGAACGCGTGCAGGTTTTCGACCTGTTCGAACACCTGATGAAAGGCGATATCGCCGAAGCGCTGGAACGGTTCGATTCGATGTATCACGCCGGCGCCGACCCGGTGACGATCCTGCAGGACCTTGCCGAACTGACCCACTGGCTGACCCGCCTGAAGGCGGCGCCGGAGACCGCGGAAGCGACGCCGACGTCGGACCTCGACCTCGACCGCGGCCGCGACGTGTCGTCCCGGCTGCCGATGTCGGCGCTGGCGCGCGCCTGGCAGATGCTGCTCAAGGGCCTGTCGGAGGTGCGCAACGCGCCGTCCGCCGCCCAGGCCGCCGAAATGGTGCTGGTCCGCATGGCCTATGCGGCGGATCTGCCGTCCCCGGCGGAGGCGATCGCCGGTCTCGGCCGGACGGCTGCAAAACCGGCGGCCCCGCCGGCCCCCGAAACGGCCCCCGAAACGGCGCCCGAAACCGCCCCCGGAGGCGCCCCGGCACGTGCCGGCGACGCGGCCTCCCCGGCCGATGCGGTTTCCGGTTCCGCGCCCGGCCCTGCGCCCGATTCCGGATCCGGCCCGGTCCCCGACCCGGCCGCCGCGCCGGCGGAAGCCCGGGCGCCGTCCGCTCCGGTCCCGCCATCCGCCCCGCCACCTGCGTCTCGCCCCGTGCCGCATTCCGGCCCGCAACCGGCGCCCCGGACAGGGTCCGCGGCCCTGGCGCTGCAACCCGACATGCCGCCCCCCGGCGACGGCGGGACGGGCATTCCGCTGACCTTCGAATCCATGGTCGCGCTGTTCGCGGAAAACGGCGAACCGCTGATCCATGCCTATCTGGTCAATAACGTTCACCTGGTGCATTACGAGATCGGCAAGATATCGCTGCGCGTGTCCGAAGAAGGCCCGCGCGATCTCGCCAAGCATCTCAGCCGCTGCCTCAACGAATGGACCGGGCGCGCCTGGTTTATCGAGGCCAGCCGCGAGGAAGGCGCGCCGACGCTTCAGCAGCAGCGCGATGCCGCGATCGAAGCCCGGCACGCGGCGGCGGTCGCCCATCCGCTGGTGCAGCAGGCGCTGGCGGCGTTCCCCGGCGCGAAGGTCGCCGAAATCCGCAGCGTCGCCGACCGCGAGGCGGAAGACGCCGCCCCCGCCGGGCTGGAAGCGCCGCCGGTCGATGCCGACGCGCTCGGCTTCGATCCCGAATATTTCGACCCGGACGATTTCGATCCCGACCGGTTCGATCCGGACAATACCGACGAGGATTTCATATGAAAAATTTCGGCAACCTGATGAAACAGGCCCAGGAAATGCAGACGAAAATGCAGGAAATGCAGGACCGTCTGGCCGGGGTGGACGTCGAGGGCAGCGCCGGGGCCGGCATGGTGACCGTCACGATGAACGGCAAGGGCGAGATGCGCGGCGTGAAGATCGACCCGTCGCTGTTCAACAGCGAGGACGCCGAGGTCGTCGAAGACCTGATCGTCGCCGCGTGCAACGACGCCAAGGTCAAGGCCGAAACCCATGCCCAGGAAGAAATGTCGAAGATCACCGGCGGGCTCAACCTGCCGCCGGGGATGAAGCTGCCTTTTTGATGGTCGATGCAGAACGGCACCGGCCTGCGCCGGCTGCCGCCCCGAAGAGGTAACATGTCGTCCCCTGAAATCGAACGCCTGATCCAGCTTCTGGCGAAACTGCCGGGCCTCGGTCCGCGCTCCGCCCGCCGCGCGGCGCTGCACCTGATCAAGCGCCGCGAAGGCCTGCTGGAACCGCTCGCCAATGCGATGGCCCAGGCGGCGCAGTCGGTCCGGACCTGCGGGCGTTGCGGCAATCTCGACGCCACCGATCCGTGCGGCGTGTGCGCCGACGACCGCCGCGACCGCGGCATGGTCTGCGTGATCGAGGACGTCGCCGATCTGTGGGCGCTCGAACGCACGGGCAGCCACAAGGGCGTCTACCACGTCATCGGCGGCACGCTGTCGGCGCTCGACGGGCGCGGCCCCGAAGACCTGAATATCGGCGCCCTGCTGTCGCGGGTCGCCGATGGCGGCGTGACGGAGATTATCCTCGCGACCTCGGCGACGGTCGAAGGCCAGACGACGGCGCATTACATTTCCGACCGGCTGGAGGATATCGGCGCCGAACGCGGGGCCGGGCCCAATATCACGCGTCTCGCGCATGGCGTGCCGGTCGGCGGCGAGCTCGACTATCTCGACGACGGCACCCTGTCGGCCGCGCTCAAGGCCCGCCGCCCGGTCTGACGTTTTTCGATGAATTTTAGAAATATCGCAATTAAAACAACGGGATAATCCGGATTCGGCGCGCCGGCGGGGTGAATTAATCGATCTTTAGGGGAAACCTGACAGGTTGTATTACATTCTTAATAAACTCCGAACCCGATGAACCAGATTCAGGAAATCGTTCCCGCGTCCGCGACTGCCGAACTGACGGCGGAAGAATGGGCGCAGCGCCTGCAGGGCACGAATATCAATTCGTCGACCCTGCTCGCGACGGATTACCTGAATCACTTCAACGAAGTCATCATGCTGATCGAAATGCTTGCCGACATGCCCGACATGCTGGACGAAGTGCTGGCCTGGGAACCGAAGAGCTACCGGCAGCATTTCGCCGATAGCGGGTTCAAGGACAGCGACCTCGCGATCGAGGCCTATAATTGCGCGCCCGACCGGATCGCGGCGCAGTTCGACGCGCTCGTCGCCTGTCTCGACGGGCACGTTCTCAAATCGCAGGAACGATATCCCGGCCTGGTCGCCGACATGCCCCCCGAAATGCTGGCCGAAGACATCAGCAACACGGTCGACAAACTGCACCGCCTGGTCGAAATGATCAGCAACGTGATCAATGGCAGCGGCACCAATGCGATACAGGACTATGCGGCCGAGGCGCCGTCCGGCGGCAACAGCGCCCAGGACGAAATCGACGCGCTTTTCTAGGGCGCGAACCGGGTGACGGAAACGGTACCGGATTTCCGGCCGTGCATTCTCAATCTTCCAGCGTCAGTTCCGCGTTGCGCCGCATGGCGGCGATCATCGACGCGCCGAGCAGGAAGTTGCGCTGCTTGGCCGGGTCCGACGCCATGTCGCGCAGGTTCTTCATGTTGGCGGCGCGGGCCTCGGGGTCGGTCGCTTCGAGGCGTTTCTTGTTGGCGATGGTCTGTTCCTGGACGAATTCCACCGCGTAGGTCCGGCGCTGCCTGTCGTACAGGTCCATCAGGCTTTCGTCGGCGTCGCCGGCGATCACGCTTGCCAGCTTGTCGGACAGGTTGACCGCATCCTGGATGCCGCCGTTCAGCCCCATGCCGCCGATGGAATTGTTCACATGCGCCGAATCGCCGGCCAGCAGCACGCGGCCGAGGCGGAACGTCGCCGCGACGCGCTGATGCACGTTGTACAGGTTGCGGTGAACGATGTCGTAATCGCTGTCGCGCTTGAAGAATTTCTGCATCTGGGCCTGGACGAAATCGTCGGCGAGCAGCGCGTCCTCGTCCGCTTCCGGGTCGGCGGGGAAGACCAGCCGCCACAGGCCGGGCGGGCCGTCGGCGGCGACCTTGAAGCAGTTGCACCATTCGTCCGGGTCGGCGATGTAGTTGCGGAACGACATGCCGCGCTCGGCGGCGAAATCGAACGGCGTCGACAGCACCAGGAACCGTTCCGGCCAGGTGAAGCCTTCGAACGCGATGCCGGCGGATTTGCGCACCACGCTGCGCCCGCCATCGGCGCCGATCAGCCAGTCGCCTTCGAAAACCTTTTCGCCGTCCGGCGTGTCGGCGCGGACCGTCACCCCGTCGGCGCCGTGGTCGATCCCGGTCACGTTGTGATCGAACAGCACCGTCGCGGTGGCCTGGTCCTGCAGCCGGGCGAGGAAGATCTTGGCCAGCTTGAACTGTTCGCACTGGACCACGAAGGGGAATTTCGTGTCCTCGGCAATCGCAGCGTGGTCGAAGACGGCGATTTTTTCGCCGGTCGGCCGGTCCCAGAATTCGAATTTTTCCGCCACCAGGCCCTGTTCGATGACGTCGTCGATCACCCCCAGCCCGTCCAGCACCTCGAGCGTCGCCGGGTGGGTGGTGGCGGCGCGCGGGTCGTCCTGCAATTCGCTGTTCTGGTCGAGCACCGTGACCTGCACGCCCTTTCGCGCCAGGGCATAGGCGCAGATCAGGCCGACCGGGCCGCCGCCGGCGATAAGAACCTGGGATTTGGACATGGGGATGCTCCTCGGCGGGAATGAAATTCCGGCGAAAGCTAGCGCCTGAAAATAGGTAAGTCAACTAACATAGTTGACTGTCATAATGGGGCGTGGTTGAGTGTTCCCGAAAAATCCGGTGATCCCATGCCCGCCAGAACCGCCGATAAAAAAGCCGAATCCGACACGCGCCACGCTTATTTCACGGAGGTCGCGGAGGCGCGCTACGTGCTGCGCAAGGTCTTCCGCATTGCCGAGGAACAGGCCCGCGAAGCCGGGTTCGACCCGCTCGCCCACCAGGCCCTGATCCAGATTTACGGCAGCGCCGAACAGCGCCTGCGGGTGAACCAGCTTGCCGAACGGCTCGACATCGCGCCGGCTTTCACGTCCAGCCTGCTGAAATCGCTTGCGGCCGACGGCATGATCGACCGCCGCCGCGACGACGCCGATCACCGCGTCACCTGGGTGTCGGTCAC
>CAXBCP010000051.1:0-21179 GCA_963974055.1 uncultured Rhodospirillaceae bacterium
CCGGCTGGATCCCGGCACAGGGCCGGGATGACAAACTGTGCCGATGCGGCGGGAGCGCCGGCCCCTACAGGTTCTTCGCCAGCCAGGCGATCATCCTGGCGAAGGAATCCTCGGTCGCCAGGGCGCGGTAGCCGGCCGGGTTGGTGAAGTTCTGGAAGGCGTGGCCGGCGCCGTCATAGGAATGGAATTCGTGGGCGATGCCGAGCTCGGTCAGCCTTGCGCCGATCTGCGCGACCTGGTCGGGCGACGGGTTTTCGTCGTCCTTGCCGAAAAACCCGATCACGGGGCCGCGGAGGTTGCCGAGCTTTTCGAAGGGCGGCACGTCGCCTTCGCCCATCGCCTTGAACATGTTGCCGCTGTAATGGACGATATTGCACTTGAACGCCTCGATCGAGGCGGCGCCGAGGAACGACACCCGCCCGCCCATGCAGTGCCCGGCGATCGCCATGCGGTCGTTGTCGACCGTGTCCATCGCCTGGAGCAGTTCGACCGTCGCGTTGAGATCGCGGACGATCTGGACGTCGCAGAGATTCTGCGCCGAATCCCGCGTGTCCTCGCCCTCGGGGCGGCGGTGATGGAGGTACGGCGTCGCCGCGACATAGCCGTGCCCGGCAAGGTCCTGCACGAATTTCGTGGTCGGGGAATCGTTGCCGGCGCGATGATGGGCGACGACGACCGCCGGGTGCGGGCCGGGGCCGGCGGGCTCGTCCACGAACACGCTCATACTGTTGCCGTCGACGGTCAGGTTTTCCCAGCGGGCATTGGACGCCATTGTTTTTCTCCATCGCGTAGAGGGAAGCGGTTGCATGTTTATAAACCGCCGCGGCCGCACCACAAACGACATTATGTGCGAAACGGGGACTGCATCTGGACGGCGACCCGGGGGCACGGCATATTGTTGACCAATCAACAAATACGGGACATCGAATTCCGTGCGATTGGGAGACATTCTTCGGCTGGCGGCACAGCGCGCGCCGCGCAAGACCGCCATCGTCGCCGACGACCGGCAGATGACCTATGCCGAATACGACGCGGCGGCGAACCGGTTCGCGCATTTCCTGGCCGATGCCGGTATCGGAAAGGGCGACCGCATCGCGACCGTCCTGTTCAACAGTCCCGAATACTGTATCGCCCATTACGGCAATGCCCGCGCCGGCAGCGTGCTGGTGCATGTTTCCCCCAACTACGCCGCGCCCGAAATCGCCCGCATCGTCGAACGCACCCGCCCCCGCATCCTGGTGATCGACGCGGACATCGCCGACAAGATCGACCGGATCCGCGACCGGCTTGCATCGGTGGAGCGCGTCATCGTTGTCGGCGGGGCGGAAGGCGATTTCGACGATGATTTCGGCGACGCCATCGCCGCGTTCCCGGACACGTATCCCGATATCGACATCGACCCCGCCGACCCGGTCGCGATGACCTTCACCGGCGGCACCACCGGCGAGCCCAAGGGCGCGGTGGTCAGCCATAACGCGCGCTTCGTATCCGCGTGGTCGACCGCGCTCGAACACCGGGTCACGGGCGAAGACGTTACCGGCATCCTGACGCCGATGTTCCACGCCGTCGGGCTGATGATCTGGTACCAGGCGACGGTCCTGGCCGGGAGCACGTCCGTGATTTTCCGCAAATGGGACGCCGGGCATTTCATCCGCCAGACCGAACGCCACGGCATTTCGTCGGTGTTCATGGTGCCGGTGCAGGTCCGCGACCTGATCCGGTCCGACGCGTTCGATGCCGGACGCCTGAAATCGCTGAGGAATATCGGCGCCGGCGGCGCGCTGACCCCGGAAGGGCTGATCGCCGAATGCCGCGCCGCCCTGCCCCATTGCGACTACACCGACCATTACGGCCAGTCCGAAACCGGGCTGCTGACGATCCTGAAACCCTGGGAATCGGAAGCCCACAGGGGATCGATCGGCCGCGCGGCGGTCGGGGTGGACCTGCGCATCGCGGACGAGAACGGCGACCCCGTGCCGCCCGGCACCATCGGCGAGCTGATCAGCCGCGGACCGTTCATGATGGAGGGCTATTTCGAGAACGAGGCCGAAACCGCGGCGTATTTCCGCGACGGCTGGGGCTGGTCGGGCGATCTGGCCGTCGCCGACGCGGACGGCTTCATCACCCTGGTCGGCCGGTCGAAGGAAATGATCGTCTCGGGCGGCATCAACGTCTATCCGCGCGAGATCGAGATCACGCTGGAAGAACACCCGGCGGTGCTCGAATGCACGGCGTTCGGGGTGCCCGACGAACGCTGGAGCGAAGCGCTGGTCGCCTATATCGTGCTGCGCGACGGCCAGGCGGCGGACGCCGATACCCTGCTGGCGTTCTGCACCGAACAGCTCGCCCGCTACAAGCGCCCGCGCGAGATCGTGTTCGTCGACGCCATTCCGAAAACGCCGTCCGGCAAGATACAGAAACCCCTGCTGAGGGATGCATATCTGGATGGCAGGGTGCTGCCCTGAGCGGCGATTTCAGCCCCCCAAACCCGCCTGCCCGGCTTGCCATGAACGAACGGCCCCGATAACCTTCGGAACATTAGGTACCGAAGTAAATTCGGGCCGCACGATAAATTCCGGGATAGGGAACACACATTCCAATGATGCTACAGGGACAGGAAATAGACGTCGTTCGCAAGGGTTCGGGGCAGCCGCTATTACTGCTGCACGGCGGCGGCGGACCGATCGCCGGCCTGCCGTTTGCCGACAGGCTGGCCGAGAAATTCGAGATCATCGCGCCGACCCATCCGGGCTTCGCCGGCAGCAGGATCCCCGATCATTTCAACCGCATCGACGACCTGGTGTTCCTGTATCTCGACCTGCTGGACGAACTCGACCTGAAAGATGTCGTCCTGATGGGCTTTTCCATGGGCGGCTGGACCGCGACCGAGCTTGCCGTCGCGAATGCGAGCCGGCTGTCGAAGCTGATCCTGGTCGATTCCGTCGGCGTCAAGACCGGCGGCCGCGAAGACCGCGATATTGCCGACGTGTTCGCGCTGCCGGGCGAAACGCTCGCCAAGATCATGTTCCACGACCCGTCGCTGGCGCCGAACCTGCACGACATGCCCGACGAACAGCTTCAGATCGTCGCCGCCAACCGCATGGCGCTCGGCGTGTATACGTGGGATCCGTACATGCACAACCCGAAGCTGCCGCACCGGCTGCACCGGATCAAGATTCCGACGCATTTCATCTGGGGCGCCAGCGACGGGCTGGTCACGGTCGATTACGGGCGGAAATTCTGCAAGCTGATCGACGGCGCGTCCATGACCGTGATCGAGGAAGCAGGCCATTCGCCGCAGATGGAACAGCCCGACGCCTTCGTCGACGCCGTTTTCAAGTTCGCCGGTTAGAAAGGGAGCGCAGAGATGAAATCCTGGTGGTTTACCGAAGACTGCTATCCGCACCTGCCCGATCAGGACAGCTACCGGTCGATCCGCGTCGATCTGCCGAATATCCACTGCGAGCCGGAAACCGCGCACGAGCTGTATAACCGCTATCTCGACCTGTGGTGCGCGTGCGACGAAATCGGCCTCGGCATCATGCTCAACGAGCATCACCAGACCGCGACCTGCATGGTACCGGCGGCGCCGATCATGCTCGGCATCCTTGCCCGCCAGACCAGGGACGCGCGCCTGCTGATCCTCGGCAACCCGCTGCCCAACCGCAACCAGCCGGTGCGCGTCGCCGAGGAAATGGCGCTGGTCGACGTGATTTCCAAGGGCCGCGTCGAATGCGGTTTCGTGCGCAGCGTGCCCTACGAGGCGGCGGCGGCGAATATCCTGCCCTATCAGGGCTCGGAGCGGATGTGGGAAGCCCACGACCTGATCCTGAAGGCATGGACCACCCATGACGGGCCGTTCAATTTCGAGGGCAAATTCTATCATCACCGCCAGGTCAATATCTGGCCGCGGCCCTACCAGCAGCCGCATCCGCCGGTCTGGATCACCATGGGCAGCGCCGGGTCGGCGAAACCGGTGGCGCAGCACAAGCATGTCGGCGCCGTATTCCTGGCGGGCTATCCCCGCATCCGCGACGTGTTCGACGGCTACCGGCAGGGCTATCTCGATGCCCACGGCACGCACGCGCCGCTCGACCGGCTCGCCTATCTCGGCCTGTGCTATATCGGCGAAAACGAAAAGGCCGCCGAGGAAGGCGCGCGCAAGCTGCTGTGGTACATGGAAGCCAACAAGGTGCCGGCGGAATGGAGCAACCCGCCCGGCTATCACCCGCCGCCGGTCGCCGCACAGGTGATGAAGGGCGTCACCGGGTCCGGCGTGCCGACCAACCCGACCCTCGAGGAACAGATGGCGCGCGGCAACGTTTTCGCCGGCACGCCCGACCAGGTCTACGAGCAGATCAAGGCGTTCTGGGAATATTCCGGCGGGTTCGGCCACATGCTGCTGATGGGCCAGGCCGGGTTCCTGTCGGATGCCGACGCGCTCAAATCCATGAAGCTGTACAAGGCGGAGGTCGAACCGCGGCTGAAGGAACTGATGGCGAATGCCGACCCCGCCGAATTGTGGGAAAAGAGCAAGGCGATGCCGGTCAAGCAGGGCGCCGATCTCGGCAATTTCGGCATCGAATTCGTCCGCTAGAGGCGCGCCGCAACATCAACGACAAACGGACGGATTCCGCAAGATGACGAACCTGAAGACGTGGTTTTTCACCGAAGACTGCTATCCCGACCTGCCGCCGCAGGACGAATGGGACTCGATCCGCGTGGATCTGCCCAACAGCCTGTGCGAGCCTGAAAATGCCAACCGCCTGTATAACCAGTATCTCGACATCTGGTGCGCGGCGGACGAGATGGGGCTCGACATCATGATCAACGAGCATCACCAGACCGCGACCTGCATGGTACCGGCGGCGCCGATCATGCTCGGCATCCTTGCCCGCCAGACCAGGGACGCGCGCCTGCTGATCCTCGGCAACCCGCTGCCCAACCGCAACCAGCCGGTGCGCGTCGCCGAGGAAATGGCGCTGGTCGACGTGATTTCCAAGGGCCGCGTCGAATGCGGTTTCGTGCGCAGCGTGCCCTACGAGGCGGCGGCGGCGAATATCCTGCCCTATCAGGGCTCGGAGCGGATGTGGGAAGCCCACGACCTGATCCTGAAGGCATGGACCACCCATGACGGGCCGTTCAATTTCGAGGGCAAGTACTACCATCACCGCCAGGTCAATATCTGGCCGCGGCCCTACCAGCAGCCGCACCCGCCGGTCTGGATCACCACCGGCAGCGCCGGCAGCACCGACCCCGTGGCGCGCCACAGGCACGTGGCCGCGATCTTCCTGGCCGGATATTCCCGCGTGCGGCCGATCTTCGACGCCTACCGGGCGAACTACCTGAAACATCACGGCGAACATGCGCCGCTCGACCGGCTTGCCTATTGCGGGCTGATCTATGTCGGCGACGACGAAAAGGCCGCCGAAAAGGGCGCCAACGAGCTGATGTGGTACATGCAGGCCAACAAGGTGTCCGAGCCGTGGAAAAACCCGCCCGGCTACCATCCGCCGCAGGTCGCCGCCGGCATCATGCGCGGCGCCCATATATCCGGCTCCGGCGCGGCCTACAGCACCGACCTGAAGGAACATATGCGGCGCGGCAACGTTTTCGCCGGCACGCCCGACCAGGTTTACGAGCAGATCAAGGCGTTCTGGGAATATTCCGGCGGGTTCGGCCACATGCTGATGATGGGCCAGGCCGGGCACCTGTCCGAACAGGACACCCTGCGCTCGATGAAGCTCTATAACGAAGAGGTCTATCCGCGGCTGCGCGAACTGGCGGCGACCTGGGACCCGGAGGCGATCATGGAAAAGCGCAAGGCGATGCCCGACATGGACCACGCCGAGATCACCGATCTGTCCGTCGATTTCGTGAGGTAGGAAATGGCTGCTATCGAATCCCGTTTCGTCGAGGTCGACGGCATCGACACCCATTATCTCGAAGCCGGCCCGGCGGATGCGCCGACGGTCGCGCTGCTGCATTCGGGCGAGTTCGGCGGCTGCGCCGAAATAAGCTGGGAATTCACGATCCCCGCCCTGGCCGAGCATTTCCACGTCATCGCCCCCGACTGGCTGGGCTTCGGCCGCACCGACAAGGTCTACGATTTCGCCGACCAGCGCGGCCGGGTGTACAGCCACATGTCGCATTTCTTCGCCGCGATCGGCGTGACCGAGGCCGATTTCATCGGCAATTCCATGGGCGGATCGAACCTGGCGCGCATCATCGCCGATCCGCCGCCGATCCTGCCGGTGCGGTCCGCCATCCTGTGTTCGGGCGGCGGGTTCACGCCGCTGACGCAGGAACGGAAGACGCTGCTGGCCTATGACGGCACGGCGGACGCCATGCGGGCGCTGCTGCACGCCATGCTGCACGATCCGAAATGGGGCGACGACGAGGCCTATGTCGCGAAACGCCAGGACATGGCGCTGATGCCCGGCGCCTTCGAATGCGCGTCCGCGCCGCGCCTGAAACGCCCCGAGCCGGAGAAGAAAGACGACAAGGCCGCCGGCCAGAGTTTCGGCATCCCCGACAACACGGTCTACGAAAACGTGGCCGTGCCGGTGCTGATCATCGCCGGCGAAAACGACCCGCTGCGCGAACCGGGCTATTCCGACGATCTCGCCGCCCGCATCCCGGACAACGAACGCCACGTCTACGAAGATTGCGGACACTGCCCCAATATCGAACACGCCGCACGCTTCAACGCCGACGCCATCGCGTTCCTGAAACGAATCCACGCCGCATAGGGCGCCGACCGGCTACGCCAACGAAAAGGGCCGGTCATCCGACCGGCCCTTTTTTTAATCCTTCGATCCGTCATTCCCGCGAAAGCGGGGATGACAGTCATACGGTCAGGAAAAAACCTATTCCGGCCGCTTCACGGCTTCGAGCCCGGGGCGGTAGGTCTTCTTGTCGATGAATTCCTCGATCCCGCGATTGCGGGTCTTTTCCGGGTCGGCGAACATCAGCGCCTGGATCTTGGTCATCAGGTATTCGTAGGCCTGCGGCGCATCCATGGTCTTGACGTTGCGCATGGCCTGCTTGGTGAAGGCAAGCGCGACCGGGTTCTTTTCCATCAGTTCGCGGGCGATGGTGACGGTCTCTTCGCGCAGGCGGTCGGCCGGCACCGCGATATTGGCGATCTTCATCGCCACGGCTTCGCGCCCGTCGAAGGTGCGGCCGGTCATGGCGTAGAACAGGCATTCGCGCATCGACACGTTATCGGCGAACACCTTGGACACCAGCCCGGCGGGAATGATGCCCCAGTTGATTTCCGACAGGCCGTAGGTCGCGTCTTCGTCGGTGATGACGATGTCGCAATTGCACAGCGACATGAACGCGCCGCCGAAACAGTACCCGTTGACCATGGCGATGGTCGGCTTGCGCGACATGGCGAGATTGTCCCAGCCCCAGTGGCGGTGGGCGATGAAGGACCGGTACTGCGCATCCGGGTCGTTGTCGGTTTCGCGGAAATATTCCTTCAGGTCCATGCCCGCGCTCCACGCGTTCCCGGCCCCGGTCAGGACGATCACTTTCGCCGCCGGATCGGTTTCGAGATGCATCAGGATTTCCTCCATCTCGTAGTGGAGGGTCGGGTTCATCGCGTTCCGTTTTTCCGGCCGGTTGAACGTGACCCAGGCGATGCCCTCGCCGTCGATTTCAACCGCGACGCATTCGTAATCATCCCGTAATGCCATCGTAGAATTCTCCCGTTTTTGATGTTTGGCACCCTGTCCGGTTATACGCTAGGATTCGGCCATGTCCATCAGCTTCCGTACCGACAGCGCCGACGAAAAGGCATTCCGAAACGACGTTCGCGACTGGATCGCGGCGACCCTGCCGGACGATCTGCGCGGCTGGTCGACGCGCCCGCCCTTCGACCGGGCCATGTGGTGGCACCGCGAACTGCACGCAAAGGGCTGGATCGCCCCGGCATGGCCCAAAGCCCATGGCGGCATGGAAGCGACCCTGAACCAGCAGATCATCCTGAAAGAGGAGCTCGCCCGCGCCGGCGCGCCGGAAATCTCGGCGCAGGGAATCAACCATGTCGGCCCGATCCTGATGGCGTTCGGCACCGACGCCCAGAAAGACCGCTTTCTGCCGCCGATCCTGACCGGCGCGGAAACATGGTGCCAGGGCTATTCCGAACCGGGCGCCGGGTCTGACCTCGCCAGCCTGCGCACCCGCGCCGATATCGACGGCGACGATTTCGTCATCAACGGCTCGAAAATCTGGACCACCTGGGCGCATCATTCCGACTGGATGTTCGCCCTCGTCCGCAGCGACCCGGAGGCGCCGCGCAAGCAGGCCGGCATCAGCTTCGTGCTGATCGACCTGAAAACCCCGGGCATCGACATCCGCCCCATCGCGACCATCGCCGGCGACGACGAATTCGCCGAGGTCTTCCTCGACGACGTGCGCATACCGATGGCAAACCTGGTCGGCGGCCTGCATGACGGCTGGCGCGTCGCCAATGCGCTGCTCGCCCACGAACGGCTCGGCACCGCCAATCCGCAGCTTCTGTTCGATGCGCTGGAACGGGTGCAAAAGGTCGCGAAGGCGACCGGCGCGCTGGACGATCCGTATTTCCGCGACCGGCTGGCCGAAATCGATATCGACACCGTGGGTTTCGCCGCCATGTTCGCCCATGCCGCCGAGATCGCCAATGCCGAACGCTCGCTCGGGCTCGATGCGTCGATCATGAAAATCAACGGCACCGAACTACTGCAGCGCATCGCCGACCTGCTGCTCGAAGCCGCCGGCACCGATGCCGCCCTGACCGGCCGCATCGACACAGAGGACGGCCCGGTGGAGATCGCACCGCTGTTCCTCCAGGTCCGCCGCGCGACCATCTATGGCGGGTCGAGCGAGATCCAGCGCAACATCCTGGCCAAGCGGGTTCTCGGCCTGCCCGCCTGAAGCCCCGCCGCGACCGCCGTCACTGGACCCGCCGCATTTCCCGCCATAAGTTCTGCCTATCAGGGCTTTATCGGGAAACGGGTCGTATTATGAAATTACCGGTCAGAATACTGGTTGCCGCGGGCTTTCTTGCCGTGGCGGCGCCGGTACAGGCGGCGGACGTGATGCCGCTGGTGGACGCCCACCTGCATTACAGCCACGACGCCTGGGAAAACCTGCCGCCGAAGGACGCGATCGCCGCCATCCGGCGCGCCGGGCTGAAAAAAGCCTTCGTGTCGAGTTCCAGCGACGACGGCACGCAGATGCTCTATGCGGCGGCCCCCGACCTGATCGTCCCGGTGCTGCGCCCCTACCGCAAGCGCGGCGAACTGGGCACCTGGTTCCGGGACCCGACCGTGATCGACATGCTCGAAAGCCGCCTGAAAAAGGGCGGCTATGCCGGTATCGGCGAATTCCACATCTTCGGCGCCGATGCCGACGGCGCGGTTTTCCGCAAGGTCGTGCAGCTCGCAAAAAAATACAAAGTGTTCCTGCACGCCCATTCCGACGCGGACGCGGTCGACCGCATCTTCAAGCAGGACCCCGACGCCACCGTGCTGTGGGCCCATTCCGGTTTCGCGGAGCCGGACCGGATCGCGCCGATGCTGAAGAAACACAAACGCCTGTGGTCGGACCTCGCCTTCCGCAGCGAACACGGCGCGGGCGGCAAGGCGGATCCGGAATGGGCGAAACTGTTCGCCGCCTTCCCCGACCGGTTCATGATCGGCACCGATACCTACACCCCGGAACGCTGGTATTTCGTCGAGGAACACGCGGGCTGGAGCCGGACCTGGCTGCAATCCCTGCCCCGCGGCCTCGCCGAGCGCATCGCCTGGAAGAACGCGATGGAACTGGCGAACTGGGCGCTGAAAATAAAGGACTGACGACCGTGAAATACCTTTCCGCATCGCTCGCCGCGCTGCTGCTTGTTGCCGCCGCGCCCGCCCTTGCCGATCCCTGTCCGAAGGACCGCCTCGGCGCGCTGCCCAACAAGATCGCCGATGGCAGCACCACCGTCGCCTGGCGCACCGATCCGGCGAAGATCGCCGTCGGCAAGCCGTTCAGCGTCGAGGTCGTCGCCTGCGTCGACGGCGAAAAGCACATGGCGCCGTCGCGCATCCGGGTCGATGCCGGCATGCCGATGCACGGCCACGGCATGAACTACACGCCGGGCGAGAAGAAGCTCGCCCCCGGTCATTCGACGTTCGACGGCCTGGTGTTTCACATGCCCGGCAAATGGCGGATCGCCTTCGACGTCTACGAGGGCGACGCCCGCACGCGGCTGACCCGGAACGTGACCGTCGGCCGGTGAACCCGGCATGAGGCGGACGTTCCTGGCGGGCCTGGCGGGCCTGGCGGGCCTGACGGCGGCGGCCGTGCTGATCGGCGCGGCGGCGGCAGACAATGTTTCGTTCGACGCCGACGAAACCGACCTGATCCTGTCCCACGGCCCGTGGCCGGTCGAAACGCCCCCCGACCCCAGCAACCGCCTGTCGGGAAAACCCGATGCCATCGCGTTCGGCAAGGTCCTGTTCGACAGCCCGGCCCTGTCCGTCGACCGGGGCCGGAGCTGCGCGACCTGCCACGACGCGGACCGCGCTTTCACCGACGGCCACCCGCGCGGCGCCGGCATCGCCGTCGTCGACCGCAACACGCCCGCCCTGCACAA
Organism: uncultured Rhodospirillaceae bacterium; assembly: GCA_963974055.1. Taxonomy (GTDB): domain Bacteria; phylum Pseudomonadota; class Alphaproteobacteria; order MPNO01; family UBA830; genus CAXBCP01. Next base: position 10,634 of record CAXBCP010000051.1, read on the forward strand.
CATGCGGCTGAACCGCTGGTACGGCTGGGACGGCAAGTCGGACAATCTGTGGGCGCAGAGCATCGCGCCGATCCTGGATGCGCGCGAGCTGGGGATGACGCCGGCGACGCTGCGCGCGCGGATCGAAAAAACGCCGGAGCTTGCCGCCGGCTATTCCAGCCTGTTCGGCGCGCCGCCGTCGGCACACGACGCGGAGGCCGCGATGGTCAATATCGCCAAGGCGCTGGCGGCCTATCAGGAGACGATTCTATCCGGCAAATCGGCGTTCGACCGCTTCCGCGATGCGCTGGCCGCCAGCGACGCCGACGGCATCGCGGCCTACCCGGACGGCGCGAAGCGCGGGCTCAAACTGTTCGTCGGGCGCGGGCGCTGCGACCTGTGCCATTTCGGCCCGAATTTCACCAATGGCGAATTTCACGATATCGGCCTGCCCCATTTCCCCGCCCCCGGCCGCGTCGACAAGGGGCGCTACGGCGGCGTGAAACTGCTGCGGGAGAGCCCGTTCAACCTGCTCGGCCCCTATAACGACGACAAATCGCGCGCCACGGCGGGGTTTACCCGGCATTTGCGCCTGACGCCGAAGAACTGGGGCGAATTCCGCGTGCCGAGCCTGCGCAACGTGGCCCGCACCGCGCCCTACATGCATGACGGCAGCCTGGCGACGCTGGAAGACGTGCTGAAACACTATTCCGAGATTCCCGAAGACCGGCTGCACCAGGACGGCGAAAAACTGCTCAAACCGCTGAACCTGACCGACGCGGAGACCGCCGACCTGATCGCCTTCCTGCGGACGCTGTAACCGTTGTTATTGCCTTTAATTTAACATATGTAATACAGTATAAAGGCTCATACGGAGGCGGACCCCATGTCTGAATTGGTGAAGATCAGGAAAATCGGCAATTCGCTTGGCGTCACCCTGTCCGAGCATGTGCGGGAGCTCGGCCTGCAGGAAGGCGACACCCTTTACGTCGCGCGGACGGAAACCGGGATCGAGCTGACGCCGTTCGATCCGGATTTCGCCGAAGCGGTCGATGCCGCCCGCGATTTCATGCGCAAGCACCCCAACGCGATGAAGGCCCTGTCCGAATGACCGGCGGCCTCCGCTGGCTGACGCCGCGGATGGTCATTGCGTTCCATCGCGAAACCCTGCACCGCCACGGCGGAGGCCCCGGCATGCGGGATGCCGCATTGCTCGACAGCGCGCTGGCCCGCCCGCGCAACCGTGCAGCCTACGATCCCGAGGCATCGGTGTTCGATCTTGCCGCCGAGTATTGCGCCGGTATCGTCGGCAACCACCCGTTCGTCGACGGCAACAAGCGCACCGGCCTGCTGGCCGGGATCGTCTTTCTGTCGTTGAACGGCTACGGATTCGACGCGGACGAGGCGGATATCGTGACGACGATCGAATCCCTGGCGGCCGGCAATACGGAAATCGCCACCCTTGCCGGCTGGTTCGCCCGGTGCAGCGCGCCCGGACCGTGACCCCGGCCCTGTAGTCTCTCCCCCCGCCCGATGATAGAAAGGACGGATAAAAGGGAGATGCACGGGAATGGGCAAGACCAGAAACATCCTTTTCATCATGTGCGACCAGCTGCGCTGGGATTACCTGTCCTGCAACGGTCATCCGCATCTTGAAACGCCGCATATCGACGGGCTTGCCGCGAAGGGGGTGAACTTCACCCGCGCCTTCGTGCAGTCGCCGCTGTGCGGGCCGTCGCGCATGTCCTACCTGACCGGGCGCTACGTCCACAGCCACGGCGCCACCTGGAACGGCGTGCCGCTGTCGGTCGGCCAGCGCAATATCGGCGATTTCCTGCGCCCCCACGGCCTGCGCTGCGCGCTGGTCGGCAAGACCCACATGGAACCCGATGCCGACGGCATGGCGCGGCTCGGCGTCGACAAGATGTCCGATCTCGGCGTGCTGACCTCCGAATGCGGGCTGGAACCGGTGGAACGCGATGACGGGCTGTGGCCCGACAAGCTGGTCGATCCAAACTACGCCTATAACCGCTATCTGAAATCGAAGGGCTATGACGGCGACAACCCGTGGCACGACTGGGCCAACGCGGCGGAAGGGCCGAACGGCGAAATCCTGTCGGGCTGGTATCTCGGCAACAACCACCTGCCCGCCCGGGTCCGGGAAGAGGATTCCGAAACCCCCTACATGACCGGGCGCGCCATCGACTTCATGGCGGAACAGGGCGACGACCCGTTCCTGCTGCACCTGTCCTATATCAAGCCGCACTGGCCCTATATCGTGCCCGCGCCCTATCACGACATGTACGGCCACAACCAGGTGCTGCCGCCGGTGCGGTCCGACGCCGAGCGCGAGCGCCCGCATCCGGTGATCGCCGCCCACATGAAACACCCCGAAAGCCTGAACTTTTCCATGGACGAGGTGCGCAACAACGTGCTGCCCGCCTATATGGGGCTGATCAGGCAGATCGACGACCAGATGGGCCGCCTGTTCGCGTGGATGGACCAGGCCGGGCGGATGGACGACACCATGATCGTCTTCACGTCGGACCACGGCGACTATCTCGGCGATCACTGGCTCGGCGAAAAGGAAATGCTGCACGAATGCTCGGTCCGCGTGCCGATGATCGTCTACGATCCGGATTCGGCAGCCGATGCCACGCGCGGCACGACCGACGAAACCCTGGTCGAATCCCTCGACATGATCCCGACTTTCCTCGACGCGATGGGCGGCTGGACCGACCTCGAACACGTACTCGAAGGCCGCTCGCTGCTGCCCACGCTGCACGGCGCGCAGAAGGACGAACTGCGCGACGCGGTGTTCGCCGAAATCGATTACGCGTTCAAACCGGCCCGCGTCTATGCGGAAAAGGAACCGGCGGAAGCGCGCGGGTTCATGATCCGCACGGCGCGCTGGAAATACCTGTTATGGGAAGGCTACCCGTCGCAGCTTTTCGACCTGGAAACCGACCCGGACGAGCTGACCGATCTCGGCGCCGCCCCCGAACATGCCGGATTGCGCGCCGACCTGCACGAACGCCTGTTCCACTGGCTGCGCACCCGCGCCACAAGGATCACGATTTCCGAACAGGCCGTGCGCAACCGCACCGGCGGCGCGCCCAGACAGGGCATCATCATCGGCGAATGGTCCGAGACCGAGACCGTCAAGGGCGACCCGGAGTCGGATTACTGGGTGACGTAACGTGACCGCAAACAGAAAATAAGCCACGTCATCCCGGCACGGGGCCGGGATGACAATAGAGACGGGTTCCCTAAACCCCCGCGGCCCTGCCGTCGGCGCGGGGATCCGAGCCGCCTTCCATGACGCCGTCGGGGCGCATCGACACCGCGCCGGCATGGCCCATGAGGTCGGAAAACGCGTCGATCACCTCGACGTCGTGGCCGGCGTCTTTTAACCCCGACACCAGCCCGTCATCGAACCGCGATTCCATCTTCAGGTTGGTGCCGGTATCGCCCCAGGTGCGCCCGAGCAGGAAGCGCGGCGCGGTAATCGCCTGCTGGATCGGCTGGCCGAAATTCACGTGGCGGGTATACACCTGCGCCTGGGTCTGGGGCTGGCCTTCGCCGCCCATGGTGCCGTAGGACAGGATTTTGCCGTCCGCCAGTTCGGCCATGGCTGGGTTGAGGGTGTGGAACGGCCGGCGGCCGGGGGCGAGGCGGTTCACGTCGCCGTCGCGGAGCGAGAAACTGGCGCCGCGGTTCTGCCACAGGATGCCGGTATCCTCGAGCACGATGCCGGACCCGAATTCCCAGTAGATGCTCTGGATGAACGACACCGCATTGCCCGCCGCGTCGATGGCCCCCATCCAGATGGTGTCGCCCTCCTTCGCCGGTACCGGCCAAGGCAGGGCGGTTGCGGGGTCGATATGCCGCGCCCGCGCATCGAGATCGTCGGCGGTCAGGAAGTCCGCCGGATCGACATCCATCGCCGCCGGGTCCTGGACATGGGCGTTGCGGACGATAAAGGCCTGCTTGACGGCCTCGACCAGCCCGTGGATATGGGCGAAGCCTTCCGCCGAACCGATGCCGAGCCGGTCGAACAGGCCGAGGATCATCAGCGAGGCGAGGCCCTGGGTCGGCGGCGGCATGTTCCAGACCGTGCCGGAGGAAAGCTGCACGGAGAGCGGCGCGACGGTCAGCGCCCGGTGGGCGGCGAGGTCGTCGCCCGAGACCGGCGATCCGGCGCGCGCCAGATCGGCGGCGATATCGGCCGCCAGCGCGCCGCGATAGAACGATTCGAACCCGTCGGCGGCCAGCCGCCGCAGGGTCGCGCCCAGCCGCTCCTGGCGGAACAGATCGCCTTCCGCCGGGGGTATACCGTTCGGCAGGAAGGCCTGATCGTACCCCGGCAACCCCTTTAATTCCGCCAGTTTATCGGTTGTCGTCCGCGCCTGGTTTCCGGTCGCCGGAAACCCCTGTTCGGCATGGTGTATCGCGGCCTCCAGCAGGCGGCCGCGCGACAGCGTACCGCCGAGTTCCGCCGCGAGATTCAGCGCCGCCTGCCAGCCCGACAGCGTGCCCGCCACGGTATTGGCCGCCAGCGGCCCGCGCGCGGGAATCGCGTCATGCCCGGCCGACCGGTACAGGTCGTCATTCGCCTTTGCCGCCGCCGCGCCGCAGGCATCGATGCCGACCGGCGCCTTTCCGGCGGGTTTGACGATCCAGAAACTGTCGCCGCCGAGCGCGTTCATGTGCGGATAGACCACCGGGATCGCCGCCGCCATGGCGATCGTCGCCTCGACCGCGTTGCCGCCGTCGCGCAGCACGTCGCGCCCCGCATCGGCGGCGAGATGATGGGGGGCGGTGACGATGCCGCCGGTGGCGAAGACCGAATTAAGCATGAGGGAATCTCCGGGCAGACAACCACGCCCCCTCCCTGACCCTCCCCCTGAAGGGAGAGGGGACGGACTTTGCGGAAACGGATATCTGGAATCCCCTCTCCCCGCACGCGGGGGGAGGGCCAGGGAGGGGGACGGTCAACCCCGGTACTTCTAACCCGATCATGTTCCGGCCCTGCTTTCCTGTCCCGCCGCGAGATGGATTTCGGCGACCGGGTGATGTCCGGAATCGAACACCGGATGGCGCAGGAACAGCTCGGGATCGTGGCCCGGCACGATGCGGTTCGTATCGTCGCCGACCGCGGCGCGGATGGCACGGTAGACCGCGATCAGGTTCCAGGTATTGCCCTGCACATAGGCCGGCGGCCACATTTTTTCGATGTTTTCGTACCAGTACACGCAGTCCCCCGCGACGACATAGGGCCCGTCCGGGGTCTGGACCTCGACCCACTGGCAGCCGAAGGTATGGGATTCGCGCGCAAGCCGGCACCACACGCCGGGGGCGAATTCGGTATCGCCCTCCATCAGAACGACCCGCCCGGCCGCCAGCAGGTCTTCGACCGCATCGAGATCCTTTTTCTGCATCGAGGACAGCGGCCACATTTTCGTGTCGTTGCCGAGCCCGCCCGGCATTTCATAGACCCGTTTCCAGCCCTCGTATTCTTCGCGCTGGACGTGGAAGGTCGCGTTCGGGAACCGGTCGAGATTGCCGGCATGGTCGAAATGCAGATGGGTGAGGATGACGTCTTCGATATCCTCCGGCGCAAAGCCGACCTTGGCGAGGATCGTGTCGGGGTGTTCGACGTTCTCGTAGGTCTTGCCGCTCGGCGACCAGTCGCCCTTCATGCCGGTATCGATCAGGATCGGGCGTTCCGCGCCCGCCTCGCCGCCATGGATCAGCGAATAGACCATCGGGTTGCGGATGCGGCCCTTGTTGGAATTGACCAGCGTGCCGCCGAAGAAATCCCGCGGCATGTCGGACCGCGCATAGCGGAACGCCCAGATCGACCAGTCGGCTGTCATATCGTCTTCCCTTCTTCGCCCCCTCTCCCTGACCCTCTCCCCGAGGGGAGAGGGGACTGGAGATGGGCAAAATCAGAACATTACATCCCCTCCCCCTTGAGGGGGAGGGCCAGGGAGGGGGTGCCGCGTACCAACATCAAGGCACCAGAATAACCGAACCCGTCGTCTTGCGGTCGACGATGTCCTTCTGCGCCTGCGCGACGTCGGCGAGGGCATATTCCCGGCTGACGGAAATATCGAGAATGCCGTCGGCGATGGCGCCGAACACGTCCGCCGCCATTGCCCGCTTCGCGTCCGGCGTGCGGATGAAATGGGGCAGCGACACCTTCGCGAAGAACAGCGACTTCGCATTCAGCTGCATCGGGTCGATGGGATCCATCAGCCCCGACAGGTGGCCGTAATTGACCAGGTAGCCGGTCGGGCGAAGCGCCGCGATATTGGCCTCCCACACGTCGCGGCCGATGGCGTCGTAGACCGCCGCGACGCCGTCGCCGCCGGTGATGTCGGCGACCCGCGAAGCGATATCATCCGTCCTGGATTTGATGACGTGGTCGGCGCCGCTGGCGGTCGCGATGGCGGCCTTGTCGTCGCTGCCGACGGTGCCGATCACGGTCGCGCCCAGCGCCTTTGCCCACTGGCACAACAGGGTGCCCATGCCGCCGGCCGCGGTGTGGATCAGCACGGTGTCGCCCGGCTGCACCCGGTAGGTCTGGCGCAGCAGGTACTGCGCCGTCATGCCGCGCAGGAACGTGCCGGCGATGTTTTTCGGGTCGATCCCGTCGGGGATCGCCATCAGCGCATCGGCGGCGATGATGCGTTTTTCGGCATAGGCGCCGAGATTGAACATGTAGCAGGCGGCGTCGCCCGGCCTGAAACCGTCAACCCCCGGCCCCACCGCCTCGACGATGCCGGCGCCGTCGAGCCCGACCACCGCGGGCAGGTCCGGCTTCAGCAGGTATTTCCCTTCGCGCAGCATGGTGTCGGCGAAATGCAGCGCCATGCCTTTCTGGTCGAGGAGAATCTCTCCCGGGCCGGGCGCGCCGATATCGTCTTCCTCGATCTTCAGAACGTCGGGACCGCCGAATTCGTGAATGCGAACGACTTTGGTCATTTTATTCTCCTACAGAACGGTGACGTCATCCGGCGGCCGGCCGAATATCCGGTGACAGGCGGCGCGGGCGTCCATCTCGGCGGAATCCGCATCCGGGTGGGCGGTGCCCATATGCTTGCGGTCGCCGTCCTGCCAGATCGACCACAGCCAGTCGACTGAGCCGTCGCGCTGCGACCATCGTTCTATCATCAGTTCAATCATGTACTGCTTATGCGGAGCGGCGCGGCGTGTGTCAAACGCCCCCGGCGGCATTGCCGTCCCGTCACCGCCGGTCGACGAGATGGATGAACGATCCCATGGTGTTTCCCGACCGGAACCCCATCGGGCCGAGGGCGGACCCGGCGGCATCGGTCACCGAAAACAGGGTGTCGGCGGCGCCTTCCTCGACCAGGCGGGCATAGTGAAATTCATGGGCGCCGAACGTGTCGCCCGCGGCGCCGAGCGGGGTATCGGCGGCAAGGGTGGCATTGCGGTAGCCGAGATGCAGACGGCGGTCGGCGAAGGAGGTTTTGACCGGCAGCAGGCCCGCCATCGCATGGACCCCGCCATCCGCGTCGATGAGCGCGTCGCCCAGCACCATGAAGCCGCCGCATTCGCCGTATACCGCCGCGCCCCGGTCGGCGGCGCTGCGCAGGCCGTCGAGGAAGGCCCCGTTGGCGGCCAGTTTGCCGGCATGGAGTTCGGGATAGCCGCCGGGCAGATAGACCGCATCCGCCGTATCGTCCGGCGTATCGCCCGCCAGCGGCGAAAACGGCAGGATCTCCGCCCCCGCGGCGCGCCAGCCGTCGATGACATGGCCATAGGCAAACCGGAAGGCATCGTCGGCGGCGACGGCGATCCGCTGTCCCAGAGGCGGCACGGGAGACGACGCGGGCGGCGACACGGGAGTCGATACGGGCGGCGCGGCGGGACCGGCCAGGATGGCGCGCAGCGCGGCCAGATCGACATGGGCGGCGACAAGATCGGCGGCATCGTCGAGGAACGCGTCGAGCGCCGCCATCTCGCTCGCCTGGACCAGGCCGAGATGACGGTCGGGAACCGCGATGGCGGGGCTGCGCGGCACGCATCCGAGAACCGGTATGCCGAGCGGCGCGGCGGCGGCCTTGAGCATGTCCGCGTGGCGCGGGCTGCCGACCCGGTTGAAGATCACCGCGGCGACCGTGACGTCGGCGCGGAAGGTGGCGAAACCGTGAATGACCGCCGCGGCGCTCTGCGCCTGCGCGCCGGCATCGATGACGAGGATCACCGGCAGGCCGAGGGCGGCGGCAACATCGGCGGTGGAGCCGGACGGCGCGCCGGGCGGCACCTGCGCGCCGTCGAACAGGCCCATCACGCCTTCGCCGATAACGATGTCGGCGCCGGCGGCGGCCCGGCCGTACAGGGCAGCCGCGGTTTCCGGCCGCATCGCCCAGGTATCGATATTCGGGCAGGGGCGTCCGCTCGCCGCCGCGTGGAACGCGGGATCTATGTAATCCGGCCCGACCTTGAACGACGACGCCGCGATACCGTCGCGGGCGAAACAGCGGAGCAGGCCGAGGGTGATGGTGGTCTTGCCGCTGCCCGAAGACGGGGCGGCGATCACCGCGCCGGCGGCAGAGGGCATGCTAACCGGCGTCGCGCGTGTTGCGCGTGCCCAGCGGATCGGGATCGAGAATTTTCCCCGCCAGCGCCCCGGCCCAGTCGAGCCCCGCGCGCATCCGCACCACGTCGCCGATCACGACCATCGCCGGCGGCTCCAGGCCCGATTCCGCGATATCCTCGACGCAACCGCCGAGCGTGGTTTCCAGCACGCGTTCGTCCGGCAGGGAAGCTTTCGACACGATGGCGACGGGCTCGTCCGGCCGCCGGCCGCCGGCCGTCAGCAGGTCGCGGATCGTGCCGAGATGCTTGATCGCCATGTAGATCACCAGCACCGGCGAGCCCTTGGCCAGGGACGGCCAGTCGATCCCGTCGGGGATATCGCCGGTCGCGCCGTGGCCGGTGACGAAGGTGACGGCGGAATTGGTTTCGCGGTGGGTCAGCGGGATACCTGCATGGGCGAGGCCGCCGACCCCGGCGGAAATGCCCGGCACGACGCGGAACGGGACGCCGGCGGCGACCAGCGCCAGGGCTTCCTCGCCGCCGCGGCCGAAAACGAACGGATCGCCGCCCTTCAGCCGCAACACGCGTTTGCCGGCGCGGGCGAACTGCACCAGCCGGGCCGAGATGTCCGGCTGCTTCGGCGACGGGCGGCCGCCGCGCTTGCCGGCATAGATAATTTCGCAGTCCGGCGCGGCGAGAGTCAGGATATCCTCGCCCACAAGCGCGTCGTGAACGATGACATCCGCCTGGCGGATTCCGTTCAGCGCATGCAGGGTCAGCAGGCCCGGATCGCCGGGACCGGCGCCGGTCAGCCAGACCCAGCCGGGTTCCAGTTCGGGGAGGGTGAATGTCAGCCGTTCCATAGTGTGTGCTTAGCACATATAACGGCGCTATGGCACGCAAGCCCGAAGGAGAATTACGGCGCGGCTGGACCACCGGCGCCTGCGCGACGGCGGCGGCAAAGGCCGCCTATACGGCGCTTTTGACCGGCGCATTCCCCGATCCCGTGCAGATTTCCCTGCCCAAGGGGGAAACCCCGTCCTTCGCCCTCGCCCGCGAGGGCATGACGGCCAGCGGCGCGTTCGCCGCCATCGTCAAGGACGCAGGCGACGATCCGGACGTCACCCACGGGGCCGTCATCCGGGTCGATATCGCCCACGGCGCGCCGGGATCGGGAATCGCCTATTGCGCCGGCGACGGCGTCGGCACGGTGACGCGGGACGGCCTGCCCCTGCCGGTGGGCGAACCGGCGATCAATCCGGTGCCGCGAAAGATGATCGCCGAAGCGATTGCCGGGGTCGCCGCCGCCCATAACGGGTCGGGCGACGTCACGGTTACAGTATCGGTCGAAGACGGCGCGGCGCTGGCGGAAAAAACCTGGAACCCGCGCCTCGGCATCGTCGGCGGGATATCGATTCTCGGCACGACCGGGGTCGTGGTGCCCTATTCCTGCGCGGCGTGGATCGAATCGATCCATCGCGGCATCGACGTATCGCGCGCCGCGGGCGAGGCGGTCATCGCGGGCTGCACCGGCAAGACGTCGGAGGAGAAAACCCAGGCCCTGCTCGGCCTGCCGAACCACGCGATGATCGATATGGGCGATTTCGCGGGCGGCATGCTGAAATACCTGCGCGCCCACCCGGTGCCGAAGGTGTTTATCGGCGGCGGGTTCGCCAAGATCAGCAAGCTGGCCGAAGGCAACCTGGACCTGCATTCCGGGCGCAGCCAGGTCGATCTGACCTGGATGGCGGATGTCGCCCACGAACTGGGCGCAACGGTGGACGCCGCCGCCCGGATCGAGGGCGCGAACACCGCCGCCGAAGCGCTGTCCATCGCCAATGAGAACGGCATCGACCTCGCCCCGGAAATCGCCCGCCGCGCGCGGGACGTCGCCCGCTACACGCTTGCGGGAGCGGATATCGCCGTCGACGTGCTGGTCTTCGACCGCAACGGCGGCCTGATCGGGCGGTCGGATGACCCGGCGGACGGCCCGGCG
>CAXBCP010000052.1:0-20041 GCA_963974055.1 uncultured Rhodospirillaceae bacterium
CTAGTGGGCCTCTTTTGCCGGTGGCAATTCGTCCGGCGGGGGATAGCGCACGGCAGTCCGGGAATCGACCTCGGCCTCGACCTTTATTGCGCCGATCCCGGCGAATTCGAGGGTCAGCGGCAGGACTTCGCCGCGGCGCAGGTCCTTGTGCAGTTCGCGCAGTTCCAGGCCGACGATGCCGGGCTCGAACGTGTATTTTTCGTGGGGCTCCACGGCGACCGGGCCGACCATTCGGGTCAGCATATAGGCGCCCTGCATTCTGAAACGGACCAGCTGGATATACTTGGCGATATCGGTTTCGCCGCCGCGCAGGCGCACCGGCACCGGCCCCTTGTTTTCGATGGTCATGAAAATATGGGTTTTCTCGCCCTTGCGCGCCGCGCGGGTCCAGACGCCCCCGACATGAATATCCTCTATCTTGGCGGGCGGCAGCTTGGGGCCTTCGTCCTTTTTCGCAGCCGGCTTGCCGCCGATCGCGGACGGCGAAGCGACGGAAAAAGCCATAAACGCCGCGGTCGCGGCCAGGATTGTTAAATTGCGGATATGCACAAAAAACCTCCCGATTCATGATCCGGAGGACATTTTCCCGTAAATCCGTTTACAGGTGCCTAACGCGCGATGGTTCAGCCGCCGGGCACCATCCCCGCCGGCAGCGCCGCGACATGCGCGTGTATGTCACGCGGGCGGGTGAACCAGATCCGGTCGGCATCGGGATGGTTCACGATATGGGTCAGGATATCCCGCAGGCCCGCCAATCGGTAGGGCTGTCCGACCACGAAGGTATGCAGGGCGAGACTAAAGACCAGAGGCTGCTTGGCGGACTGGCGCATCTGCTCGTCGAAATGGGCGGTCACCATCCGGGTAAAATCGTCCGCCGTATGACGGCGCGACAACTGCGCCGGGGAATCGTTGATTTCGATGTGATACGGGATCGACAGCAGCTTTCCGGCCCGGGTCGACATCCAGAACGGCTGGTCGTCCGCCGACCAGTCCATGATGTATCGATATCCGTTCTCCGCCAGCAGATCCGGCGTGAAGGCGCTTTCCGAAATCCACGGTCCCATCCAGCCGCCCGGCCCGTCCCCTTCGTTGTCCCGGAACGCCCGGGTCGCATCCGCGATCAGCGCCGCTTCATCGGCCTCTGAATAGGCGCCCTGTTCTTCCGAATTGGTAATCCCGTGACCGACGAATTCGTCGCCGCGTTCGCGGATTTTCGCCGGGATTTGCGGGGCGTAGTCGTAAATCGAAGTGTTCATCAGATGGCACATCGGCAGGCCGAGGGAATCGAACAGGTCGAACACCCGCCAGATGCCGACGCGCAGGCCGTAGTCGCGCCACGAATAGTTCCGGACGTCGGGCTGGGTGCCAGGATTCGTCGGCGTATGGCCAAGCCCTTCGCCGAAGCTGAAATGCTCTATGTTCAGGCCGAAATAAACGGCCAGCCGTTTACCGTCGGGCCAGTCGTAATCGGCCCGCTCGGTGATCGGCGAATAATCGTATCTGTTGTGTTTTTTCAGTTCCACGTGGCGCGTCCCGGCATTTTCAGTTGGCGAGCCCGATTGTCTCACCTCCGAGCGTACCGGATCAAGAGACCCATCCATGCGTTTTCGCCCCTTGAACTCCGTTCGGCGAGATGGGACATTCGGGAACTAATTTCTCTACCCAAAACAGCATAAACAGGAGGGGCCGTGAAGGCGCCAAAGTTTTCATATATTCGGGCGACAAGCGTCGGTCACGCGCTCGAACTGCTCGACCAGCATGGCGACGAAGGTCGCATTCTCGCAGGCGGCCAAAGCCTGATGCCGACGCTGAATATGCGTCTTTCGCAACCCGGCATCCTTATCGATATCAACGGGCTCGACGACCTGAAAGGCATCAGACTCGACGGCGACACGGTGTGCATCGGCGCGCTCACCCGCCATGTCGAAGTGCTGAATTCGGATATCGTTGCCGAACATCTGCCCCTGATCGCCGAAGCCATGCCCCATGTCGCCCATGTCGCGATCCGTAACCGCGGCACTATCGGCGGCAGCGTCGCGATGGCCGACCCGGCAGCGGAAATGCCGGCCTGCATTCTGGCCCTTGGCGCGACGCTCGTCGTACAGGGCACGGCGGGCAAGCGTGAAATACCGGCCGAGGACTTCTTTCACGGCCTGTACGAAACCGCGCGCACCGAAAGCGAGCTTCTGGTCGAAATCCGCATCCCGTCGCAGAAGAAGGAAAACGTGTCGGTGTTCCTGGAACTCGCCCGCCGTCACGGCGATTTCGCCATTGCCGGCATCGCCGCCTATGGCAGCGTATCCGGCAACACGGTCAACGATATGCGGCTGGTATATTTCGCCAGCGAGGACAAGCCGACCATCGGCGCGAACGCCGTCGCCGCCCTGAACGGCAAGACATGGTCGGACGAAACCCGCGACGCCGTCACGGCAGCGCTGGAAAACGACCTCGACCCGATGACCAACCTGCACGGCAGCGCGGCCATGAAGATGCACCTGCAAAAGGTTCTGACGGGACGCGCCATGGATGCGGCCGTCGCCCGTGCCGGGGGTGCCGCATGAGCGAGGAAATGATCACCGTCAATATGACGGTCAACGGCGAGCCGGTGACCCGTCTGGTGCCGGTCCGCCAGCACCTGGTCGACTTTATCAGAACGGATCTCGGCTTTACCGGTTCGCATCTCGGCTGCGAACACGGCATCTGCGGCGCCTGCTCGGTGCGCGTGAACGGCGATGTCGTGCGCGGCTGCCTGATGCTGGCGGCCCAGGCCGAAGGCGCAGACGTGGTCACCATCGAAGGCCTGTCCGATTCCGGCGAAATCGCCGACCTGCAGGACAATTTCGTGAACCGCAACGCGCTGCAATGCGGATTCTGCACGCCCGGCATGCTGATGACGGCGGCCGAACTGCTGGCCGAGAAATCGCCCCGGAGCCGCGAAGATATCCGCGAGTTCATGTCCGGCAATTACTGCCGCTGCACGGGCTATCATGCGATCGTCGACGCGATCGAAAAGACCAATAACGACAGACTCAAGGGCTAACAAGATGGGCTTTATCCACCCCTATGACCGTCCGAATTCCTATATCGGCCGCACCCTCCCCCGTACCCGCGCGAAACGCGCCGTTGCCGGCCGCGGCCGCTACACGGACGACATCACGCCGCCGCGCACCGTGCATGCGGCCTTCGTCCGCAGCCCCTATGCCCATGCGAAGATCCTGAACATCGACACCACGGCCGCAAAGGCCGCCGACGGCGTCAGACTGGTCATGACCGGCGCCGAACTGGCCGAAATGTGCACCGGCCCCTGGGTCGGCACGCTGAAGGTGTTCGACAACATGAAGGCCGAACCGCAATACCCGATGGCGGTCGACCGCGTGTGCTGGCACGGCGAACCCGTCGTGATGATCGTCGCCGACACCCGCGCCCAGGCCGAAGACGCCGGCGAAATGGTCCAGATCGATTACGAGGAACTGCCCGTCGTCATCCGCAAGGAAAAGGCCATCCTGCCGGATTCGCCCGTCATTCATCCCAATCTCGGCGACAATATCGCCTGGGAGAAGGTGATTGGAACCGGCGATGTCGACAAGGCCTTTGCCGAAGCGGATCACGTTCTGGAAGAGACCTTCGAGTTCGGCCGCCACACGGCGGTCAGCCTTGAATCCCGCATCGTCCTGGCGGAATACGATCCCGGTACGGAACGGCTGGTGATCCATACGTCGAGCCAGTGCCCGCACATGATCGAAACCGTGTTCGCGACCACGCTCGGCATCCCCGAACACAACGTGCGCATCGTCGCCCCCGATGTCGGCGGCTCTTTCGGGCTGAAGATCCATACCTTCGGCGACGAAGTCGCGGCGACCGCGGCCTCCATGAAGCTCGGTCGCCCGGTGAAGTTCGTGGCCGACCGGCTCGAATCCTTCGTGTCCGACATTCATGCCCGCGAAAACCGGGTCAGGGCCAAGATCGGCGTCATGAACGACGGCACCCTGATCGCCGCCGAGATCGACGATCTGTCCGGCGTCGGCGCGTATTCGCAATACCCGCGCACGTCGGTGTTCGAAGCCAACCAGATTCTCCATATCAGCTTCGGGCCGTACAAACACAGGAACTACCGCGCCAAGGCGACGGTTGTGTATCTCAACGCCGTGCCGACATCGCAGTACCGCGCGGTCGGCCACCCGATCGGTATCTCGGTCGCCGAATACATGATGGACTGGGCCGCGGACGTCACCGGGCTCGATCCGTTCGATATCCGGCGCAAGAACATCATGGAAGACGATTCCTATCCGCAGATCATCGGCTCCGGCCTGCCCATGAAGGACCTGTCGCACCAGGCCTGTCTCGAAAAACTGCACGGGCTGATGAACTACGCCGATCTCCGCACCGAACAGGCGGAGCTGCGCAAAAAGGGCATTTATCGCGGGATCGGCGTTGCCGGCTTTATCAAGGGCACCGCGCCCAGCCCCGTCGGCTATTACGGCGCCGGCGGCGCACGGATCGCGGCGCAGGATGCCACCACCGTGAAACTGGAACCGTCGGGCGGCGTCATCGTCTCCCTCGGGGTCACCGACCAGGGCCAGGGCGTCGACACCGTGATGGAACAGATCGCGGCGGCAGCCATCGGCTGCTCGACCGACATGGTCCGCGCCATTTCCGGCGACACCGATGCCACGCCCTATGGCGGCGGCACCTATGCGTCGCGCGCCACGGCGATCGGCGGCGAGGCAACCTACCAGGCCGCGCTCGACCTGCGGCGGGAAATCCTGCACATGGCAGGAATCCTGCTCCAGACGGATGCCGAAAACCTCGACATCGTTGACGGCGCCGTGGTCGATTTCGGGTCGAACGACGCGCGTATTCCGCTGTCGGAAATTGGCCGGATCGGCCATTTCCAGCTCGGCGAACTGCCGAACGACTACCAGCCGGTGCTGTCGCATACGCGCCGCTACCGGTTGCAGGATTCGCCCTATATCTACACCAACGGCATCCACGGCGCGTATGTCGAGGTCGATGTCGATACCGGCTGGATCAGGCACCTGAAACACTGGGTCGTCGAAGACTGCGGCCGCATCATCAACCCGCAGCTTGCCGACGAACAGATTCGCGGCGGCGCGGTCCAGGGTCTCGGCGGCGCGCTGTACGAACACTGCATCTACGACGATTACGGCCAGCTGCAGAACGGCACGATGGCCGATTACGTCACGCCGATGGCGTTCGAAATGCCGGATATCGAAGTCGGCCATGTCGAAACCCCGACCAGCGAATCCGAACTCGGCGCCAAGGGCGCCGGCGAATCCGGTACCGGCGCCGCTCCCGGCGTGATGATGAACGCCGTCAACGACGCGATCAAACCGCTGACATCCGGCCGCGTAAAGGAACAGCCGATCACCCCGGAAATCGTGTTAAAGGCACTGGGGAAAATTTAACGCGGCGGAGATGCATCGGGCTCCTCCCGCCGTCCGATACGATCCGGCACGGCCTGTCCGCCCGGCGCCCGGCTATGGGCACGGAAACGTTTTTCCCGGTCCGCATCCCTGAACCTCAGGGCCGACGATCAACGCTTTCCGGGCATTACACGTTGCCCGGAAAGCGTTAGTCTGTCCCTCAGGAAACGCCGACAGGGAGAAACAGATGGCACGCGGTATTATCGACTACGAAGGGCTGGAAACGCCCGATGCAATTGCGCTTCGCGAGACGAAAACGCCGGACGGGCTGCCCTTTTCGATCAACAAGATCGGCCATGTCGTGCTGATGGTGCAGGACCTTGAAAAATCCGTCGAATTCTACACCCAGGTGCTCGGGTTCCGGGTATCCGACGTATACCCGTCCACCATGGTGCCGGGGCGCATGGTGTTCATGCGCTGTGCGAACGACCATCACGGCGTGGCGCTGGTCGGCGGCGCCAAGGGACCGGCCAACAGCAACGAGCTGAACCATATGGCGTTCGAGGTTTCGAGCCTCGACGAAGTGCTCCGCGCCCGCGATCACCTCGAAAAGCACAACGTCAGGATTTCATACCAGGGCCGGCGGCGCGCGGGATCGCAGGTTGCCGTCGAATTTTTCGATCCGGACAACCACATGCTCGAAATCTACTGGGGCATCGACCAGATCGGTTCCGACGGCCATATCCGCCCGGCCGGCGAATGGCGCGAGGAAATGACCCTGGAAGGGGCCATCGACAACGCGCCCCCCGGCCAGGACACGACGCTCCGGGACCCGACGCTCCGGCGGGACTGACACGACTCCGCGTAAGCGAAATATGCTCTAGCGCTTCAGCGGTGCCCGGCTCTCGCTGTTATTGCCGTCCGCCATTTTCTGCAGCAACCGGATGAACTGGCGGCGTTCGGCGGCCGTCAGGGGGGCAAGCATGCGGTCCTGCGCCGCTTCGGCGGCGGCAACCGCATCGTAAATCAGCCGTTCGCCGTCGGCGGTGATCGACACCGGTTTCGAGCGCCGGTCTTTTTCCGACACGCGGCGGGTGACCAGACCCCGCTCTTCGAGGTTTTTCACGACGACGCCGATCGTCGTCCGGTCGAGCGCGAGGCGCCCGCCGAGACGGACCTGGTCTTCCGGCCCGCCCTGCAGCAATGCCGTGAGAACGGCGAATTGAAGCGGCGTCAGATCGTAGCCGCGGCATTCGTCGAGAAAGACCGAAACCGCGATCTGCTGACACCGGCGCAGCAGATGGCCCGGCGCCGCCCGCAGGTTGTCGAGAATATAGCTGTCGGCGACAGCCACCGCATTCTCGCCCGGCACCGCCATCAGGCAGCGATGTCCGATGCTTTGTGGCCGTAGAGCCAGCCGAGTTGATCGCAGTAATCATCGGCCGACATATTTCCCATGATCTCGTTACGAAGCTTCCTGTGCACCCCGTCGACGTGAAACCAGTTATCGCCGAGCTGGCGCGAGCCGATCTGGATACGCGCAGTGCGAACCAGGCGGGTATCGCGGTATTTGGTCAGCGCGGCATCGAGATCGTCGGGACCATTGCCGAGTATCTCGGACAGGCAGACCGCATCTTCCAGCGCCATGCAGGCACCCTGGGCGTAGTATTGCAACGTCGGATGCGCTGCATCGCCCAACAGCACGGCGCGGCCGTCGATCCAGTTTTCGGTCGGCGCCCGATCGCACAGCACCCAGACCTTCCAGTCCAGTCCTATCTCGATAAGCTTCTGTGGCAGTTCATGGACATGATCGAAATTCGCATGGACTTCGGCATGGGTCAGCGGCTTCCCGGCGACGACCTCTGTCGCGTCGTTGACCTTGGTGATGACGATATTGAACACTTTCGAGCCGGACAGCGGATAGTGCACAAGGTGGCAATTGGGTCCCATCCACAGGGTCGCGGCGTTCCAGCGAATCTCTTCCGGGAACTGGTCGACCGGAATGACAGACCGGTACGTGGAATGACCGGACGACCGGGGGGCTCCGTCTCCCACCAGTTTCGCGCGCACGGCCGAGTGAAGCCCGTCGGCACCGACCAGCAAATCTCCCGTCACGGTGTCGCCGGAAGACAGGTTGGCGGTAATCGAACTGCCATCCTGATCGTAGCCCGTGACCTCGCTATTGACGCGAAGCTCGATCAGGTCGTGATCTTCGCACGCCTTGACCATTTCCTTGTGGAGATCCGCCCGGTGCACGACCGCGTAAGGATTGCCGAACCGCGCCCGGAACTTCTCGTCGAGCGGGACGCGGGCCACCTCCTCGGCGGTGATCGCGTCCATGAAGCGCAGGTGGTCGATATAGACGGCCTGCGCGCGCGCGCCCTTGCCTATCCCGAGATAGTCGAAGGAATGAAAGGCATTCGGTCCGAGCTGGATACCAGCGCCGATCTCGCCCAGCTGCGCCGCTTTTTCGAGAACGATGACATTCTTGCCCTTCGATGCCAGTCCCAGGGCCGCAGCAAGCCCGCCGAGCCCGCCGCCGGAAACGATAATCTGATTCTGCGCCATGCCGTATTCTCCCTCATCTGAATTATGCTCAGTATTATGCGCATAATACTGAGCATATCAACCCCTGTTCTACGGACCGCACTTTCATCCCCCGAAACGCAGAAACCCGGCTGGAAAGCCGGGTTTCTCGACGGCGCCCGCGGGCGCTGAAAATCAGGGATTACAGGCGGCGGCGGACCGCAATGGCCCCGACACCGAGCAGGAACAGGAGCGCCGCACCGGGGGCCGGCACGGATGCAACGACTGTTTCTTCTTCGGCAAAGCTGAGTTGCAGGCCGTAGAACTGGGCGAAGTCGTCGCCGCCGCCGATCCGCAGGAAATAGTCCCCCGCCAGCAGCAGGAAGTCGGTAAAGCCTTCGGCTTCGCCGGCAAGACCGTCATTGTCGGACACGATAACATTGCCGAGCGAATCCAGCAGTTCGAGCGACAGATCGCTGAAAGCCGCATAATCGTCGCCGTTCTGGCTCGGCCCGAGCGGCGTCATCAACGCGTCGAGCATGCCGCCCGCGCCGATGGTGAACATGAACACGTCGGTATCGCTGGTGCCGTCAATGCTGATGAAGTCTGTTTCATACCGGCCAACCGCCTGGTCGATCGCATCCTGTCCGATGGCAACCGGCACGCCGGAAGTCAGCGCGCCAAGATCGGTCGCCGTCGCGATGGTGTCATTGCCGCCGTTTTTCTCGTTCGCATCGCCATACAGGCGCTGGATACCAAGAATGTCGTCGAGCTGCGGACCATCGAAGGTGGGATTCACCGGCGTCGACGCATTCATCAGATTATCGGGCACACCCGACGTATGATCGAGGCCCAGCCCGTGCCCGACCTCGTGCATCACGACATTGCGCAGCTTGCGGGAATCGTTGAGCAGATTTTCATAGGAATTGCCCAGGGTATCGTAGACGCCGTCGCCACCGCTGCTCGGGAAAAAGTTGTAGGCAAGGATACCGCCGCTGCCGTCAATGGCATGGCCGCCGATGCGCATATCGCCCCGCACGCCGGGCGCGCCGGTGGCGCCGTTATAGGGCGCACCGTCGTCATTCGGCTCGTACGTCATCGTCAGCCCGGACAGCTGCGACCAGCGGTTATACGCTTCGTTTACGTGACCGAACCACGTTTCGCCGACGTAATTGGTATCGCCGGCGATATCCGCATCGCCGTATATTCCCCGCAAGCGCGAGACAAGATCGCTCGGCGCCGGAAGCTCGGAACCGCTGCTGCTGAAATTGCTGATGGAAGTGCCGTCGGGTGCGACGCTCCATGTGACGCTGGCAGCGTCTCCCTGGGCGCCGCCGCCCCAGCGGCCGCCGGCGATGGGAAGTTCGAATGCGCTGGCGTTCTGGACCGGAAGGTAGACTGCAACCGCAACTGCGGTCGCCATCAGGGTTCTGTTAATCTTAATCATTTCCGGCGCCTCACCAGTTACACTACAAAATACAAAAAACGGTCAGGCAGCCGAACAGAACGCTCGATCACCGTGTTGTTTCAATTCCGTTTATTCCACTTCATATTGTTTCAGTCAACCGGACTCGTGCAGTTTAGCAAAAATTTCATGGTTAATTTTCTGCGGTTTTCCGCGGGTTTCAGGGGACAATCATTCGCATTCGCACCCCTCCTGCGGACGATTGGCCGCTGCGTAATACAACTGTCAGCAGACCGCCCCGAAACCGTATTCCTGTGGACGGCACACCGACCGGACGGGCTGGACTGCAAATCGACGCATTCGTAATTTCGGACCGTTTCCCGCAGCGGTTGCCCGGGCAAATCCACAACGCCCCCGCATGATCCCGATCCGGGTATAGAAGGCACAAACCGTTGGGAATAAAATTGCAGCCTGCGCCGCCATCGCGCATCCCGGTATGGTACAGCGCCGTATTCCCGCCTGAAGTGTAGCCCGGGCAGCCCCTGTCGGTACCTGCTGCCCCGGAACGATCCAACCTCCGGATGCTTGTACTGGCCCGGATATACGGGCAGCATGCGCTGTAAAACAAGCAATGGAGAACAGGAATGACCGTCCAGCATATTGTCATGCTCGAATTCAACGAAGGTGTGGCCGAGGACGCCAAAATGGCCGCCCTGAAAGATGTCGAAGCCCTGAAAGGCAAGATCGACGGGATAGAAAGCGTACAATCGGGCAAGGATTTTTCCGGCCGGGCGGGCAATTTCACCCATTCGGTCATCGTGACCATGCGCGACAGGAGCGTCCTTGCCGAGTACGGCCCGCATCCCGCACATAAGGAAGTCCAGGCCGTTCTCGGCCCCATCGTCAAAACGCTCTGGGTCATCGACATCGAACCTTCCTGACCGTCCGGTCGCTTTCATGGATGAATTCCCGTCAGCGGCGGCGATAGAACGCATTCGGTCGGCACGCCTGCATCGGACGATGCAGGCGGTTGCCGCGGCACATCCGCATTACAGGTCCGTCCTCGCCAGAAGCGGGCTGACGGCGGACGATTTCCGGTCGATCGACGACCTCGGTCAACTGCCGCTGACATCAAAGCAGGATTACATCGCCGACCCGCAGGCCTTCCGGCTGAACGAAGACCGGCTGCCGGACGATTTCGGCCTCGAAGAGCGCGTTATCTGGGACATCGCCTACACGTCCGGAACGACGGGCGGCAAGCCCTCGCCGTTCTACAACACCACCCACGACATCTACGGCATTCTCGATCAGGCGCGGCGCTGCAACGATGCCGAGGGACTGGTGGCGGCGGACCGGATCGCCAACCTCTATCCGGTCGCGGCATTTCCGACCGGCGCGTTTCTCAGCGTAACCCGGTCCGGCATGATCGGCGGCCAGCCCGTGGTCTACGGCATGACCGGGTCGGCAAATTCCGACTTCCGGGTGCGCAATTCCACAGCCGAGGCGATTGAAAAGATAGAACCGGTACGCCCGACCGTGCTGTGGGGCGTACCCAGTTTTATCCGCCGGTTTGTCGCCGACGCCTGTGCACGCGGCGCCGATTTTTCCGACGTCCGCCTGGTCGTTACGTCCGGGGAGCCGGTCTCAGAAAACCTGCGCACCGAACTGCGCGCCAATCTGCAGACGATGGGCGCACGCGAAATCGGTTTCCGCGCCCGCTATGCCTTTACGGAAATGCAGGGCGGGCTGGTACAATGCGCCGACGATTCAGCGCCCCAGAACATCACGCCCGATCTCTATTTCCTGGAAACCGTCGACCCGGAGACCGGCAAGCGCGTTCCCTACGGCGAGGAAGGCCATCTGGCGATAACGCATCTGCACCGGCGCGGCACGGTGATGCTGCGCTATATCGTCGGCGACGTAGTCACGCTGTCGCTTGCCCCCTGCCCGCTTTCGGGACGGCTCGGCGAGCGCGTGGTCGCCACCCCGCGGCGTACCGGCAACCTGGTGAAATGCCGGGGCATGCTGGTCAATACAGATGTGGTGCTCGACTATCTGGGCGCAATCGACGGGGTCGGCGACGTCCAGATCGAATTCCGCCGCGACGACGTGCCCGGCGCCATGGACGAAATGATATTGCGGATCGAACGCGACGGCGACGAAGCGCTGCGCGACCGGATATCGGCCGACATCCGCAATGCGGTGTCGATGCGTCCCGAGATCCGCTTTGTCGACCGGGGCACGCTTTACGATCAGACTGAATCGATCAAGCTTCGCCGGATTATCGATTCCCGCCCGCCATCCGACTGAGGAATATTCATGGATCCCGTCAGAACCCTGCTTTTCGTCCCCGGTCACCGCGACCGCATGATCGAGAAAGCGCCCGGCGCCGGCGCCGACGGATTGCTATACGATCTGGAGGACTCGGTGCCCGCCGCCGAACGCGATACCGCACGGCGCATGCTTGCCGATGCGCTGTCGGCGCCGCGCCCGCTGCCCCGCTACGTACGCGTCAACGGCATCGCCGACGCCGGCAGGGAAGAAACCGCCGCAGATCTCGACGCCGTTGTGCTTACCGACGTCGACGGCATCGTTCTGCCCAAGGCGCAGTCGGTGGAAGACATAACCTGGACCGCGGCGGAGATCGAAAAACGCGAACGATCGCGGGGACTGGCACCCGGCGCATTCGAAATTGTCCCGATGATCGAGTCTGCACTGGGGGTTCAGTTTGCCTATGACATCCTGACCGCGAGCCCGCGCGTATCGTCCGTCATCGTCGGCAGCGCGCAGGACGGCGACCTACAGACCGATCTCGGCGCGGACTGGTCCCCGGAAGGCACGGAGATCCTGTATGCCCGGTCGCAGATCCTGCTGGCGGCGCGGGCGGCGGGAATCGACCACCCGATGGACGGGGTCTTTCTCGGCCTCGACGACGAACCCGGTCTGATCCGCGACAGCGAAAATGCCCGGCGGCTCGGCTATCGCGGCAAGACGGTCATCCATCCGAAACAGATCGACGCGGTTCACCGGGTCTTCACACCGTCGGAAAAGGAAATCGCCTATTACCGCGACATGGTCGATGCATTTGAGGAAGCCGGCGGAAACGCGTTCGACTTTCGCGGCAAGATGATCGACCGGGCCATGATCCGCAAAGCCCGGACCCTGCTGGAACGCGTCGCCGCCGGATAGTTCCCTCTAGGCGGGCCGTTCGGCGACGAACATCACGCTCGCAAACCGCCCGTCCGCCATGCCGTGGGCCAGGTTTGCCGACCGTTCGCCGAAATCCGCCCCGGCCACCAGCCCGACCCCCAGCTTGCCGCGGCGCGCCGCCTGACCGGGGTTCTGAAAAACGGCAACGGCGTCGGCCGTCGTATCCTGCCAGTCGAGAAGGCGGAATCCGGCGGCTTCAAGCGCCGTTTTCATCGCGTCCGCCGGCACGGCGAAATTGATCGACGGCTCCCGCGCCCAGGGCAGCGGGTAAACCGGTTCTTCCGCGTCGCCGGTCACGACCTCCGACGAGGACAGCTTTCCGCCGGGCCTGAGAACGCGGAAGATGCTGTCGAAAAACGCTTTCTTGTCCGGCAGGTTCATCGACACGTTCTGGGTCCACGCAAGGTCGAATACGCCGTCCCCGAATGGCAGATCGAGCGCATTGGCAACCTGGAATCCGGTAAGCCGGTCGAGCCCGCAGCGCCGCGACAACATATCGGCGACCTCGACATATTCCGCCGTCAGGTCGATACCCGTCACCCGGCAGCCGTAGGATTCGGCCAGGAAACGGGCAGGCCCGCCGACGCCGCAGCCGATATCCAGAACCGACATTTCCGCCGTCGGCGCAATCATGTCGGCCTGCGCCCGTGTCGCGGGCAGACCCCGGGTATGAAACTGGTCGACGGTCGCGAGATCGGCAGTGGACAGGTTATCCGTATCGATGCCTTCGGCCGCCAGCGCCGCCAGGATGCGCTCCCCGATTTCCGCCTCGCCGTAATGACGGGCGACGTCGCCGAACGTGTCGCTCATACCCTTTTCTCCCCGATCCGGTTTATTGTTAAGGACCGAACATTCACACGGGTCCGCATTGCGGGCAAGGTGCGGACAGTGAACGCCCGACAATGAAAGGCTGACGGATCATGTATGACGTATTGATCGCCGGATACGGCCCCACCGGCATGCTCGCCGCCATCCTTCTGGGCCGCGCCGGCCACAAGGTTGCCGTGATCGAGCGCTACAGGACGCTCTACAATCTGCCGCGCGTCGGCATCGTCCATGACGACGTGTTGCGCATGTTCCAGGAAATACGCGTTATCGACAGTATTCTGCCGGCGACCTGGTTCCTGCCGACCTACGAAATGGGGTTCCACGACGAGGTATTGCTGTCCAACGACGTCGCGGACATGGAAACCCACGGCTGGCCGGAAATGACGTCGATCTATCAGCCCGCCTTCGAAGCCGAACTCGACGCGACGGCCAAAGCGCTGAGCGCCGTCGACGTTTTGCAGGGCTGGACGGTCAATGCGCTGACCCAGGACGATGCCGGCGTGACCGTGACCGCGGATTGCGATGGCGAGATACGTGAATTACGGGGCAAATACCTGATCGGCGCCGATGGCGGCAACAGCTTCGTCCGCGAGACGCTGGGAATCAAATACGAGGATCTCGGCTTCGACCAGGCCTGGCTCGTGATTGACGGGAAGCAGAAACGCGGGCGCGGCGACCGGCCCGAACTCCGCCAGTTCTGCGAACCCGAACAGCCCGGCATGACCATGCAGATGGGACCGGACCACCGCCGCTGGTCGTTCATGATCTTCGACGGCGAAACGCCGGAAGAAGCGCTGAAGCCCGAAAACATATGGAAACGTCTCGACCGGCCGGAGGGCGGCACGCCCGAAGATTTCGAGATCATCCGCGCCGTGAATTACCAGTTCCGGTCGCTGATCGCGGAACGCTGGCAGGACGGACGCATCTTCCTGGCCGGCGATTCGGCGCATCAGATGCCACCGTTTCTCGCCCAGGGGATGTGTTCGGGATTTCGCGATTCCCATAACCTCGCCTGGAAACTGGATCTGGTGCTGCACGGCCTGGCAACGCCGTCCCTGCTCGAAACCTACGAGGCCGAGCGCGGCCCCAGCGCCCGGGCAACGATCGTCGAAAGCATGAAGGTCGGCCAGAACGTCAACGAGCGCGACCCGGAAAAGGTCCGCCTGCGCAACGACGCGCTCCGCGCCGTTCAGGCCGAAAACCAGGGTGCAATGGGTGAAAAGAAGCTGATCGCCTTCCGTGTGCCCGGCTTCGAGGCGGGACTTGTACAGGGAGAATGCGGCGGCAGGGCCGTCGGCCAGGGTGTCGTCGCAACCCGCAGCCGCGAAGGCAAATTCGACGATGTCACCGGGCACGGCTTCGTCATCATTTCGCGGAACGGGCACCCGCGCGACGTGCTCGGCGACGACGACCTTGCATTCTGGGCAGAGCTGGGCGGCAAAATTGTGCATATCGGCGACGGAGACGGTACGCTAAAAGATGTCAGCGGCTATTTCACCCGGTTGATGGATGAAATTTCCTGCGACGTGATCGTCAAGCGGCCGGACTACTACATGTTCGACGCCTGCGGGAGCGTAGACGGCCTCCCCACCCTGATTGCGGACCTGCGGCGCCGGTTACAGCCGGCCTGAGCACCGCCTGAGGATAATGCGCACCGCATGACGACTGCCGAGCCCCAGCAACCGACGACTCCCGACACCCGTTCCTACGCCGCCCTGCGTTACCCGGCGTCGCGCACCTATCTGCTCGGCGCGGCGCTCGCGATGATGGCCGACAGCGTCGAACACGTGATCAGCTACTGGATCATCTTCGAGAAATTCCAGTCCCCGTCGCTTGCCGGTTTTGCCGTTATCGCCCACTGGGTGCCGTTCCTGGTGGGCTCTATCTGGGCGGGGGCGCTTGCCGACCGCTACGACACAAGACGCATCATCCAGGCGGGCATGGGCCTGTTCATGCTCGTCTCCTTCGGCTGGGGCATCCTGTTCGCCACCGACAGTCTTGAAAAATGGCACGCGGTGATCCTGCTGATCGTCCACGGATTCGCCGGCGTCCTGTGGGCGCCCGCCGGACAGGTGCTGATCCACGATGTGGTCGGCGGCCGCCAGCTGCAAAGCGCCATCCGCCTGCTGGCGACGTCGCGTACCCTCGGCCTGCTGCTCGGCCCGGCCGTCGGCGGCGGACTGCTGCTGGTCGTCGGTCCGACCATCGGCATATTCATCAACGTGCTGATCTACGTGCCGCTGACGGTATGGCTGATCAACAATCCGAAGGAAGTGAACACCGACCGCACCCCCACCGCGGCGGCGATGACCAGTTTCCGGGACCTGTTCGATTCCATCCGCCAGATTTCAGGCATTCCGGTGGTGTTCGCCATGTCGGTGCTCGCGGGACTCGCGGCAACATTTGTCGGCAACGCGCACGAACCGCAGATGCCGGAATTCGCCCGCGATCTCGGCTATGGCGGCCAGGGCATGTATTACAGCCTGCTGCTGGCGGCCAACGCGGTCGGCGCCCTGACGGCGGGAATCGTGCTGGAAGCGCGGTCCATGATGCCCGCAAGCACCCGCACGGCCTTCATCCTGGGCATTCTGTGGACGGCGGCGATTTTCGGCTTTGCCGTATCGCCGTTCTACATCCTGTCCTTCGCGCTGCTGGTCTGCGCCGGGTTCCTGGACCTGTCCTTCAATTCGATGACCCGCACGCTCGCCCAGCTGCATTCGCCGCCCGAGATCCGCGGCCGCGCCATCGGCGTGTTCAATGTCGGCGCACTCGGCTGCCGGACGTTCAGCGGCTTCACCGTCGGCTTCGGCGGCGGGCTGATCGGCATTCATTTCTCGCTGGCGCTGAGCGCCGCCATTCTTTTAGGCTGCATGATCGCACTGTTCCTGTGGGCGCGGTCCCGCGGGGTTCTGAAGGAAGCATGATGGACAGACACGGCAATACCGAAGCGGGCGCCGCCCGCCGCCGCGCCCTCGGCCAGCCGGACAGCGACCCCGGGCTGAACGCGCCGGGCTACCGCGCCTATGTGGACGAATATTTTCATAACGATATCGGCGGGCGCGACATCCTGCCGATGGCCGACCGGCTGATTCCCGCCCTGACCGCACTGTGTTTTCGCGGCGCCGAAAAGGCGACGGAACGCATGGTCGGGGCGGCGCTCGATAACGGCCTCGAGGTCCGCGCCATCCTCGAAATCTTCATCCAGTCCGCCCTGTATAGCGGCATCGCCCGCACCGAAGAAGCGATAGAAACCGCCGGCCGGGTCTTCGCCGCGCGCGGCATCGCCCTGCCCGAAGATGCGCCCGATACCCGAACCCCGGAACAGATGGACGCGGACGGCGCCGCCGTGATGGAAAAACTGCACGGCGCGCGCCAGGCCGGCGGCTATGCCTCGCCGGACAACCCGGTGACGTTTTCGCTGTACCAGGGCGCGATCCGCCACGGCTACGGCCAGCTCTGGGTGCGCCCCGGCCTCGATCTGCGCCAGCGGATGATCGTCGCCATTGCCGGATTCACCTGCGCCGGCCTGCACGACTCCCTGCGCAAGTTCGCGGTCTCGGCGCTGAATACCGGCCTGTCGAAAGACCAGGTCGCCGAGGCCGCCATCCAGACCGCACCGTGGAACGGGCTGCCCATCGCCCTGACCGGTCTGACCGTCATCAGCGACGCACTGGCGGCGGCGGAGTGAAAAACGGCCAAGGCTGGACCTCGCATTTAAGCCGTGCCACCCTGTGGCTTCATGACGAGCGTGAGGACCCGCCGGTAGGATCATGAGCAATAACGACACAAATACCGTTACCGACACGAAACCGAAAACCAAGCGTCCGCGGCTGTACAAGGTGATGCTCGAAAACGACGACTTCACGCCGCGCGAATTCGTCGTGAAGGTGCTGAAAGCCGTCTTCCGCATGACCGACGACGAAGCCTATGTGGTCATGATGGCGGCCCACCAGCAGGGCAACGCCGTGGTGTCGGTCTATACCCGCGACGTCGCGGAATCGAAGGCCAAGGAAGCGACCGACATGGGCCGCGAAGCCGGCCATCCGCTGATGTTCACCATAGAGCCGGAAGAGTAACGCGTATTGTCATCCCGGCCTTGTGCCGGGATCCGGAATACGGTCCTGGTCTGGGACTGGACCCCGGAATAAATCCGGGGCGACAAATAGGACTGGCCCTACCCCCGCCCCTTCGCAATCACGTCCAGAATATGCTCCGGCGTGAAGGGCTGCTTGGTCACCTGAGCGCCCAGCGGACGGAGTGCGTCGTTGACGGCGCACCACATCGCGGCGATGGCGCCGATGGTGCCCGCTTCGCCGATACCGTTGGCGCCGAGCTCGGTGGTGCCGATCGGCGTTTCGACATGGGCGATGCGGATATCGGGCATTTCGCCCGCCATCGGCAGCAGGTAATCGGCGAGGCTGGCATTCAGCAGCTGGCCGGTCTCGTCGTACTCGCAGTGTTCGTACAGCGTGTTGCCGATCCCCTGGATGATGCCGCCGCGGATCTGTTCGTCGACCATCATCGGATTGACCACCCGGCCGCAATCGTCCGCCGCCCACCAGCCGAGCAGTTTGATGAACCCGGTTTCGATATCGACTTCGACATGCGCGCCCTGCACGCCGTTGGCGACGTAATAGGGCGTGTCCGGCACATGGTGACGGGTGACCATCAGCTCGGGCTGGGTGCCGGCGGGCAACGTGTCCTGGCGGAAATAGCCGACCTTTGCCAGTTCGGCGAGATCCATCCGCGCTTCGCCGGTCGCAATATCGCGGATTTCGCCGCCGCCGAGGGTGAGCGTATCCGCCGTCGTCTGCAGCACCGACGCCGCGAGATCGAGAATATTTGCCTTCAGCGCCTTGCCCGCCTGCAATGCCGCCTCGCCGCCCATCGCCATGCCGCGCGATGCCCAGGCGCCGCCGCCGTAGGGCGTGGTCGCGCTGTCGCCGGCGATCACGTCGATCCTGTCCATGCCGATGCCGAGCTGGTCGCCGACGACCTGGGCGATGCCGGTCAGGGTGCCCTGCCCCTGGTCGGTAACGCTGGTCAGGCAGCGGACGACGCCGGACGGTTCCAGCTTCACGGTGCAGCCGTCCTGGGTGGAGACGCGCGCGCCGGACGGGCCGTAATAGACCGGGCCGAACGCGGCGGCTTCGACGAAGGTCGCAACCGCAATGCCGCGATAGATGTTTTTTTCGCGGGCCGCCGCCTGGTCGGCGCGCAGGCCGGTGTAATCCATCAGCTCGGTACAGGAATCCAGGCACTGATGCAGCGACATGTGTTTCGCCGAATAGCCGCCGACGCTGGTCAGCGGATAGTCTTCGTCCCGGTGATAATTGATGCGCCGGAATTCGACCGGGTCGATCCCCGCCTTCGCCGCCGCCTGGTCGACCAGGACCTCGGTCACGGCGCAGCCGATCGGCACCCCGACCCCGCGGAACATGCCGACGATGCCCTTGTTCACATAGGCGACCCGGGTGCGGGCGTGATAGTCGGTCAGCGCATAGGGCGCCGCGGCGCAGGTGATCGCCATCAGGCCTTCAGCGAGGCCGAAACGGATATAGGCGGTGTAGGGACCCACCGACAGCGTATTGTCGAAATCCATCGACGTGATTTTGCCGTCGGCATCGACACCCATTTTCGCGGTGCCGAGATGATCGCGCGTCTGACAGTCGACCAGGAAGGATTCCAGCCGGTCGGCGGTGTATTTCACCGGTTTGCCGAGCATTTTCGAAATCGCGGCGACCGCCACTTCCTCGCCGTGGACGTTGATCTTGAGGCCGAAACCGCCGCCGATATCCGGCGTAATCACCCGCACCTTGTGTTCCGGAATATCGAGATGACGGGAGTAGACGTCCTGCATCTGATAAGGCGACTGGTGCGACTGATGGACGGTCAGGCGTTCCTCGACCGCATTCCATTCCGCCAGGATCGCCCGTCCTTCGAGGGTCACCGCCGTATGGCGGCCGAATTCGAATTCATGCTCCACCGTGAACGCCGCCGCCGCCAGGGCCGCCGCGGCATCGCCGGTATCGGTCGAATGCTGGAAACACAGATTGTCGCCCAGTTCGGGATGGATCGGCGTCGCCCCCGGCGCCAGCGCATCCATCATGTCCATGACCGCGGGCAGCTCTTCCCAGTCGACCATCACCAGGTCGACGGCGTCTTCGGCTTCGGCCCGGGTTGCCGCGACCACGGCAGCGACCGGTTCCCCTTGATAACAGGCATGGTCGACCGCCAGCACGTTTTGCGGCGCCGATTTATGGCCGGGACGATGCTCCGCGACCGCGATCATCGGTTTGCAGATTGCGGCCACTTCCGCCCCGGTCACGATGCGCACAACCCCCGGCGCGGCGGCCGCCGCCGACGCATCGATACCGTTGATCCGGGCATGGCCGTAGGGGCTGCGCACGAACGCCACGTGCAGCATGTGCGGCACGGTGATGTCGTCGGTATAGCGCCCGCGGCCGTGAATCAGGCGGCGGACATTGGGCCGCGCAACGCGGCTGCCGACCAGCGTTTCGCCGGTGCCGTCGGGGGCGTTCATGGCGCGTCTCCTGCATGGGCCTGCGTGCCCGCCCGGGTCTTCGCCGTGGCTTCGACCGCATCGATAATCGCCTGGTACCCGGTGCAGCGGCACAGGTTCCCGGACAGATGATCGCGGATCGCCTCGCGGCTGGGGACGCCGCCG
>CAXBCP010000053.1:0-18370 GCA_963974055.1 uncultured Rhodospirillaceae bacterium
TTCATTTTCCGCAACACGTTCAAGGATATCGAATGGGTGCTGAAAACCCTCGGCGAGGACCATGGCGTGCGGTTCGAATTCGAATGCTACGACATGGGTCATCTTTACAACCTCGCGCATTTCGTGGATCGCGGACTGGTGAAGCCGCCGTTCTTCGTGCAGACGATTTTCGGCATTCTCGGCGGCATCGGCGCGGACCTGGAAAATCTCGGTCATATGCGCCGCATGGCGAACAAGCTGTTCGGCGAGGAAAACTACGAATGGTCGATCCTGGCGGCCGGCCGTCACCAGATGAATTTCGTCACCACGGGCGCCATCATGGGCGGCAATGTCCGCGTCGGGCTCGAGGATTCCCTGTATATCGGCAAGGGCAAGCTTGCCGAATCCAATGCCGATCAGGTCGCGAAAATCCGCCGCATTGTCGAAGACCTGTCGCTTGAAGTGGCGACACCGGCCGAGGCCCGCGAACGGCTTCAGCTGAAAGGCGGCGACCGGGTGAACTTCTGAGCCATCCGGGCGGGGCCGGCTGGCCTGAGGTGGCCGGGCTTGACCCGCGCCGCCAATGTGATTTAGCTGATGACGGTGCAATTCGTGGCGATCTATCGGATCGAACGGGAAATCCGGGGGCGGCGGATTGCGGCAATCATCGGTTTGGAGGAAGCCGGTCTGGAGGACTGAACGGATATGGCTATCCAACTGGACGACACGCCTGTAGACGACCCGGTAATGATGACGGAATGGTTCGTCGTCGCCCGGTCGGCGGATCTCGAAGACGGCAAGGCAATCCCCGCAAAACTGCTCGGCACCGAGATTGTGCTGTGGCGCTCCGGCGACAGGGTGATGGCATGGCGCGATCTGTGCGTTCACCGCGGTACGCGCCTGTCGATCGGCGAGGTCAAGGACGGCCGGATCGTCTGCCCCTATCACGGCTGGAATTACGACACGGCGGGGGCATGCGTTCATATCCCTGCGATGCCCAACCTGACCCCGCCGGTCCGCGCCCGCGCCCAGGCCTACAAGGCGAAAGAGCAATACGGCTTTATCTGGGTCTGCATGGGCGAGCCGCGCCAGGACATTCCGCCGTTTCCCGAATGGGAAAAGAACTCGTTCCGCAAACAGATCGTCGGGCCGTACGAATTCAACGGCAGCCCGTTCCGGACTATCGAGAATTTCACCGACATTCCCCATTTTCCGTTCGTGCATCCGATGATCAACGGCGATCCGTCGCGCCCCGACGTGATCGAGGATTACGACGTCACGCTCGATGAAAACGGCCTGAAGATGAGCCCCGTCAATGTCTGGCAGCCCTATGCCGACCACCGGGGCGTGCCGGCGATGACGACCTATCACTATACGATCTTTCGACCGCTCTCGGCCTATTTCGCGAAGGAAACGGGCGAGGGCAACATGTTCTGCATGATGCTGTCGGCGACGCCGCTGGCCGAGGACAAATGCCTGGTATGGCTGCTGGTCGCGATCAATTTCGGCGACGAGGTCACCGAGGAACAGATCGTCGACCGCCAGAACCAGGTCTTCGCCCAGGACAAGTGGATCGTCGAATCCCAGCGCCCGGCGGGCATACCGCTGGACCTGCAGGACGAATTGCATTTGCGCTGCGACAAGTATTCGGTCGCCTACCGCCGCTGGCTGAAGGATCTCGGGCTGACCTGGGGCGTGGCGAGCTAGCTACAGCGCCCCGTGCAGCTCCAGCAGCGGCATCACCTCGTCCGCTTTCATTCTGCCCCAGCCGCATTCGGTCGACAGGCCGAACCGGTCCAGGTGTTTGCGCGCGGCGGCGATGCGGCGGGCGGCGCCTTCCGCGCCGTCTGCGCCGTGGATCAGGCCGAGATAGACCAGCGTGTCGTCTGAAATCGTCAAGTTATCCAGTGGCGCGACATAGGCGTCGTCGTCGCGCTCAATCGGCACCGGCATGTGGAAGAAATCGATTTTGCGGTTCACGTCTTTTGAAATCGCGTTCGCGGTGGATACGCAGATGCCGAGGTCTTCCGGTTCCTTCCAGTGCCTGTTGCCCATCGAGCCGTAACACAGGTGATAGCCAAGCGTGATCCCGTCCGGCACCGCGTCGCCGAGGCGCGCCAGCGTTTCGATCAGCCATGGCGCGGGATCGTCGCCAAGAAACGGCACCGGGTGGAGTTTCTCGAAGATCGACATTTCGGTCGCGACGTCCCACTGGATCGCGAGGTCGCGGTCCGGAATGGCGCGGCGGATTTCGTCGATCTCCGTCAGCATGGCGCGTTCGTAGACCGGGTAGATATCGCCCTGAATGTCATAGCCGCAGAACGAATACACCGGCGCAAAGGGCGTCGGCAGGCAGACCTGGAACCGCGTATCGGCGGGAAACCGCCCGGCGGCGCGGCGTGCGGCGAACGCCTCATAGGATTTGATCGCTTCGCGGGCGAAACCCAGTTCGCCGAAATCGATATCCGCCGCCGTCCTGCCGGGCCGGAACCGGTAGGGCGGCTGGAGCTGGTAGTCGCGTTCCCGTGCGTCGCCCTGTTCCAGCGCGTCCTGCGCGGCATACACCGCATGCTGCCAGCCGATCCAGTTCGACCGCACGCCGGTCTCGCCGTCCGGTATGCTGGTCAGCCGGGGGCCGACGGTGTCGGCCACGGCGTCGAGAACCGCGTCCGCGTCGTTGAGCGGGATCGAGCCGACGAGGAGGAGGGGGGCTGCTGTCATGTTGATCAATTCCGTTTCATCGAATATGCGTGTTGCAACAGCTTAACGGGAGGAACACTTAAATGCTCAACATCAAACGCCTGTCGCGGGACGAGGCCTTTGTCATGATCGCCGCCGCCGAGAAAAAGGCGACCGCCATCGGCGTGCCGCAGGTAATTGCGGTGTCCGATGAAAGCGGCAACCTGATCGCGTTCTCGCGCATGGATGGCGGCAAGGCGAGCTCCATCCAGATCGCTATGGCGAAGGCCTTTACCGCCGGCGCGGCGCGGAACCCGACGATGTTTTACAACGAGCATTGCGTGCCGGGATCCCCGTCCTTCGGCATTCACGTATCGAACGAAGGAAAGTTTTCGATTATCGGCGGCGGCCTGCCGGTTTATGCGGGCAAGGACTGCGTCGGCGGGATCGGCGTCAGTTCCGGGACGCCGGCGCAGGACGTCGAAGTCGCTGAGGCCGGGGTGAAGGCGCTCGAAGCACACTGGAAGCGGAAGGCGCCGAAATAGGCGACCGCCTGTAAGGCATCTAGCTCCGCTGCAAATCCCGCACCATCTGCAAATCCCGCACCATCTGCACCATCGCGGAGAAATCGACCTCGCCGTCGCGCTCGTCGCAGAACGCTTCGTATAATGCACGCGCATGTTCGCCGAGCGGGGTGACGGCGCCGGTGCTGGCGGCGGCTTCCTGCGACAGGGTGAGGTCTTTCAGCATCAGCCGGGCGGTAAAGCCCGGCGCGTAGCCGCGGTTGGCGGGGGCGGTGTCGACCATGTCCGGCATCGGGCAATTGACGTTCATGGCCCAGCAACTGCCGGTCGAGGACGAGATCACGTCGAACAATACCCGGTGGTCGACCCCGGCGGCCTCGCCGAGCGCGATGGCTTCGCAGGCGCCGACCATGGAAATGCCGAGCAGCATGTTGTTGCACACTTTTACCGCCTGGCCCGCGGACGGCCCGCCCGCGCGCACCACCTGTTTGCCCATGGCGAGGAAGACGGGTTCGGCCCTGTCGATGGCGGTGCTGTCCCCGCCCGCCATGAAGGTCAGCGTGCCGGCTTCGGCGCCCGACATGCCGCCGGATACCGGTGAATCGATCAGGGCAATGCCGCGTTTGGCCGCTTCGGCGTGGATGAACCGGGTCGTGCCGAGATCGGTGGTCGATGAATCCACGACAACGGTGTCTGCGCCGACCAGGTCCAGAATTTTGTCGTCATCGACCAGCACGTCGCGCACTTCCCTGCCGGTCGGCAGCATCGTGAACACGAAATCGGCGTCGGTCACGGCGTCGGGGTTGGAGGATGCGGCTTCGACCCCGCCCGCGGCGGCGCGCGCGATCTTTTCCGGGACGATGTCGTATCCCCGGACCTGATGGCCTGCCTTGACGAGATTGACCGACATGGGGCCGCCCATATTGCCGAGCCCGATAAATGCGATACGTGCCATGGTTTCCTCCGGGTTGTTGCGGCGCCTTTTGGCGGTGTTTTGTCTACCGATCGTCCTTCATCATATCGGCGATTTTCTCGGCGATCATGATGACGGTCAGGTTGGTGTTGGCGCGGACGATGGCCGGCATCACGGATGCATCGACGACCCGCAATCCGTTGACGCCGTGGACCCGTCCGGCCGGATCGACCACCGCCATCGGGTCGGCCGCCGTCCCGAAGCGGCAGGTGCCGACGGGATGGAAAAAACCGCGGCAGTTTTCCCTGATCCAGGCTTCCAGGGTCGCGTCGGTCGCGAAGATGTCGTCCAGGGTCGGGCCGGGCGCAATCAGCGTGCGCAGCGCGGCGCGTCGGAACGGGCCGGGCAGGTCCATCAGCAGCGATCCGGCAAAGGATTTCCACCAGTTGGCGCGGGTTTCCATGTTCAGTTTCCGCACCCGCGCGGAGAACGCGGCGGGGAATACCTCGGTCGTGACATCGCGGACGGCCGGGCTGCGGAAGATTTCGTAAAACAGGCGGAGGCCCATCTTCATCCGCGCCATGTCGCGTTCGTCCTCCATCACGTGAAAGGCGACGCGGGGATTGACGGCGGGATCGGCGCTTTTGAGCGTCACCGCGCCGCGGGAATAGGGTTTGACGACCGCGACGACGGCGCCGCCGACCCGGGTGCCGAGCGGGTGCCAGCTGACCTTGTTGGCGATGGCCATGTAGAAATCGTGGGGCGGGCAGCCGTCCAGTTTAGACGAATGGCGCAGCGCCGCGTTGCCCGCGGCGCGAAGGCCGGCATCCTGCATGCCGTTATAGCGAAGATGGGCGGCGAGGATGCAGGTCGGGTGTTCGTGCAGATTCTGTCCGATCCCGGCGCGGTCGGCGACGACGTCTATGCCGTATGTGCCGAGCTGTGCCGCCGGACCGACCCCGGAGCGCATCAGCAGCGCAGGCGATTGCAGCGCGCCGGCGGAGACAACGACCTCTTTCGCCTTCAGGTCTTCGGTCGCGCCGCCTGTACGGACGCGGACACCGGTGCATTGCGCGCCGTCGAAGGTCAGGGTTTCGGCAAAACAGTCGCTGCGGATATCCAGGTTGGCGCGCGCGCGCACGTCCGGCGTCAGGTAGGAAATGGCGGTCGACTGGCGCAGTCCCGGCTTGCTCGACAGGGCGACGGAACAGACGCCGTCGCGTGGCTCGACATTCATGTCCTTCACGTAGCCGAAGCCGCGGCGGTGCAGTTCAGACGCGACGGCGTCGCAGAATCCCGGCCAGTCGGCGCGTTTGTGGCGGCGGATGGATACCGGTCCGGAATCGCCGTGGCGCGGATCGTCGCCGTAATCCGTATCGGTCTCCAGCCGCTTGTAATACTTGATGACGCCGTTCCAGCCCCAGCCTTCGGCGCCGGCCGCTTCCCATTCCTCGAAATCGCCCGGCATGCCGCGGATGGAAACCATGGAATTCACAGACGAGCCGCCGCCCATCACCCGTCCCTGGTCGTAGGGAAAAGCAGGCACGGCATCGGGGTCGTTATGGGGCAGGGGCTGCCACTGGGCGGTAATGCCGGGCCAGGTGTTCCGCCGGTTATAGATGGCGCGGTAGAACGTATCGCGGACCTCGGCGCCTTCGTTTCCCGGCGGCGTGTCGCGCCCGGCTTCCAGCAGCAGCACCCGGTTGGCGGACACTTCGCTCAGGCGGGCGGCCATCACCGCGCCGGCCGATCCGCCGCCGATCACGATGTAATCCCAGTCCGACATGCCACCCTCGTTTTTATTCCCTGCAAAGGACGTTATCATTGCCGCCGGCGAACACCAACGGTGCACGGGCGTGAGTAAACGAGATCCCGCTGCGGAGGAATTTCGATGAAACTTTATACCTGGCTGTCGGCGCCGAACCCGCGCCGCGCGAAAATGTTCGTCGCCGAAAAGGGCATAGATATCGACATCGTCGAGGCGAGCGACCCGGAAAACCCGGGTCAGCTCAGCGCCGAATACTGCGTAAAATTTCCGCATCGACGGGTACCGCTTCTGGAACTCGACGACGGCGACTGGATCGGCGAGGCGGCGGCGATCTGCCGCTACCTGGAAACGCTGTACCCGGACGTTCCCCTGATGGGCCGGAACCCGAAGGAGGTCGCGCAGGTCGAAATGTGGGACCGCCTTGCCGAGTGGGAAGGCATGATGGCGGTGTCCGAAGTGTTCCGAAATACCCACAAGCTGTTTGCGGGACGAGGCCTGGCCGGATACGACCGTGAAATACCGCAGATTCCGGAACTGGCGGAACGGGGGCATTTCCGGCTTGCCCTGTTTTTCGGGAAAATCGACGAACAGCTCGGACGATACGGATACCTGGCCGGAGACAGTTTCAGCTTTGCCGATATTACGGCGCTGTGCGCGATCGATTTCGGGATTTCACGGCGTCTGCCGATACCGGACAATTGTTCAAACGTGCTGGACTGGCACGCCAGGATGCAGGCGCGCCCGGCTGCCTCCGCCTAGGGCGGCTATTCGACCTGGAGGGACTCGCTCGATTCGACCCGCTGGTCGATTTCCTTCAGTTTGTCGAGGCCGGGACGCAGCGTAGTCATGAGCATTTCCGCACGGGCGGTCGGCCCGCCGATATCGGCGGTTGCGAACCGGCTGCGCCATTCTGTCATTTTCATGCCGAGGCCGCACAGAACGCCGGCAACCGATACCTGATAGCTGCGGACCAGTTCGGAAATTTCATAGAATCTCTGGGCATTGAGATTGATCCACATCGATCCGGTTTCCTGGTGAAAGCGTTCGATCTTGCCCAGGGTCGAGGCGATCAGGCTGGTCATGTCCGAGCTGACATTTTCGCAGGTCGCCTGGAATGCGCTCTCGCCGGCGAATGTCCGGTTTTCTTTCAGCTGTATCAATTCTTCGGCGACATCCGTCACTTCCGGAAAGATTCCGTGCAGATACCGTTCGAAATAAGAGATCGATAGATAACAGTCTGAAAACTTCTCGAGAAATATCGGGATCGCGTCGATTTTGATCTCGAGACTGTCGGCTATTTTGTGCAGATTCTTGACGGCGGTATCGCGGTCGGGATTCCGGATGAGCTCGATCGGGTCGTCTGACCCGCCGAAGGACGAGACGTCACCGTAAACGTTTACTATCAGCGGCGCGGTGAACCGCTTGAGGTGCGCCGCCAGGGACGCTTTCGCGGACGGGGAAAGCTGGAGGACGTCCGGGTCTCTCGGTTCGATTGAAAGCGTGCGAAACAGAATT
The DNA here is from genome assembly GCA_963974055.1 of uncultured Rhodospirillaceae bacterium. GTDB lineage: Bacteria > Pseudomonadota > Alphaproteobacteria > MPNO01 > UBA830 > CAXBCP01. Next base: position 7,379 of record CAXBCP010000053.1, read on the forward strand.
CTCAGGCTGTAGACATCGAAACTCGTCAGGTTTTTGAGCTTTTTCAGGAGTTCCAGGTCGGGGTGCGGCGGGCCGTCCTTGTTCCAGCCGAAATTCTGAGCTCCGTATTTCTGGGTAATATCGTCAACATAGATAAAACCGTGACGCCCACTGCCGTCGGTCATGACATCTATGACGTGGTCGAGCGCGCCCGCCATTCTCAGGCGTCCGCGCGACAGGCCCGGTGTTTCGAATGGCACCAGTTCCAACGGCATAACGTAAAGGGAGTCGTTGTCCGACTGGAAATCTAGGGTAAGTGAGTCCGGACACATTTTATTTGTTGTATGGTGATGCTAGACAAAGATAATACGAATATGTCGCGTGAATATAATCTCGATATATTTACAACAGATTGACGAATATTGCGGCGCGGTGCAGCCCGGTAACCCTGGTTTTTTATAACGCGTCTATGTATTTCGCCGGCCGGGTAGCGCCCTTGTCGCTTGTGTCGCTTACCGCTCGATTTTCACGATTTCGTCGGTCGCTGCGGATTTCACGATCGCCTCCAGCAGGGAAACGTTGCGCACGATCTGTTCCGGGGTGTTCGGATAGGTTGCGGCGCCGGCGACGGCGTCGGCGAAGCATTCCAGGTTGGACAATACCGGCGTTGCGACCTCGTATTCGACGGTCTCCGGTTTGCCGTTCGTGAAACAGGTTGTGAAATACCAGCCTTCCGGGGCCTGGACGTGGGCTTTGTCGCGCACCTCGACCCAGCCTTCGGATCCGAAAATGGCGAGCCGCGAAAAGAAGGGCGTATGGGTGAACGCATTCAGAGACGCAGTACGGCCATTCTCGAACTTCACCTGTGCCGTCAGGGTATCGCCGTTCTTTACGATGTCGCCGTGGCATTCGACGGATGCGAGAACCCGGTCCGGCTGGCCGAAAAGGCTGATCGACAGATCCATCAGGTGGATGAGGGTGGCGGTCAGGCCGCCGGCCGGACTTTCGTCCGTTTTCAGACGCCAGTTGGTATCGTCGAGCACCGCGAATATGTCGTGGCTGAAATTGGCCTCTATATGCATCAGCTTGCCGAGCCGGCCGTCGCGGGCAAGCGCCATGGCGTCCATGATCGGTGGCTCGAAGCGTCGCTCGTGACCGATCGCGATCTTCACGCCGGCCGTCTCTATTGCCGCCATTGCCCGCAGCGCCGAGGCGCGGGTAAGGCAGAACGGCTTTTCGCAGAAGATATGCTTGCCGGCACCCGCAGCGGCCACGATCTGTTCTTCGTGCAGGGAGTGCGGCGTTGCGAGAATAACCGCATCGATATTGCCGTCAGCCAGGACCGCGCCGTAATCCGTGGTGAAATCGATACCGTGTTCCGCGGCGAAGGCGGCACCGGCCCCGGCATCGACATCGGCAAGCTTGACCACGGCGATCCTGTCGCTGGCGGCGAGCGTCTGTGTCAGAATTTTCCCCCACCAGCCGAGGCCTACAATTGCAGCATTTAACATGTTCCGGTGTTCCCTGTTTCCGATCCAAGCTTTCTTGTTTTTATTTCCGTTCCGGGTGTCTTTCGCCGAATGTCGGCAGCTCTTTGTTACAGGTCGGATGCCCGCTCAGATACCGACGATCGTCTGACCGCCATTGGGCGACAGGACCTGGCCGGTCAGAAAGTCGCTTTCGCGGGACGCCAGCCAGCCGACAGCGTAGGCGATTTCCTTTTTGTCCGCGAGCCGTCCCATCGGTACCGATTTTTCAAAATCCCGGATGACGTCCCATCCCATCGAATTGATCGTCAGTTCGGTTGCGACGGTGCCGGGTGCGATCGCATTGACGCAGATGTTCCACGGCGCCAGTTCCCGTGCCCAGCCCTTTACGTAGCCAAGGACCCCCGATGCGGCGCCCGTATAGTGGGACATCGAAACGCTGCCTTCCATCGCGAAAATGGACGAGGTGTTGATAATCTTGCCGTATTTGCGCACTTTCATCCCGGGCACGACCGCCTTCACGGCGAAAAAGGTGGCCTTCATCTTGATCGTCGTCATGGCGTCCCAGATGTCTTCGTCGATTTCCTCGATCGTGTATTTGTTGCCCTGGATGCCGGCATTGTTGACCAGAATATCGACGCGCCCGTGCCGGGTCTCGTGTTCGCCGATCAACGCCGTGAAACGTTCGATATCGGTATTGTCGCAGGCCAGTTCCGTGACGGTGCGCCCGAAGGCGCGGCAATCCTCCGCGGTCGTGGCGAGCGTATCCGGATTCAGATCGTTCAGGACCAGGTCGGCGCCGCGTTCCGCCATCAGCAGGGCATGTTCGCGGCCCAGGCCGCGCGCTGCACCCGTAATCATCGCGATGCGGCCGTCGAGGCTCAGGGTGTGACGTGTCATCGTCCGCTCCTTCGATTATGCGATCCTTTAGAGCATAAACGCGGACAACGATCACCAGCTTATGAATGAACGCGAACGGCCGGTTCCGCTGGCGTGGAAAATGACCGGGAAATTCGCCGCCCGCTGCTACGCGGGCGGTGATGAATTATCTGGCGGACAGCCATAACGGTTGGGCGCTGGCCCTGCCGCGGCAAGGCCCGGCGGAAACAGTCTGTGGAGTTTGCGCATTGAAACAGTCCGTTCCGGATGGGGGTGAAATTGGGGAAGTTCGTCATGCGGCAGCGGATCGCCTCCGCCGGACCCGGGCGACGGAAAGCGCTGCCAGCCCGAGCGCAAGCAGGGCAGAGGCAGGCGGCCCGGCGAGGGCAATGGGCGGCTCCGTCGCACCGGCCAGATCGCCTTCGAGGGTGAAAAACAGCGTCAATGTTCCGAGAGTGTCGTTCCCGGCTGGATCCCGGCTGATGAAACTACCTCCGGAATCGCCATACCAGTTCCAAATGGAGATACCCGGCGTGACGTTTCGTATCGCGAGCCAATAGGTCGTATCCGCTTCGAGGAACGCACCAGCACCGAAATCCATCTGGTATTCCCATGCGGCCGGGTGCTGGGTGCTTAGGGTGCGGCTGGCGGGTGAGACGGTCTCGACGATCGGTGTTGTCAAGGGACGCGCGAAGGCGGAGTTTTCCGTCGTGTTTTCGTATAGGCCCACTTGGAAAGTGTGTGGCGAAATCGATCCCGAACCCAGCCAGCGGATCGAAGTGATTGTCGCCGCGTCGTCCAGGATGAAGCTGTCGAACGCCGTTCTATTGGCGAACATGCCGCCGCTCCCGGCCCCTGGCGTATGTTCTGTCGTCGCCGGGCTGACCTCGTAGATGACGGCCGCTCTGGCATCGTTGAGCCCGAAGGCGGTTGCGGATATCAGTGCGACATAGGCAATAAAGAGATGGCGGATCGTCATATTGTCTCTCCCTCATCGAAAGCGCCGTTTGGCGCGAGTTGTATGCACTGTTTCTTTGCAACAGGCGTGCCAACCCGGGGGGGCAATCAACTATCTGGAATAAAACGATATTCTGTGGATTCCGGCATACGCCAGCAGCGGCGCCCCGTTCACATGTGAGCAGGGTGTTCGGATCTGAGCGTCGCGATACTAAATGACGCGTCTCGGGACGGCATATGAGGGGCGTCCGGTTCGATGTCGGTGCCTGTCGGCCGGTTATTCCGGCAATGGAAGTCCGGAACGCTATTCCTCGACCATTTCGGCAAGCCGGTCCATATCGGTAATGATCAGCCGATCCTTTTCGCGGATAACGAGTTCCCGGCGCGACAGATCGCCGAGGACGCGTGCAACGGTTTCGCGGGTGGTTGATACCCTTGCGGCGATATCGGAATGAATCGGGATCGGCGAGATCGTCGCTCCATTGAGGCCTTCCGACGGGGTGCTGGCCGCCGGCCGGGCGAGCCGGAGAAGATCGGCGTAAATGCGGATATTGGCGCCGTAAACACTGAGATCGAAGATACGTTCGGTCGAGCGTCGGATGATCGCCGTCAGGCGTTCCATCAGGCGGCGCGCGGTCGCCGGGTTGTCGAGAATAACGGCCATGAACGTGTCCGGATCGATGCTGCCGACCTCGGTCGTTTCAAGGGCGACGACGCTGGCGGACCGCGGGGCGCCGTCAATCGCGGCAAGTTCGCCGAATGTGCCGCCGGCGTGGATGTCCTCGAAACTGACCTCGCGGCCGGCATAGGACCAGTTTACGACCCGCGCACTGCCCGTTGCGATGAAATATACGTCCCGGGCGTCGTTTTCCTTGCCGATGATTTCCTGTGCCTGCCCGAAGGTTCGCCAGGAGCAGCGGGCGGCCAGCGCGCCGCGGGCATCGCCGTCCAGATCGGCCAGCAGCGCTATATTGTCGAGCGGCGAGGGGGATACGGCCATACGGTGTCTTTTTCCAACGTTCCGTCAGCGGCCCGCAAGTGTCTTAGTTGGCGTCGATCGTTTTCAGGCCCTGGGTAAAACCTTTCAGCGAAACAGGCACCGCGATCGTATTCGAGTCCGCGCGGGCCTTGAAGCCGACGATCAGGCGGTTGCCCTTTTTCATTTCAGCCAGCATTTCGGGCTTGATTTCGACGGCGCCCTGGCAACCGCGCTGGTTGCAGGTCTGCAGATTGAAGGTGAACTGCTTGCCGTCGTCGATTTTGCCGCCGATCCCCGACCCGAGAAAGATGCCGAGAGGCACGGTTACAAACATGCCGAGGCGTCTGTCCGTCTCTTTGCCGGCATACCGGATGGCGATCCCCACGACCTGGCGCTTGGTCTTGTTGTCGATGATCTTCTGCACCAGGCCGCAGATGTTCCGGGTCGCGGACACCGCCTGGCACTGGAAGACCCAGTCGCCGATCCGCTCTCCGACTTTCGGAACCCCGTCCGGCTTCGCGTCCTGGGCGGCGGCCGGGAACGACAGGAGGACGGCGGTCAGCCCCAATATGGCTGCTTTTCTGATCTTCATAATGTGCTCCTGCCGGAAGTGGGTACGATGATGCGAACCTACTGGGACCGCGACCGGGGTTCAACTGTTGTAATGCGGTCCGGTCCGGCCCGTGACAGGGATCGCAGGATGCGCCACATTCCCGGGAATGAGACAGGTTTCCAACCTCTTCAACGCATCGGGCAATCCGGGCGATCAGGGCAGCGATCCGCTTGATATTGAACGGGACCGCATCGAAAAGGCCTTTAAATCGGCCGCGCGGCGCTATATCGCGACACGGCGCACGCGGGTGGCGTATTTTTCGCGCCGTCATTTCAGCCTGCGGGGCGCGATAAGGCTTCACCGCGTTGCGCTCGGCGGCGATCTCGTGCGGGCGCCGGTCAATCTGGCGCTGGCCGTGCCGCATCTGTTGAAACTGTTGCTGGCGGCCGTGCTCCGCCGCCTTGGTAAGGCGCGGACGGCGGACTGGCTGGCCGGCCTGCCGACACAACTGCAGACCGCGGTTGCGCGCGAAATCGACTGGTTGATGTGGACGGAATTGCTGGAACTGCCGCACCAGGCGGGCGAGCGTATCTCCGATCGCGATGCGCTCGCCGAAGCGCTGCTCGCCGAGCCCGAGATTGCGCGCGCGATGGCGGCGGCAAAGGACCTGGCGGCCCGGCATCGCGATGACGCGGTATTCAACGCCCGTCTGACGGACAGCATGTCCCGGTATACGGGTGCGCGTGTTGCCGCCGCGGAAATAGCGACGGCGCTTGCATCGGCCGGCGTCGGCGGTCTGGTGGCGCATCAGTTGACGCCGACGGCCTTCACGCTCGGGCCGGTGCTCGCGGCCCTGTTCGCCGAACACGCCGCGATACTCGCCTTTCCGCTGGGGACAGGCCTCGGCGGCGCCTGGTATGCGCTTTTTCCGGCGGAACCGACCTGGGATCTCGTCGCCGCGGTAACAGTGGGGCTGCTGGCATTATCCTCGGTCATCGCGGCCTTTGCCGGCATCGTTGCTGATCCGGTCCAGCGGGCGTTCGGCATCCATCGCCGGCGTCTCGACAAACTGATCGATTCAATCGAGGCGGACCTGCTTGATGGCGGGGCGGGGAAGTTCCGTGTCAGAGCTCATTACGTCGCCCGGCTATTCGATTTCTTCGAAGCCGTCCGGCTGGCGTCGCGGGCGGCATTGTAGATGATGCAAAAAATTAAAAATCATATATATAATATTGATATTAAATCATAATGTGTCGATTGAGGATTTAAGTTCGTCGTCCGCAATCGACCGCAAAGACTGTATCGTTCGGGCACCGTCGCGCGTGGCGCTGAGCATGCCGAGGATCCGCCTTTGCGGAGGGTCAAAGGCATCCAGAATAGCCAGCTTGCTTGAAGACCGGCCGAAGAGTTCGGCTTCCTCTATCTGGGAATATCTGTCCGAGGTGGTTTGGGGCGCGCCCGCATCGAGGGACCGAAGCGTATCCACATATTTATGCTGCCCCGCGGGCGTCAGCCTCAGGAACAGCTCCGAGAGTGCCTCCGCACGTCGCGCGGTCGTCAGGGTGCCGCCGGTGCGGTCCAGACAGTGCCGGAATTCTGCGCGCAGTTTGTCGGTATCGTCGCCGTCAAGGTCGGGCGTGAACGCGGGCGGCGACGGGGGCGGCGTGGACAGAAGGGCGATCAGGCGTCGGAAGATCATGAACCTGTTTAAAGGATGGTGTTACCGATTGGAACTGTTTCGATTTATTGCGGTTCGGGGCTTTTAGCGCGCAGGTCGATGCGTTATCATTCTTACTACGCACATAACCAGTATCTGGAATAAGGGGAGACTCATGAAAACGAAGCTTTTGGTTGCAGCCGCAGCCGTTGCTCTGTTCGCGGCGCCTGCCGCCCAGGCCGACACAGTCAAGATCGGGTTTATCAATACGTTCTCCGGCAACCTCGCCATTTTCGGCAAACACCAGAAGGATGCCGTGGAACTCGCACTCGATCAGCTTGGACGCAAGCTCGGCGGTCTCGACGTCGAAATGGTCTATGGTGACGATCAGGCCAAGCCCGACGTCGGCCGGCAGGTTGCGGTTGAAATGCTGCAGAAGGACAGGGTCGATTTCGTTACCGGCATGATCTGGTCCAATGTCCTCGCGGCGGTTCAGAACGTCGTTCTGAAGAACAAGAAATTCCTGATCGGCACGAATGCCGGTTGGTCGAACATGGCGGGCAAGGATTGTCACCCGCTGTTCTTTTCGACGTCCTGGAACAATGACCAGACGCCCGAAGCGATGGGCAAGCTGATGAGCGACGAGAAGATCAAGAATGTCTTCGAAGTTTCGGTCAACTACCAGGCCGGCAAGGACATGCTCAAAGGCTTCGAGCGTTATTATAAGGCCGACACCGCAGGCCGGATTCTCGTCCGCCTCGGTCAGACCGACTACCAGGCCGAAATCTCGCAGATCCGCGCGGCCAAGCCGGGCGCCATCTTCGCGTTTCTGCCGGGCGGCATGGGACTTGCCTTTACCAAGCAGTACCGGGCTGCCGGTCTGGACATCCCGTTCTACAGTGCCTTCACGATCGACTGGCTGACGCTTAAGGCGCATGGCAAAAACGCGATCGGCACCTATCACACGAATTTCTGGGACATCGACAGCAAGCACCCCCAGAACCAGAAATTCCTGACGGGCTTTATCGAGAAATACGGCTACCATCCGTCAAGCTACGCAGCGCAGGCGTATGACATGCCGTTCCTGCTCAATGATGCGATCAACGCGGTCAAAGGCGATCTGAGCAATCAGAAGGGCATGATGGAGCAGATGGAAAAGGCCGAGTTCCCGACGGTGCGGGGCCACATGGCGTATAATTTCAATCACGTTCCGATTCAGAACTTCTACAAGCGCGAAGTAATTGCTGATGCCGACGGAAACCCCAAGATCGTGACACGCGGCATTGTGTTTAAGGACCACAAGGACGCCTATTCCAAGGCGTGCAAGATGGACAAGAAGAAGAAAAAACTTAAGCTCAACTAACCCTTTCGCCGGCATCTTTGCCGGTACAAAATGCACCGGGCGCGCGACAGATGGCGGGCGCCCGGTGTTTCTTCATTTCACGACACCGAAACCGGCACCAGGCTGGATAGGGTTCACGTCCGCGAGGGGCAATGCGACAAACTAAATCTGGCGACGCGCTATGACTGCGCAGCTACTGCTTGAACAGACGTTGAACGGAATCCAGTTCGGCGTATTCCTTTTCCTGATCGCTGCCGGGCTGACGCTTGTGTTCGGTATCATGAACATGGTGAACCTGGCACACGGGTCGCTTTATATGATGGGCGCGTATTACGCGATGACGTTCGTCCATCTGACGGGATCTTTCCTGCTGGCGCTGGTTCTGACGATCCCCTGCGCTCTGCTGACGGGCATCGTTCTTGAAATCATCGCGCTCCGAACACTCTATAACCGTGATCATATGGATCAGGTGCTCGCAACATTCGGGTTGATACTTTTCTTCAACGAACTGGTGCGCCTGGTGTGGGGGGCGGAAGCACAATCCATGCCGATGCCGCCGATGTTCGACGGCACGGTTGAGATCATCCCCGGCGTGCCTTATCCGGTTTTCCGCTTGATCATCATCCTGGTCGGTGTCCTCATGGCCATCTTCCTGTTCTTTCTTATTGCGCGGACGCGGATCGGAATGCTTATCCGTGCGGGCGCCAGCAACCGCACGATGGTCAGCGCGCTCGGGATCAATATCCGGCTTCTCTATACGCTGGTGTTCGGTCTTGGCGCGGCGCTCGCGGGCATTGCGGGTGCAATGGCGGGGCCGATCCTGTCGGTCGAGCCCGGGATGGGTGAGGAAATGCTGATCCTCGCTTTTGTTGTCATCGTCGTCGGGGGGATCGGTTCGATCCGCGGCGCGGTCGTCGCGGCGATTATCGTCGGGGTGGTGGAAACCGTCGGTCGCTCGACGCTTCCCTATCTGCTCAGCCAGATCGTCTCGTCGGATCAGGCGCAGACAGCCGGGCCGGCCATTGCTTCGATGCTGATCTATGTCCTCATGGCGGGTGTTCTTTTCTTCAAACCGGAGGGGCTGTTTCCGGCCCGCACGGGTTAGCCTTATGCTCAATAAAGTAAAAATTGCGGTCCTGTTGGGGACGTTTGTCGCCCTGATCATCATTCCGCCCATTCTGCATGCGATAGATCAGCCGTTCTACCTCGCGCTCGCGTCACGCATCATGATCTTTGCGATCGCCGCACTCAGCCTCGATCTCATACTGGGGTACGGCGGATTGGTCAGTTTCGGGCATGCCGCCTATATCGGTCTCGGCGCGTATGCGGTGGCGATCCTGAACTTCTACGAGATCGATAATGGATACCTGCACCTATTCGTCGCGATTGTCGGTTCGGGCATAGTCGCCGCGCTGATCGGGGCTATCTCCCTCAGGACGGGCGGTCTCTATTTCATCATGATTACGCTCGCCTTCACGCAGATGCTGTTTTTTCTGGGCATCAGCCTCGAGGAATATGGCGGCGATGACGGCATCAACACGTCGCGCAGCGTCTTCGGCGAGTGGATCGACATGGACGACAACACGTCGCTCTATTACGTCATCCTGTTCCTGCTTGTGGCATGTACGCTCATATCCTGGCGTTTGGTCAATTCCCGGTTCGGCATGGTCATTCGCGGCAGCCATTCCAACGAAGCGCGCATGACGGCGATCGGGTACCCGGTGTTCCGTTACCGGTTGGTGGCGTTCATTATCTCGGGAGCGATCTGCGGTGTGGCAGGCTTTGCGCTGGCCAACCTGACCGAATTCGTAACGCCGTCCTTCATGCACTGGACCCGGTCGGGCGAGATCATGATTATGGTTCTGCTCGGCGGTATGGGGTCGTTATTCGGGTCGGTTCTGGGCGCGGCAGCCTATCTCCTGCTCGAGGATGTCCTGTCAGGCATCACCCAGCACTGGTGGATAATTTTCGGGCCGACGCTGGTAATCATAATTCTGTTCGCCAAGAAGGGGTTGTGGGGGCTGTTACCCGGCCGGGAGGACATGTCCGATGACTGATCCGATTCTTAAAGTCGAAAACCTTGTAAAGACATTCGGCGGTGTTACCGCGACGGATAATGTCAACTTCGATGTGATGCCGGGCGAAATCCACGCTGTAATCGGGCCGAACGGTGCTGGCAAGACGACCTTCGTCGCCCAGATATCCGGAATGCTCAAGTCGGATTCCGGCAGCATCACGTTCGACGGACGCAACATCTCGCGGCTCAATACCCCTCAGCGCTCGCATATCGGCCTGGCGCGCTCGTTCCAGATCACCAGCGTATTCAAGGATTTCACCGCGCTGGAAAATGTCGCGCTGTCATTTCAGGCGCATGCGGGACACAGTTTCCGGTTCTGGAAAAGGGCGGCGACCGATCCGAAACTGACCGAACCCGCCCGCAAGGTGCTCGAAGATGTCGGGCTCGGTGACCGGGCCCGTGTTCTTGCGGGAAATCTGGCGCACGGCGAACAGCGCCAGCTCGAAATCGCCATGGCGCTCGCCACGGGGCCGAGAATGCTCATGCTCGATGAACCGACAGCGGGGATGGGCACCGAGGAATCCGAGCAGATGCGCGATTTTCTCATGAATTTGAAAGGGCAGTATTCGATGCTGCTGATCGAGCATGACATGGATACGGTCTTCGCGCTTGCAGACCGCGTAACGGTGCTTGTTTACGGGCGTGCGATCGCAACCGGAACGCCGGAGGAAATTCGCAACAATGACGAGGTGCGCGCCGCGTATCTTGGCGAAGACGATATAAAAGAGGTGACGACCGGTGCTTGAGGTCAAAGATATCGAGACGTCCTATGGGACCAGCCAGGTCCTGTTCGGCCTGTCGTTTTCCGTCAAGGACGGCGAAGTCGTCTCGCTGCTCGGCCGCAACGGCATGGGCAAGACGACAACCATCCGCTCGCTGATGGGGATGGTGCCGATCCACGGGGGTTCGATCATGTTCGAAGGTCAGGAACTTAAGAACATGAAGGATTACAAGATTGCCCAGCTCGGGCTGGGACTTGTGCCCGAGGGACGCCAGATATTCCCGAACCTGACCGTACGTGAGAACCTGATAGCGACTGCGTCCAATCGTTCCGGTACCGACCAGCCGTGGACCGTCGATGC
>CAXBCP010000054.1:0-18355 GCA_963974055.1 uncultured Rhodospirillaceae bacterium
GGGATCAGGCGCAGCTTGTCGCCGACGTTCCACGGCACCTCGCCGCCGTCCGCCATGCGGATGATGCCGTGCTCGTCGCCGCCGAATTCGTAGACCCGGCCGTCGACATCGGCGATCACGGGCGGGCCGTGGTCGCAACTGGCGGATTTCAGCCCGGCATCGACGATCACCCGGTCCGGCGCGGGTTTGCTGACCACGCAGGTCAGGATATGCAGCGCGGCTTCGAAGGGCGGCGCGTCGGCGCCGGGCCATCCGATCCCGCCATAACGCGAATCCATGAACACGTAGGAGCCCGTCTGCAGTTCCGTCAGCAGGCCGCGCTCCATGTCGAAGGGCGACGTGCCGGTGCCGCCGCCGGTCCGGACCTGCACCGACAGGCCCGTCTTTTCGACCTCGGCGATGGTGGCGGCGAATTTGTCGAGCCCGGTTTCGGTGTCGGTTTTCCGTGTGTCCGCATCGACGACCATCTGGATCTTGCCCTGATAGCCCTGGATACCGGCGAAGTTCAGCCAGCCGTGATTGTCGACGATCTGCGCGAGGCGGGCGGCTTCCGGTCCTGCCGGCACCCCGGCGCGGCCCTGGCCGATATCGATCTCGACCAGCACGTCCAGCTTCTGCCCCGCCATCTGTGCGACATGGCCGAGCATGTCGATATTGTCCGCGTTATCGGCGACGACCGCGATGCGCGCCTGGGTGCGGGCTTGCATCAGGCGGCCGATCTTGCTTTCGCCGACCACCGCCGTGGTGATCAGGATGTCGTCGATTCCGGCGGCGGCCATGACCTCGGCCTCGCCCAGCTTGGCGCAGCAGATGCCGACGGCGCCGGCGGCGATCTGGCGGCGCGCGATCTCCGCCGATTTATGGGTCTTGGCGTGGGGCCGGTAGGTCACGCCCGCTTCCCGGGTCATGTCCTGCATGCGGGCGATATTGCGGGTGAGCGCATCCTCGTCGATCATCAGGACGGGGGTGTCGAGCTCGGCGATCTTCACGTCCCGTCCCCGCGCTCATAGACCACCCGGCCGCCGACGATGGTGGTTTCCGCCACGATATCCTTGATACTCTCTTCGGCGCAGGTCAGCGGATCGTCCGACAGGACGGCCATGTCGGCAAGCTTGCCGGCCTCGATGGAGCCTTTTTTGTCTTCCTCGAAGGTCAGGTAGGCGCCGCCCATGGTGGCGCAGCGCAGCGCGTCTTCGCGGGACAATGCCTGGTCCGGCGCGACCCGGTCTTCGGAAATCATGTTCCAGCGCGATACCGCGTGCCACATCGGATAGAACAGCGTGGTCGGCACGTTGTCGGTGGCGAGGCCGACATTGACCCCGGCATCGAGCAGGCGGCGCAGCGGCGAAATATCGTTCAGCCTTTCGGGGCCGAGCTCGTCGCGCAGGATGTGGCCGTGCTTGTAGACATAGCGGTTGGTATGGGTGGTCATGACGACGCCGAGATCGGCGGCTTTTCTGATCTGTTCGTCGTTCATCACGTCGAGATGGCCGATGATCCAGCGCTTGTCCGAAATCGGCACCGCGCGGTCGACCTCTTCGAAGATGTCGAGGAAACGCGGGCCGATCACGGCGAGACGGATATCGTTGCGCGCCGCCTCGATCATGAACTCGACCATGCGGTTCTGCGGCACGCCGTTGTCGTAATTGAACCCGGACCAGCCGGTATAGGGCGCGGCGCCGGCGCGGAATATGGCATCGGCGTCCATGCCGGTATCGGTGAACATGCCGCCGACCCGCAGCCAGTCGTCGCCCAGCCCGCGGCGGCCGAGCCAGCCCGACCAGTTCTCCATCACCGTCGTGTATTCGATGTCCTGCGTGCCGCCCCAGGCGGGGCTGTAGACCAGGTGCGCGCGCACCGTGGCATCGCCGGCGACATGCACCGCCTGGTAGGTGGCGATCAGTTCCTGCGCGGCGCCATGTTCTTCGAGCACGCTGGTCGTGGCGGTTGAATTGTAGATGCGCATGGCGCGGCGCAGCGCCGCCACACGGTCCGACGGCGTAAAGCGCGGCGCCATGTGGAAATAGCCGAGCTCGGCGATCGGCATGAAGGTCTGTTCGCGGATCAGCCCGGTCAGTTCGCCCGCCGAATCCTTTTCGAATTCCATGCTGGCGGTCGCGGGTGTCGTGTTCTTCGAAATACCGGCAAGGTCGAGGGCGGCGGTGTTCGCGACCGATTCCAGCGGCATCTGGTGGCGCCAGAACCCCCAGATCGGGCGGATATAGACGGGGTTGTCGGGAGCGGCTTCGTCCAGTTCCCGGCGCGTCGGGAAGCGGTTTTCGGCGAGGCAGCCCGGCACGTTCCAGTAATAGGGCGGGTCGCCCACCGGCATGGTGACGATCCAGTCGCCGGGGTCAGCCTCCGCCGCCAGTGCGCGGATGCGCGTCAGCACGTCTTCGACCGAGCGGCAGCCTTCGAGCGACGGGAAGACGTCCTTCAGCCCTTCGCGGTCCATATGGGCGTGGCCGTCGATCAGGCCGGGGATGACGGCGCGGCCGCCGGCATCGATAATACGCGTGTCGGGGGTCGCCAGTGCCGAAATCTCCGCCGCGGTGCCGACCGCCGCGATCTTTTCGCCGGTCATTGCGACGGCCTCGGCGATGCTGTCGGATGCATCCACCGTGGCGATCCGGGCATTGGTCACGATCAGGTCGGTCATCGTATTCTCCCGTTCCGGCCGGTAAGGGAGCCGGCCGGTGCCGTACCAGATAAGCCTATCTTCCGGCCGCGAAAGCCTCGCGCCGTGTATCGGCGGCGCCGGTGATGACGCCGTTTTCGAGCACCTCGATGGTCTTGGCGGAGCCGAAATACGACGCGCCGGAACCGTGCTTTACTTCGTGGCCGCGGCGGCCGAGCTCGGCGGCGATGTCTTCGGAATAGCCGTCCTCGAGCATGAACGATCCGTCCAGCCCGACCGACCAGCGCGGATATTCGATCGCGGTCGTCAGTTCCATGCCGCGGTCCACCAGGTTGGTCAGCACCTGCACCATGGACAGGGTCTGGCCCGGCCCGCCGGGCGTGGTCATCAGGTAGCGGGGCTTGCCGTCCTTCAGCACCATCACCGGGTTCAGGGTGTGCGACGGCCGCTTGCGCGGCGCCACGTTGCGCGGGTCGTTTTTGTCGACGCGGAAACCGGTCATGCGGTTGTTCATCATGATGCCGGTGCCGGGGTCCATGAAGGCGCTGCCGAAGACGTGGAACACCGACTGCACGACCGACATCGCGTTGCCGTCGCCGTCGGCGATGACGATGCAGGACGTGCCGCCCTTGTTTTCGAACGTGCTCGGATCGGTGCCGTTGACGACGCAGTCCTGCAGGTTCTTCGTGGTCTCGGCGCCGAGCAGGCGGTCGACGGGGATATCGACCACGCGCGGGTCCGACACGTAGGGCTGGCCCAGGGTAAACGCGCCCTGCATGGCGCGGATCAGGTAGTCGAGCCGGTCGGTGTCGTTATCGGCAAGCTGTTCCGGTTTCAGCGCCGACAGCCCGTTGAGCTGCAGCAGCATCAGGATGCCGTAGGAATTCGGCGGCATCACCTGAACGTCGTGGCCGCGATAGGTCGTCGACAGCGGTTCCACCCATTCGGGCTCGTAGCCCGCGAACTGGTCGGGGCCGATCAGCCCGCCATTGGCCAGCGCGTATTCGCCGATGGATTTCGCGATGTCGCCCTCGTAATAGGCGGCGCTTTTGCCCGCTGCAATCTTGCGCAGGGTTTCGGCCAGGGCCGGCTGGCGCATGATATCGCCGGCCTGCAGGCGTTCGCCCGCCTCGTTGAAATACAGCGCCCGGGACGCCGGATCGGCCATCACGTCCTTGCGGAACAAATCCAGCCCGGCGCACAGGATGCGCGATGCTGGGTGGGCCTCCGCCGCATCGATGGCGTCCTCGAACAGTTCTTCCCAGGGCAGGCGGCCGTATTTTTCGTGCAGCCGTTCCCAGCCGCGCACCATGCCCGGCACCGATACCGCGTTGGGCCCGCGATCGGGAATGCCGTCCTTGTAATATTCGTCGGTCGCGCCGTCCGGCGCGTGGCCGGTGGCGTTCAGCCCGACGGTCCTGCCCTCCCTGGCGTCGTGATAGAGAAAAAACGCATCGCCGCCGAGCGACGTCGCCTGCTGCAGCACCACCGACAGCACCGCCGACGTGGTGATCATCGCGTCGACCAGCGAGCCGCCCTTGTCCAGGGTCCGCATGCCCGCGGTCGATGCCAGCGAATGCCCGGACACCACCATGCCCTTGGTGCCATAAACGGGTGAGCGCGCGAGGCGCACCCCGGCGAAAACGTCGGTAGCCATATGTGTTCTCCCTTTAAGTCAGGAGAATGTCCGCAATGGAGCGCGGGGTGTCAATGTGGCGGCACAATATTCGGGCGATGACGCGCCTGCCGGCTTTATCCGGCCGTGCCGTCGCGCCGCAATGCCGCTTCTAGGTCGGCCGGTTCGATCGTCAGCGTCCGCTTTTCGGACCTGTAGCCGGGGCGTCCGTCGAGATGAATGACCGTGAGGACTCGGCGATAGGCCGGAAAAGACATGCCCTCAATCAGTTCCTCGTCGGTTTCGACGTTGTAGGTGCCCGGCGGCAGCGTTTCGTTCAGGCAGTTCAGGTTGAAGGGGTGGGCGAACGTTACCGTGGTCGCGGTGGTGCGTATCGTCATCGGCGTGCTCCGGCAAATGCGCCGCGAAAGTGCTGAAACGGAATGATCCGGGGGCGGAATGCCGGGTACGGAGGAGGGAATGCCCCCCTCCGTATCCGTTTCGGGGCCCGTTTCGGGCCCGTCTTTGAGTCTGTCGTCAGGTCTTCGGCGCGGTTTTGTCGGCGGCGGGTGCGGCTGCTGGCGGCGCGGCGGAAACGGCGGCGGGCTTTGCGGCGGCCTTGGACTTGTCGTCGGCGCTGTTCGCGCCGGATGCCGCTTTGGCGGTCGAGAATGAATTAAAAGACATGAAAAATGACTTTCTATTTCGAACGCCAATGATTTGGCGTCAATAAAAATATGGTCATCATTGAGGTTGAATACAATAAATAAAACACGAATATATTTAATTTATTTATTTTTAATTTTGGTATGAGGAATTTTTAATTTCAGTCGCAAGTTTTCGGCATTCGCCCCGCAATATTTCTCCGTAGCCTGGGAAGGCGCGGCGGACGGCGATATCGGGCGATGCGGCGATATTCGGGCGATATAACAGGATGTTCTATTATGTTGCGGACGGATTCATTCGCTTGGCGATCTATCCATGCGGGTATAGCATTTCAAGGTGTCCTGGGGTTGCGTACCGGAGGGTGCCAAACTTAGAGAATCCAGGCGACATCGGCCCAGACGCGAACTTTCCGGTTCCACGACGGTGCCGATTGAGACCTATTCTTTCGAAAACCAGACATTCTCCCAGCGGCCCCAGGGCCGCTTTTTTTTGGGGGGGAGCAGAGGTGGCGGTCTGCGGGATTCCCCTCACCCCGCCAGCCGGGTCTCCACCAGTTTCGCCCAGTAGCTGGCCCCCAGCGGCAATACCTCGTCGTTGAAGTCGTAATGGGGGTTGTGGAGCATGCAGCCGCCGTCGCGGGGGCCGTTGCCGATCCACATATAGGCGCCAGGCTTTTCGTTCAGCATGAAGGCGAAATCCTCGGCGCCCATCATCGGGTCCTTGTCGAGCGACACCATGTTCTCGCCGACCAGGCCGCGCGCGACCTCGACCGTGATGTCGGTCTCCGCCGCGTCGTTGATCGTCGGCGGGTAGCGGCGTTCGTAATGCACCTTGGCGTCGATGGCGAAGGCGGCGGCGATGCCGTCGGTAATGCGGCGGATCTCGGTTTCCATGTGCGACTGGACGTCTTCCTTGAACGCGCGCGTGGTGCCGCGGATGACGATTTCCTCGGGGATGACGTTCCAGGTGTCGCCCGCATGCATCTGGGTGACCGACACCACGGCGGCGTCGAACGGGCTGACGGTGCGGGCGGCAATGGTCTGCAGCGCGGTGACCAGCTGCGCGCCGGCGACCGTGGCGTCGCGCCCGAGCTGCGGCAGGGCGGCATGGGTGCCGGTGCCGGTCAGCGTGATCTCGAAAATGTCGAACGACGCCATGATCGGGCCGGGGCGGATCGCGAATTCGCCCGCCGGGATGCCCGGCATGTTGTGCATGCCGTAGACCGATTCCACCGGGAATTTCTCGAACAGGCCTTCCTCGATCATCACGCGGCCGCCGCCCTCGTTTTCCTCCGCCGGCTGGAAGATGAAATGCACCGTGCCGGCGAAGTTCTTGGTTTCCGCCAGGTACTTGGCGGCGCCGAGCAGCATGGTCGAATGGCCGTCATGGCCGCAGGCATGCATCTTGCCGGGGTTTTCGGACCTGTAGTCGATATCGTTCTTTTCCTCGATATCGAGCGCGTCCATGTCGGCGCGGAGCCCGATGGCCGGCCCGTCGCCCCTTTCGCCGCGCAGGGTGCCGACCACGCCGGTGCCCGCCAGGCCGCGATGGACGTCGATGCCGAATTCGTGCAGCCGCAGCGCCACGTAATCGGATGTCTTGTGTTCCTCGAACGCGGTTTCGGGGTGCCGGTGGATATGGCGCCGCCACGCGGTCATTTCATCCTGGTATTCGGCGATGCGGTTGATGATCGGCATGGGCGTGTCTCCGTTTTGCCGGTATTTTATAGCATGGAATGCCGGACGGTTCCGCTCCCGGTTGTCGCCCCGGATTTATGCCGGGGTCCAGTCCTTCGCCGTCGCCGTACCCGGATCCCGGCACAGGGCCGGGATGACAATCTGTGGCAGACCGGCGGCAGGGCGGCCCCGTAACCATCCGTACACATCCGCTTGCCGACCCCGCGCGTATGTTTTACATATGTGTAAAATCACCCGATTGTTCTATCAAGGCAGCCATCATGACCGATGAATATGCAGATATCCGCGAACAGGTGCAGAAGCTCTGCGCCCAGTATCCCGGCGAATACTGGCGCGAACTCGATACCGCGCGCGCCTATCCGACCGATTTCGTAAAGGCGCTGACCGAGGCGGGCTACCTGTCCGTGCTGATTCCCGAGGAATTCGGCGGATCGGGGCTCGGCATCACGGCGGCCGCCGCGATCATGGAGGAAATCCAGAAATCGGGCTGTAACGGCGGCGCCTGCCATGCCCAGATGTACACCATGGGCACGGTGCTGCGGCACGGCTCGGACGAACAGAAACAGAAATACCTGCCGGGCATCGCCTCGGGCGAACTGCGGATGCAGGCCTTCGGCGTGACCGAGCCGACCAGCGGCACCGATACGCTGAGCCTGCGGACCACGGCGGTGAAGAACGCCGACGGCGATTACGTCGTCAACGGCCAGAAAATCTGGACGTCGCGGGTCGAGCATTCCGACCTGATGCTGCTGCTGGCGCGCACCCAGTCCAAGGACGAGGTCGAAAAGCGCACCGACGGGCTGTCGGTGTTCATCGTCGACATGCGCGAAGCGGTCGGCAACGGGCTGGAGATCAAGCCCATCCGCACCATGATCAACCATGCGACGACCGAGGTGTTCTTCGACGACCTGGTCATCCCCGCCAATTCGCTGGTCGGCGAAGAGGGCAAGGGGTTCCGCTACATCCTCGACGGCATGAATGCCGAACGCATCCTGATCGCCGCCGAGTGCATCGGCGATGCCCGCTGGTTCATACAGAAGGCGACCGATTACGCGAACGACCGCAACGTGTTCGGCCGGGCGATCGGCCAGAACCAGGGCATCCAGTTCCCCATCGCCGAATCCTACATGGCGACCGAGGCGGCGAACCTGATGGTCGAACATGCGGCGCGGGTCTACGAGGACGGCGGCCGCGCCGGGGCCGAGGCCAACATGGCGAAATACCTGGCGTCGGAAGCGTCGTGGAAAGCGGCCGATATGTGCATGCAGACCCATGGCGGCTTCGCCTTCGCCGAGGAATACGACGTCGAGCGCAAGTTCCGCGAAACCCGGCTCTACCGGATCGCGCCGATTTCCAACAACCTGGTACTGTCCTTCATCGGCGAACACGTGCTCGGGATGCCGAAAAGCTACTGACAAGAGGAAACAATCCATGGCCCGCGATGCGCTGAAACCGCTGGAAGGCGTTCTTGTCGTCTCGATGGAACAGGCCGTCGCCGCGCCCTATTGCGCGGTCCGCCTCGCCGATGCCGGGGCGCGGGTCATCAAGATCGAACGCGACGAGGGCGATTTCGCGCGGGCCTACGATTCGGTCGTGCATGGCGAGAGCGCCTATTTCGTGTGGCTGAACCGCGGCAAGGAATCCCTGACCGCCAATATCAAGGACGAAGCCGACCGCGAACTCCTGTACCGCATCATCGACACGGCCGACGTGTTCATCCAGAACCTCGCCCCCGGCGCTGCGGCGCGGGCCGGGTTCGGTTCGGACGAACTGCGCGCCCGCAACCCGCGCCTGATCACGGTCGACATTTCCGGCTACGGCGAAGAGGGCGAATATGCCGACATGAAGGCCTACGACCTGCTGGTGCAGGCGGAATCGGGCCTGTGTTCGATCACCGGGCTGGCCGAAGGGCCGGGCCGGGTCGGCGTGTCGGCCTGCGACGTGTCCTGCGGGATGTATTCCTACATGGCGGTGCTCGAAGCGCTGATCGCCCGCGACGCGACCGGCGAAGGCTCGTCGATCAAGACCTCGCTGTTCGCCGGCATGGCCGACTGGATGACGGTGCCGCTGCTGCATTACGACTACGCCCAGAAAATCGTGCCGCGGATCGGGCTGAACCATCCGTCGATCCATCCCTATGGCGCCTACGACACCCAGGACGGCGGCCAGGTCCTGATCGCCATCCAGAACGAACGCGAATTCGTGCGCCTGTGCGCCGATGTGCTGATGGATGCCGGTATCCCGAACGATCCCCGGTTCGAAAGCAACGAGGCGCGCTGCGCCCACCGCGCCGAATTCGACGCCGTCATCAACGGCGTGTTCGGCGCCACCGGCCGCGACGAGCTGATCCGCCGTCTGCGCGCCGCCGCCATCGCCTTCGGCGAGGTCAACGACGTCGCCGGTCTGTCGGACCATCCGGCGCTGCGCCGCGTGCAGGTGGAGTCGCCGACCGGCCCGGTCGATCTGGTGGCGCCGCCGGCGCTGGTCAACAATAGCGTGCGCGATCTCGGCCGTGTGCCGGAGACCGGCGCGCACACGGACGCCATAAAGAAGGAATTTTCGGCATGAACGCGGACATGGATTTCAGCGCCTGGATCGGCAAATCGGAAACCGAGCACGGCGTCGCCACGGCCTATCCGGCGGATTATTTCACGGCCACCCTCGACCGCGACGATCCGTTGTTCCGCGACGGCGATCCGCTGCCGCCGGCATGGCACTATTTCTATTTCCACGAGCTCGTGAAGCTGGCCGAGACCGGCCCCGACGGCCACCGCGCCAAGGGCCATTTCATGCCGCCGATCCCGTTCCCGCGCCGCATGTGGGCGGCGTCCGACATGACGTTCGAATCCCCCATCCGCATCGGCGAAAAGGTGAAAAAGGTCGTCACCATCGTCGATATCGCGGTCAAGGAAGGCAAGTCCGGCGGGCTGTGCTTCGTGACGACGACCGACGAGGTCTTCGGCGAGGACGGCCGCCTGACCACGCTGGAACGGCGCACGCAGGTCTATCGCGACGCGGCGGACCCCGATGCGCCGCCGCCGGCGCCGCGCCCAGCCCCCGCCGAACCGGTGTGGAGCCGCACCATTCATCCGAGCGCCGTCCTGCTGTTCCGCTATTCGGCGCTGACCATGAACAGCCACCGCATCCATTACGACAAGGATTACGTGCGCGACGAGGAAGGCTATCCGGGCCTGCTGGTCCACGGCCCGTTGACCATGACCCTGATGCTCGACCTGTTCCGCCGCGAACTGCCCGATGCGACGATGAAATCGTTCAGCCTGCGCGCGGTGTCGCCGGTCTACGACACGATGGATTATTCGGTCCACGGCGCGCCGGGCGATGACGGCACC
This sequence comes from uncultured Rhodospirillaceae bacterium, assembly GCA_963974055.1. GTDB lineage: Bacteria > Pseudomonadota > Alphaproteobacteria > MPNO01 > UBA830 > CAXBCP01. The sequence goes on from CAXBCP010000054.1 coordinate 9,967, forward strand.
TGCAAATTATGGGCGATGACCGGCGACGGCGCGTTGGCCATGACCGCAGACGTTGTCTACGAGGGCTGAGTTTCCCTAGTCCGGCATGAACAGAGACCGGAGCCCGGTCAGCGCCGGGCAGGGCGCGGTGACGACGCAGGTCGGGATGGCGCGCAGATAATCCGAAAACCGCCCCTTGTCTTCGAACCGGGCGCGGAAACCGGACCGGTCGAAGCTGTCGCCGAGTTTCGGCACGATCCCGCCCGAGATATAGATGCCGCCGGCCGCCCCGAAGGTCAGGGCGATATCGCCGGCGACGGTGCCGAGAAATTCACAGAACATCGAGACCGCCCGAACGGCCTGCGGATCGCCCGCTGCCGCCGCGGCGGTGACCTCGGCGGGTGCGGTGCAGGGATTGGCGTTCCCGTCGATGCCGGAAATCGCATTCATCAGGTTGACGAGACCGGGGCCGGACAGCGCCCGTTCGGCCGAGATATGCCCGAAGCGTTCGCGCAGCCAGGCGATGACGGCGTCTTCCTCGGGCGTGCGGGCGGGAAGCGTTACGTGACCGCCTTCCGTCGACAGGGGAATCCAGGCGTTTCCGTCCGGCACCAGGCCGGAGACGCCAAGGCCCGTCCCCGGACCCAGAACCGCCATCGGCGCCGCCGGCACGGCGCGGCCCGGACCGATTGGGCGGCAGTCTTCCGGTCCCAGCAGGGGCAGGGCCAGGGCCTGGGCGGTGAAATCGTTCACGATATGCAGGTCCGCGATCCCGAGATCCGCGGCGAGCGCCTGCCGCGAGAATTCCCAGTCCGAATTCGTCAGGCTGATCGGCTCGTTATCCGGCGGCGCCGCGATGGCGAAGGCCGCCGACGCTATTTTCCGTCCCTTCAGATAGGCCTGCGCCGCCGATGCGGGGTCGGGGTATCCGGCCGTCGGCAATATGCGGATATCGGCGATCTCGCCCCGGTCGAGAAGGGCGAACCGCACATTCGTCCCGCCGATATCCGCCAGCAGGGCGGCGCCGGCGGGCATTCAGCGCTGCTCGCGGGTGGCGACCGCGAGGGCGTCGAGAAAACTGCGCCGCCACGCATGGACGTCGTCGGCGACAAGATCCTGCATCAGGCTGCGCCATCTTTTCCGGCGTTCCCGCAACGGCATTCTGAGGGCCCGGTAAAGGGCGTTCGCGACCTCGGCCGTATCGTACGGGTTGACGATCAACGCGTCCTGCATCTGGGCGGCCGCGCCGGCGAATTGCGACAGGACGAGCACCCCGGGGTCTTCCGGATTCTGGGCCGCGATGTATTCCTTAGCCACCAGGTTCATCCCGTCGCGCAACGGCGTGACAAGCCCGACGCGCGCTTCCCGATAGAAGCAGGCAAGCATGTCGCGTGAAAAACTGCGGTTGAGGTAGCGGATCGGCATCCAGTCGAAATCCGCAAATTCGCCATTTATGTTTCCGGTCAGGTTTTCAAGCTCGGTACGGATATCGCCGTAGCCGTATACGTCGCTGCGCGACGGCGGCGCGATCTGCATCAGCGTCACCTTGCCGTGCATGTCTTCGTATATCTTCAACAGTTCGCGATACGCCTGAAAGCGGCCGGGCAGACCCTTGCTGTAGTCGAGCCGGTCTACGCCGATGATCATTCTGCGCTCGTGCAGGACTTCGTGCAGCCGGCGCCGGGCGCGCGATTTGTCGTGACGGGCGGCCAGTTTGCGCATGTTTTCGGTGTCGAGGCCGATCGGGAAAACCGCGGCGCGGGATGTCAGGCCAAAGGCTTCGACGACGCCGTCCTCGTCGATCGTGCCGTTGGCCGTATTTTCGAGGCAGTTGCGAAACCCGGCGAGGTCATGCTCGGTCTGAAATCCGATCAGGTCGAAATGGCACAAAGAGGAAAGAATATCCTGATGGCGGGGCAGCGCGGCAAGGATGTCGTGCGGCGGAAACGGGGTATGGAGGAAAAATCCGATCGGGTTGTTGGCGCCGAAATGCCGAAGCGCGCGCGCGAGGGGGATCAGGTGATAGTCGTGAATCCAGACGATGTCGTCCGGCTCCAGCAAAGGCAGCAGCATCCGCGCAAACCAGTCGTTCACCCGCATGTAACCCAGGAATTCGTTTCTCTGGAACTTGGCGAGATCCAGCCGGTAGTGAAGGATCGGCCACAGGGCGGCATTCGAGAACCCGTTGTAATATTCCCTGACGTCCCGCGGCGTGAGGTCGACCGTGGCGAGTGTCAGCTTGCCGTCGCGCGCGACGTCGGGCGTTCGCTGTTGTTCCTTGGCGGTTTCGCCGCTCCATCCGAACCAGATTCCGTTGGTTTCCTTCAGCGCCGCGAGGACGGCGACGGCGAGCCCGCCCACGGGTTTCTGGGCTTCACCGATGGGCGCGACGCGGTTGGAAACGACAACGAGACGGCTCAATAGGCTGACTCCCATGAAGTGCTGAGGCGCATTGCGCAGCTGATCAGTCCCACCATCGAATAGGTCTGGGGGAAGTTGCCCCACAATTCCCGCGAATCGGGATCGACGTCTTCCGACAGTAGCCCCACATGGTTTCGGCAGGCGAGCAGGTTTTCGAAGAGCCGCCGGGCTTCTTCTTCGCGGCCGAGAGCGGCGAGTGCGCTGATGTACCAGAACGTGCAGATCGTGAAAGACGTCTCCGGTATTCCGAAATCGTCCCGTGCGACATAGCGGTAGAGAAAATCGCCGATCCTCAGGTCCTGTTCGACCGCCGCGACGGTTCCGGCGAATTTGGGATCGTCGGCTGCAAGGAAGCCAAGCTCGTTGAGCAGCAGCAGGCTGGCATCGACCTGGTCGCCGTCGCCGAAGCTTTCGACAAAACTGTTCCGTTCTTCGTTCCACGCTTTTTCATGCACGGTCCGCTCGATGGTATCGGCGCGTTCCTGCCAGTGAGACGCGCGGTCCGTCTTGCCGATATGCTTCGATATTTTCGCAAGCCGGTCGCAGGCCACCCAGCACATAACGGCCGAAAAGGTGTGGACCTTGGCGATCGTCCGGAATTCCCATAACCCGGCATCGGGCTGGTCGAAGACCGCAAACGCCTGGTCGCCGGCCTGTTCAAGCCTCTCGAAGTTCGCTTCGTCCCCATGGCCGGCGAGACGGCGATCGAAAAACACCTGTGCGATCGACATCACGACGGCGCCGTAGACGTCGTTCTGGATATGCTGATAGGCCTGATTGCCCACGCGTACCGGTCCCGTGTCCCGGTATCCGGAAAGGCTTCCTTCGATACGTTCCGTGAGTTCCTGCTCCATCGCGATGCCGTATACCGGTTGAGCGTGTCCGTTCGTAACGGACGCGGCGATATTGGAAATATAGCGAATATACTCCTCCATCGTTTTCGTCGCGCCGAGACGGTTGAGCGCGTGCACGACGAAATAGGAATCCCGCAGCCAGCAGTACCGGTAGTCCCAGTTCCGTTCGGATCCCGCCGCTTCGGGAATCGACGTTGTCATCGCAGCGACGATCGCACCGGTTTCCTCGTAGGCGCACAGTTTCAGCGTGATCGCCGCGCGTATGACTTCTTCCTGCCACTCGAAGGGGATCGACAGCGACCGGCTCCAGTCGCGCCAGTAATTGCATGTCCGCTCGAAGAACTCGCGCGAGGTTTCGGATATCCCGCTGTTCAACGTCTCGTCGGGACCCAGAATGAGAGAGTATTCTTCGTCGAGGATAAACGGCACTTCGTCCAGAACGTAGGATACCGGGATATTGGTGTTCAGCCGCAGGGTCTGTGCCGGCATGACATAGCGGATGTGATTGCTGCCGAATGTCGTGCTGGCGCGGGCGCTGCCGTAATCGATTGCGGGCCTGACCCGGACGCGGATCCGGGGGTGGCCGTTTGCCGCACGGATTCTGCGAACCGACATGATCGGACGGTAAGTCCGTTCGTATTGTTTGAAACGCGGCGCGAAGTCCATGATTTCCACGCTGGCGCCGTGCGTGTCGAAAAGCGTCGTCTTCACGACGGCCGTGTTCTCGATATAGCACTGTTCGCTGTGGCTGAAGTCCAGCACGTCTATATCGTAAAAGCCGAACGAGTCTTCCGTCACCTCGCCGTTTATCAGGCTGCAGAAAACCGGATCGCCATCGATCCGCGGGATACATGACCACACGAAACGGCCGTTACGGTCGATGAGCGCGCTATGTCCGCAATTGCCGATCAGGGCGAGATTCAGGGTGGTCATTCTTTCTCCATGGCAGATTGATCGCGAAAGAGATGTGCAACGTCGGCAAGCCAGCGTCCGGAATCTTCGACGGTCGGCAAACACCAGTCCGCTGCTGTTTCGCCTTCATTGCCGATCCGCACGGCATAGCCGCCAGCCTTTTTTACCACGTGAAAACCGTGTTCGTCGGTCGCGTCGTCGCCGAGAAATATCGGCCGGCGGCCGGCAAACGGCGCCTGATCGAGAAAGCGCGCTATCGCATCCCCCTTGTCGGCGCCCTGCGGGCGGAATTCGACGATCATCTTGCCGGTCTGGATGACAAGCCCGGTATGGCCATAAGTGTTCAGGCGTTCGGCAAGCGCCTGTGCCGCCCCGTGAAGGTCCGGCGCCTGCCGGTAGTGCAGGGCCAGGGTGATGCTTTTGTCCTCGACCCGGGCGCCCGGGTTTTCCGATGCGAATGTCCGCAGTGCCGCAAGGATGTCTCCATGCCAGTGCGGCGGACCGGGCCGCTCTATCAGGCAGCTTTGCGCGTTTCGCCATTCCAGGCCATGGAGCCCGCCCGCCGGAAGGACAAGGGGGGTGAACAGCCGGTCTATCTGTTCGATAGGGCGCCCGCTGACGATGGCGACCGCGCCGCCCATCGATTCCTTAAGCTGGGCGAGGGAAGACAGGGTCCGTTCCGGAATGACGACCTGTTCCGGTCGCGGCTCGAATGCCGCCAGGGTGCCGTCTACGTCGAGAAACAGGGCCCATTCGTTCTTCGATGTCGGCAGGGGCGGCGGCGATCGTCCATCATTCTGCATGGGTTCAAACAAAGTCGCCGCATCGGTCAATGTCAAGATTTACCGACGCCGGCCCTGCGGCGTCCGTCCGTCCGCCGTCTGCGGCAATGACCGCCGAGTTTATTCGCGAAAGGCGCGTCGCTTCAGCGCGACGGCTGGCGCGACGGCTGGCGCGAGGCGTCGGCCAGCCTGGCCGCCTTGCGCCGTTCTCTTTCGGCCCGCCAGGCAGCGAGTTTCTTCCGGCGCTGCTCGGCGTAGTACCGGCGGCGTTCCTCGTTCCACAGCCGTACCACTTTCTTGGTATAGGGCCGGTTGCGGGCGCGGGTCGTGGAATGGTAATGGGCGACCGCGCGGGTGATCGACCGGTTGGCGCGGCGCAGTTTCGCAAACAGGGCGGCGGCGTAGCGGGCATTGGTTGCCGGATCGAATGCGTCTTCCAGGGTTTCGAAGGCGTCGGGGTGGTATTTGAGATTCACCTGCAGGCAGCCGACATCGATATTTCTGACGCCCTCGGCCTTGAGCTTGCGCACCGCCGCGATCGCCGCGGCCTTAGAGGGGAAAAAACGTCCCTTCCCATGGGCAGTAACGGTCCATGGCCAGGCAAAACGTGACCGGCTCTTTTTGTCCCAGCGGCCCGATTCGGCAAGGGAAATGGCCTGCAGGATGCCGCCCGGCAACCGCATTTCGCGTTCGGTGCGGTCGATAATCTTCCGGCAAATATTTGAATTTAAAGCATAAACACCCGCTTCCGGGGCAGCGGAAGCGGCGGGAACCGCGATGCCGGCGGCAAGCGCCGCACCGAGGGCGGCTCTGATAAGGTACATAATCATGCTTAATGCTGTGCAATTATTGTGCCACGTGCCAATTTCTTGTGCATTGCACGCGGATTGTTAGGTTGCGAACTTTAATCTTATCCACAAAATCGGAAAAAAATGATTGTTTTCATCATTTTCTTCTTGATGACACCGCCATCCCTCCATATATTGCATTGCAACACAAGTTGGTTGTCCAAGCGATTTGTGTTCCTCACCTTTCTTGGACGTTTCCTCCCTATCAAACTCAGGCCGCTCTTCGGAGCGGTCTTTTTTTGTTTATAATCAATGGCGTATAAATTTAGTGTCTGGCAGCCATGCTGAATCGTTCAACCGGCGATTATATTGCGATGCAATAAGCTACGCGGATGTATCGGGCGCGCTGGCATCGCCGTCGGCCAGTGTCCGGGTCATTAGAACCGAATCCGCCCAGGCGCCGAATTTGAACCCCGCCGACGGCAGAACCCCCGCCACCCGAAACCCCAGCTGGCTGTGCAGGCTGATCGACGCGGACGATTCCGACCCGCCGACCACCGCGATCATCTGGCGTTTGCCGAGGCTTTCGCAGCGCGCGATCAGTTCCGCCAGCAGCAATGCGCCGTAGCCGCGGCGGAGCCGGTGGGCGGCGATATATATCGAATCCTCGACCGTGAACCGGTAGGCCGAGCGGTCGCGGAACGGTGCCGCATAGGCGTATCCCTGCACGGCGTCTTCGTCCTCCAGCACCAGCCATGGCAGGCCGAGGGCCGCGAAGCGGCGGAACCGGGCCGTTATCTCGGCCGTGTCCGGCGGCACTTCCTCGAACGTCGCGACGCTTGAGCGCACGTAATGGGCGTAAATCTCGGCGATGCGCGCCATGTCGGCTTCCGTGGCATCGCGAATCGCGGGGAAGGGGTCCCGCACCCCGTCGCTGGCCGCCGGCGCGCTCACTCTGCCGCCAGGTCCTGCGCCGTCAGTTGCGCGAGGGCGGCGATCACGTCGGTCATCTGGGCGGCGATGCGGTCGAAATTGGCGTTCCTGCTGATCTGTATCTCGTCCATGTACAGCGCGCGGTTGATCTCGATCTGCACGGTGTGGACCCCGTCCCGGGGGCGGCCGTAATGGCGCGTGGTGAAGCCGCCGGCAAACGGCTTGTTGCGGCTGACGATATAGCCGAACCCGGAAATCGTGCGCTCGATCGCGTCGGTAATATAGGGGGCGCAGGTGCTGCCGAAACAGTCGCCGATGATGAATTCCGCCCGTCCGCGCCCCGCATCGGGGTCCAGCGGGCCGCCGATGGACGGCATCGAATGGCAGTCGACGACCACGCAATACCCGAATTTCTGCCGGGTCTCGTCGATCAGGGTTTCCAGCGCTTTGTGATAGGGCCGGTAATAGGCGTCGATGCGTTTCGCGGCCTCGGTGAAGGTCAGCTTTTCGGGATAGATGTCCTGGCCGCTGGACACCACCTTGGCGATCGTGCCGAGCCCGGCGGCGACCCTGTTGGATGCGGTGTTCACGTAATCGGGCAGGCGGTCCGAAAACATGCCCTGGTCGAGCTCGAACGGCTCGCGGTTCGCGTCGATAAAGGCGCGGGGAAACAGGGCGCGCAGCAGCGGCGCGCCGTATGCCGGCGCCGCCGCAAAGAGATCGTCGACGAAACTGTCCTCGGAGCGCCGCAGCGCAACCGGGTCGAGCCGGGCGCCGGCCACGAAATCGGGCGGGTAGTTGCGGCCGCTATGGGGCGAGGCGAAAACCAGCGGCACCGACCGGGTTTCGGGGTGTCGGATATCGAAGGCCGTGCTCGGTTCCGGTGAATTCGCCGCGGCGGGCGCGGACTCTTTACTGGACATCGCTTTGATGTAGCCCAATCGGCGCGGCTTGTCATCTGCCGCCGCACCCGGTCCTGTAGCCGCGCTGGCGGCTGTCCCGGCGTCTGGCGGCCCCCGGGCCGCAGGCTCCTGTGCCCGGCCGATACCCGCGCGCCGGATTATGGTTACCGGATCGTTAAACCTGTGCGATCGGGTATGTTTACGCTTTCCTAATCGCCGCCGGTTAGCAATAGTGCCCGAAGACCGCCGCGTCGCCCCCGGCGCGGCCCTGTGAAACAAGAAGCTGCGGACTGGACGAAAATGGCAAGTATTCTTCTCGCGGAAGACGATTCCTCCCTCCGGACATTTCTTGGCAAGGCGCTCGGCAAGGCCGGCCACATGGTGACGTCCTGCGAAGACGGCGTCGAAGCGATCGCGGCCCTCGAATTGCGGGAATACGACCTGTTGCTGGCCGATATCGTGATGCCCGGGATCGACGGGATCGAACTCGCCCAGCGCGCCACCGCGCACCTGCCGGACATCAAGGTGCTGTTCATCACCGGTTTCGCCGCCGTGGCGCTGAACGCGCAGAAAACCGGGGCCAACCGCAACGCCAAGATTCTGTCCAAGCCGTTCCACCTGCGCGAACTGGTGCAGGAGGTCGACCGCATCCTCCAGGAAGAAGCCGCCTGACGCGGCGGAGCGGCCCGGATTTCCCTCCCGGCAGACTAGTGCTTGCTATAACTGCCCGGAAACGATAAAACGCGCTGCCTTTTCAAGGCATCGGGCGATTAGCTCAGCGGGAGAGCACTTCGTTGACATCGAAGGGGTCACTGGTT
>CAXBCP010000055.1:0-17732 GCA_963974055.1 uncultured Rhodospirillaceae bacterium
TCGATGCCTCGGCCGGTCTCTACCGCCTCAAGATCAACCGCCTGCTCCGCGCCGAGGCACGGGAAAACGCGCAGGCGGCGGAGTAGGGGGGGGCGCGTGTTGCGCGTCGCCGCCGACTGCCGCGTGCCGCCAAAAAATTAGGGGCCTCTCTCTCGCACGCGGTTAAGCGCCCGTATGGACGCTGGTATAGCAGCTACTGTTCGTGTTTTACGCGATACGGGCGTAGAGACGTTTGAATCTTGTCACGGGGGCAGACCATACGTTACCGGAGCCGACGGTCAGGTTCCACGGCGACAAGGCAGAGGGACGCAGGGCGCTCGCCGCAGCCGGGGTTGTTCACCTTAAAAATGCAGAATCATGAAGCCATTTGAAAACGGACAGGCCAGCGCCTCCCTTATTTCTGATGAAACTTCCTCCCTTCTGTCCGTGGCGGCCACTGGTACGTCCCTGACGTATCCACTTGTATATCTGCTTGGAGAAAGAAGTTTTCTAGTGCCCTGTGAGAAGTCGCGATCTCCGACCCATAGCGTTGGAGCTGCTTTAAGGGCATTGGCTCAACCACCGGAAGGGTTTCTTCCGTTAGCGGCAATTCGATATGAATAGTTCCGTCAGATTGCTTGAAGACCCATTTTGCATGAACGATTTTTGATCTGTTTTTCTGAGCGGATTTCAGCTTCGAATACACTTCATGAAAGTCGGTGCGGATTTCGTCATCGACAAACATTGGATCCAACAGGTCTCGAAGGAACTGAATTTTCCGGCTGGTGTTTGCAATTAGTTTTGTAACGGTGACCCCACGTTCGGGAGGCATTTTTAGCACCATCCAGATTGCGGTTTCCACGAGTTGATCCATCAACGCGCCATTGACGGTGATTACGCCAATGGCGATATGATACTCGGGCGATAGGCTGGATTCTGGTATAGGATCGGACATGGCAAAGACTCCGAAGAATGAGAAACCGGAAGACGTAGAAACCGATCCCGACTCCTGGGAACGGTTTCAAAAGACTATGGACAAGATCGTACCGCCGAAGCGGAATCCTAAGGACGAAAAGGCTACCGAGGAAAAGGGACGCTAGCGGCGGCGCCGGGCATCAATCCACGAGCGCCGCCCCTGATTGTGGGCGTCAACTCGCTCTTGCAGGGCAAAGTGCTGTTCTGACGGCTCTTGCTTGCCGCATTTGTTGCAGCGGAACACTTCGTCCCCTCGTTCGTGGCGGCCCTTGCTCAACATAATCTGTGGGGGGAAGGTGCATTGGCATAGCTTGTAGCCAAGTGCCTTCGCAAGTTCAGCTTCCGCGAAGGCGAGATTTTCGGCGGCTTCGTCCAATTTTTCTTCGGCCGAATTCCTTTCGGTGCTGACGGGCATAAGGTCAACCGTCGCTTTCATCATCTTCAAAGCGGATGTGGCGGTTACAACCCATTTGGTCATTTCGGAAATATCATTCATGACTGTTATCCCTAATGAGAAGGAGGCAACACAAGCGTTCATGTTTGCCGAAAACTTGGCTACTGCATACAAAGCGAGGGGCGGCAAATTGAATGAACTGCTCGCCGCCTTTGTCGAAGTAGTATATGCACGCGATAGGCGAGTCGGCCATGATTGTCTTATCGCTCTGGATCGTTTCGTGGGCGACGAAAAAGAAGGCGAAGTTTAGCCTCCTTAATTGTCAGACGCTTCCTCGCGTCTTTACCCTGCGTCAGTCCGCCGATAGGTGAGGCGCTTGCCCTGAATGCCCTTGGCGGCCAACACAGCGCGTTCCATGTCGGACAGGTCGTTGGTGTTGTAACGGAAGTCGAACTCGCCGAGATAGCGTTTCAGATGCTTTGCGCTGAGCCACTGGTAATTGCCGGTGACGCTTCGCTTGAAGATACTGAAATAGCCCTCAACGGTGTTGGTGTGTCAGAACGATCCACGGACATATTCCTTGACCTGATCCGTTAGCGGGAGAGAGGAGAATTTAGAAGTGACGATGTGCTCCAAAAAATTCCCCCCGGATTCGACTCTCGGATTTTCCGTGATACGCTGATTTCGCGCACAGGATGCGCCTTGACGCCGCGTCTGGGTCACACCGGGCGCGGCGCCCTTCGTCGTGGCGTGTTTCCGGAATTTTCCGGGCATGCCGGTCCGGTCCGGGGCGTGCAGTCCGGCCGGAAAACGCACAGGAGATGCCGATGAGCACGGGAGAGAGAACCGCCGCCGCCGACGCGGCCCGGCTGCGCGCGGCGCCGCGCTGCGGCGCGCGGACCCGGGCGGGCACGGCCTGCCGGGCACCCGCAATCCACGGCCGGTCACGCTGCCGGATGCATGGCTGCGGCGGCAGCGGGGAGCGGCGATCGGGGGCGCCGCGCGGCAACCGCAACGCCTGGAAGGACGGGTTCTGGTCCGCCGCCGCCCGCGCCCGGCGGCGGGAGATGACCGCCTTCATCCGGGCGATGGAACGAAGCGTCTCGGAAATCGCGGCGATGGCGCGGGCGCCGGACCGAAGACCGGGCGGGGCCTCTTCGGGTGCATGGGGTTGTTTTCCGTTTTTTCTCCCCGGCGCCCCACCGCCCCCCGCACCGGTCCTGGCACCGGTCCACGCACCGCCCCCCGCACCGGGGGTCTGGCGGGGCGGCGGCCGTCACGGAACAGGCCCCGCGAAGGGCTTGATATTGTCGCCGATATAGATAATTTAGTTATCTAGCTGAGGGAGATGCGCCATGTCCGCCGATCAAACCGCCGCCGGAACCGGCAACGGAACCGCAGAAGGAACCCCCGCCGCGCCGCCCGCCGGCCATAACAGCCCGCTCGACTGCGACCTGCGCGGCTATCTCGAAACCAATGCCGACCTGCTGACGGTGATCGAAAAGCCGGTCTCGATCGACAATATCGGCGCCCTGTCGGCCCAGTCCGAAGGCCCGATCCTGTTCGAGAACATCACCGAATATCCGGATTTCCGCCTCTGCGACATCCTGGTGAAACACCGCTGGTCGCAATGCCGCGCCCTGGGCGTGTCCGAGGCCGACTACCTGCCGACCCTGGCGAAGCGCCTGCGCCTGCCGCCGCGCGGCTTCGTCGACGTCGCGACCGGCCCGGTGAAGGAGGTGGTCTATACCGGCGACGAGGTCGACTGGCTCAAACTGCCGGCCCCGGTCCATTCGGCGGAGGAAGGCCAGCGCTATATCTCGGCGATGAATATCGTGAAGGACCCGGAAACCGGGTTCTACAATTCGTCCCATGCCGGCACCACGCCGGTCGGGCCGCGCCACGGGCTGATGAGCTTCGCGACCCCCCATACCCATATCGTCATGCAGAAATACCGCGACATGGGGATCACCCGGATGCCCATCGCCATCGTGTTCGGCGTCCATCCGGCGTTCGAGATCATGGCCAATTTTTCCGGCATGCACATGGACGTGTGGGGCGAGATGGAGATGGTCGGCACCATCATGGACCGCGACGTCGAAATGGTGCCGTGCGAGACCATCGACCTGCGTGTGCCGGCCCATGCCGAGATCGTGGTCGAGGGCCTTGTCGACGTGACGCAGACCTTTGAGGCCGGCGGGGTCAACGCGCCGACCGGCTATTTCCTGCCCAAGGCGCAGAAGATCCCGCGGATCGACCTGACCGCCATCACCATGCGGTCGGGCAGGCCGATCTACCGCAATCACCAGACGGTGCCGGATACCGACCACCAGCCGCTGCCGCGGCTGTGCCACGAAGCGGTGCTGTATAACCGGATCAGCGAGATCGGCCTCAAGGTCCACGACGTGCGCTTCCCGACCTGGGGGGCGGCGGTGTCCTGCGTGATCCAGGTGGACTATCCGCGGCCCGGCTTCGTCAACGACGCGCTGATGCAGACCATGGGCTCGCCCTGGCTGAACACCAAGATGGTCGTCGCCATCAGCCCCGATACCGATATTTCCAGCGCCGAGGCGGTCTACCGCGCCATCGCGACCCGGGTCGACCCGGCGCGCGACATGTTCGTCGTGCCGGGCACGCGGGGCTCTCTGTATGAGCCGTCGGGCGCGCCGATCCCGGGGCACGAACCGTGGCGCACCGTCGGCAAGGTCGGCATCGACGCCACCGCCAAGCCCCATCGCGGCGAGACCGACTTTCAGGAAGCCTTCCCCCTCAACTGGGGCGACGTGAAACTGGAGGATTATCTCTGAAGGACCCCCTCCCTGGCCCTCCCCCTGAAGGGAGAGGGGAGACTTCCGTGCCGCCTGCCCGGACCGTGTCCCTCTCCCTGAAGAGCGGAATGCTTCCGTGCCGCTTGCTCCCACCGAGTCCCCTCTCCCGGAGGGGGAGGGCCAGGGAGGGGGCGAACCGCCTGACAACCAGCCTAGAAGGAGAAACCCATGACCGAAGACGCCCCGTTCATCCCCTATGCCGACCGCGACGCGCTGCCGGAACAGCTGAAAGCCCCGCTTGAGGCCTACGAGGCGCGCATGGGGTTCATGCCCAATGCGCTGAAACTGTACATGCACCGCCCCGAGCTGCTGGCCTGCCTGATCCAGCTCAACAACACGGTGATGCGCGATCCGTCGAGCCATCTCGATGCCGGGCTCAAGCGCCGGATTTCGGCGATCTGCAGCTTCCTCAACCGCAGCGCCTATTGCGTCGCCCACAACACCAACACCCTGATGACCGAGGCGGGGACCGAGGGCGAGGGCTGGGATTTCAGGCCGGAAGACATCGCGAAACTGCTCGATCCCGGCTACACGCCGGACGACCCGGCGGAGAAGATCGCCATCGACTATGCGCGCGCCGCCACCATCGACCATGCCAGCGTGCCGCGCAAAATCCTCGACGATCTCGCGGCCTGCATGACGCCGCCGCAGATCGTGGAGCTCGCCTGCGTGGTCGGGTTCTGGAAGATGTACAATTCGATCCACGAGGCGCTGCATATCCCGGTCGAGGAAGCGCTTCAGGACAACGTGGCGTTTCTCGACGCATGAGCGGCCCGAAGGCCGTCACCACGGTGTCGCGCCCCGACCTGCTGGACCGGGACGGCGGCGACGGCACGTTCCGCGGCGTGGTCTACGACCTGCTCGCCGTCGGCGCGCGGATGCAGGCGGTGCGCGACCATCTCGCCGCCGCCATGGGCGTGACCGGGCCGCAATACGCGATCCTGATGGCGATCTTTCATCTGCAGGAGGAACCAGAAGGGCCGGGGGTGCGCGCCGTCGCCCGGCAGCTGCATGTCAGCGGACCGTTCGTGACCGCCCAGGCCAACCGCCTGGTCGAGGCGGGGCTGGTCGAGAAGCGGCCCAATCCGAAGGACAAACGCGGCGTCTGGCTGTGGCTGACGGCTGAGGGCGCGCGCCGGGTCTCGCGGGTGGCGCCGGATATCCAGGCGGCGAACGATGCGTTCTTCGCGTCCCTCAGCCGGGTCGATTTTCTCGTGCTCGGCGATATCGCGGCCCGGCTCGAAAAAAGCTCCGCCCGGGCGGTCGCGGCGCTCAGCGAAGACGCGAAGAAGGAATAACCTGACGATCCGGCGCCCGGACCATAAGATCCCGTCGTCAATTCACCCTGCGTTCATGTTTCGGCGGATACCATGCCGGTGGATACGAAGACGCGTCCGCTTTCAAATACCGGTTCGAACACCGGATTCAACAGAGGACAATATTATGACGAATTTATCTCTCAGGACGCTCGTTGCAGCCGGCCTCGCCGCCGGCGCGATCGCCCTGACCGCGGCGCCGGCATCGGCGATGAACAAGAAGGATCTGGTAAACGCGATTGCGAAGGATGCAGGCACGTCCAGGGCCATCGCCGCCAAGATGCTGGATTCGTTCGCCAAGAACACCGCCGCGGCTTTGGCAAACGGCAACCGCGTTGCGCTTGCCGGGTTCGGCTCTTTCTCGGTATCGAAACTGGCGGGGCGCACCGGGCGCAATCCGCAGACCGGCGCGGTAATCAAGATCGAGGCCAGGAAAATCGTGAAGTTCAAGGCCGCGGCGGCGCTGAACAACGCTGTAAACTAGGCGTGCCGGCGCCGGGCTTTCCGGTTGTTCCGGCGCCGCTTTCGCTAACCGATTACGCGGGCGGCTGCCGGGTGGGTGTTTGCCCGGTTCCGCTGTAGTCCAAGTGTCCCCGCCAGCAGGATCATACCCAATATCAGCGTGGCAAGCGTGCCCGGTTCGGGTATCTGGTCGACCGATGTTGGCAGCTCCAGGGCGGTCAGTGCGACAAGCGGATCGCCGACATTGTCGGTGACGGCAAGCGACAGGCCGGTCAGCTCGAAGCTTTCGGTCAGCGAGCCGATGCTCAGGCTGCCGACGAGATCGGTGGCGCTGATCGACAGGATAACCGGGCTCGGGTTGTAGCCGCCGGTGCCGTCATAGTTGAAAACGAACGGCGTATCGAAGCCGATGCCGAGATACTGAAAGAAAAACTGGCCGGCCGGGTCCGACAGGGATGTCGGCGACGCGGTCGTTATCTCGAACTGGAAGGCCAGCGGCTGCGGGGTCGCGGCGGGCAGGGCGCCGAAATCGAAATCGAACGTCGCGGTCTGTCCGGCGCCGATCACCAGGGCCTGCGACGGCGGGGCGGACAGCATGACGGCAAAAACGACCGCACATATGGAGAGGGAAATGTGTTTAACGCTCATCGTTCTTATCCTTCGGACGTCGTCTGGCGAAAAACTACATACAACGGTCATCGATCATACTGTCAGGTCCGGTCCGTGCCTATATTATTTTGCAGGTTGGTTAACGTGCGGCAGGACGAATTGCCGCCGCCGCTGCGGGCCGGTGTGGCGGGACGGTGTGACGGGACGGTCTGGCGATAGACTTGGCCCGGCTTGCATGTCATGAACCCTGCGTATTTTTCCGCCGGCGATCCGCCGCCCTTTTGAAGATTGTTTGCCGCCGTGTCCGCTTCTCCCGCTTCTCCGTCCGATACCAGGCCCGCCTCGCACTGGCCGCTGATCGTCTGCCTCGGCCTGGTCGCGGCACTGGCGCCGCTGTCGATCGACATGTACCTGCCGAGCTTTTCGGCGATTGCCGCCGATCTCGGCGCGACCGCGGCGCAGGTCCAGCTGACGCTCAGCATCTATATTCTGGGATTTACCCTCGGCCAGCTTGCCTACGGGCCGCTGTCCGACCGTTACGGCCGGCGGCCGGTGCTGCTGTCCGGGGTGACGCTCTATGTCGCGATGACGGTGATGTGCGCCCTCGCCACCGACGTCGAGAGCCTGAGCGCGTACCGGTTCTTCCAGGCGGTCGGCGGCGGCGCGGGGACGGTGCTGTCGCGCGCCATCATCCGCGACCGCTACGACGGCGCGATGATGGCCAAGGTGATGTCGCTGATGCTGACCATCATCCTGTTCGCGCCGATGATCGCGCCGGTCATCGGCGGCTACGTGCTGCTGTGGTTCGGCTGGCGCGCGGTGTTCTGGATCCTGGTCGGGGCGGGGACCCTGGCGATCGGCGTCGTCCTGTTCGGTATCCGGGAATCCCTGCCGCCCGAGCGCCGCGCCATGCCGGGCGTCGGTCCCGTGCTGCGCGGTTACGTGACGGTCCTGGGAAACCGGGACGCCCTCGGGTACATCCTCGCCGGCGGCGTGACCTTCGGCGCGCTGTTCGCGTTCCTGTCCGGCGCGCCCTTCGTGTTTATCGAATATTACGGCATCGCGCCGGAGCATCTCGGCTTCATCTTCACGCTCAACGTGCTCGGCGTCATGGGCGGCGGCTGGCTGAACAGTCGGTTGGTGACCACCCGCGGCATCCGCGAGATGATGACCACCGGGGTGTGGCTGCTGTTTGCCGGCGCGATGATCCTGTTCGCCCTGATCGCGACGAATGTCTTCGGCATGTGGGGCGCGGTCGCGGGGATCGTGTTCTTCACCCTGCCGCTGAACATGATCAATGCGAACGCGGCGGCCGGGGCGCTGGAATTCTTCCCCCACAATGCCGGCACGGCGTCGGCCGTCGTCGGCGCGGTCCGCTACGGGTGCGGTGCGGTGTCGGGGGTGACGGTCGGCCTGCTCCACGACGGCAGCGCGATGCCGATGGCGTGGGTGATCCTCGGCTGTTCGGCGATCAGCGTGTTCTTTCTGACGACGATGATCCGGCGCTAGCGTCCCGTCAGAGTCCCGTTCAGGCTCTGGGCCACACCTGCGGGCATTGGGCGCCGAGTTCGCTGAGCATGGCGCCGTCTTCGAGTGCCCGGTCGAATATCAGCGGCGCGTCCGAGCGGTTCTTCCAGCGGATATCGTCGCCCGCATAGCGCAGCGACAGCGCGCGCCGGCTGGTCTCGGTGCTGCTGTTGCCCGACGCCGAATGCAGGGTCAGCCCGTGGAAGACGATGACGTCGCCGGGATCGGTTTCCATCAGGACGGTCGGGTATTCGTCCGGGTTGTTGTCGATATCGGGCACGGTCGCGACCAGGTCGTCGCGGTCGAAGCTGTCGACCGGCACGTTCTCGCCGATCTTCACCGGCTGGAACAGCTTGCCCCATTTGTGCGACCCCCTGGCGAATTTCAGCGCCCCGGTATCGGCGCGCGTCGGGTCGAGCGAAAACCAGATACTGGCGAGGTCGTAGCCCTCGACCGAGAAATAGGGCAGGTCGTGATGCCAGTAGGTCGGGGCCGGGGCGCCGGCTTCCTTGAGAAGCAGGTGCTCGTCGTAGAGGTCGAGGCGCGATGCATCGAATATCTCGGCGGCGACCTGGGCGGTCGGGCCGTCGTACAGGAATTTGCGGAACGGCTCGAACCGGTCGAACAGCCGGTGATCGGTGTAGTAGCGCGGCGCGCCGTCGGGTCCGTAGCTTTTCGACAGCGGTCCGGGCGACGCGACGGCCTGCTCGAACCCGTCGGCGAGGGTGGCGAGCCACTCGGGCGACAGGAGGCCGCGCAGGCAGATGGCGCCGTCGGCGTGGAAAGTCTTTATGTCGTCGTCGCTGACGAGGCGGTCCAGGGTGCTGGTCATGATCAAATCTCCGTTCGGGAGGGCGGAGTTTGCCGGATAGCCGCCGTCTGCGCAATCGGCGGCCAGGGCCGTGTTTTCCCGACCGGTGCGGTCAGGAGGATGCCTGGTCCATTTCGCTGAGCAGGGCGTCCAGATCGCCCGCGACATCGTCGGGGCCTTCCGGATCCGGCGCCGGGGCGTCGGCCGGGCCGGTGGCGGTGTCCTGGTAGGCGACCGATACGTCGGGTCCGCAACAGTGCCGGATGGCGGCAAACAGCTGCGCCGGGTCGATCGGCTTGGATACGTATTCGTCCATCCCCGCATCGAGGTATTGTTCGCGGTCGCCTTTCATGGCGTTTGCGGTCAGCGCGATGATCGGCACCTGCGCGACAGGGGATTCGGTCGCGCGGATTCGCCGGGTGGCCGACATGCCGTCCATCTCGGGCATCTGGATGTCCATCAGGACCAGATCGTAGGGCATGCGCAGGACGGCGGCGACCGCTTCGAGCCCGTTGCCCACGGTATCGCAACGATGGCCGGCGCGTTCGATAACGGCCCGGACCACGGCCTGGTTCACTTTGTTGTCTTCGGCGATCAGGATTCTGAGCATCCGGTCGCCGCCCGGCGCCACGATGCTTTCCGTATTCTCCGCATTGTCGATATTGCGAACGTCGCCGACCGGACACACGACGGTAAACCAGAAGCAGCTTCCGCTGCCCGGCGTGCTGTCCACCCCGATCTGTCCGCCCATCGCCTCCGCCAGGTTCTTCGATATGGCGAGCCCGAGGCCGGTGCCGCCGTATCTGCGGGTGATTGAATTGTCCGCCTGGATGAAATTTTCGAACAGCTTCTTCCGGGTGTCTTCGTCGAGGCCGATGCCCGTGTCCTGGATCTCGAAACGGGTTTCGACGAGGCCGTCATCGAGCGGCTTTTGCCGAACGCGGAAGGTTATTTTCCCGGACTCGGTGAATTTCTGGGCATTGGAAATACAGTTGAAGACGATCTGCTTGATCCGTGTCGGGTCGGTGCGGAGCGGCAACAGATCATTGGCCCGATACAGGCATTCGAACTCAAGCCCGCGGGCCTCTATCTGCGCCCGCCACAGACCGCTGATCTCGTCGCAGATTTTCGGTACCTGGAAATCGATCGTTTCAAGTTCAAGCTTGCCCGCTTCGATCTTGGACAGATCGAGGATATCGTTCAGGAGCGACAGCAGGGTTTCGCCGGAACTCTGAATGGTTTTGACGCGGCTGCGCTGTTCGTCGGAAAGCGTGCCGTCGTCGAGCAGTCCCGCCATGCCGAGAACGCCGTTCATCGGGGTCCGGATCTCATGACTCATGCTCGCGAGGAACAGGGATTTTGTCCGGTTGGCCTCGCTCACCTGATCGATGGCGTCCTGCATCGGGCGTCGCACCAGAAAGGCGGTCGCCCCTATGCCGATGACGACCGCTACGAAACTGATCGCAATGACGAAAAACAGGAACCGTCGCTGGCGGTCGACCGCGGCGAAGGCCGCGGCCCGGTTCTCGCCGACGGTAACGTGCAGGCTGGGAAAGGCCGGGATCGACTGCGAATTGGTGACCCAAAGCTCCGAACCGCCCGTTACGCCGGCAAATTCCGGTAACGAGGCGGCAAGGATGTCGCCGGCGTTGTTTCGGAGCGAGATTTCATATCCGTCCGTGGGCACCTGTATGAATTTGGGAAGGGAATAGCGATCGTATTCGACAAGGATAAGGCCTTCGGCCTGGTTGCCGTAGATCACGGGCACGCCAACGGTCAGGCCGGCCGCCGAGATTTCGAATGTAATGGCGCCGTCGACCATGGCGGCGGTGCGGGCGGGCGAGAGCGGCGGTTTCTCCACTTTCGCACCGTTCGTCGCGATCGGCCGACCCCGGTAGTCCGCCAACGTGATGCGCGCGCCGGGCGCGCCCGGAATACTGAGCGAGGCGAAAAGGAGATGGAGGTGGTTCTCTCTGGTTTCGGCGTCGATAATGGCGTTGATCACGATGTCGTTCGCCGCGAGGCCCGTCGCGGAATCGACGACATGATTGAACTCCCCCGCGATAGAGACGGCAGCCTGATCGGCGACGCTGCCGAGATGCTTGTGTATCCCTCTGGACGCCATTTCGTGGACGGTGGTCGACGTCGTAATCGCGACGCAGAGCAGGACGATGACCGTCGGGGGCAGAACGAGCAGCAGCGCCCTGGGCAATATGGTTTCCGTCGACGTCATCGTCGCGCTGCAATGGCAGGCGGCACCGGATTTCCTGCAATACCGGCCGGGTGGAGACCAGACGTTTTCAGGGCGATCCGGACGGTTGCGGGGGATGCGTACTCGGCCATTCGAACTCTCTCCCGAAGGCAAGAACGGCGCCGGGGAACGGAAGATACCGGCGCATGATATCGGTCCCTGCGCCTTGATTTCCGGTGGATACGGGCACGTAATGCTTTCGTAATACGATGATCGCGCAGAGAACTTAACAAAGTGCAAAGCGAAACAAGGGCGGTCTTTTCCGTTCCCGGCTATTGGCGGACGGGGTTTTTGTGTAAGCATCCCTGATGCGTCCTGCCCGGCTGACCTTCCTGTCCTGTGCTTTTCTGGTCCTCAACCTCCTCGCGTTCATGACCGTGGCGGCGGTTCTGCCGACCCTGATTGCCGACTGGGGGATGAGCAACGCGCAGGCCGGCTGGCTCGGCGGCGTGTTCTTTGCCGGCTATGTCGTCGCCGTACCGGTCCTGGTGCCGCTGACCGACCGGATTCCCCCGAAACGGATATGCCTCGCCGGGGCGGTCGTCAGTGCAGCGGTATCCCTGGGGTTTGCGATATTCGCCGACGGTTTCTGGTCGGGCATGGCGCTTCGGTTCATGGCGGGCGTGGCGATGGCGGGCGCCTATATGCCGACCCTGAAGATTCTCGCGGACAGCCTGGAAGAGCCCTGGCGCAGCCGCGCGGCGAGCTATTACACCTCGGTGTTCGCCATCGGGACGGCGTTCTCGATCCTGGCGGGCGGCGCGATCGCCGAACTGTATGGCTGGCGCTGGTCGTTTGCGGTTGCCGGGATCGGCAACGTGGTGGCGCTGGCGATCGGCTATCTGTGGCTGCCGGCGGGCAAATCCGATCCCGGTATCCGGCGCGGCCTGATCGTCGATTTCCGCCCCGTGTTCCGCAATCGCCGGGCGATGGGTTACATCCTCGCCTATGCGGGACACCTGTGGGAGGCGTTCACCAACCGCATCTGGATCGTCGCCTTCCTGACCTGGATGGTCCTTCGCGATCCGGGGGAGGGCATGTTCGCAACGCCCGTCATGGTGGCCACGCTGGTCGCACTGTGCGGGGTGCCGGTGTCGATGATCGCCGGGGAATGGGCGGCCCGGCGCAACCGCAACCGGGTTCTGTATTCGATTTACGCCGCCGCCCTGATCGCCGGATTGCTGCTGGCCTCGTCGCCCTTTACCGGCCTGCCGCTGGATTTCGTGGCGGTCATGGCGATCGTCTACGGCATGGCGCTGTATGCCGATACCGGTACCGTGACGGCGGGCACGGTATCGGCTGCCGATCCCGCGATGCGCGGGGCGACCATGGCGGTTCACGCGATGTTCGGCTTCGTCGGCGCGACGCTGGGGCCGGCGACGGCGGGGGTTGTTCTGGATCTCGCCGGCGGGCGGGACGATCCGGCCGCCTGGGCGTCCGCCTGGCTGGTGGCGGTTGCCGGCGGCGTGTTCGCGGCGTTCGCGTTGCGGTTCGTCGGGCGCGTGCCGCCTGAAAACGCGGCCTGAACGACGGCGCTAAACGGCGCGGCCGCCAGCGTGGGACGACGTGATTTTCAGCTTGTGTCCCGACGGCGCCCGGATAAAGAACGACGAATGGACCGATCCGGACGTTATTTCCGACGGCTCGAACCCCTTTTTGCCGTATTTCCGGTGCGTGTCCGCGAGATTGTCGACCATGATATCGAACGGGGCGGCGGTGCCCTTGCGCACCGGCTTTTCGCGCCCGGAGACGATCAGGTGGGTGCCGCCGCGCAGTTCGAGAACGCCGAACTCCGCATTGCGGAAAATCCTGCGCAGGCCGAGCGCGTGGAAAAAGTCGATGGTTTCCGGCACGGCATGGGTTTCAAGGCGGACATGGCCGATCGCCACGGGCGGGCGTTCCTCTTTGTGGATATGCTTCGCCTTTGGCATCGTTCTGGGGGCTGTGGGCATTCCGTCACCTCGGCATTTCAAGTTGTTCTTCTAATCTGGCGTTGTCGCGGGCGAATGCAAGACGGTCCGGTCAAAAGAAATCGGACCGGCATTGTGCCGGTAGGTCGGCCCGTCGGCGAGCGGCGCCGACACCCGGGCGAAGCGCTCCACGCCGGGGGCGCCGGCGACCGGGTCCTCGAACGCGAAGACCAGCCCTTCGCGCAGCGGCCAGTGGGTTTCGGTCAGGCGCCAGCGGTCCTGTCCGGCGTAGTCGAGCCGGAAATCGCGACCGTGAAAGCGCCCCGCAAGTTGCCCGCTGCCGGCCGTCCGGAATTCGAGACGTCCATAGGCCGCGTGATCGAACGACCCGGTATACACGGCGGCATCGCGTTCCGGGGGCGAAGGCGCCGGCGGCGGCGGCGGCATTTCGGGCGGCGGGCGGCGATGGCCGAACCGGGCGACCCAGTCGGTGCGCGCCGCCCCGGTCAGGCAGTCGAGCGCGGTCTGCGAGACGATCTGCGCCGCCGGCGTTTCGCCGGACAGGTTGGACAGCACCACGACGCCGGACCCGCTGCCCGGCAGGATGGACAGTCTGGCGCCGTAGCCGTCGATGAAACCCGGATGGAACGCCATTTCCGCGCCGTTCCAGGTTGCGATGCGCAGGCCGAGCCCGTATCGCGGCGTTACCGGCGTGCGGATCGTCCGGATTGCGGCCGCCGGCAGACGCCGCGTCCGGCCGACGAGGCCGTCAGTGGCGAGAAGGGCGAGATATTTCAGCATGTCGTCGAGATGGGCATAGAGACCGGCGGCGGGGCCGACGGGGTCGGTATCGCGCAGCGGCACGGATATCCGGCCGTCGGCGGCGGGGAAATAGGGGGCGGCGCGATTGGCGGCGTTCCGGAAACCGGCAAGCGTGGTGACGGCATCCGTCATGCCCGCCGGGTCCAGGATTTTCGCGCGAATCCAGGCATCCCAGGTCGTGCCGGTCGCTTCCGCCAGCGCGACGCCGGCGGCGGCGAACGGGACGTTGTTGTACTGGAAGGCTTTCCCGCCGCGCGCGAAACGCGGCAGCAGGGCAAGCTTTTCGGTGAGTTCCCGGCGCCCGTAGCGGTCGAGATACCACAGCGCATCGTGGCGCGGCCAACCCGCCGTGTGGGACAGCAGGTGGCGCAGCGATACACCCGCCGGGAAATAGGGCAGAACCTGCTGCACCGGGCGGTCGAGGCGGACACGGTTTTCCTGCGCCGCGACGGCGATCCCGAGCGCGGTCAGCGACTTGGTGAGCGATCCCGTCCCGAACAGGGTTTTCGGCGTGACCGGCAGCCGGATTTCCGCATCGCGCACGCCGAGGGCAAACCGGGCGACGGGGACGCCGTCGCGGACAATCCCGACCGCCAGACCGGGCACCTGCCAGCCCGCCATGGCCCGGCGCGTATCGGCTTCGAGATGGCGGCAGGCAAAGGCCGCCTGCGCCGGGGCGCCGGGGAGCAGGGCGGTCGCGGGGACACAGACGAGCGCGCAGAGCAGGGCACGGAAACCGTTCATCCTGCCATGATCGCATGAATCGGGGCGGGCGGTGCCGCCCTATTGCGGGGTTGTTTTATATAAATCAATTAGCTAAATTACATATCTAAATTTGAAATATATATGGCGTTTGAAGAATGACCGTTTCCAGGCTCAGGGAAGACGACTGGCACCTGCCCCCGACGACCGACTCGGAAGCGCTGAAGGACGCGGGCGGCGGCGATGCCGAGTTTCGCGGGCTCATCTACAATATTTTCACCATGACGGTGAATTTCGACCGCATCCGCGAGCGCATGGCGACGGCGCTGGGCCTGTCGGGCATCCAGTATCATATCCTGATGGTCGTCGCGGAACTGTCGGAGGAAATGCCGGTCACGATCTCCGCCATCGCCGAGCGCCTGCACACTTCGGGCGCCTATGTCACGACGGAGACCAAGAAACTGATGCGCCGGGGCTTCCTCGACAAGCGTCAGAACCCGGATGACGGGCGCAGCGTGATCATCACCCTGACGGCGGAAGGCCGCGCGGCGATCGACGCCTTTGCGCCGCACCTGCGGGCGATCAACGGCGAACTGTTCGACGGGATCGGCCCGGAGACGTTCCGCCAGTTCTGCGCCATCGCCGACCATATGAGCCGCAGCAGCGCGCGCGCCGCGGACCTCGCCGAGATACTGGCGCGCGACCACACCGAAATCGGAGACATCACCGTCGGCGCCATCTGGCGCTGACCGATCCACAGGAGAACGAAATGCTCAAGACAGGTCAGCAACATCTCGACTCGCTGCGCGACGGCCGCAGGGTCTATATCGGCGACGAGCTCGTCGAGGACGTCACCACCCATCCCGCGTTCCGCAATGCGGCGAAATCCTTCGCCATGATCTACGACCGCAAGCGCGCGCCGGAAAACGTCGACGTCATGGCCTTCGAGGACGATGACGGCGAAATCTGTTCGAGCTGGTTCCTGAAGCCGACATCCCGCGACGACCTGCGCAAGCGCCGCGAAACCCACCGCCGCGTCGCCGAATGGACCTGCGGCCTGATCGGCCGGTCGCCGGATCATGTCGCCAGCTTCGTCACCGGCCTGTTGTGGCGCCCGGAGCTGTTCGAGGACAATCTCAAAGGCTCGGCGGCGCATCTCCAGGGCTATTACGACTACATGCGCAAGAACGACACCTTCGCCTGCTACACGGTGCTGCCGCCCCAGGGCGCGCGCCAGCCCGAACTGTACCAGCGCGAGGGCCTGACGGTGCCGACCCTGCGCGTCACCGCCGAGGACAAGGAAGGCATCACCCTGAACGGCATGAAGATGCTGGGCACGTCCGCCGTGTTTTCGAACGAAACCTGGGTCGGCAACCTGCTGCCGATCGGCGAGGAACAGGCCGCCGAGAGCGTGACCTGCGCGGTGCCGCTGAACTGGGACGGCGTCAGCATCTGGACGCGCAAACCGTTCGAACGCTTCGCGGTGTCCGAATTCGACGCGCCGTTCGCGTGGAAATTCGACGAGACGGATTCGATGGTCATCTTCGAGGACGTGAAGGTGCCGTGGGAGCGCGTGTTCACCCACAACAACGCGGCCCTGTCGCGCAACATCTATTTCGAGACCCCGAGCCACGCGATGGGCAATCACCAGTCCAACGTGCGGTTCCAGGAAAAGCTGAAACTGATCCTCGGCATCGCGCGGAAATCGGCGGAGCTCAACAACGTGCTCCAGGTCCCGGCGGTGCGCGACACGCTCGGCCGCCTGGCGGCGGCGGAAGCCGGGCTCGGCGCCATGATTTCCGGCCAGATCGAGGATGCGGAGGAAATGGTTCCCGGCCATCTCAACGTCAACCGCCGCCACATGTACGGCACGCTGCACTGGTGCACCCAGAACTACGCGCTGCTGTGCGAAACCGTGCGCGAACTGATGGGCGGCGGGCCGTTCCAGATGCCGGCCGATATTTCCGTCATCAACAATCCCGAACTGAAAAAGAAGTTCGAAACCTACTGGTCGGTGCCCGGCCAGTCGGCGATCGAGCGCATGAAGTTCCTCAAGATGGGCTGGGACCTGCTGGGCAGCGATTTCGCCGGACGGCACCAGCAATACGAACGGTTCTATGCCGGGCCGGCCTTCATCAACACGCTCTACAGCTTCATCAACTGCCCGTGGGACGAGATGACGGGCACGGTCGACCGCGTGCTCGCCGGCTACGACGTGCCGGTCGCGGGCGAGATGCGCCACATGGCGGCGGAGTAGGCGGGAAAGAACGGGGGCGGGGCGACCCGTCCCCTTGCGGTCCGGCGGCGGCGCGGCCTAGTATCCGCCATCGCAACAGTTTCGGAATTCGCAAAATGTCAGACGACGTTCTCAGCCAGCTTGCGCCTACGGGCGTGCTCCGCGCGGGTATCAACATGGCCAACAAGCTCCTGGTCACGGGGGAGACGCCGTCGGGCGAACCCGACGGGGTCGGGCCGGAATTCGCCCGCAACATCGCGGAGCGCCTCGGCGTGGACGTGGCCTATGTGCCGTTTCCGACCCCCGGCGATCTCGCCGACGCGGTGGAGGCGGGGGTCTGGGATATCGGCCTGATCGGGGCCGAGCCGACGCGTGCCGAGAAGATCGAATTCACCGCCGCCTATGTCGAGATCGAGGCGACCTACCTGGTGCCCGAAGGCTCGCCGCTGAAGACGATCGAGGACGTCGATGCCGAAGGTATCCGTATCGCGGTTTCGGGGCGCAGCGCCTACGACCTGTACCTGTCGCGCAGCCTGAAACACGCCGAGCTGGTGCGCGCCCAGGGCCTGCCGGGGGCGCTGGAACTGTTTCTGAACGAAAAGCTCGACGCCCTGGCCGGGCTGCGTCCGGCCCTGAATACCGATATCGGCAAGGTGCCCGGCGGGCGCATTCTCGACGGACGTTTCACCGCCGTGCAGCAGGCGGTCGGCACCGCGAAGGCGAATGCGGCGGCGGCCGAATTCCTGTCGCGTTTCGTCGAGGAAGCGAAGACGGACGGCCGCGTCGCGGCGCTGATCGAAAAGCACGGCGTGGTCGGGCGGCTGTCGGTGGCGCCGCCGGCGTGATCTTCAGTCGGCGAGGATCTGGCTGAGAAAAAGTTTCGTCCGGTCGTTTTTCGGCATATCGAAAA
>CAXBCP010000056.1:0-17238 GCA_963974055.1 uncultured Rhodospirillaceae bacterium
TTCACGTGCGGGTGACGCGCCGGGTTCACCAGCATCACGCCATAGGGGTTGAAGAGCCGCCTGTCGCCTTCGACCAGCACGGTGAAGTCGCGCCGGTTGCGGAAACTGATCCATGTCGCCCGGTCGGTCAGCGTATAGGCGCCCATCCCGACAGCCGTGTTCAATGTCGCCCCCATGCCGCTGCCGGCCTCGCGATACCACTTGCCGCTCGCGCCTGACGGATCGACGCCGCTGGCCTGCCACAACGACCTTTCCTTGATATGGGTGCCGCTGTTATCGCCACGGGACACCCAGTGCGCCTTCGCCGCTGCAATCTGCGCCAGCGCCGCCGGTGCATCCTTCATTCCCCGGACCCCCGCCGGGTCGGAGGGCGGGCCGATAATGACGAAATCGTTGTACATCACATCGTGACGCTCGACCCCGAACCCGTCGGCAATAAACCGGTCTTCGGCTGCCCGGGCATGGACGAGAACGACATCCCCGTCGCCGTTGCGGCCGTTCTTTAACGCCTGGCCGGTCCCGACGGCGACAACCCGAACTTCAATACCCGAATTCGAGGTAAATTTCGGCAGGATGAAACCGAACAGGCCGGAATTCTGCGTCGATGTCGTGGACTGAACCACAATAAAGTTGCGGTCCGCCGCCTGGACCCCGACGGATATTGCCGCAAGGCTCAACGCCAACAGAACTGAAACCGCTCTAAACAATGATCTCTCCCTCCAGATAGGCTCGCGCCGCCAAGGTGTCGGGCCGGTCGAAAAACCGCTCGGCAGGTCCCCGTTCGATCACGCGGCCGCGATGCACAAACACGATTTCCCGGCCGAGCCGGCGAGCCTGTCCTATATCGTGCGTTACCAGAACGACCGCGGTTCCGGCCCGGTTCGCCTCCGCAAGCAGCGCTTCGATCTGCAGGACGGAGGCCGGATCCAGGCTCGCGGTCGGTTCGTCGAGGAACATTATATCCGGCCGTCCGGCAAGCGCACGTGCGACAACCAGACGCTGCTGCTCGCCGGCGGACAACAACCGGGCCGGCACCCGGCGTTTATCGGCAAGGCCAGCACGTTCAAGCGCCGCGTCGACCATCGCCCCGCGCCCGGCGCGCGGCACGCCGAGCCATTTCAGCGCAAATCTGATATTCGCCTCGACCGAGCGCCGCAGCAGGACCGGCCGCTGAAAAACCATTGCCTGTCGCAACCGCAATGCGCCCTCGCGCGCGCTTGCCGCCCCTTTCCACGCGATGGTCCCGGCTGTCGGTTCGATCAGACCGTGCAACAGCCGCAGAAGCAGGCTTTTGCCCGCCCCGTTGGGACCGAGCACAACGGTGAAACTGCCGGCATCGACGGCGAAGGAGATACCGTCGATCAACGCCCGGCCATTGACCTGGTACCGCAGGTCCTGCGCCTGCAGGGGCAGAATGGACTCAGGCATTCCGCGTCCGCCCCACGGCGCCCCCCAGCCCCGATACCGCTCCGTTCACCGCCAGCGATATCCCGACCAGCACAATCCCGAGCGCCAGCGCGAGCGCCAGGTTTCCTTTCGAGGTCTCCAGCGCGATCGCGGTCGTCATCATGCGGGTCAGGTGATCGATATTCCCGCCGACGATGATCACCGCGCCGACCTCGGCGATCGCCCGTCCGAACCCCGCGAGCGCAACCGTAATCAGGCTGTAGCGGGCGTCCCAGAGCAACGTCCGGATCAGCCCGGCCCCTTTCACGCCAAGCGACTTCAGTGCCTCGTCGTATTCACGGTGCAGGTCTTCGACCACCTGGCGGGTCAGTGCGGCGACGACCGGCGTCACGAGAATCGTCTGGGCGACGATCATCGCCGTGGGCGTATACAGAAGCCCCAGCACCCCGAGCGGCCCGGCGCGCGACAGCAACAGATAAACGCCCAGCCCGACGACCACCGGCGGCAGCCCCATCAGCGCATTCAGCAAAACGATAACTGCCTGGCGGCCGGGAAACCGGACCACCGCGATGGCGGCGCCCAGCGTCATCCCCAGGGCGCAGGCGATCGCCACCGCCGTCACACTGACCGACAACGACAATCCGACGATTTCGAACAGGTCGGAATCGCCTGAAAAAATCAGGCCCGCGGCGAGCGCGAAGGCTGCCTGGATATCTTCCATCGATGCCAGTCCCGTGAACGGTTGGGTACGAAACGTACGCCCGGCAACCTAGCCGAAACAATCGCGTTTGCGGACCCCGCTATTTGGGGGTTTGCCGAGTCAGCCGCTGCTGTAAAGTCGGGGCGACAACAACAGACCGCCTGAGGGGGCCCACCATGAAAATAGATGTCTTCAACCACGTATTGCCGCCCGAATTTTTCGAAAAGATCGACGGGTTGATGCCCGATGCCGCGGTGAAACGCTGGAAATCCATGGAGACGATCCACGACATGGATGCGCGCCTGCGCATGCTCGACGAATTCGACGACTACCAGCAGATCATTTCCATGTCGCAACCGCCGACCGATGCGATTGCCGGACCGCAGGACAGTCCTGCCCTGACCCGGGTTGCCAATGACGCCATGGCGCGCATCTGCCGCGAGCACCCCGACCGCATGCCCTGGTTCATTGCCTCGCTGCCGATGAACAACACCGAAGCCGCCCTCGCGGAAATCGACCACGCGATCGACGACCTCGGCACCGTCGGCTTCCAGCTGTTCACCAACGTCAACAACAAGGCCCTCGACCAGCCGGAATTCCGCGATATCTTCGCCAAGATTTCCGAGCGCGGCAAAACCATCTGGCTGCACCCCACCCGCCCGGCCACGCATCCCGACTACCTGACCGAGGACCGGTCGTTCTACGAAATTTTCTGGGGCTTCGGCTGGGCCTACGAGACCAGCGCTGCAATGGCGAGGATCGTGTGTTCGGGAATGTTCGACGAACTGCCCGACCTGAAAATCATTGCCCATCACTGGGGCGCCTATACCCCGCATGCCGAAGGCCGCTTCACGCCGAGCTGGGAAAGCCGCAACGCGGAAATGGGCGACGGCAAGTCGTTCCGCGACACACTGAAAAAGCCGCTGATCGACTATTTCAAGGATTTCTACGGCGACACCGCCATGTTCGGAGCGCAGGCAGCAAGCCAGGCCGGGCTGGATTTCTTCGGCGCCGATCACTCCTTCTTTGCGACCGATTGCCCCTATGACGAAGAAGGCGGCGCCCGGCTGATCCGGTCCACCATCGGCGTTATCGAAGAACTGCGATGCAGCGATGCGGACCGCTTGATGATGTTCGAATCAAACACCCGCAAACTGATCGGCGTCTGAACCGGGCCCCGCCGAACTATCAGAAATCCGCATCCGCGAAGCGCTCGGCGAGAAAAGAAATAAACGCCTGAACTTTTCTCGCCGGGTACCGGTTCGGCGGCGACACCGCGTAGAGCGACAGGTCGGGCAGCCGATAGCGGTCCAGCACCGGCACAAGGTTTCCGTTTTCGATTTCGTCGCGTACGAGAAAGTACGGCAGGAAACCGATTCCCAGATCGTGGAGCACCGCGTTCAGCAGGACCTCGCCGTTATTCGCCTTCAGCGGCCCGGACACCTTGACCGAAACCGTCCCGCCCGGCCCGGTCATCGGCCATTCCTGCCCCGATGCCAGGTAAATATAACTGAGGCATTGATGGGACCCGAGATCCTGTGGTCGCTGCGGCACGCCGTTTGCCGCCAGATAGGCAGGTGTCGCCGTCATGATGCACCGCACCGTCGTAAGCCGGCGGGCGACCAGGCTGCTATCGGCAGACTGCGCGATGCGTATTGCCACGTCGAAGCCGTCTTCTATCAGATCGGTAAACCGGTCGTTCAGGGTCAGCGAAATGCTGAGATCGCGGTAGCGTGTGAGAAATTCCGATACCGCGGGTCCCGCATGACACACCCCGAAAGACATCGGGGCGCTGACCTTGAGGACGCCGCGCGGTTCCGAATGAAGCCGCTCGACCAGAAGGTCCGCCTCCTCCACCTCGGCAATAACCCGCTTGCAGCGCTCGAAATAGGCTTCCCCCACTTCGGTGACGCTCACACGACGCGTCGTGCGGTTCAACAGGCGCGCGCCCAGGCTCTCCTCGAGCTGCAGAACCTGTTTGCTCACCGAAGCCCGCGAAATACCCAGATGCTTGGCGGCCGCACTAAACCCTTGATGCTCAACGACATTTGTAAATATCTCCATCGCGGCCAGGCGATCCATCACTCACATCCAATTGTCAACAAATCAGAGACAATTATGTCCAATTTTTTGTGATTTTCAAAGCGGCATCACATAGGTTATCGTCTGGCCAACCTGCCCGGTCCGTTAACGCGAACCACGTCTCAGGAGGACGCATACAAGATGAAAGCTATAACAGGTCTGGTAATCGGCGCATTTGCGCTGACCGCCGTTTCAGCAACCACGCCCGCCCCGACGCACGCGCAGGGAATGCAGAAGCTGATGAAAGAAATCGAAGCCAAGGTCGAAAACAAGAAACACGCGGAACTCATCGCCAAACGCCGGGGCGCAATGCGCGCCATGAGCGGCAGCATGAAACAGATTGTCGGATATCTGAAGACCAACAAGGGAGGCCCGGCGGACGTTGCCAGGAATGCAGCCAGGCTTTCGCAGATCGCCAAGAACCTTCCGGATCTGTTCCCCGCCGGGACCGGCCTTGCCAGATACCCGGGCGTGACCGGCGCGAAACCGAATATTTTCGAGAACGGCAAGGCCGACTTCACGAAAGCGGCAATGACGCTTGCGTCGCTTGCAGACGGCCTCGCCAAAGCCGCTTCGACTTCCGGCGCCGGCAAGGCGGAGATCGGCAAAGCCTTCGGACCGGTCGGCAAGATGGGCTGCGGCGGTTGCCACAAGGACTATCGGCAGAAGCTGAACTGATAACGGCTTCGGCTTTTCCGCCCACAGTTTTCCCCGTTCGGGAAAGTCTGTTACCGGCCCCCGCCTTCACGGCGGGGGCCTTTTCTTTGCCCGGCCGATGGTTCTTGCCGCGGCCAGCCGGTATGTTCGCCATCAACCAGTCGTTCGACGGAGAGAACAAGATGCAGGATACGCTCGGCGCTTTCATGAAAGGCGAACCGGTAACGCTGGCGGGCGCGACCGGCGGCCCGCTCGCCGGCCTGACTTTCGCCGCCAAGGATGTCTTTGACGTCGCCGGCCACCCGACCAGCAACGGCCAGCCCCTCTGGCCCGAAACCCGCCCGCTGCCGACGAGCCATGCCGGCGCCGTTCGACAATTGCTGGATGCGGGCGCCACGCTGGCCGGCAAAACGGTCTGCGACGAGATGTGTTACAGCCTCGCCGGCGACAACGCCCATTACGGCGCACCGATCAACCCCGCCGCCCCCGACCGGGCCGTCGGCGGATCGTCGTCCGGATCGGCGGCCGCGGTTGCTGGCGAACTGGTCGACTTCGCGCTTGGAACCGATTGCGGCGGATCGGTGCGGTGTCCCGCGAGCTTTTCCGGCATTTACGGGCTTCGCCCGACCCACGGCCGCGTCGATGATTCCGGCGTCGCGCCGCTTGCCGGATCGTTCGATGTCATCGGCTGGTTTGCCCGCGATGCAGACCTGTTTGCGACCGTCGGCGACGTATTACTGGGCGGCGATGCCAGGACGTTCACTCCGTCCCGCGCGCTGATCGTGGAAGATGCGTTTTCCCGCATGCCCGACGGCGAAAGAGAGATATCGCGAGCCGCCGCGAACCAGGTCATCGAAAAACTCGGTCTGCAAGCGGACACGGTCACAATCGCCGCCCAAGGTCTCGACCGCTGGCTCGACGCGTTCCGCCACCTGCAGGCGCTGGAGATATGGCGGAATCACGCCGACTGGGTAACGGCAAATAACCCGTCATTCGGCCCCGGCGTGAAGGAGCGATTCGCTTATGCGGCGACCCTCACCGACGCCGATCGCGCGAAACACCAGCCGGTCCGCGATATCGCGCGGGCCCGTGTCGAAACGCTTCTCGGCGACGGCGGTTCGCTCCTCGTGATGCCGACCGCTCCCGTCAGCCCCAAACGGGACGCCGGCAATGCGGAAGTCGAGGAATTCCGGGCGCGCACGATGGGGCTTACCTGCATTTCGGGGCTGTCCGGCTGCCCGCAGATGAGCCTGCCGCTCGCCGAAGCCGGCGCGCCACTTGGGCTCTCCCTGCTCGGCCCGCACGGATCGGATGAATCCCTGCTGCGTATGGCCGTCCTGCTTGCGTCCTGAATTGTATCGCGGCGCAGGTACCCGGCTGTATAATGCAGACGTCCGGCGACGCTCTGCTCCAATAACCTGAAAGGCATGACCATGAGCCGTGGATTCAAAATTGTCGGCGGGATTCTCGCCGTTGTCGTAATCGCCATCGTCGGCGTAGTCGTTTTTATTTATTCCAACCTCGATTCGATCGTCAAAGACGCGGTCGAGGAGTATGGACCGCAGTTCACCGGGGTCAGCGTCAAGCTCGACAAGGTCGAACTGTCGCCGGAGAACGGCATGGGCAAGCTGAGCGGCCTGATCGTCGGGAATCCGGCAGGCTACCAGACCGATGCGGCCTTCAAGCTCGGCACCATCTCGATGAATATCGACATCTCCAGCCTCACCGGCGACACGATTGTCATCAAGTCCATCGTCATCGACGCCCCGGATATAACCTATGAATTCGGCGATGGCGGCAGCAATGTCGATGTGATCGGCAAGAATGTCGAGAAAGCGGCCGCCGGGTCCGGCGCCAAAACGGCAGAAAAAGAGGAAAAAGGCCCCGGCAAGAAAATGATCGTCGAGAGCCTTGTGGTCAGCAACGGCCAGGTTTCGGTCAGCCATCCCCTGCTTAAAGGCAAGAAGCTGGGATCCGCCCTGCCGACGATCCGCCTGAAAGATATCGGCAAGGACAAAAAAGACGGCGCCACCCCCGCCGAAGTCGTCGACAAGGTCATGGATGCGATCGAAAAACAGGTTGGCGCCGCTGTTAGTTCGACCAACGTCAACGACATGATCAAGGGCCTCGGAGGTGCCGCGACGGATGCCCTGAAGGGCGTGACCGGCGGTGCCGACGGCGCGACCAAAGGCGTCGAAGATGCCGCCAAAGGGGCCGGCGACAGCCTGAAGAAACTGTTCGGAAAATAACATCGCGCCTGCAGAACGACGAAACGGCCATCCCGGCGGGGTGGCCGTTTTCTTTTGTCCGATACACAGTGATATAGTCGCGTTTCGATAACAGGGAGAAAATCCGATGTCCGCTCCGTCCTGGGAAGACATGATTGCGGCAGCGACCGCAAAGGGCATGCTCGCCAAGGAATTCTTTATCGTCTTTACCGAACCTGCCGGCAATCTGGACAAGGTTCAGGAAGTCCGCGCCGAACATCTGAAATACCAGGTCGAGATCGAGCAGAAAGGCATCATGTTCGCAGCCGGGCCGCTGGCGGACGACGATGGCGGTTGGGGCGGCAACGGGATGATCATTATCCGCGCTGAATCGCTCGAAGCCGCAACCCGGATCGCCGAGGCGGACCCCATGCATTCTTCCGGGGCCCGGAAATTCCGAATTCGCCCATGGCTGATGAACGAAGGCGGGTTCAACCTGCGGGTGACGTTTTCGGACGGCAGGCAAAGACTGGAATAAGCACACGGCAGGTCGCCGGCGCCGCCGAACGGACAACATTGAAGCTGCAAACGCTGCGAGAACAGTGGCGGACGCATATTTCCGGAAACCTCCGGATATCAGGGAGCACGAAAATCATGGCGATGCCGCTCGAACGGGGAAGAATCGGCGACGAAGTTCTGCGCAAGGAAGACCGGAAACTCCTGCTCGGCAATGGCCGGTTTGTCGACGACATCCACTATCCCCGCGAACTGCATGCAATATTTGTCCGGTCGCCCCATGCCCATGCGGAAATCGGCAGCATCGATATCTCTGCGGCGGCAGACATGCCCGGTGTCCACGCCGTCCTGACCGGGGCGGACATGCGTGCCGACGGGATCGGCGAAATTCCGTTTATGTGGGTCATGAACAACACCGACGGCTCGCCCATGAACCAGCCCTCCCGCTGGGGCCTGGCCCGGGACCGGGTTCGCCATGTCGGCGAACCGGTCGCGGTCGTGATCGCCGCATCCGCGCATGCGGCAACAGATGCCGCCGAGGCGGTGGTTGTCGATTACGCCCCCCTGCCCGCGGTGACGGATTCACGCAGCGCCCTGGCGGGCACCGCGCCGCAGCTTCACGCGGAAGCGCCTGGAAACCGGGTATACACCTGGGGGCGCGGCGATGCCGCCGCCGCCGATGCCGCAATCGCCTCGGCCGCCCACGTGGTCGAGCTTGAGCTGGTCAACAACCGCATCGCCTGTGCGGCGATCGAGGCGCGGGCATGCCTCGCCGTGCATGACGCGGAAAACGATATGACCACCCTCTACGACGCCACCCAGGCGCCGCATATGATCCGCCGGTCGGTCACCGACGCGCTCGGTATCCCGCAGGCAAAGCTCCGCGTTATCGCCCCTGACGTCGGTGGCGGGTTCGGCACCAAGGGCAAACATTATCCGGAAGAAACCGTCGTCACCTGGGCAGCGCGGCGCCTGGGTCAACCCGTCCGCTGGATTTCCAGCCGGTCGGAAGCCTTCATGTCCGACACCCAGGCGCGCGACCATCTGACGACGGCGACGCTCGGCATCGATTCGGACGGTAAATTTGTCGGCCTGCGGGTGAACACGCTTGCGAATGTCGGTGCCTATATCTCGACATTCGGCGCCAGTATCCCGGGCGCCATATACTCGGCGCTGCTCGCCGGCGTATACCGGACACCTGCAGTTTACGTCGAAGTGACGACAGTCCTGACCAATACCGTCCCGACCGATGCCTATCGCGGCGCCGGCCGTCCCGAAGCCTGTTTCGTCCTCGAACGGCTGGCCGATGAAGCCGCCCGGAAGATCGGGGTGGACCGCGTCGAAATCCGGCGCCGGAACCTGATCCCGGTTGACGCGATGCCCTACACAACGCCCGTGGGGCCTACCTATGACAGCGGCGATTTTCCCAACATCATGGAAAAGCTCCTGGCGGGCGCCGACTGGGACGGGTTCGCGGCGCGTCGCGCGGAAAGCGAAGCCCGTGGCAGACTGCGCGGTATCGGCCTTGCGATGTACGTGGAATCGTCGGGCGTCGCGCCGTCGAAACTGGCCGGGATGCTGGGCGCACGGATCGGCTTTTTCGAAAGCGCGGAAATCCGGATCGACGCCGAAGGCGGCGTCCGGCTGCTCGCCGGCACCCACAACCACGGCCAGGGGCACGCCACGACATATGCACAGATCATCGCCAGCAGGCTCGGCCTGCCCTATGACAGCGTCACCGTCATAGAAGGCGACACCGAGGCGGTACCGATGGGAACAGGCACATTCGGGTCGCGGTCGATTGCGGTCGGCGGATCGGCCATTGCGGTCGCCGCCGACAAGATCGTCGAGAAAGGACGCAAAATAGCCGCCCATCTGCTGGAGGCGGCGGAAGAGGACGTCAGTTTTGCCGACGGCGTTTACGCGATCGCCGGCACGGACCGCCAACTGACGATCACGGAGATCGCAACGGCGGCCAATCTCGGCCATGTCATGCCCGACGGCGTCGAGCCCGGCCTGAATGAAAGCGCGTTCTACGATCCGTCGAATTTCGCCTATTCGAACGGCGGCCACGTGGTTGAGATCGAGATCGATCCGGATACCGGCGTGCTCGAACTTCAGCGCTATCACGTCGTCGACGATATCGGCACAGTGATCAACCCGATGATCGTCCATGCCCAGGTGCATGGCGGACTCGCGCAGGGCATCGGCCAGGCAATGACGGAAAGCGCCGCTTACGATCCCGACAGCGGACAGATACTCGCCGGATCGTTCCTCGATTACGGGATGCCGCGCGCCGACGACTTGATCGGTTTCACGGGCGAACTCGACGAATCCCAGCCCTGCACCCATAACCCGCTGGGCGCCAAGGGGTGCGGCGAATCCGGTTCGATCGGCTCCCCGGCCGCCCTGGTAAGCGCCGTGCTCGACGCACTGGGACCGCTCGGCGTTACCGACATAGAGATGCCGCTGACGCCTCTTCGGATTTGGGATGCCATCCGGAAGTCGGCGGCGCTGTGAAGGAAGGCGACGTTTTCGATATCGGCGGTTTCGCCGCACCTGGGCGCCTCCCGAACCGGGTATCAAGAGATTAAACGTCCGTTAATTCGTGCGCTCCCCGCAATGGTGCAATGCAATAAATAATCTAGATTTCTTCGTATTTTTAACTACTTATAAGATATCGCATCGCATCATGCGGGCAACGCTTTCTGGAGTAAAAAATATGACCCCCCATGCAACCACCCCAAGCCTCGACCTGTCAGGCTTCAACTACGGCAACACAGACGTGATCGCCGTGCGCCGGTCGGCTGAACTCGCGCGCGCCGAATATCTGTCGGCTATCGCGAAGAAAGCCGGTCTTCGTATCGCTGCCTTCCATCGTTCGGCCGGAAACCTGTTCAACTTCACGCAACGTCAGAACCAGGCAATCCGACTTTAAAGGCCGGCATCCAACCGAAAAAACGCCCCGTTTAACCGGGGCGTTTTTTATGGGCGCCGTCCCCGGCCACCCCGGCGGTTAACATATTCCTTGTCTTTGTCCCGCCATCTGGTCACATTGCCGCCATCAGATTTTCGAGGATCTGGCGTAGCCTGCCTGTCAAACGACACAGGGCATCAATACTCCAAGCTATTCGGGAAATTGAAACCCACCCGCGCGCGGCGGGGGTGCCCTGTTACACGTTTATAAGGAAATACCAATGGCTACAGGAACCGTGAAATGGTTCAACCCGACAAAGGGTTTTGGATTCATCGAGCCGGAAGACGGCGGCGCAGACGTATTCGTTCACATTTCGGCCGTTGAGCGCGCCGGAATGTCGTCGCTGAACGAAGGACAGAAAATCAACTTCGAGGTGCAGCCCGGCAGAGACGGCAAGAAATCCGCCGAAAACCTGTCCGCGGCAGACTGATACCGAGCGAATGCTATCGAAGGCCTGCATTTCTGCAGGCCTTCGAAACCGCCTAACACTGACGACCGATTGGAAGCCCATGGCCCGAAAAACAAATTATGGCTTTGAGAGACGCGAACGCGAGAAAGCCCGCGCGGCAAAGAAAGCCGAACGCCAACGCCTGAAACAGGAAAAATCAGACGACCGCCAGGATGAAACCGGCGAACAAAGTCCTTCAGACGGAACGACGTCCCTCCCGGAAGACCAGCCGACCTCTGACAAACCCGGAGAAAGCTGAACCGCCGACGACGTCAATTCCGCTTGAATTGGTCAAAAACAGCTCCTGTATCAGGGGCTTTTTTTGCGCCCCGAACGTACCGGACTCCTGCCGGCGATGCCGGGTCTATCGCTCGCTCAGCGCGACATCCAGAGACTGGAAGACCGGCCGCAGCAGATACCGCAGCACCGTCCGTGTGCCGGTATTGATATCGATTTCCGTCACCATGCCCGGAAGGATACGGTTGGCTTTCGAACTTTCGCCGACAAAGGTGCTCTCGAGCCGGACTTCGGCCTTGTAGTAGACCTCGTTTTCGCGGTCCTTGAATGTCGATGCGGAAATCTTCGTTACGGTCCCCTCGATGGAACCGAACCGCGCGAAGTCGAACGTCGTGACCTTGACGGTCGCCTTGTGGCCCACCGCGATATGACCGATATCGACCGGCGAAATCCGGGCCTCGACGACCAGCTCGCGGTCGATCGGCACGATCTCCGTAACGAGGCCGCCCGGCGGAATAACGCCGCCCAAAGTATTTGTGGTCAACCCTTTCACAATCCCGTGCACCGGCGCGAGAATATCCAGCCGCGTCACCCTGTCCTTCAGGCGACGCGCGGTTTCGCGCACGCTTGCGAGATCCGCCGCAACGCGGCCGGTCTCTTCGAGGGCTTCGTTCCTGCGCTGCGACTGAAGCTGGGCTATCTTGCTCCCCGCCTCGTCGATCGCGCTTTCCGCGCTGATGATCTTGCCGCGAATTTCAGCAAGCTCGCCGACGGCCGTCTGATACTGTTCCAGCGTCTGAAGAAAAACGAGCTTCGATACCAGGCCTTTCGCCGCCAGTCGTTCGCGCATTTCCTTTTGCGTGCCCAGTATCCGTATCCGGTCGGACAGCTTGCGGACCTGGCTGTCCAGAACATCGAGTTCCGACCGCCTTTGCCGGGCCTGCGCTTCGAGGACGCTTGCTTCCTGATCCAGCGCATCTATCTGCTGGCGCAAAATGGCGCGTTCGCCGTCCACCAGCTTGGAAAACCGTTCCGGTGCCGCCGAAAAGTCGGGGGCGCGGCCCTCGGCGAAGGCCAGCAGCCTTTCGCGGCGAATTTCCAGCGATGCCGCCCGCGCTTCGGTTTCTTCGAGCTGCGCCCGCGCCGCCGTGGGGTTCATCCGGACGAGCGTATCGCCAGCGTTCACGATATCGCCCTCCTTGACGAATATCTGCTGGATAATGCCGCCTTCCAGATGCTGGATGGCGAGAACAGACCCCGTCGGTACAACTTCGCCGGACGCCTTGGTCGTTTCCTTGAGTTCCGTAACCGCGGCCCAGCCGATGAAGCCGAAAACCGACAGCGACAGCAGGAACAGCAGCACCCGCACCAGCCGTGGCGGCCCGACCTCTTCGAGGATCGCCGACTGCGACAGGTGGCGCATCTGGCGCGTATCCTGGCCGGCGCGCCAGCCCGGATCCGCTCCACCCTTGCCGGGCGCGGCGGCGCTCATACGCTGCCTCCCTGCATCTGGCTCAATGCTTCTTCCGGGTCGCCGTTAAACTGGAGACGTCCGGCATTGAGAACGATCAGCCGGTCGGCAACCCGCATATGGCTCGGACGATGGGTAATGATCAGGATCGTGCAGGAGCCCCGAAGAGACTTGACCGCCTCCAGGAAAGCATTGTCGCCGCGCTCGTCGAGCATCTGGCCGGGTTCGTCGAATATCAGAATCGGCGGCTTCCGCAGCAGCGCCCGCGCAATCGCCAGCTTCTGCTTGAACCCCTCGGGAAGCTCGCTGACGACCCGTTCGGTCAGCCGCGTCTCATAGCCGTCGGGCAGCTTCATGATCGCATAGTCGATATCCGCCGCCTTGGCGGCCTCCACCAGGTCATCGTCCGTCGCATACGGGACCGAAAGCCGCAGGTTCTGCGCAACCGTGCCGTAGAGCATCTCGCTGTTCTGCGGCACGAGCCCGATATTCTGACGGATGTCGATCGCGTCGATCTGACGGATATCGACCCCGTCGAGCAGTACCGAGCCCATCTGCGGTTTGTAGAGCCCGCTGGCCAGGTTTGCGACCGTCGTTTTGCCGGCGCCGTTCGGGCCCGTCACCGCAACGACTTCGCCGGGCGCGCATTCGAACGTAACGCCGTTCAGCGCCGGGTCCGCATCGGGCGCGTGCCGGTAGCCGACCCCCATGAAGGTGATGCGTCCTTTGATCGTCCGCTTGGGGGGAACCCGGCCGGATACCCGTTCCGGCGGTATCCGCATCAGGTGGTTGATCTGGCGCAGGGACGAGCGAATTTGCGTTGCCCGGTTCAGCAGCATGATGACCGACTGGAACGGCCCCAGAACGCGCCAGCCCAGCGCCATGCTGGCAACCAGCGCGCCGATGGACAGTCCGTTATGCATCACCAGATCGGCACCGAAGCCGACAACAGCGATTCCGGCCCCCAACATGATGATGCGTCCCAGGGTCTGGACCAGGTTGTTCAGCATCGCGATCCGGAAATCGCTCATCGCCGATGCGGCTGACAGCGCCCGGAAACGGTCGATCCAGACTTTTTCGGCGCCGGCGAACTTGATCGCCCGCATTCCCGATACCGCCTCGATCAGAAACCGCTGCTGGCGGGTCTTGCTGCCGCCCGAATTGGAGAAAGTCCGCTTGATGAAGGGCGAGACCGCCATCGCCATCAGCATCAACAATGCGGCGGCCGTAATCGGCACCATCACCAGCCAGCCGGACAGCAATGCGATGACCGCCAGCGAAAGCAGGACGAACGGCAGGTCGATAATGGTCTCGCCGAGAGGACCGGCAAAAAATTCGCGAATGGTCTCGAACTCCTGCAGATGGGATATCTGCGCGCCGAGCGGTTCGTTCTCGCTCATCGGTATCGGCAGCATCAGAACCTGGCGGAATCCCGCCGTGCCGATCATGTAGTCGATCCGGCCCGCCGCATGCGCCATCACCTGGGACCGCAAGCGGCGGAACAGCCACTCGGCGCCGATCGCTATTCCGACGCCGGAGACCAGATACAGCAACTGCTCGACGGACGCCGACGGGATCACCGTGTCATAGATCGCCATCATGAAAAGCGGCATCGCGAGGCTCAGCAGGTTGATCATCAGCGTCGCGACGAGAACATGCCCGACGAGCTTGCGGAAACGAACCGACAGCTCCGCAACCCATGTGCTGTTGTCACGCTGAACGGCGGCGCCGCTCACGGAACGGATCACATACGCCGTGCCGCGAATGCCCCGGCAGCGGGTTGTCCGGGTCGAACGCGTAAAACCGTCGTAGACTTTGTAGGTATCTTCGGCCTCGTCGCGCTCTATGACGATCCTGACGGGCCCCTTGTCCGGCACAAACAGGCAGGGCAGCAATGCCGGATTCAGCTGGTCCTGGCGGATACGAACCGGGACGGTCGTCAGGTTCAGATTGGCCAGGGTCTCGCGAAAATCGTCGGTGTCTATGTTGTCGATAAAATGCGGGACGGCCTCGGAGAGATGGCGCGGACGGCCGCTCCACTGGAGAGCCTCCAGCAGCGGCACGATGCACGCGGCGTGTTCCGACAGGGCCTGCCTGCCGAACTGCCGGAAATTCCGGAGCACCCGCAATCCCTGTTCCAGTTCGAACGCCCGCCCCGGCGCTTCCGCCGGTTCGGCACCGGCGGCGCCGGCGGAAAGGGTTTGCGCCGCGCTCATGCGTATTCCTTTTCGAGGCGCTCAAGCGATGCCCGCGCACCGTTGGTGATTTCGTGCAGGCCGAGCCCCCTGATCTGGTAGGACCGGTCCGCCAGCGCAAGAAACGAAGGACGATGACTGACGATCGCCATGCTGCAATTCCCGCGATACTCCCCCAGAAGATCGAGCAGCAGGGCATCGCTTTTCTGATCGAGAAACGTATTCGCCTCGTCGAACAGGATGAGACGCGGTTCCTCCACCAGCGTCAGCGCCCTGACCAGGGCGATCCGCTGGCGAACGCCGCCCGGCAAACCGTCATTCGCCGCGTGTTCGACCTGGGTGTCGTAGCCCCGGGGCATACGTCCGACCGCCTCATGCAATCCCAGACGCTCCGCCATTTCGAGGGCGCCGTCGATATACGAATCCCCGCGGAACATCGTCATATTGTCCAGGATGGTGCCCTGAAACAGAGCGGGCTTCTGGGGCAGATAGACAACCTGGGACCGCAGGCTGACGGCATCGAACTCCCAGATATTCTCGCCGTCGATCAGGACGCGGCCTTCCGACGGCAGCAGGAGCCCCATCATCAGGCCAAGCAGGGTCGATTTGCCGGACCCGTTGGTTCCTGAAATGGCGATCGTCTCGCCTTCGTCCAGGTGCAGGTTCACATTCTGAAAGAGGCTTCTGTCGTACCCCGTATAGGTGAATGAAACATCTTCCAGCCGGACATTGCCGCGCACCGGGTGGAAATGCGGCGCATCGGGCCGCGATTCCAGCGGCATCGAAAGCGCCCCGCTCACCTGGTTACGGGAAACCCTGGCATTCTGAAACTGCGTCCATGTTCCCAGGGCGCGCATCATCGGCTGCGCCGACCGGCTGGCCAGCAGGGTGCATGCCGCCAGGCCGCCGATCGTCAGCGCACCGTCGATGACGAG
Source organism: uncultured Rhodospirillaceae bacterium (assembly GCA_963974055.1). Lineage (GTDB taxonomy): Bacteria > Pseudomonadota > Alphaproteobacteria > MPNO01 > UBA830 > CAXBCP01. The sequence continues at coordinate 15,833 of CAXBCP010000056.1, forward strand.
CGTACTGCCATAGGCGGCGACAGCGATGGCCGTCAGCTGGGAAAACATCTGACCGGTGGCCCGCGCCCAGGTTCCGCCCTCGGCGACATTGTAGCTCGCCTCCGCCGAACTGCCCTGCAGGCGCTCGTAGCGGCGCGCCATCATGGTTTCCATGCCGAGCCCCTTGACGGTGCGGATCGCGCTGAGGACCTCGATCATGAAATTATAACGCCGGTCGTCGGTGCCGCGCCGGTCTTCCAGCGCGCGGCTCAGTTTCCGGCCGGCAACGGAGCCGGTAATCGCCAGGAGTACGAGAACGATAATCGGGACGAGCGCCAACGGTCCCGCGATCAGACCGATCAGCGCAAAGAATAAAAATGCGAAAGGCAGGTCGACAAACAGAAGAAGCCCCTGCCCCGAAAAGAAATTCTTGATCGAATCCGCGCCGCGCAACCGCTGCAGGTGAACGCCGGGCGGCAACGCTTCGAAAGCTCTCAGGTCCGACCTGAAAATATGATTGACCGCACGGCAGGCCAGCCGGTGCTGCACGCGGGCGCCGGTCCAGCCGGTAATATAGAAACGTCCGAGACTGATCAGAAAATCGGCGAGAAGAACGACCCCCAGCGCAACGACAAAAACGCCCAGCGTATGCATCGCCTGGTTCGGAATGATCCGGTCGTAGACCTGCAGAATGGTAATCGGCATCGCAAGGGAGAGAATGTTCTGGGCACAGGACGCCGTCAGAAGTTCCGCCCGGTAACCGCCCATGGCGTCGAAACGGGGAACCGCGTGCCCAACCTTCTTCTGCTTACGCAATACCACTTTGTACGATCTTTCCGATCCGAATGAACTGCCCGGGATCCGAAAACCCCCGCCGCATTCCCCATAACCACGCGAAATTCAGTCATGGTTCAGCCTATTGCGGCGTCATACATAGTTACTGCACAGACTGAATATTCGGTTAACGCCTCAGGCCACACACGAGCACCCGCCCCTCCCCGTGTTTAAATAAAAAACGGCCAATTTATTGATAATTTTAAGTATTTTTACATCTATATTGAAGTGAAAAAAATTTTGTTAATCATATTAATTTACGTCGCGGTTATCTTTTCGCCCGAATGTATAGGCCGGTACAGAATGTATCTGTATTGAGACGCGGGGTCCTGCAGTGGTTGTTCAAACAATGCCGCAGGCCTGCAAGGCGAAGGAAACGCAATTATGGCCGACGATATCGTACGCGAAGAATTTGAGCGCGGCACAACCGGAAACGGAGCCAACCGCCTCTCCCCCGGCGAAGAAGGTACGGCGGGCGGTTCGAACGCCAATGCCGATCTTCGCGAAAAGGGCGATGCCGACGATATCGCGGAAGCCATTCTCCAGGTCGACGATGAAACCGCAACGCGCGACGTCGGTCTTCGTGCGGATTC
>CAXBCP010000057.1:0-15933 GCA_963974055.1 uncultured Rhodospirillaceae bacterium
TCGGCGCGGAGCAGGCGGTTGATCTTGAGGCGGTAGAGACCGGCCGAGGCATCGAGGTCGAGGCCGATCTTGGCGCGGCCTTCGTGGCGGCTTTCCTCCGCCTGGACGGCGCGCAGGATATCCTTGTCCTCGGCGAAGGCCATGCGGAACTGGGCGTTCATGCGCTCGGTCACCGCCGTGTCGTCGGGGCTGAAATTGCGGATATGGACCCAGCGGTCGATGGTGCGGGTTTCGGTGACCGGCGTCACGAAATGGCAGGTAAACACGTGCACGCGCTTTTCGCCGCCGGCCTCATGGCTGCCGGTGCCGGCGGCGGTCGCGCCGAAATCGATGATCGACACCGACGGCAGGTACATCAGGTAGCGCTGCCACATATCGACCTTGCCGTCGTAATCGGCGGCGGCGGCGACGAAGCCGGTCGGCGCCGAATTCGGCGTCAGCCGTTCGGTGACGACGCCCCACGGCATGTCCTCGTACGTTACCGGGGCGTTGATGCCGTCCGGGTTGCCGAGGGTCGCCGGGTGGACGTAATTGACATGGGTCGGGTCGCACAGGTTGTCGCAGACCAGCAGGTAATTGGCGTCGAGCTCCAGCCCCTCGCCGATGCCGACGCCCCAGGCGGGGTCGTGATATTGCGGCAGGTCGTAGATATCGTCCGTATCGGCAAGCGCGGGGTCGCCCATCCAGATCCACACCACGCCCATGTTTTCATGCACCGGATAGGAGCGGATGCGGCAGTTCGCCGGCGGGGCCGACTGGGTCGGCGCGTCGACGCAGGCGCCGGCGCCGTCGAAGGTCAGGCCGTGATAGCCGCATTGCAGGTCGTCGCCGACGACGCGGCCCATGGACAGCGGCAGGAAACGGTGCGGGCAGAGATCCTCCGCCGCGCGGGGCGCGCCGTCCCGGCCGCGCCACAGGACGACGTTTTCGCCGAGGACGGTTTCCGCCCGCGGCCCGCCGTCGATTTCATGGGCGAAGCTCGCGACGTACCATGCGTTCCGGACAAAGGTCATGATGCGGTCCTCTCCGTCGGATGAATGCAAATTCATTCGTACACATACAATTATGCGAACAGGCCCCGCCCGCTGTCAAGAGAACAGCGGCGACATCTCCGGCACCGGGCGCGGCGTCAGCAACAGGCTCGACTGGCCGGTCAGCAACGGCGCGATGGCGGCGATGAAGGCCTGCCAGTCCGCGTTGCCGGCAAGGTCGGCCTGCCACGCGTCGCGCGCCGCCGGGGAATCGAACCACCACCACAGGGTGACGTTGTGCAGCGCCCCGGTCATCGGCACGAAGGCGCCGATCGTGCGCGCCGCCATGCCGGGCAGCGCGGCGATGCCGGTCGCCTTGCAGGCCTCGACAAAGGCGGGGATGCCGCCGGGCCGCAGCTGGAACGACCGTTCCTCGACCACGGTATCGCCGTCGAGCGCGGCCAGTTTTGCGCCGCTTTCCGGCAGCCAGTCGCGGCCCGCGCCCCAGAGCGGGTTCAGCGCATCGACCGGCAGCGGCTCCAGGAAGCCGGTGACCTGGCGGCGCACGATCTTGCGCGTGTTGACGAAATAGGGCGTCAGCTCCGGCACGGCATACAGCCCGCGCAGGCGCGTGTTCCAGTCCTCGAAACTGTCATAGCGGTACAGGTGGACGACCTGGTCGGCGGGGCCGCTGCGGGTCGAAAAATAGCCGACCAGCCGGTCCATGTAGCTTTTGACGAGATCGAATCCGCGATCCGTCTGGGCCTTGTCGAAGGCCGGCACATGGCCGGGCTCCATCGTATACGCGCGTCGCTCGAAGATCATGGGCCGGTTGCCTCCGTCCGGGAATATGGGGTCTGTCGGGTCGCCGCCGTTTTACAGGTTGCCCGATTTCGTGTCCGGCGACAGGATATGCCAGCAGCAGGCAGGGCGCCAGCCGGGCCGCGGCAAGGCGATACCGTCTTGACATAAAGATAACAGGGTTATCTATTTCACCCGAAACCGGCCCGAAGCCCGATCAAAGCCCGATCACAAAAGGAATACCGCCATGACCGCCTCCTATATCGTCCGTTACCACGGCGCCGCGCCCGATCCCGCGGCGTTCGTCCGGTATTACCGGGAAAGCCACGCCCCGATCCTGCAGCGGTTTCCCGGCATCGGCGGGCTGGTCCTGCATCGCGGCGCCGGTTTCACGGACCCGCATCCCGTCACCCCGGGCGGCAACCTGCTGATCGCGGAAATGACCTTCGACGACCTGCCGGCGCTGAACGCCGCGCTGGCGTCATCGGCGCGGACCGAGGCGCGCAACGATTTCGCCAATTTTCCCGCCTTCGACGGCGACGTCACCCACCAGGCTTTCCTGTCCGAGCGGGTCTTCTGATCCGATGTCCGAAAACAAACGCCGCATTCTCCAGCGCGACCGCAACCCGCATCTGTTCCGCCCCGCCACGTTCCGCTCCGTCACCGCGCGCAACCGCATCACGATGTCGCCGATGTGCCAGTATTCGGCGACCGACGGCATGCCCGGGGAATGGCATTACGTGCATCTCGCCAGCCGCGCCGTCGGCGGCGCCGGGATCGTGTTCACCGAGGCGACGCATGTGTCGCCCGAAGGCCGGATCACGCCCAACTGCCTCGGCATCTGGAACGACGGCCAGCGCGACGCCTTCAGGCGCATCGCCGCCTTTATCGCGGATCAGGGCGCGGTGCCGGCCATGCAGATCGGTCATGCCGGGCGCAAGGCATCGACCGCCCGGCCGTGGGACGGCGCCGGATCGCTCGCCCCCGACAGCGCCGAGGGCTGGCAGGTCATCGGCCCGTCCGCCCTGCCCTTTGCCGACTGGCAGATGCCGGTCGCGATGGACCGGGACGAAATCGGCCGGGTGCTGAACGATTTTGCGTCCGCGGCGCGGCGGGCGTTTGAGGCCGGGTTCCGGCTGCTGGAGCTTCACGCCGCGCACGGTTATCTCGGGCACAGTTTCCTGTCGCCGCTCAGCAACCTGCGCGACGACGATTACGGCGGCTCACTGGAAAACCGGGCGCGGTTCCTGCTGGAAACGATTGCCGCCATCCGCCGCGAATGGCCGGACGACCTGCCGCTCTTCGTGCGCCTGTCCTGCACCGACTGGGTCGAGGGCGGGCTGACGCTGGACGACACGGTCCCGGTGGTGAAGGCGCTTGAGGCGACCGGCCATGTCGATCTGATCGACTGTTCGTCCGGCGGCAACGACACGCGCCAGCAGATTCCCGTGCATCCAGGCTACCAGATTCCGCTGGCGGAAACCGTGAAACGGGAAACCGGCATGGCGACCGCCGCCGTCGGGCTGCTGCACAGCCCGGATTTCTGCGAAGAGGTGATTGCCAACGGCCGCGCCGATCTTGTCGTGCTCGGCCGCACGCTGCTCGCCGATCCGTACTGGCCGCTGCACGCGGCGACGAAGCTGCGGGCCGAGAACATGTCCTGGCCGGTGCAGTACGAACGGTCGGATATTTTCTAGAACGTTTCCCGTCGTGACGGGACCGGAAGCGCTGCCCCCGCAGCCGCCCGCGTCAGGCGCTGCGCTGCCGCTGGGGCGGACCGATTTCGTCGTCCCGGTCGCGGCGTTCGTCCGCGTCGGCGCGCAGCTGTGCGCGTTCGGCCGCCAGTTCCAGCCGGGCCATGATTTCCTTGATGTCGAGATCGCCGCCGGGCAACGGCGCGGCCGGCGCGGCTTCGGCAACCGGGGGCGCCGGGATTTCGACCGGAATTTCAGCCGGCATGTCGGCCGCCGCGGCGGGTTCCTCGCCGCGGGCAAGCGTCATGGCATCGTAAATCAGTTTCGGGAAGGTCGCGGCGCCTTCGGTTTTCTCGAACAGTTCCTCGGCGATCCGGTATTCGTCCTCGATATCCTCGAACACGCCGTCGGACAGGGATGCCGCGGGCGTTTCCGCGGCGCCGGCGATCGCGACGATCTCGGCGGTTTCAACGGTATCGGCGGTTTCAACAGTATCGGCGGCATCGGCAGACGGCGCCGCTGCGCCAAGGGCGTTCAGCGGGTTGTCGGTGACGAAGCGTTCGACAATGTCGGACGCGGCGGAGGCGGCGCGGTAAACCGGGTCGTCGGAAACCTCGTTGGCCGTCTTTTCGACGATTTCGACCAGCTGGCAGACCAGGGCGGTCAGCGAAACGTTCGACGCTTCGAGCTCCTTGATCCGGGAATTGCAATGATCGAGCTCGGCGGAGCGCGCTTCGAACTTGGTTTCGAGGTCGTTAAGAATGCCGCTCAGCGACTGGTTTTCGCTGCGCCGCTGTTCTTCCGACTGCTGGAATTTGCGAACCGCCTTTTCGACGCGTTCGTTCAGGTTTTCGAGGTTTTTCATCGTCTGCTCTCCGCTGTTCGGTCTTGTTTGTCCCGAAGCCATTGGACGGCCAACGTCCTTAACTAAGCGTTAAAAAACGGACCCGATTTGACGACAATTGAGGAAAAACCCGTTTTTTTTCCGGCGCCGCCGCAGCGGGCGGAAAACTATCGCGCCTTCCGCGGCAGGCAGAACAGGGCGAGCACGGTCAGGACCGGGCCCACCGCCATCACGAACATGGCGATCGCCCAGGCCGCCGCCGTACCGCTGCCGCCGGCGGCGTCGAGCGCGATCCCGTAGGCGAGCGGCCCCAGGATTCCGCCGGAAAACCCGATAAAGGCCTGCACGGCCAGGGCGCTGCCGCGGCGCTTCGGGTCGGCGACCGCCACCGTGCCCGCCGTGGTCGACGACGAGCGCCCGTAGGAGAACATGCCGAACGCAATGCACAGGACCAGGGACAGGGTGTAGCCGCCTTCGACCGTCAGGCCGATGGCGAGGCACAGCGCGGCGGAGACGATTGCGGTGCCGATCAGGATACGCCGCCGGTCGTAGCGCACCGACATCTCGCCGATGAACATCGCCGTCGGCACCCCGACCAGCGCGACGACGGTCGCCCAGACCGCCGGGCTCCACCCGGTTTCGGCGCCGGCCATCCGCGTCTGGAGGAACAGGAAGAACGTCACCAGCCAGACGCGGCTGGAAAACACTTCCCAGGCGACGCCGAGCGAGGCGACGACATAGGCCATCACCGCCCGGTCCTTGAGGACGGGACGGAAATCCAGCGCCGCCCCCGGCGGCCGCGCGGCGGGATCGGACGGCTTCGACGGCAGGACCGCGGCGACGATCAGGAACGCGACCGCGCCCCCGGCCCCGGCGGCGGCGAATGCCGACCGCCAGTCGAGCAGGTCGGCGGCGGTGCCCGCCACCAGGATCGACAGGCCGGAACCGAGCGCGAAGCACGACGTGTAATAGGTCGCCCCGCGCTGCTGCGCCCGGTCGCCGGTCAACTGGTCGGTCAGCGCCTTCAGCCCCGGCATGAACGTGCCGGCGAGACCGATGCCGGTCAGCAGGCGGAACGCGACGCCGCTCCACAGGTCGTCGGCGACGAGGCCGAACCCGAAATTGCCGATCGCCCCGAGCGCCGCGCAGGAAAGATAGATCCGCTTCGGATCGACCCGGTCGGTATAGGCGGTCAGCACCGGGACGGTCAGGATATAGCCGCCGAACAGCGCCCCGCCGAGCCAGCCGGCCTGGGTGTTGGACAGCTGCCAGTCGCGGATGATGTCGCCGAGCACGGCCGCCGGGGCCATGAAGCCCATCAGGGTCAGCACCAGCGCGACGCAGAAGGCGGCGACCAGGAAAACCGGGGACTTCAAAAGACCGCCACCACGATCTTGCCGTTTGCCGCGTTCGCTTCCATGCAGGCATGGGCGTCGCGGATCTCCTCGAAGCGGAACACCCTGTCCAGCGGCATGCGATAGGTGCCGTCCGCCAGCCCGTCGAGATAGGATTGCAGCGCCGCATTCGGCATCGGCGTGGACGAACTGGAAAAATAGGTGAACTTCGTGGTCGACGGGATGACCGCGCCGGGCGCGAAATCGGGGATCGTCCATTCGCCGCCGAGCAGCCCGGCCATGCACAGCGTGCCGCCCTGCCGCACGCAGGCGAAGGAATCGTCCAGCACCTTCGTGCCGACGAGGTCGAACACGCCATCGACGCCGTCGGCCAGGATTTCGCGGACCTTCGGCGCGATACGGTCGTCGTCTATGATTACATGATCGACGCCGAAATCGCGCAGGCGGGCCGCCTTCGCCGGATCGCGGGTGGTCGACAGCACGGTCAGCCCCGTCGCCTTCGCATAATTCGCGGCCACCAGCCCGACCGCCGACGAGCCGCCGCGGATCAGCAGCGACTGCCCGGCCCGGATGCCGAGCCCCGGTTCGAGCGCGCCCCAGGCGGTGTGAAAGGCTTCCGGCGCGGCGGCGAGCTGCGTCCAGTCGAGCCGCGTCTCCACCGCGTGAACGTGGGCGGCGGGCACGGAGGCGAATTCGGCATAACTTCCGTCATAGGCGCGGCCCATGCCGCCGGTGGTGGCGATCACGGCCTGGCCCGCCGCGAACGGCGTGTCCGGCGCGGCCTCGACGATGCCGGCGCATTCGATCCCGAGCACCCGCGGAAAGACGACCGACGGCGAATGGCCGAGCCGGGTATACATCTCGCCGCGGTTGAGCCCGAACGCCATGACGCGGATCAGCACCCGCCCCGGCACCGGTTCCGGCTTCGGCCAGTCGTCGCGGATGTCGAGCACGTCCGGCCCGCCGGGCTTTTCGATGACGACGGCGCGCATGGTCCGGGTCATCGGGCGAGGAAATCCTGCAAATTCACCTCGCCCCGGCGCGGCGGCAGGGTCCGTTCGAACCGGGCGCGGCGCCCGGCATGCTGGAGCGGCGGCTTCGTCGCATCGACGCCCCACTTGGCGAACACCACGTCGCGCGGATTGTCGCCGGTCTGGCGGGCGCCGGGGTCGATGGGATGGCCCCTGGCGTCGGGGATCACGAACATGTCGGCCGCTGCATCCACCCGCGTCGACAGCGACCAGACGAGGTCTTCGGCGGATGTCGCATCGACGTCGTCGTCGATTGCGATCGCCCATTTGGCGTTGGGCCAGCGTTCGCCGAGCACGGCGGTCAGCACGCTGCGCACCTCGCCGTCGGTTTTCGGCGTCATCCGGACCACGCAGGTCAGCGTGCCGCCCCACGGCACGTAGATGACCTCCTGCACGTCGTGGCCCATGCCGCGCAGGCGCGCCAGAAGCAGCGCTTCGTGGGGCAGCGAAATCAGCGGCTGGTGGTCGGAAAACATCAGCGTGTTGTGCTGGCGCAGGATGGGGTCTTCGCGCATGGTCAGGGCCGTCGCCTCGAAGACCGGCTGCTGGGTGACGCCCGGGATATAATACAGCGCCTGGGACGGGCCCGGTCCGTCGTCGCGGCGTTCATGGGGCAGCACATGGCCCTCGATCACCAGTTCGGCATGGGCCGGCACGTCGAGCGGAATCGTGTCGCAGGACACCGTCTCGACCTCTTCGCCGATCAGGTTGCCGACCAGTTCCAGTTCGCCGAATTTCGCCAGGTGATCGGGCACGCTGTAGCTCGCCATGATCTCGTAGGCGGGATGGGTGCCGACCACGCAGGCCATCGGCATCGGCTCGCCCCGGGCCTCCCACATCCCGTAGATCGCGCGCTGATGGGGCGAGGACGCGATCAGCATCGTGCCGCGCCGCGCCGCGAACGGCGACAGCCGGGTGAAGGAAAAATTGACCGCGCCGTCATCGGGCTCGCGGCAGATATTCATGACGATAATGCCGGGGACCGGGTCGCGCCCGCCATGCCGGAAGCCGGGAATTTCGCGCAGGTCGATGTCGTCGCCGGTCAGGATGCGCGCCTTGTGGGGGGCGTCGTTCACGCGCCGCGGCGCGCGCGGCGGCATGGCGAGGCGCGCGCCGAGCACCTCCGTCACCCTGTCCGGCGTCGTCTCCAGCACGGCCGCCTGCGCCACCCGGTCGCGGAACAGCAGGTCGGCGACCCGCCAGCCGGGATAGCCGTCTATGTTTTCGAACACCACGGGCCGGTCCGCCTGGACGATCAGGTCGCTCAGATGGTCGCGCGACACCGGTTTCGGCACCCGCAGGATCAGGTCTTCGTTGGCGGCGATAAAAGAGCGCAGATCCTTCGGCATCGGCCTACCTCATCTTTTCGGCTTCGCGGATGATCCGGATCGTTTCGGACCACAGGCCCAGCGTGTCGATTCCGGCGAGCGGCGTCCACTCGGCATGGAAGACGTCGTCGTCGCCGACCGGTTCGCCGGCCACCCACTCCGCCGCGAAATCGACCAGGGTGTAGTGATACTGGATCTTCCCGGCCGCGTCCCGGCTGACGCTGTCGACGACGTCGATCAGCCCGATCAGGCGGGCATCGACCCCGGTTTCTTCCTTGAGTTCGCGCAGCGCGGTCTCGCGCGTGGTCTCGCCCAGTTCCTGGCCGCCGCCCGGGATCGACCACTGCCACCGGATCGGCGGCTTGGCGCGCTTGACGATCAGCACCTGGTCGTTCTTGAAACAGACGACGCCGACGCCGCAGAACGGCCGGTCGGGATATTCGCGCGAATTCTCCGGGGCGCTCATGGCAGGCCGTCCCCCTTGCGGCGCGGCCAGATGAAATACACGAAACCCGCGATTTCGATACAGATGAATACGGCCAGCGCCGTCTGGTGGCCGTCCGCGCTGTACAGCCCGCCGCCGGGCGACGGATAGGCGCCGATGATCACGCCGACCAGCCATTGCGTCGCGAAGGCGGCAAGGAAGGTCAGCATGTTCTGCGCCGTGTTGACCCGCCCGGTCAGGTTCTGCGGGAAATGCTGGTTGAGCACCGCATAGGCCAGGGTCGAGGTCGATCCGAAATAGCCGAACAATACGCAGAGCACGATGGGATAATCCGTCCACCCCGCCGCAAACAGAACCTGCGTGCACAGCGACAGCGCGATCCCGACCACCGCCGGCACCACCGTCGGCACGCCGATGCGCTGAAGCCGTTCCGCCAGCAGCCCCACCGACAGCACGCCGGCGAACATGCCGATGTTGAACATGAACATGGCGTCCGCCACCGCGCCGCGGTCGAGCCCCGCCACATCGCGCAGCCACGGCGCCGCCCACAGCGCCTGATAGGACAGGAACACGCCGTTATGCAGGAACACCATCAGCGACAGCCGCCAGAAGAACGCGCTGCCATAGATTGCCTTGAGATCGGCGATCTGTCCCATGACCGCCGACTCGCCCGCCACTTTCTCGCGCGCGGCATGCTGCTTTTCTGGAACGAGGGCAAAGATCAGGAAGGCGGCGAAGACAGATATGCCCGCAAGCCACCAGAACACCGTCCGCCAGTGGATCGTCTGGATCAGCACTTCAAGCGGCACCGTGGTCGACAGCGCCCCGAACGTGCCGAAAGCGAAAATGATGCCGTTGACCAACGGTATCTTTTCCTTCGGGAACCACAGCACATTGGCCTTGAGCGCCGCCATCAGGCAGCCCGACACGCCGATCCCGACAAGCCCGCGCCCCAGGACAAGCGTGAGCGCATCGGTGCCGAATGCGAACAGGGCCGCCCCCACCGCGGCAACCACCAGCAACGCCGCCTGCACCTTGCGCGGCCCGAAGCGGTCGAGAATGATCCCGAGCGGCAACTGCACGGCGGCGAACGTGATGAAATAGGCGCTGGTCATAAGCCCGAGATCGGCCGGCGACAGACCGACATCCGCCGCCAGCTGCGGCGATATGATCGCGTTCACCGTGCGGAACAGATACGACATGTAATAGCCGATGCCGAAAGGCAGCAGCACCGTCATGCACAGCACCGCCACGGAACGGGTGCGGGTCGCCGCCGCCGGATCAGTCATATCGTTTTTCCTTCCCGGCAGGGCGAATGAAATTGAGATAACACAGCGCCTGCAGCGCGATCATGATCCACAGGGCCGTCGCATGGGCGGCTTTCGAATAACCGCCATCCGCATTTGCGGGAAATGCCTCGATCACGCCGCCGATCCCCCACTGGCATATGAAAGCGAACACGAACACCATGAAGTTCATCGCCGTAATCGACCGCCCCGTCAATGCGACCGGGAAATGGCCGGTCTGCGCCGCGTAGGCGAGATAGGTCGCCGATGCCAGCAATCCGAAGAGAAACCAGATTGCCGTCAGGCCCGCGGTGACGCCGAGCGCCAGCAGGACCTGCAGGGCGATCAGCAGCAGCACGCCGCCGCCGAATACATGCACCGCCTGGATCCGGGTCCGCCGCAGCATGTCGGCGATCCCGCCGGTCAGCAGCAGCCCCGCCAGGAAACCGAGCTGGATGATGAACAGGTAATTCGCCCGCTCCGTCTGCTCCAGGCCGGCGACGTCGCGCAGCCAGGGGTCGGCCCACAGGGTCTGATAGGACAGGAACGCGGTGTGGCCGATGGCGAAGAGCAGCGCGATCCGCCAGAAATACGGATCGCGCATGACCTTGCCGTAGCCTTTCATCTCGGCGGCGAAGCTTTCGTCGGTCCGGGCGGCGCGGGATTTTTCCGGCACCAGCAGCAGAATGGCGAGCGACACGATCACCGTCAGGACCGCCAGCCCGGCAAAGATGTCGCGCCATCCCGCCACGTGCAGAATGATCTCGACCGGCCGGGTCGCGGAAATCGCGCCGATCGCGCCGCACGCGCCGATCAGGTTATTCATGAGCGGGATCCGGTCGGCGGGAAACCACAACGCGTTGGCCTTGAAGGAGCCCATCAGCGCCGCGGAGACGCCGAACCCGATCAGGGCGCGCGCCACCAGCAGCAGCCCAAAGCTCTCCGCGACGGCAAAAAGCGCCGCCCCCGCCGCCGCGATCAGCAGCAGAAAGGCGTTCACCCGCCGCGGGCCGTAGCGGTCCAGCGCGACGCCGAGCGGAAACTGCGACGATGCGAAGGCGATCAGGTAGATGCTGGTCAGCAGGCCCAGTTCGGACGGTCCCATGCCGAGATCGGTCGTGAGGTTCTCGGACAGGACCGCGTTCACGGTCCGGAACAGGTAGGACAGGTAATAGCCGCAGCCGAAGGGCAGGAACACCAGCAGGATGACCCGGAACCCGGTGGGCGGCGGTCTGGTCGCGGCCGTCATTGGCCCCCGTCCCCCGTCTTGGGCGATTTCGGCGACATCGCCCCCCGGCCGAAAATCAGCGGTCCCATCAGCAGCCCGGCGGACAGCACGACCAGTTCGCGGAAGCGGCGCAGAACGGCGGCGGCCACGCCGAGCGCCGGATTGCCCGTCAGCGCGCCGACGACCACGGTAAACGCCCCGTCCTGGGTGCCGATGGCCAGCGGCACGAAAAACGCCGCGACGCGCACCAGTTGCACGACCGCCTCGATGATCCAGGCCTCGGCGAACGTCACCGGCGCGCCCAGCAGGTAGAACGCGATCCACACCTCGACGGCGCCGAGCACCCAGTTGACGAAGGACAATATGGCGGTCGCGGCGAAGCGTCCCGGCGCGGCGGTGTAGAAATCAACCAGCCGGTCCTCGAACTCCCCGACTTTCTCGAAGGCTTTCTGCAATCCCGGCCGCGCGAAAACCCGCGCCGCCCAGCCGCCGGACCGGGACGTCAGCCGCAGGCGCTGGATGACGAACAGGGCGCCGATCCCGGCGCTCAGCCCGACCAGCCCGCCGCCGGCGGCCCATCTGAAACCGTCGCCCAGCCCCGGCTGAAGCAGGAGCAGACCGAACCCGATCAGCAGGAACGGAATAAGACCGATCAGGAACGTCGTCCGCGCCAGCACGATGGAGGCGAAACTGTCGCCATAGCCGATGCCGTAGGCACGGTTCAGGATCGCGGCCTTCACCGGCTCGCCGCCCATGCCGGCAAGCGGTGTGGCGTTGTTGACCGCCTCGCCGACCATGCGCACCGCCCAGAAACGCACCATCCAGACCAGCCGCAGCGGCAGGGAACGCATCGTCATCAGCCAGGCGATGCTGTCGAGGATGAAGGCCAGTTTATAGGCCGCGACCATCAGGACGACGCCGATGCCGACCGTGGAAAGATACTTGCCGACCTCCGCCAGGTCGGTGGTCAGCAGAACCGCCGCCAGCAGGCCGAGACCCACCGCCGTCGCCGCCGCGCTGACCAGAACGGTTCTCAACCGGTCAGACACGCGCCGCGCTTTCGCTGATTCTCCGTCCCGAAACTGTCATGCTAAATCCCGACACCGCCGGACCGGCGGCCTGCCGGATCGTAACAGAATCCCGGCGCCCGGGTCAGTAGCGAAGGGCGGATCGCGACGCAGGAATTCGGACGCCGGATTATTGCCAGCGCGCGGGGCGCCGGTTAGGTTGTCCGCCAGTCGGAAACGACCCATTGCCCGTCATAAACAAGGAGCCCTCCGTGCCGACGACACTGGAATTTACAATCGAACCTGCGCACGAAACCCGGCAGGTACGCATCGACAACGTCGTCATCGCCGGCTGGACCGGCCGCAATGTCGAGGCGCTGGAAAAACATATCGTCGAGCTCGAAGAACTCGGCGTGCCGCGGCCGAGCACGGTGCCCTGTTTCTACCGGGTCGGTACCGAAAGCTTCACCACGGGGGGCGATCTGCAGTTCCTCGGCGACAAATCGTCGGGCGAGGTCGAATTCGTCCTGATCGGCACCGATGACGGCATGCTGATCGGCGTCGGCTCCGACCATACCGATCGCGAGGTCGAAACCTATTCCGTGCCGGTATCGAAGCAGATGTGCGCCAAGCCGGTCTCGCCCGCCGTGTGGCGCTACGACGAGGTTGCGGATCATTTCGACGACCTGATCCTGCGCGCCTGGGCGACCGAAAACGGCGAAAAAAAGCTGTACCAGGAAGGCGGCGTGACGGCGATGCGCCCGCCGGAAGAACTGATCGGCCTGTACCTGCCCGGCGAAACCGCGCTGCCCGCCGGCATGGCGATGTATTGCGGCACCCTGGCGGCGATCGGCGGCATCCGCCCCGCCGAGCGCTTCGAAGTCGAGATCGAGGACCCGATCCTCGGCCGCAAGATATCCTATGAATACGGCGTGGAAACACTGCCCGTTATCACCTGAACATACCCCTGTATCATCTGAATCAATCAAGGAACCCGATATGCCTATCAACAAAGAACATAAAGAATTCTACAGCATCGACTTCGGCGGCGAATGGGAAGTGCCGGAAGGCTATCCCGAAGGGATCAAGCAGAAGATCCTCACCGGCTTTCTCGACGAGGAAAACAAGACCGGCGGCCGCACGCGGCTGCTGAAATTCGATCCCGGCGTGTATACGACCGAGCCCTTCGTCCACGACTACTGGGAAGAGGTCTACCAGCTCCAGGGCGACCTGACCGTCGGCAACGACGCAAACGGCGACGGCGGCCGCAGCTTCGGCCCCAACACATATGCCTGTCGTCCGCCGGGCGCCGCCCATGGCCCGTTCAAGTCGGTCGATGGCTGCGTCTTGCTGGAAAGCCACTATTACGACGAATCGAAATAGGGTTTCCGGAAGGCGGTACGGCCGCCGAAAACGCGTGACAATCCGGCGGCGGGCGCGCCCGCACGCCCCGACAAGTGGGACTTTCCATGGATCTGACGATGAAACCCGTCCTTGAACTGCAGGCCTCCCTGTGGAGCGGCAAATCGACCAGCCGCGAGCTGACCGAACAGGCGCTTGCGCGCATCAAGGACCCGGACGGCGAAGGGTCGCGGGCGTTTCTGACGGTCCATGAGGAAGCCGCCCTTGTCGCCGCCGATGCGTCCGACCGGCTGCGGGCCCAGGGCGTCGTGCCCTCCCCGCTGGCCGGCCTGCCGGTATCGCTGAAGGACCTGTTCGACGAACAGGGCCAGCAGACGCGGGCCGGGTCGAAATCGCTGGAGGACACGCCGCCGGCAACCCGGGATTCGATCGTCACCGCCCGGCTCCGCGCCGCCGGCGCCATCCTCGTCGGCCGCACGAACCTGACCGAATTCGCCTATTCGGGCCTCGGCCTCAACTGCCATTACGACACGCCGCGCAATCCCTGGGACCGTGAAACCGGCCGCATACCGGGGGGCTCGTCCTCCGGCGCCGGGGTGTCCGTGGCGGACGGCATGTGCGCCGTCGCCATCGGCACCGATACGGGCGGCTCGGTGCGCATTCCGGCGGCGCTGAACGGCGTCACCGGGTTCAAGACGACGACCGGGCGCATCCCGCTGGACGGGGTCTACCCGCTGTCCTCGACCCTCGACAGCGTCGGGCCGCTGGCCCCGACCGTCACCTGCTGCATCGTTACCGACGCCATTCTCGACGACCGTGCGCCGGTGGTGCCGCGGGCGCTGCCGATCGAGAATCTCCGCTTCGGAATTCCGCAGCATTACGTTCTGGAAGGGCTCGACCCCCATGTCGCGTCGACCTTCGAGGGAACGCTCGAAAAACTGGAGCGGGCGGGGGCGACCGTCACCGAAGTCGATTCCCGGATGTTCGAGGAAATTCCCGGCGCCATGCCGAATGGCGGGATACTGGGCGCCGAGGCGTTCGCCCATCACCGCCCGCGGATGGACGACCTTAAGGACCGTTACGATCCCCGCGTCTGGGTGCGTATCCGCCGCGGCGAAAACCTGTCGGCCGCCGACCTGATCGACTGTCACCGCATCCGCGCCGATATCATCGGCCGCGCCCGCGAAATGGCGATGCCGTTCGACGCCCTGCTGATGCCGACCTGCCCGGTCGTCGCACCTGCGATCGAACCGCTCGACAGCGACGAAGACGCCTATGGCGCCGCCAATATCATGATGCTGCGCAATACCACGGTCGGCAATTTCCTCGACAGCTGCGGGCTGTCGATACCCTGTCACGCGCCCGGCACCGGGCCTGTCGGGCTGATGGTCATGGGGCCCACGAACCACGACGACTGGCTGGTCCGGATCGGCCTTGCCGTCGAACGCGCCCTGGACCGCCGCTAGGACCGGCAACCGGCAGCGGCGGCGGACGCTAAACGGCCAGCTTGCTGGACCGCCCTTCGCGCTCGAGCGCGTTGAGCTTGTCGAGACCGGGCAGAATTTCGGAGAACAGCATTTCGGCGCGGGCAATCGGGCCGCCGACATCGCTTTTCGGGAAACGTTCCCGCCACGTATTCAGCTTGATCCCGAGCCCGCACAACACGCCGCCGACGGTCTTCTGCGAACTGATGACATGGTCGCGGATCGCCCGGAATTTCTCGGCCGTGATATTATCCCACATGCGGTCGGATTGCTGGCGGAACACCTCGAACCGGCTGGACACGGATGCCAGCAGATCGTTGAATTCGCCCTCGATACGCTGCAGGGTGGTCATGAAATGGGGGTCCTGGCGAAGCTGCCAGTTGGCCGTCAGCCCTTGTATCGCGTCGATCATGTCGATCAGTTTCGGGGTCAGATCGTCGACATATTCCTGGTAATAGGCGAGCGACAGATAGATATCCGAAAAGTCGTCGAGAAATTTCGGGATCTCGTTGACGTCGACCATGAGGTTCCTGGCGAGACGCACAAGGTTCTCGCGCGCCTGTTCGGTGTCGGGATCGCGAAACAGATCGACGATATTGGTCGCCGCCAGCGCATCCCGATCGCCTTCGCCGTATACCAGGGTCAACAGGGGACGCGTGAAAACCTGCATGTAAGCGCGAAGCGATTCCTGTTTCTCGGGCGAGAGCTGCAGGTACTCTACCGATGATGGTTCGATACCGAGTTCCCGAAACTGGATGCGCAGGCTGTACACGTCGTAGGACGACAGCCGCGCAAGGCCGCGGAGCGTCACCAGGTCCGGATGCTGTTCCTGGGCCGGCCAGCCGAACATGTGATGGCCCGTCTGGTTGTCTAGTTCGCCGATCAGCATCTGGCCGGAGACGCCCTCGGTGCTGCGATACAGTTCGATCGCCGCGTCGAGCGCCGCGTTCTTGATCATCCGCCCGCGCCGCAGTTCCGGCGTTTCCATCGGCACGATCGCCATCGGCATCCGGTACAGGGAATCGTTGTCCTCGCGAAATCTGGCGTCGGCGTCGGGTCCGCTCATGGGTCTCTTTCGTCTCTGTCGCAAAACCGGT
>CAXBCP010000058.1:0-15389 GCA_963974055.1 uncultured Rhodospirillaceae bacterium
CGGCGCATGAATGAACGGCCGGCGGTCCTGATCCTGGGCGGCACGGCGGAAGCGGTAGCCCTGGCGGAAAAGGCATCCGCCCGTTTCGACGTTACCTATTCCCTGGCGGGCCGCACCCGCGCCCCCGCCCTGCCCGGCGATGTCGCGACCCGCAGCGGCGGGTTCGGCGGGGCGGCGGCGCTGGCCCGGTGGATCGAACAGAACGACATACATGCCGTTATCGATGCGACGCACCCCTTCGCCGACCGCATCGCCCAACATGCCGCCGCGGCCTGCACACGGACCGGCATTCCGCGCCTGAAACTGGTCCGCCCGGCATGGGAAAGACAGGACGGAGACGACTGGCGCATGGCGGAAAACGCCGCCGACGCGGCGCGGCTGGTCCCGGAAACCGGCAGGCGCGCCTTCCTGTCCATCGGCCGCCAGGAACTGGACGCGTTTGCCGGACTGGCGGAAACAGAACCGGTCGTCCGGTCCATCGATCCCCCCGAAGACGGCGATGCCGTGCCGGGGGCAACCTATATTGCCGGGCGCGGCCCGTTCACGGTGGCGGATGAAACGGCGGTGCTGCGCCGCCACGCGATCGACGTGGTGGTCAGCCGGAATGCCGGGGGCGATTCGACCTATGCCAAGATCGCGGCGGCGCGGGCGCTCGGCCTGCCGGTCGTCATGATCGCCCGCCCGCAGAGCCCGCCGGGCGAATGTGCGGAAACCGTCGCGGACGCCCTGGACTGGCTGGACCGCGCGGCGGGTTAAAACCGGAGCCTATTCCGCTTGCGCGGACGCGGGCCGGTGCCGTCAAAACACGAAACGCACTACCCCTTGCGGCGGGGCCGCAGGACGTGGACATGATCGGCATTATAGAGCGCGGAATCGGTGAACCCTTCGTCGGGCGCCAGCACCCGTCCGACCAGGATCAGGGCGGTGCGCGTGATCTTCGCGGCGCGGACCTTTTCGCGGATATCGGCCAGCGTGCCCTCGACCACCTGTTCGTCCGGCCAGCTTGCCCGGTACACCATGGCGACCGGGCAGTCCGCGCCGTAATGGGGAATCAGCGTTTCGCAGACATGCTTCATGTTGCGCACCGACAGGTGGATGGCGAGGGTCGCCCCCGATTTGCCGAGCGTGTCGAGGTCTTCGGCATTGGGCATGGCCGACGCCTTCATCGCGGTACGCGTCAGGATTACGGTCTGGGAGACATCGGGCAGGGTCAGTTCGCGCCGCAGAAGCGCCGCCGCCGCCGCATAGGCCGGCACGCCGGGCACGATTTCGAAATCGATCCCCAGCGCGTCGAGCCGCCGGATCTGTTCGCCGATGGCGCCATACAGCGACGGATCGCCGGAATGGACGCGCGCGACGTCGTGGCCGGCCGCATGGGCCTTTTCCATCTCGGCGATGATGTCGTCCAGGGTCAGCGGTGCGGTGTCGATCACGACGGCCCCGTCCGGCGCGTGGGCGACGACCGCTTCGGGCACAAGCGAGCCCGCATAGAGACAGACCGGACAGCGCGCGATCACGTCGCGCCCGCGAATGGTAAGCAGATCGGGATCGCCCGGCCCCGCGCCGATAAACCAGACCGTCATCCCGTATTTTCCCTGTTTTCTGTGTTTTTCCCGGGGTTTTTCCCGGCATAGCCCCGGGGCGTATAAACCCAGGCGCGCCCGTCGCCGCGCGGAACCGCCCGGGTCTCGGACGAGCCCACCAGCACCACCGTCAGCATGTCGACATCGGCGGGATCGAGCGCGCCCAGCGTGACCGTGCGCACCTGTTCGCCGTCGCGCCCGAGATTGCGGGCGAGAACCACCGGCGTGGTTTCGGGCCGCGCCGTCAGCAGGATTTCCCGCGCCTTGCCGAGCTGCCATGTCCGCCGCCGCGAGACCGGGTTGTAGAACGCGACCACGAAATCGCCGTCCGCCGCGGCCTGCAGGCGGCGTTCGATCGCCTCCCACGGGGTCAGCAGGTCGGACAGCGAAACGGTGCAGAAATCGTGGCCGAGCGGCGCGCCGGACCGGGCGGCGGCGGCCTGCAGCGCGGAAATGCCGGGACAGACCTGGATGGCGACACGCCCCCAGTCGTCGCGCCCGCCGTTCTCCAGCAGTTCGAAGGCCAGCGTCGCCATGGCATAGATGCCGGGATCGCCGGACGATACCAGCGCGACCGTCTTTCCGGTCGCGGCCAGGTCGAGCGCCGCGCGCACGCGGTCGGTTTCCTCGCCCAGCGGAAAGTCGTGCCGGGTTTTGCCCGCCGCGCGATCCCCCAGCAGGTCGAGATACAGCGAATAGCCGACCAGATCGGTCGCGGCGGCGATGACAGATTCGGATTCCGCCGTCATCCATGCGTCGCTGCCCGGCCCGGTGCCGACGATCAGCAGGCGGCCCCGGGCCACGCTTCCGGCAGGCGACAGGATGGGCGCAGGTGCGACGGCCAGCGCGCAGGTCGCACGGGCGGACTTGGTTTTTTCCGCCAGCAGCGCACCGTCCGGCCCGGCGGCGGCGAGGGCAGCCCCTTCGGACACGCCGTGACAGCCGACTTCGCGGAACACCACGTCCGACGGGTTTTTCAGCCGCGGCGTTTCGGCGTCCAGCGTTGCCGCATCGAAAAACCGGGCCTCGACGCCGAGCGCGGCGGCGACCGCGTGAACGGCGGGCTCGTCGGCTTTCAGGTCGAGCGAATAGACACCGGCGATGGCGGCGGGCGCGATATCGGCCCCGGCCAGCGCCGCCCGGACCAGATCGAGAAGCTCGTCCGGCGCGGCCCCGCGTTCGCAACCGACGCCGATTGCGATGCTGGCCGGGTGATACACCAGGTGGCGCGCATCGCCCGCCTCTGCATGGGGCGTCGCGGTTATGCGCAGGGCGCCGCCCAGATCGCGTTCGATCCCGGCATCGGCGATGAAGGGCGGCACGGCGCCGTCCAGCCCGACCGTTTCCCCGGCGAGCAGGTCCGCCGCGAAGGATTTCACGTCCGCCGGATTGGCCAGCGTCCAGCCCGGCGGCGGGTTGTCGAGCGCAACCCCGAAGCGCACGTCCCCGGCCGTGGTTATGGCCGGGGCGACGCCGAGGGCCCTGCCGATCTTCGCGGCCAGTTCGTTGGCGCCGTGATGGCCGCCGAGCAGCGGAACCACGGCCGAGCCGTCTTCCGCCACCGCGATCACCGGCGGCTCCAACGTCTTGTCGGCAAGGCTGTCGGCGAGAAGGCGGATCAGGATCCCGGCCGCGCAGATGCCGATCACCGGCGTACCGGCGGCGAACAGGGCGCGCAGGTGATCGCCGGTATCGTCGAACGGCACGTCCGCTGAATCGACCCGGCGCGCCAGACCGTGGATCTGCGCGCCCGGCAGCGCGCCCGCGATGCGTTGCGCGACGTCGCACCCGCCCGGCCCGAGAACGATAACCGCCGCCGTGCTCATGCCCACACCTCCGCGCGCTTGTGAACGAGGATCATGGAAAAATACGGGGCATCGCCGTCGCCGACATCGGCCAGCGGGACGATGCGCTGTTCCGCCATGGTCGCCCGTTCGATATAGCGGGCATTCTCCATAAGGCCGAGGTCTTCGATAACGCCGCGGATTTTTTTGAGATGGCGGCCGACCTTGATGACCGCCGCCGCGTCGGCATCGGCCAGGCGCTGCTTCAGGACGTCGGCGCCGAGCGGCCCGGGAATCACGGTCAGCACGTCGTTGCGCGCCGATAGCGGCGTGCCGAGCGCCGCGGCGCAGGCGGTCAGCGACGACACGCCGGGAACGACCTCCACCGGGTGCGCCCCGGCGAGGCGGCCGAACAGATACATGAAAGAGCCGTAGAAGAACGGATCGCCTTCGCAAATCACCGCGACGTCGTCGCCGGCGGCCAGGGCTTCGCCGATCTCGACCGCGGCGCGGTCGTAGACGTCGTCCGCCGGGAAGCGCGCCGGCAGAAGCGGCATCCGGATCGCGATCTCGCGCTGGGTGCCCGGCAGGTGACCGGCCACGATCTCGCGCGCGAGGCTGGGGCCGACCTCCGGCGCGGGCCAGGCGAGCACCGGCACGGATTGCAGGATGCGCAGCGCTTTCAGCGTCACCAGTTCGGGATCGCCGGGACCGACGCCGACGCCGTACAGGGTGCCGGCCATCAGGACTTGACCGCCGCAAGCTGGGTGATCGTCATCAGGGGCTTCCAGCCGGTAAACGGCCCGACCGGTTCGGCCCGCGACACGGAAATCCGGATCAGGTCGCCGCCATGACGTTCACGGAACGCCACCAGTGCCGCCTCGCCTTCGAGGGTTACGGCATTGGCCACCAGGCGGCCGCGTGCCGCCAGGGCATCCCAGCACAGGTCCAGCAGGCCCGGCGTGGCGGCGCCGCCGCCGATAAAGACCGCATCCGGCGTGTCGAGCCCGGTCAGGACGCTGGTCGCATCGCCTTCGATCATGCCGAGCCGCGGCACGCCCAGCGCGATGGCATTGCGGGCGATCAGCCCGATCCGGTCGGCGCGGCTTTCCACCGCCGTCGCCCGGCAGGACGGGTGGCTGCGCATCCATTCGATCGCCACCGAGCCGCAGCCGGCGCCGATATCCCACAAATGCTGGCCCGGCAGGGGCGCCAGGGCCGCCAGGGTCGCGGCGCGGACTTCGCGCTTGGTGATATTGCCGTCGCTGATAAACGCATCGTCCGGCAGGCCGGGCGTGCGCGGCAGGATTACCGCATCCGGCCCGGCGACGCATTCGACGCCGAGCGTGTTGAACGGCGCGATATCGCCGTGACGCCAGGTCGAGGCGACGCCTTCGACGCCGCGTTCCTGCGGGCCGCCCATATGTTCGAGCACGAAAAGCCGGCTGTCGCCGTAGCCGCGCTCGGTGAGAACTTCGGCAACCCGCGCCGGGGTATCCGCCCCGTCCGACAGGATCATCAGCCGCGCGCCCGGATGGATAAACGGGACCGCCAGCGAGACCGGGCGGCCGTGCAGGGTAAGCTGTTCGACATCGGCGAGCGCCCAGCCGAGCCGCGACGCCGCCAGCGAAAACGCCGACAGCGACGGCACGACATCCATTTCATCGGCGTCGAAATGCTTCGCCAGGGTGACGCCGATCCCGAAAAACATCGGATCGCCGGTCGCCAGCACGCAGACCGGCGTGCCGCGCCGCTCCGCGATCTGCGGCATCAGGTCGGTCAGCGGGGTCGGCCAGGTCAGGCGCGCACGGCCGTCATCGGGGATCATCGCGAAATGCCGCGCGCCGCCGACCAGCGTTTGCGCGCCGTCGACCAGCATCCGCCCGCGGGGAGACAGCCCGTCGAGCCCGTCTTCGCCGATGCCGACGACGCTGAGCCAGCGGTCGGTCATGCGTCGTAGCGCCCGGCCAGCGCATTGACGGCGGCGGCGGCGATGGCGCTGCCGCCGCGGCGGCCGAGCAGCGTCATATAGGGCACGTCATGGGTGCCGTCGTTCAGCGCATCCTTGGATTCGGCCGCGCCGACGAACCCGACCGGGAAGCCGAGAATCGCCGCCGGTTTGCGCGACGGATCCGCCGCGATCACTTCGAGCAGCCGGAACAGCGCCGTCGGCGCGTTGCCGATGGCGACCACGCTGCCCGGCAGAAGCGGCTTCCACAGTTCGACCTGGGCGGCGGACCGGGTGGTGCCCTGTTCCTTTGCCAGCGCCGCCAGATTGGGCAGGCGGATCATGCTGAGAACCTGGTTCCCGGCCGGCAGCCGCGCCGCGATGACGCCGTCGGCGACCATTTGCGCATCGCAGATCACCGGCGCCCCGGCGGCCAGCGCAGTCCGCGCCGCGGATGCGGCACCGTCGGACCAGCGAAGGTCGCCGACGATTTCCGGCATGCCGCAGGCATGAACCAGGCGGATGGCGACATCTTCCATGTCCGGCGGTACGGCGGACAGGTCGGTTTCCGCCGCCACGATGTCGAAGGACCGGCGGTAGATTTCATCGGGATCGCGCAGATAATCCATGCCGGTATCAGCCGTTCTCTTTCAGGGTTTTGGGCCCCAGCGGATGATCGGCATGGGGATAGGGATGATGGCCGTGCCCGTCGGCATGGCTGTGGCCGTGATCGTGATCGTGATCGTGATCGTGGGAATGACCATGCGCGTGATCGTGGCCGGGGTCGTGGCCGGGGTCGGGGTCGTGCGCATGGGGCGCCGCCGTGCCGGTGCCG
Organism: uncultured Rhodospirillaceae bacterium; assembly: GCA_963974055.1. Classification (GTDB taxonomy): domain Bacteria; phylum Pseudomonadota; class Alphaproteobacteria; order MPNO01; family UBA830; genus CAXBCP01. The sequence goes on from CAXBCP010000058.1 coordinate 6,151, forward strand.
ATCCCCTCGACGTGGTGATGGTGGCTTTCCTGCGCCAGGCCGACCTCGGCCTCGAAGCCGAGCACCTGTTCGCGGTACTTGCAGAGCTGGCAGTTCATGTTGTTTTCGCCGCGGCGGATTTCGTCGATCCGTTCCATGAACGTCTCGACCACCATCGGATGGTCGTTCAGGTAGGGCGCCTTGACGAATTCGATATCCGGATGGCGGGCGGCGACCATATCCGTGTAGTCGTAGATGCGCCGCACCAGCACGCCGGTGAACAGGAAATAGGGAAACACCACGATACGGCGGTAGCCGAGCTTCGCCGCGTGTTCGAGCCCGGGTTCGACCAGCGGAAAGGTAACGCCGGAATAGGCGGTTTCGCCCCAGCCAAAGCCGAAGCCTTCCCACAGCATGCGCATCACCTTGGCGACGTTGGAATTGGCGTCCGGGTCGGACGCCCCGCGCCCGACGACGACGAGCATGGTCTCTTCCAGCGGCACGTCGCGCCCGGCGGCGTCCAGCGCCTCGTCGATGCGGTCGGCGGCGGCGCGCAGCATTTTGAGATCGATGGCCAGTTCGCGCCCGTAGCGGATATCGACGCCGTCATGCCCGGCGGCCCAGGTGTTGAGCACCGACGGAATGTCGTTTTTCGCATGGCCCGCGGCGAACAGCATGCCCGGCACCGCCAGCACGTCGGTAACGCCCTGCGCCGCCAGTTTCGCAAGCCCGTCCTTGATGACGGGGGTCGCGAATTCGAGAAACCCGTACTCGACGGGGGTATCGCCGGCCTTTTCGCGGATCGCGATGGACAGTTTTTCGAACTCGGCAACGGCGCCTTCGTCCCGGCTGCCATGGCCGCATACCATGATTCCTGTGGTCAATTGTCTCTCCCTGTCCGACGGCAATTGATTCCCGGCGCGCGCCGGGCGATTGTCGCCGGATGATGTTTCAGTGGTACTCCGCGGACGGCGCAGCCGTCCACCCCCTGCTGGTGGTTATGCTGGCCCTCGCCATCGATATCGCGCTGGGCGACCCGCCAAGGGTATACGGCCGGATTCCGCATCCGGTTGCCGTATTCGGCAACCTGATCTCGTTTTTCGACAAAAAGCTGAACCGCGAAGAGCGGTCGGACCGCGCCCGGTTCTGGCGCGGCGCGCTGACCACGGCGTTTCTGGTCGCCCTCGCGGGCGGCGTCGGATACGGCATCCAGCGGGGGCTGGCGCAGGTCGAATACGGCTGGGTCGTCGGCGCGCTGATCGGCAGCGTGTTCATCGCCTATCGCGGGCTGTTCAACCATGTCCGCGATGTCGCCGACGGGCTGGACGTGTCGCTGGGACAGGGCCGGGCGGCGGTCGCCCACATCGTCGGGCGCGACCCCGACAGCCTCGACGAGCACGGGGTCGCCCGCGCCGCGATCGAATCGGCGGCGGAGAATTTTTCCGACGGGGTCGTCGCGCCGGTCATCTGGTTCGCCGTGCTCGGCCTGCCGGGCCTGTTTTTCTGCAAGGCGGTCAACACGCTGGACAGCATGATCGGCCACCGTGACAGCCGCTACGAATATTTCGGCAAGTTCGCGGCGCGGCTGGACGATGCGGTGAACGCCGTGCCGGCCCGGATTGCCGGATTGCTGATCGTGATCACGGCGGCGATCGGCATCGGCACGCGCGGCGGCCGGGCGTGGAGCGCCGTGGTCGACGACGCGGAAAAGCATCGCTCGGTCAATGCCGGCTGGCCCGAAGCGGCGATGGCCGGCGCGCTCGGCCTGGCGCTGGCGGGGCCGCGCCATTACCGCGACTTCGTGGTCGACGATGCCTGGATGAACGAATCCGGTCGCGCCGACGCAACCGCGGAGGACATCCGCCGCGCGCTCAGCCTGTACCGCAAGGCGGGCGCGGGCCTGGCGGCGATCCTGCTGCTGGTGATGGCGCTGGCCTGATCTTTTAATCATCGATCATGCCATCGAGATCGAGATGGGCTTCGAGATGATCCGCGAGCGCATCGAGCGCGGCGTCGATCCCGGCCTCGTAGTTCAGCGCCGCCCGCGCGCCCGGGCGCAGCCGCTGCAGGAAGGCCGCACGGAAGGCATTGGACGCGAACAGCCCGTGGACGTAACAGCCGGACACAAGCCCGTCGGCGGAGATCGCGCCGTCGGCGCCTGAATCCAGTGCCAGCATCGGCCGCGCCGTATCCGGCCCGCCGGTTTCGCCGACATGCATCTCGTAGCCGGTCACCGCGCTACGGGTCATCGTGTCGGCGCCCGACGCCGCCACCAGCGTCTTTTCGGCGGTGAGAACGGTGCGGATATCGAGCAGGCCGAGCCCCGGCGCCTCGGCGGGCGGCCCCTCGATCCCGCCGGGATCGGAAACCGTCCTGCCCAGCATCTGGTAGCCGCCGCAGATGCCGAGCACCGCGCCGCCGCGCCGGACATGGGCGGCGATATCGATATCCCAGCCCTGGCCGCGGAGAAACGCGAGATCGGCAAGGGTCGCCTTCGAGCCGGGCAGCAGCACCAGATCGGCATCGCCGGGCAGCGCCTCGCCGGCGCGGACCATGACGACGGCGACGTCCGGTTCCGCCCGCAGGGGGTCGAGATCGTCGAAATTGGCGATGCGCGACAACACCGGCACGGCAATTCTGATGGCGCCGGGTCCGGCGTCGTCCGCACCGATGCCGCCCCCGATATCGAACGCGTCCTCGCGCGGCAGCTTTCCCGCATCGCCGAACCACGGCACGACGCCGTAAGCTTTCATGTCCGTCCGGTCGCGAATGACGGCGAGCCCGTCATCGAACAGCGACGCATCGCCCCGGAACTTGTTGACGATGAAGCCGCGGGTCAGGGCGCGTTCGCTGTCGCTCAGCAGGCTCCAGGTGCCGACCAGCTGGGCGATCACGCCGCCGCGGTCGATATCGCCGATCAGCACCACCGGCACGTTCGCCGCTTCCGCAAAGCCCATATTGGCGATATCGGCGGCGCGGAGATTGACCTCGGCGGCGCTGCCCGCCCCTTCGACCAGCACCAGGTCGGCGCCGGCGGACAGGCGGTGGAAACTGTCGAGCACCGCGCCCAACAGGCCGGGCTTCATTTCCTGGTATTCGCGCGCCTTCGCATTGCCGATTATTTTCCCCTGCACGACGACCTGCGCGCCGGTCTCGGTCTGGGGTTTGAGCAGCACCGGGTTCATGTCGGTCTGCGGCGCCACCAGACAGGCCCGCGCCTGCAACGCCTGTGCCCGGCCGATTTCGCCCCCGTCCGCCGTGACGGCGGCATTGTTCGACATGTTCTGCGGCTTGAACGGCCGCACGACCAGCCCGCGCCGCGTATAGGCACGGCACAGCCCGGCGGTCAGGACCGATTTCCCGACATCGGAGCCCGTGCCCTGGAACATCAGCGCGGGGATTGTCATAACACCCCCTCCCTAGCCCTCCCCCGCAAGCGGGAGAGGGGACGGGACGTGCCGACAGTCACATCTCGAATCCCCTCTCCCCCGGGGGAGAGGGCTAGGGAGAGGGGGAAATACGAAACTCCCATCACCTAGAATTCGATTCCCTTTTGGGCGCGCACGTTCTGTTCGCGGAACGGATGCTTGATCTGGGTCATCTCGGTCACGAGATCGGCGATGTCGATCAGTTCCGGTTTCGCGTTCCGGCCGGTGACGACGACGTGCAGCATGTCGCGTTTGTTGCGGAAGGTTTCGAGCACGTCTTCGAGATCGAGGTAGTCGTAGCGCAGCACGATGTTGAGCTCGTCCAGCACGACAAGATCGTAACTCGGGTCGGCGATCATCTCCTTCGAGGCCGCCCACGCGGCCTCGGCGGCGGCGATATCGCGCGCCTTGTCCTGGGTTTCCCAGGTGAAGCCTTCGCCCATGGTGCGGATGGTCACCTGGTCGGGGAAACGGTCGAGCACGAGCCGTTCGCCGGTTTCCCACTTGCCCTTCACGTACTGGACCACGCCGATTTTCATGCCGTTGCCGATGGCGCGGGCGACAAGGCCGAACGCGGCGGTGGATTTGCCCTTGCCCTTGCCGGTATGGACGATCAGCAGGCCCTTATCGACGGTCTTGTCGGCCAGCATCCTGTCGCGGGCTTCCTTGCGCTTCTTCGATTTCTCGTTGGCGCGGGCGAGGTCTTCGGCGGTAACGGGTTTCTTGACCATCAGGCGGCTCCCTTCAGTTCGGCGAGGCGATGATAGGCGGTGTTCGAGCGCGGCCGCCACAGGCCGCGGTCCTGGGCTTCGAGCAGGCGCATCGCCATGTCGCGCAGTGCGTCCGGGTTGTTGGCTTCGAGGAAATCCCGCACGTCGTCGTCGTCGAGATAGGCATCGAACACAAGATCGAAATGGTGATCCTTCACGCAGCGCGCGGTGGCGGCGAAGGCGAACAGGTAGTCGACGGTCGCCGCCATTTCGAACGCGCCCTTGTAGCCGTGGCGCATGACGCCGGCGATCCATTTCGGGTTGACCACGCGGGCGCGCACGACGCGGCCGATTTCGTCTTCGAGGCTGCGGATCTTCGGGGTTTCGGGGCGCGAATGATCGTTATGCCACACCGCGGGCTGGGCGCCGGACAGATGGCGCACGGCGGCGGTCAGCCCGCCTTCGAACTGGTAGTAATCGTCGGAATCGAGCAGGTCGTGTTCGCGGTTGTCCTGGTTGTGGACCACCGCCTGCACGTCGCCGAGACGGCGTTCGAACAGGCCGTGTTCGGCCGCGCCGTCCGCCCCCGCGCCATAGGCGTAGCCGCCCCAGGCGACATAGGCGCGCGCAAGATCGGCATCGGTATCCCAGCCGCGCTCGTCGATCAGCGCCTGCAACCCCGCCCCGTACGCGCCGGGTTTGGAGCCGAAGACCCGGTGACCCGCGCGGCGCAGCGCCGTTTCTTCGTCGACGCCGTCGGCAACCAGTGCTGCCGCATCGTCCCGCACCTTGGCAGCGAGCGGATTCATATCGTCCGGCTCGTTCTGCGCCGCGACGGCGCGGACCGCGGAATCGAACAGGTCGATCTGGGCCGGGAAGGCATCGCGGAAAAACCCGGACAGGCGCAGGGTCACGTCCACCCGCGGCCGGTCGAGCACGGTAAGCGGCATGACGTCGAACCCGGTGACCCGGCCGGAGCCGCGATCCCATTGCGGCTGCACGCCCATCAGCGCCAGCCCCTGCGCGATGTCGTCGCCGCCGGTGCGCATGTTGGACGTGCCCCAGGCCGACAGCGCCATGCGGCGCGGCCATTCGCCGTGTTCCTGGACGTGGCGCTCGACCAGCAGGGTCGCCGACTTCCAGCCCAGCGTCCATGCCGTCGGGGTCGGCACCGTGCGGGTATCGACGGAATAGAAATTGCGCCCGGTCGGCAGCACTTCGGGGCGGCCCCGCGTCGGCGCGCCGGACGGACCGGGCTCGACGAAGCGCCCGTCCAGCGCGGTCAGGGCGCCGGCGATTTCGGCGGCGCCGCAGGACTCGACCGACGGTGCGATGCGGGCGGCGATATCTTCGAGAACGGCGCGGGTATGCGGCCAGCCGGCATCGGGATCGCGCCCGCCGACCAGCGCGAGCGCCAGGTCTTCGAGCCGTTCCACCGTGTCGCCATTGGTGCGCCAGGCATCTTCACCGGCCAGCGCATCGGGCATCGGGCCAGTCCACGGATCGCCGAGCACGCAGTCGAGCGGATCGAACCCGTCGAAGCCGAAATCGGCGGCGAGCGCGCGGATCAGGGACTGGTTGCCGCCCTGCCCGTCGCGGCGCGGCAGCCGGGCGAGGGCCACCAGCAGGGCATCGCGCAGCCCGCCGGCCGGGCTTTCGCCGAAAACATGCAGCCCGTCGCGGATCTGCATTTCCTTCAGTTCGCACAGGTAATTGTCGAGCTTGGCGAGGGCTTCGTCGGCGGGTTCGTCCGCGCCGATCCCGCAATCGAGATCGAGGCCCGACGAGCGCGTAAGCTCGACGATGCGCTCGCGCAGCAGTTCGATCCGCCGCGGATCGACCCCGGCGGCCTCGTAATATTCGTCCACCAGCCGTTCGAGATCGGCGAGCGGGCCGTAGGTTTCGGCGCGGGCGAGCGGCGGGGTCAGGTGATCGATAATCACCGCCGAGGCGCGGCGCTTGGCCTGCGTGCCTTCGCCCGGGTCGTTGACGATGAACGGATAGATGTGCGGCATCGGGCCGAGCGCCGCTTCGGGGAAGCACCCGGCGGACAGGCCGAGCGACTTGCCCGGCAGCCATTCCAGGTTGCCGTGCTTGCCCATGTGGATGACGGCATCGGCGCGGAACTGTTCCCGCATCCACGCATAGAACGCGAGATAGCCGTGCGGCGGCACCAGGTCGGGATCGTGATAGGTTTTTTCCGGGTCGATATTGTAGCCGCGGGCCGGCTGCAGCCCGACGGCGACATTGCCGCAGCGGAAGGCCGGAATGGCGAAGGCGCCGCAATCGGTGTCGCCCGCCCGGTAGAACGGATCGGCCTCCGCCGCGCCCCAGCGATCCGTCACTGCATCGCGGACCGATTTCGGCAGTCCGGCAAAGAACATCTGGTAATCGGCGAGCGACAGGGATTCTTCGACCCGGCGCGGCTTCACGGCCGCATTGGTCGGCCCGGCCAGCAGGCGGTCGACCAGCGCGTTGCCGTCCGCCGGCAGGTTTTCGACGCGGTATTCCGCCCGCGCCATGGCGCGCAGCAGGGTCATCGTGCCGGCCGGGGTATCGAGCCCGACGCCGTTGCCGATGCGCCCGTCGCGGTTGGGATAGTTGGCGAGCACCAGTCCGATGCGCCGCTCGGGCGCGGCCCTGCGGCGCAGCTTCGCCCAGGCGGCGGCGAGATCGGCGACGAAGGCGATGCGGTCGGCCGACGGCAGGTGCCTGACCACCGATGTCTGGGTCGCCGCGTCGAACCGGGCCTCGGACTTGAAGGCCACGGCGCGGGACAGCACGCGGCCGTCTACTTCCGGCAGGGCGACGTTCATGGCGATGTCGCGAGCGATCAGCCCGGCATCGCTGGCCGCCCAGACGTCCTCCGTGGTGGCGGCGAACACGGTCTGCAGCACCGGGCAGCCGGGCATATCGAGCGGCGTTGCGGTGCGGTCCGCGCCGGGCGTGGACACGGCGAAACCGGTCGCGTTCAGGATCACGTCCGGCGGCGCATCGCCGAACGTCGCCGCCAGGATCCCGGCGGAGACGGTTTCCTTCAGGCTTTGCAGGTAGACCGGCAGCGGATTGAGACCGCGATCCCGCAGCGCCGCAACCAGCGCATCCACCGGTTCCAGGTTCCCCGACTGGACCAGCGCCCGGTAAAAGGTAATCGCCGCGACCGGCGCGTCCGGCTGCCATTGCGCGCGGATGTCGCCGAGGTCCGGCGCATCGAGACCCGGCCAGTACAGCCCGGCGGTCAGCAGCGGCACCGGTTCGTTCCAGGCGGAATCCCTGCCGACCAGGGATGCGGCATAGCCCAGAAAACTGTCGGCATTGGCCGGCCCGCCATGCACCAGGTACTGCCACAGGCGATGCGTGGCGTCGGCGGGCAGGGTCGATTGCCGCGTCAGGTCGGAATCCGGCTGGTCGTCGCCGGGAACCGCGGCGAAGGCGATCCCCTTGCGGCGGCAGACCGCGGCGATCCGTTCGACCCCGTAGGGCCAGTAGCTGACGCCGCCGAGCATCCGCAGCACCACCAGTTTTGCATGGGACACGATGGTATCGACATACAGGTCGACCGACATGTGATGTTTGAGCTGCAGGAAATTCCCGAGGCGGAGGCTCGGCATCCCGTCGCCGGCCCTTTCCCGGGCCGCCGCCAGCGCCGCAAGCTCGGTATCGGCGGCCGACAGCACGACGATGTCGCCGGGCGTCTGGCCGAGATCGACGGCTTCCGACCCGTCGGAGACGACTCCCGGCGTTGCCGCGAGAAGATGCATGTCAGCCCCGCAGGGCGGACGTAATCGCGGACCGGTCCAGACCCGTGAGGCCGATCACGACAAGGCGGGTTTCGCGGGGCTCGCCCGCCCCCCAGGGCCGGTCGTAATGGGTCTGGAGCCGCGCGCCGACGCCCTGCACGATCATCCGCATGTCCTTGCCCGGCACGTGGACGAAGCCTTTTACCCGCAGGATATCGTGATCGACGACGGCGGCGGCGATCCGGGCGACCAGGTCTTCCGGTGCGACGCCGTCCGCCACGGCGACCTCGAAACTTTCGAAATCGTCGTGATCGTGGTCGTCCTCGGCATCGTGATGCGACGGGCGCGCCGCCAGATCGTCTTCCGCCGCCGCCCCGATTCCGAGCAGGATACCGGTATCGATGACGCCGTTCGCGGTTTTGACCATGCGCACGCCGCCGCGCAGCCGCCCGCCGACATCGCCGAAGACCTGTTCGATCGCCGCGTCATCCATCAGGTCGGTCTTGTTCAGCAGTACCAGGTCGGCGCAGGCGAGCTGGTCTTCGTACAGTTCGTGGAGCGGGCTTTCGTGATCCAGTTCGTCGTCCGCCGCGCGCAGGGCATCGACCCGGTGGGGATCGTCGGCGAAGCGTCCGTCGGCGACGGCCGGGCCGTCCAGCACCGCGATCACGCCGTCAACGGTGACGCGGGTGCGCACTTCGGGCCAGCCGAAAGCCTGAACCAGCGGCTTGGGCAGTGCCAGGCCCGATGTCTCGATCACGATGTGGTCGGGCGGGTTCGGCAGGTCGAGAATTTTGCGGATCGTCGGCAGGAAATCGTCCGCCACCGTGCAACAGATGCAGCCATTGGCAAGCTCGAAGATGTCTTCGTCGGTGCAATCCGGGTTGCCGCAGCCCTTGAGCAGTTCGCCGTCGACGGCGAGATCGCCGAATTCGTTGATCACCAGCGCCAGCTTCTTGCCGTTGGCCTGTTCGATCAGGTTGCGGATCATCGTCGTCTTGCCGGCGCCGAGAAAACCGGTCACCACGGTTGCGGGTATTTTTCGGGCAATAGCCATGTTCTGTCCGCCTCCTCCGCGGAACATAAAAACACGCATCGCCTGTTGCCGTTCGCGGAACGCACCCCGGCCCGCGGTTTGACGATACGGTCGACGTCCGGTCTCCTGGCTTACGGGTCGGAACCTTGTCCCGGCCTTCCAGCGGATTTATCCGCCGTGGCCAGTGCGGGACGGGCTCGCCGTTCACAGTTGCGGGGGCAGCCGGGGCTCGGGCGTGTCCGCCCTTCCCCGTTCCCGGTGTCATCGACGGCGGCACCCTAGACGGGCCCGGACAAGGCGGCAAGGCGAAACGGCGCTTGTCCCGGGATGATCTCCCGGGATGATC
>CAXBCP010000059.1:0-15313 GCA_963974055.1 uncultured Rhodospirillaceae bacterium
GCGGCCCGGTCGCGCGCCGCGAGGGCGGCCGATACGTCGTTCGCCGTCCATCTTCCGACGCCGACCCGCTCCAGCGTGCCGACGATATTGCGCACCTGGTGATGCAGGAACGACCGTCCCCGCGCATGGACGTGGATTTCTTCCCCGGCCTGGCGGATATCGAGCACATCAAGGGTTTTGACCGGCGACCTGGCCTGACACACCGCGGCCCTGAAGCTCGTGAAGTCATGGGTGCCGACGAGAAGCTGCGCCGCATCGTGCATGGCCTCGGCATCGAGCGACCACGGCACGTGCCAGACCCGCCCCGCATCCACCGCGGGCGGCGGGCGGCGGTTGAGAATACGGTACAGATAGACCCGTTCCCGCGCCGATATCCGGGCGTGAAACCCGTCCGGCGCCGCCGCCGCCGCGAGGACAGAGATCGGCTGTTCGCGCAGATACGCGTTCAGCGCGTCGCGCACGGTATCCGCCGTTGTCGGCCGGTCGATGTCGATATGGGCGACCTGCCCCAGGGCATGCACCCCGGCATCGGTCCGCCCGGCGCCGAAGACGCGCACCGTTTCGCCGCAGAACGCGTACACCGCCTCTTCGATCGCCTGCTGGATCGACGGGCCGTTATCCTGGCGCTGCCAGCCGACATAGTCTCCGCCGTCATATTCGATGGTGACCCGCCAGCGGGTCATTGCAGAACGGTTCCCGGCAGCACCTTGTTGCCCCGGATAAAATCCGCCGCCGACATGGCCGACTTGCCGGCCCGCTGCACGCGGTCCAGCCGCAGCGCCCCCTTGCCGCAGGCGACCGTCAGCGGGGCGGCAATCACGGTTCCCGGCGCGCCGTCGCCGTCCACCGGTGTCGCCGCCAGGACCCGCATCCGCGCGCCGTCATGTTCGCACCAGACGCCGGGCCACGGGTTCAGGGCACGGACTTTCAGATCGAGCGCGGCGGCCTCTTCCGACCAGTCGAGCCGGCCTTCGGCGCGGTCCAGCTTCGGCGCATAGGTCGCACCCTCGGCGGGTTGCGGCTCCGCGTCCGGTATTTCGCCGGCAAGAACGCGCACGATCATCTCGCCGCCCAGTTCGGCCAGCGCATCGTGCAGGTCCGACGCCGTTGTCTCCGGCCCGATCGGCAGGGCGCCGGTCGCCAGCATCGGCCCGGTATCCAGCCCTTCGTCCATCTGCATGACGGTAATGCCGGTTTCGGTATCGCCGGCCAGGATCGCCCGCTGGATCGGCGCGGCGCCGCGCCAGCGCGGCAGCAGGGACGCATGAATGTTGATGCAGCCGAGCCGCGGGGCGTCGAGCACCGCCTTCGGCAGGATCAGCCCGTAGGCCGCCACGACGGCGACATCGGCATCCAGCGCCGAAAAATCCGCCTGGGCGTCGGCGGTCTTCAGGCTTGCGGGATAGCGGACCGGGAGCCCCCTGGATTCGGCGAAAGCCTGGACCGGCGACGGCTGTTCGCGCTGGCCGCGGCCCGCCGGACGCGGCGGCTGGGAATAGACGCACACGACGTCGTGCCCGGCATCGATCAGGGCGGCGAGCGCGGGCACCGCGAAATCCGGCGTCCCCATGAAAATCAGCCGCATGGCACCCCGTTCACGCGCCGGCCACGGCGTCTTGCTTTTTCAGCTTGGTCAGCTTGCGCAGGATCATGCCCCGCTTGAGACCGGATATGTGATCGACAAACAGAACGCCGTCGAGATGATCCATTTCATGCTGGATACAGGTGGCGAGAAACCCGTCCATGTCGCGTTCGCGAATCTCGTTTTCATGATCCAGGTAGCGCACCCGGACACGCTCGGGGCGCTTTACCTCGGCAAAATGCTCGGGCAGCGACAAACAGCCTTCCTCGAAGGCCGAGCGTTCGTCCGACGCTTCGAGGATTTCGGGGTTTGCCATGCGCATCGGCTGCGGCGGCTCGCCCGACCGCGCGACATCGGCGACGATGACGCGTTTCAGCACCCCGACCTGCGGCGCCGCGAGACCGACGCCGGGCGCGGCGTACATGGTTTCGAGCATGTCGTCCATCAGGCGGCGGATATCGTCGTCCACGGCGTCGACACGCGCCGCGACCGATTTCAGTCGCGGGTCCGGGGCTGTGATGATCGGCAACAGGGCCATCGGATCGAAATACCTCTATATCGGAAGGCGTTAGGTATTCGCTTGCGCCCGCAGGGTCAAGTCGGCGCGCAGATCCGGGTCCGGGCCGGGACCGGGCCGGGGCACGAAACCGCACGGCGCCGCCGCGCCGACCCGCGCGATTCGCCGAAGTTCGTGGTATGTTCCAGTCATGGAACCTGTGACAATTATAGCTCTGATTATCGCGGCGGTGTCCCTGGCGGTCGCCGCCTTTGCGCTCACCCGCGGCAATGGCGCGAAGGATGCCCGGAACAGCGCAGAAGAAATTGCGCGCACCACCGAGCGGCTTGCCGCGTCCCAGGCCGAACTCGTCGGCCGGCTGTCGCAGATCGCCGAGGCCGACGCGGCCAGCCAGAAGGCCCTGTCGGAGCGCCTGCAGAACCAGGAAATCGCGATCACCAAGACGCTCGAAGCGCGGCTCGCCGACGTGACCAAGAAGGTCGGCGATTCGCTGCAGCAGTCGAGCGTCAAATCCTCCGAGACGATGACCAAGCTGCAGGAACGGCTTGCCGTCATCGACGTCGCGCAGAAGAACATCACCGGCCTGTCGGAGCAGGTCGTCCAGCTTCAGGACGTGCTGTCGAACCGCCATGCCCGCGGCGCGTTCGGCGAGGTCCAGCTGCAGGACCTGGTGAAATCGGCGCTGCCGCCCTCGGCCTATGAATTCCAGAAAACCCTGGGCAACGGCAAGCGCGCCGACTGCGTGCTGATGCTGCCCAACCCGCCGGGCGCCATTGCCGTCGATGCGAAATTTCCGCTGGAGAGCTATCACGCGTTGCGGAATGCGAATGACGATACGGCGAAGGCCCAGCATTCCCGCGCCTTTGCGGCGGACGTGCTGAAACATGTCCGCGATATTGCCGACCGCTATATCATTCCGGGCGAGACAGCGGAATCCGCGCTGATGTTCCTGCCGTCGGAAGCGGTCTATGCGGAGCTCTATGCCAACCATCCCGCGACGGTCGAAAAATCCCACCGGGCGCGGGTATGGATCGTGTCGCCCACCACCCTGATGGCGACCCTGAACACCATCCGCGCGGTGCTCAAGGACGCCTCGATGCAGGAACAGGCCAGCGTGATCCAGACCGAAGTGCGCAAGATGCTGGTCGACGTGGAGCGCATCGACGAGCGCGTCGGCAACCTGCAGAAACATTTCAAACAGGCCGAAAAGGATATCGGCGAGATCAGCATCTCGACCGGCAAGGTCACCAGCCGCGGCCAGAAGATCGAACAGATCGAACTCGGCGAAGGCGCGGATGCCGACGAGATCGCGGCAGGCGCCGAGATACATACCCTCGAACGCGGCAACGGCTGACCCGGCGCGGCGGCCGCCGGCTTTATGCCCGCAATTCCGGCGCGCGATCTTGCGCCGTGCCGGCTTACCTGAAAAACTCCCGGAAACCCGCACCGAGGAGAATCCATATGGCCGAAACGACCGCTTCGCTGAAACTGACCCACGAAGGCGCGCTTGCCGCCCTCAATGCCGGCATCGCCAAGGCCGCCGATATGGGCCAGCCGCAATGCATCTCCGTCGTCGATAGCGGCGGGCACCTGCTCGCTTTCGTGCGGATGGACGGGGCGTTCCACATGTCGCTGGAAACCGCGCTCCGCAAGGCCAGGACGGCCGCCTGTTACGGCCAGCCGTCCGGCGGTCTCGAAGAAGGTATCGATATCAAGCTCGCCCTCGGCACCGACGGCCAGCGGATCAACCTGCCCGGCGGACTGCCGATCATCGTCGACGGCCAGTGCATCGGCGGCGTCGGGGTCGGGTCCGGCACCGGCGAACAGGACCGCGAAGTCGCGACGGTCGCCATCGCCGCCATACCGGGTTCGCAGACCTTCTGACGCCCCCGCCCGGGGGGCCGCGACGCCGGGCGCGTTCGCGGCTTTCCGGGCGCGGCGCGGTCTTAACGGGCCGGGGCCGGATGCAACGACGGAATCGCCCGGGAATCAACGGATCCGCCGTTCAGGCCATCCAAAAGTGGTTAAAATTCAAAAAAATATACGGATTCATTACCGCCAAAAGTGAATCCCGTGATATCCTGCGTCCTGTCGGTTCACCCGAAAAATCGGGGGACCTTCAAGGGGACGGGTTTCCGCCGGGAATTACTTTTCCAGCGGAAAATCCGGAAGATGGGACATAGAGGGAAGACAATGCCACACCGGCCGGGCCGTCCGTTCTGGACGCCGGCAAATGAAAAATATTTCCGAAATGCAGGCATTGCCGGGCCACGCCATCGCTCCGACACATCCAGACAAGCCGCCCGAATGCGGCAGGGACAACCGACGACCTGAATACGAGACCTACAACCTGAGACGCAAAGAGGGAGCCTTTAAATGAGCGAATCGAACACTGGTTCATCGGAAGCTGAAGAACTGGTCCTGGAGCATCGCGCCGCCCACGACCTGCCGACCGACCGCAAATGCATGTCCTGCGGTGAAAATTTTGCGAGCGAAGGATGGCACAACCGCCTGTGCCTTCGCTGCCGGAAACGCAGCGAGCCCGATTTCGTCTAGTACGCGTTACGAAAATCCTGAAAACCCCGGTGCCCGTCACCGGGGTTTTTTTGTGCGGTTCTGGCTGCTGACGGATTCGCCGCACAGGTGCTAGACTTTCGCCGTCAACCGAAACCAATGGAGAAACCTGAATGGCACTGATTGCCGCCGGCGCCGTGGCGCCAGATTTCAGCCTCCCGAACCAGGACGGCAACACGGTGAAGAAAGACGATTTCACCGGCCGTTACGTCCTGCTCTGGTGGTACCCCAAAGCCGACACCCCCGGCTGAACGATCGAAGGCAACGGGTTCCGTGATCGAATCCAGGACTTTGAAGACAGAAATGCCGCGATTGTCGGCATCAGCTACGACAGCACCGCCGATAACGGTGCTTTCCGCGACAAATTCTCGTTTCCCTACGACCTGCTGAGCGATGCGGACGGCGCCATGTCCGTCGCCTACGGCGTGTCCGAACCCGACAGTCCGCGCTCGCCGCGGAAATCGGTACTGATCGGACCGGACGGCAACATCGCCGTGGCCTATGACGCGGTAACGCCCGCCGACCATCCGGCCCAGGTGATCGCCGATATCGATGCGCTGAAATAGCGGAGACCGGAAAACAGAATGAGCGGGGCGGGTTTAATACCCGTCCCGCTCTGCCCTGTTCAGGCCGCCTGTTTCCCCTGCCCGTTCCCCTGCCCTATACTGCGCCAATGAGCAGTTGCTGCGAATCCGAGCGGAATTTCGACGGCGCATCGCGCGGCTTTCGTCGTGCCCTGTGGTGGGTCATCGCGATCAACGCCGTCATGTTCTGCGTCGAGATGACCGCCGGGGTCGCGGCCGGCTCGCAATCCCTCAAGGCCGACGCGCTCGATTTCGCGGGCGACACGGCCACCTATGCCCTCAGCCTGGCGGTCATCGGGCGGCCGCTGTTATGGCGCGCCCGCGCCGCCGTGTTCAAGGGCGCCTCGCTGCTGGTGATGGGAATCGCCGTACTCGGACTGACGGCCTATCAGGTTCTGATCCTGCAGCCGCCGCGCGCTGAAATCATGGGAACCGTCGGCTTCCTCGCACTGGCCGCCAACCTGATAAGCGTGTTGATTCTGATGAGGTTCCGCGACGGCGACGCGAATGTCCGGTCGGTCTGGCTGTGCAGCCGAAACGACGCCATCGGCAATATCGGCGTCCTCATCGCCTCCGCGGCCGTGTGGGCCACCGCGTCGGGCTGGCCCGATCTCGTCGTCGCCGCCCTGATGGCCGGGCTTTTCATCAAGTCTTCGGTATCGATCCTGCGCCAGGCCGCCGGAGAGATACGGGCGGAACGGGGAACGCCGGAGATCGCCGATTCCGGCGCCCTGAAGTAACGCAGACCGGGACACCGCCACGCCGGGGCTGAATGCGCTACAGCGTGATACTGGGGTTCCGCAGGTTGCGGTCGCAATCGATCAGGTTGACCTGCTTGACCAGGATTTCCCAGCCGTCGCCGGCGCGGCGCAGGCGGTGCCCGTACCATCCGGCCCAGGTGCGGTAGTCGCCGGCGTGGAATTCGCTGATCTGGAAACTCGCACGCGTCATGACGATATCGTCGTCGCCGGTCGCGAACACGGCGACATTGGCCACGATCCGGCTGGTGCGCGATGCCGGCTGCTGCGACCAGGCCCAGGGGCTGGCGAGGCGGAACACCCGGTCTTCGAGACGGCGGCGGTCGTCAAAGGCAATCGCCACTTCGCGGCGCGGATCGCCGCCGCCGACGGCCGCCGGCACCCAGTACAGGCATTCCGGCGCGAACAGGCCGAGCCAGTCGTCGCTGCGCCCATCGTCCAGCAGCCGGGCTTCGCGCTCGAGGAACCGGCGGCAGGAATCGCGCAGGCCCATATCGGCAATCTCGGCATCGTCGCGCTGCCAGCCGGCGAAATCGGCCGCCAGGGCGGCATAGTAATCGTCGTCGATATAGAACGAACTGCGCGACGGATCGGTCTTCACGGCCCGGTCCTCAGACATCGCGGGCGATCCGGATATTCGGCTCGGTCGTCATCAGGCGCCGGTATTCCTTGAAATACTCCCGCAGGAAGACCTCGTCCGTGGCCGGGCCGCGGATCGTGCCGGCATCGTCCACGACGAACCGGTCGGGCAGCCCCAGCCCGCGATGGGTATAGGCCCATTCGTCCTCTTCCGCCCGCAGGCCGACCTGGATCTGCTCGAAATTCACGATGTCGTCGACTTCGCCGAAATTCGGGAACCCTTCCTGGGTGCGCATGCGGATCGCGTTGATATCGTCCACGGCGCCGTCGAGCACGTTGTCGTCGTCGACCACGGCGGTCCCCCACCAGGTCGTGTCGGTTTCCGTCACCGAGATCGGCTGCACCACCTGGATGTGGTTGCCGAGGATATGCAGATTGGGAAACACGTTGATGTTCATCGGCTCGGACGCCGCGAGATCGAGAAATTCGTCGGCCCGCGCCGGATGGTCGCGGCGCAGCTTGTCCTCGAAAAATTCCATGCCGGGCGCGACGCCCTCGATCGCCCACAGCGCGCCGGGCGTGCCGCGTTCCACATTGCCGCGCTTGTCCTTGAAGTGATGGCCGTTGCCGAAATAATAGACATACATCGGCGCGGTATCCGGGCTTTCCTTGTAGAAGGTCATGCCCTTGTCCTCGACATCGGCGAGGCGGTTTTCCATCGCCAGCAGCGAGCGGTGCGAAAACACCACGTGATAGCCGTCGGCGGAATTGTCGTAGACCAGCTTCCAGTTGCCGTGCAGCTTCAGCCGGTTGGCGTTGCACAGGCTGACCTTGCCGCCGGGATGGCGGTCGACCCATTCGGCCAGCGGCACGGCCACCGGGCCGAGATAGTCGAGCAGCGGCGGCGCGTCCATGTTCAGGGTGCCGAAGATGAACCCCTTGTAGCTGTCGACCCGCGGCACCTGCGCCAGGTTGAATTTCGAATCCGAAAAATCGTCGGCATAGCCTTCGGGCCACGGCACGCCGCGGATTTCGCCCGAATTCAGAAACGTCCAGCCGTGATAGGGACACTGGAACGCCTTCGCGGAGCCGGATTCCTGGCGGCAGATCGTCGATCCCCGGTGGGTGCAGCGATTGTACAGGGCGCGGAATTTGCCCGCCGAATCGCGCACCAGCACGATCGGCCGCAGGCCCAGTTTCGTCTGCACGAAATCGTCGTTGTTCGGAATCTGGCTTTCATGCCCCAGATACACCCACACCGCGCCGAACACCCGGTTCATCTCGGCCCTGAAGATCGGCTCTTCGGTGTAGATATGGCGGTGAACCCGGTCTTCCTGGATCAGGTAGTCGAAATCGTACCCGTCGAGCCGGGCGGGCGGTGTCGGGGTCAGTCCATCCATCTCGGTCAGCCTCGCTGATATCTGCAGTCCAACGGGGGCTCAGAAAAAGTCGTAATACTCGTCCTGCTCCCAGGCGGTCACGTCGGTATTGTCGCCGCCGATGGCGTTATCATCGCAATATTGCCGGAACCGATCCAGTTCCGCGTGTTTGAGCGCCAGATAATAATCCATGAACGTCTCCCCGAACCGGTCGCGGAACAGCGAACTCGCCGCCAGCGCGTCGAGACCCGCGCCGAGACTGCCGGGCAGAAGCGCGTTCGCGGACTCGTAGGGCGCATCGTCGGCCGGTTGCAGGGCAAGATCGCGCTCGATGCCGTCCAGTCCCGCGGCGATCTGCGACGCGATAAACAGGTAGGGATTGGCCGCCGGCTCCCCGGCCCGGTTTTCGATCCGCGATGCCGGATCGCCGGGCCCGGAAATCACCCGCATCAGCGCGCCGCGGTGGTCGGTGCCCCAGGTGACCCGGTTGGGCGCCAGCGAATTGGGCTGGAACCGCCGGAAACCGTTGACGGTCGGCGACGCAAACACCGTGGCCGCGACCGCATGGTCGAGCAGTCCCGCGAGATATGCCGACCCCATGTCCGACAGCGCGTCCGATTCCGTATCCGGCGCCATCCGGTTTTCGCCGGTCCCGGCATCGACCAGGGACTGGTGCAGGTGCCAGCCGCTGGTGAAATGCCCGGCAAGGCCGGGCCGGCACATGAAGGTCGCGAAATAGCCGTGGCGACGGCAGACCTGGCGCGTCGCCGTGCGGAACAGCACGTAATCGTCGGCCGCCTGCAGCGCGCCGCCGGCGTCGAACGTGCATTCGACCTGGCCCGGGCCGTATTCGTTCTCGACCGAGCGCAGCGGCAGGCCGGTTTCGGTATAGGCATGGGCCAGCTCGCTGAGGATCGGCTGCATCAGGTCGAGATTGGTTTCCGAATGATAGGAATATCCCGGCTCCAGCGGCGCGGTCTGCAGGGGCCTGCCCCGCCTGCCGGGAATGCCGGTGTTTTCGGGCGTCAGACGGTCCTGCACCAGGTGCGCGAGATACCATTCGACCTCGAGCCCGACGATCTGGCGCAGGCCCTTGTCCGCCAGCCGCGCGACCTGTTTGCGCAGCAGGTGGCGCGACGAGAAATGAAACGGCGTGCCGTCGCGGAAATATTCGTCGCACAGGATCCAGCCGACGCCGGGCGCCCAGGGCAGCACGCGAAACGTGGCCGGATCGGGCACGATCACCAGGTTGGGCGAGCCGGTCATCTCGTCGAGGTCCATCCCGCCACCGCGCACGAAGGACGAAAACACCCGCCCGCCGGCGCCGTCCAGCGTCGACGTCGCGACGTTGATGTTGTAGCCGTTACTCATCGCGTCGCGGAACGCGGCCGGCGTCACCGCCTTTGCCCGCGCCGCGCCGTGGGGATCGGCCCAGGCCAGCCGGATCAGGTGAAGCTCCTCGGCATCGGCCTGGCGCATCACCTCCGCCGCCCGGAAAATCTGGGTATCCGACCACAGGCCGTGCCGGTGTATGAAAGGTTCGGTCGTCATGGGAATTTGATATGCGCTTGCACGCGCCGTGTCGAGGCCCCGCGCAATGCCGCCCCGCCGGAATCGGGACGGCAAACGGGCTTTATGATTCGGCCGTCCGCCGGATAGGGTTCCGGACAGGGTCGTTATCGGCCCGAAGGATTTCCGGGGGACATACATGCTCGCCGCCACCGCGATTACCGTTATCGTCAGCGCGATCGTCATTCTCGTGCATTTCGAAACCATGACATGGCTGACCAGGCTCGACCGGATGATCCACTGGCCGACCCGGCTGACGCTGCTGACGGGCCTGTTCACGCTGTTCGCGGCGCATTCGCTCGAAGTGTGGATATTCGCCGGCGGGCTGTATGTCGCGACGGAAGTGCTCGAGCTCGGCACCCTGGCGGGCGCCTTTGACGGCAGCGCGCGGGATTACCTGTATATCTCGCTGGTGAACTACACGACACTCGGTTACGGCGAGATCGTGCCCACCGGCCACCTGCGCACGATCTGCGGCTTCGAAGCGCTGATCGGCCTGCTGATGGTCGGCTGGACGACCGCCTTCACCGTGTTCCGCCTGACCGACCGGTGGAAGGCGAACCTGGATTAGGGGGGCGCTGGGCGGTTCGGAAACCCGCTTCACCCCCGCGAAAGGGGACTGCGGGCAGAGGCGTGCCGGGCGGCGGCTTTTGACCCGTTGCGGGCGCTCCACAACAGAAAACGGCGGCCCCGAAGGACCGCCGTTTTACCTCGCCGGTATTTCGTTTCCGGATCAGATTATCCGTTTCCGCCGGGCAAAGCCGAGACCGGCGATGCCGAGACCGAAAATGATCGCCATGCCGGGTTCCGGAACCACGACCTCCGGGCCAGCGCCGACATCGACCAGGGATCCATCGAGACCTTGCGTGAAGTCAAAGAAGTTGTCGCTAGGGTCGACGTCGTTGAGTTGATAAATCGCCTGTTCCGTGGACACCAGACTGCTATAGACATTCGCGAGAGTCGTCGCGTCATTCGTATAGAAGAAACCCGTATCGAGCACGTTGTCTCCGAATCCGTTATGCAGGGCGCCACTCGCTGTCAGCCCGTCGGCACTCGTCGTCTGGGTTTGTACGGCGCTGAAGTTGCCGATTGCGACATTGTTGACCAGCAGCACGTTCTCGCCGTCGTCGAAGTTTCCGGCGGCGGTGTCGCCATCGTAAAGCGTGATACGGATTGCCAGTTCCTGCAATCCGCCGCCGAGCGCGGCAAGTACCCCGGCGGTGAAACCGGTCTGCGTACCGATTGCGAAGGGATTCGCTCCCGAAAATCCGGAAAACAGGGATGATGCAGAAAGTTGCGATACGACCCGGACGTTGTTCGTGCCGACCATGTCGAGAACGATACCACCGATTTCGGTCACGCCACCCGGCAGGGCCTGGCCGCCATTGGTTAACGAAGTTGTGGTGAAAGGCGTTGCCGATGCACTGCCTGCCGCGAGGAGGGTCGCCATGGCAAGACCAGCGAGTGTTTTTCTGAACATACTATTGTACTCCCGTTCTAAACTGGCGCTACTACAGCGCTTAACGCCGCAACCGCCTTGTTGGTTAAGAACAAGCAAAATGCGTGCCAACCGGAGAAACGCGCATCGTAAAATTGGCACAACAGGGCACAATAGCGCAGAAATTCAGGGTTTATGGGGCTTCCGGCCAATCGCAGCGGTCAGAAGTTGCGCCGTCGGGTTTTTGTTCGGTGTAAATATTCCCGACATACCGATTGCAAAGCAGACGGCGTTACCGATCGCTATTCGATAGCAAGCTACTGAATATCAATGCTTTTTCCACGATCGCGGAGCGAACCGCCGGAAAAGACGATTTGTTAAAATTTCCGACGGTTCGCAAGTGAATGCGGAATGTCCGCTCACCGGCGCAAAAGCCGCCCCGCGGGAAAAACGGCCCCCGATATACGATTTCTGTGCTTTTTCGTAACAGCCTGACCGGGCAACGCGATATCTGGATCACCGGCGGCGGCGCGCACGATAGCAGCGCGCGGGATTACCTGTATATCTCGCTGGTGAACTACACGACACTCGGTTACGGCGAGATCGTGCCCACCGGCCACCTGCGCACGATCTGCGGCTTCGAAGCGCTGATCGGCCTGCTGATGGTCGGCTGGACGACCGCCTTCACCGTGTTCCGCCTGACCGACCGGTGGAAGGCGAACCTGGATTAGGGGGGCATTTCTCAACTACTGGAAATAAAAGCCGAGTTCCTACGCGTGACTTCCCTAAAGCATTTCGTGGCTTCGGGGGCCGTTTTAAGCTTTCGTCCATGGAAGTTTCTGATCAGAATTGTCGAACATTAATCTCCGATGCCAGGATCGGGCCGGTGATCTGATAGGGAGGGATTTTAGCTTTGAGAGCGAAAAGCCATAATAACCCATTCGGCAGGATGCGCACGGCAAGAACAAAACAGCTGTTATGTATTGTAGTCGGAGCAATGTCCCTGATCGGATGCGTCAGGATGACCGAGCCGGTATCGACAGGCAAAGACACCTACATGATAGGTCTCGGCGCCCGCGGCGGCTTTTATAGCGATGCAGAGTTGCTTGCCCGGAGCATCAAGGCAGCCGGAGCGTTCTGTGCATCTCAACGCCGTCGTGCCGAAGTCCAAAACACGAGCGCGAGCGGAGTACAGATGTGGACGCCGCAAAGTAACCAAGTCATATTCAAATGCGTGACGCCCTAACGGTCGGACACTAATCCAAAAGGGCCAGCACTACGTTATATAAGCAGCCCGCCAGAGGTGAGCCGCTCGGGATACCTGCATTTTCATTAGCGCCTTTCCCGGACCGTTCTCATCCACATTCGGTCCGCTTCGAGACCCGACGCCCGGCACCCGCGCTGCGGCCGGCGGCGGGTGGACGAGGGCAGTTCTTCCCCGCCGCCCTTCCCGCAAAGGCGGGTTTTTATACGGATTGACCGGCTTTTCCAGCAGGCCGGTTGAGCGGGGCATACCTCCGGGGTCGCCGTCGCGCGTGAACCGGTAGACGGGCGCGGCTGCATCGAGCCTACATGAATAAAATTCAGTATAATGGTGATTTAATATCACTTTACTCAGTGCCGGCGCAGTGCTGATGTGATCCGATCGACGATGGCAGAAACCCGGAAACGGAATCCAGGAAAAGGCGATGTCAATCGACCCGGCGGAAACATCATCCATGCGCGACGCGATACGGGGACGGTTCGCAAACCGATTCTTCGCTGACAAGGAAGTTCCGGAGGCGGTTCTGCACGACATTCTGGAACTGGCCGCGACCGCGCCAAGCGGCGCCAACATCCAGCCCTGGCGGGTCTATGTCGTCACGGGCGGCGCCAAAAATGCGTTGTCCGGGGCAATCCATGCTGCGCTCCGCGAAGAACCGCACCGGCACGTTTCCGAATACAGCTATTATACCGACCCGCTTCCCGAGCCCTATCTGCAGCGCCGCAGGGAATTCGGTGCAGTGTTCTATGGCGGCCTCGGCATTGCGCAGGCGGACCTCGCAGCGCGGCAACGGCAAACGGCGAAAAACTACGACTTTTTCGGTGCGCCGGTCGGCATGATCTTCACCATCGACCGGCGGCTGGAAAAAGGCAGCTGGCTCGACCTCGGCATGTTCATCCAGACCGTTATGCTGGCCGCGCGGGTTCACGCGCTCGAAACCTGCCCACAGGAGACGTTTTCAAGATTTCACAGGGTGATCCGCCAGCACCTTCCGCTCGACGATGTCGAGACGGTCGTATGCGGCATGTCGCTCGGCTATGCGGACGAGGCGGCGAATGCCGGCCGCGGGGTGCAGGGCCGGCGCGGCCCGGCGGATTTCGCCGTATTCGCGGATGCGGCGGACACGCTTCACGATCCGGATCCCGGGCAGTCCCCTGCCGGACAAAACAACTCAAACGAGGAATGATACGATGGAAAAAAAAGACCTCTTGATCGCCAGGAGCATAGAATTTCTCGAGGGACTGAAAAACAAAACCCCGGGAACCGAGCTTGAAGACAGCCTGAACGATCGCTTCGGCCCCGGCAGCGAAACATTCGAATCCCTGTCCGGCCTCGTCATCGACGGCGTCAATGAGGGATGGGCCGCGACGGAAGAGATCGAAGGACCGCATTATCGCCGCGGCCGTCTGCTGAACCCGTGCGCCGAGACGTTTTATTTCTCGATCACGGTTGTCTACATGGAAAGCGGTCCGGTCTTTCGCGGCGATTACCACGCCCACCCCTATGGCGAAATCAACCTTATTACGCCGGTTACGCCCGGCGCTGTGATGAACGGTCCCAACGGCTGGTGCGCCGGCGGATGGACTTCCCCCGCCCCCGGAAGCCACCACTACCCGGAAGTCAGGGACGGCGCGGTGATATCGTTGTTCTTCCTGCCCGCGGGCCGGATTTCCTACGACATCGCGGCGCCCGCCGATTAGGATGACCTGAAGACCCTCGAAATGGATATTCTCCGAAATACGCTGGACCTGAACTTCCTTCGGATATTCGACGCTCTGATGCAGGAAAAATCGGTCGTCGGCGCGGCGGCGCAACTCGGCGTCACGGCATCGGCGGTCAGCCATGCGCTTGCCAAAATGCGCGAACAGTTCGAAGACGATCTTTTTGTGCGTACTGCCGACGGCATGCGTCCGACGCTTCGCGCAGAGGCGATGTATGTCCACGCGCGCGAGGCGCTCCTGCATATCCGGCTTGCGGTTTCGACATCGAAATTCGTTCCCGCGACGTCGAACCGCACACTGACCGTTGCGGCGAACGATCATGTCACCGCCGTTTTATTGCCCGATGTCATCCGACGTGTCAGTGAGCTGGCGCCGAACCTGAACGTCGTTGTTCGGCCAAGCACCCGAATTGACCTGGTCAAGCAGATCGACCATGGACATATCGATCTTGCCATCGCGGTATTTGAAAGCGTTCCCAAGAGGTTAGGTGTGGAGCCGCTGTTTCGCGACCGGGATACGCTGATCGTTTCCGATACGCACCCCCTCGCGCATACGGAGCCTACGATAGAGCAACTTGCACTCTATCCGCTGGCTGTCGTGTCGCTTGGCAGCGTGGAAGGGGAAACGGACGAAAGCGTCGTGTCCGAGCGCGGGCTTGTCCGGCAATCCGAGATGTTCGATGCCGTTGCCGTTCGCGATGGCTTCGCTTCGATGAATCTGGAGCCCCGGATACCGCTTATCGTTCCCCATTTTCTGGCGCTTCCGGACTTCCTGGACGGTTCAGATTTCGTCGCCATCGTTCCCGCATCGCTGGCCAGGCGAATGGTCCGGGTCCGCAATCTGGTTGAGCTGCGCTCTCCGTTGGCAAGCAAGATCGTCACGATGAGCGCGGTTTGGCACCATAGAAGCGATGCGGACGATGCGCTTGGCTGGCTGCGCGGCATCGTGAAATCATGCGCTTCCGGCGAATTTTAGGACCCGATAAATAGGTCACGGCAGCGTTGGTGCAGGCGGCGCGGCGTGTCGGGTTGAAAACACAGCGGTCCCGCCAAAAAATCATCCCCTGTGTTCGCTTTTTGTTCTTTTGCGTGATAGCCTGACCGGTCAATCGAATTCCGGGACCCCCGGCCGCACCGCGCATGACATACCGTTGTGCGTGAACCGGCGGGGTGGGCCCGGCAGACGGAGCAGGCAATATGGACACCGGGCATCGCGGTAACAGGACAGGACGGCTTGCCGCCGGGACCTGCCGCCGGGACCGGGCGCGGCGTCGCGCCCGCCGACCCGCCCCCTCCCTTCGGGTGCATGGGGTTGAATTGCGACTTTCCAGAATGCCCGGCCACCCCTT
>CAXBCP010000060.1:0-13970 GCA_963974055.1 uncultured Rhodospirillaceae bacterium
TTTGAATCACAAATAACCCGATTCAGGAATCCCCTAATTGAGTACCGACCCTAGCCGGCGTCCAGGGCGAGCGCTTCCCCGGCGAGATAGAGCGACCCGCAGATCAGCACCCGGCCGGGCGGCCCGGAAACAGTGCGCAGCGCCGCTTCGAGCGAAGCCGCGACAATGCTGTCGACGCCCAGGCCTGCCGCCGTCGCCGCGATGCTGTCCGGCGGATGGCCGGCGGTCGTTCCCGGCAGATCGATGGCGACGAGCCGCGTCAGCCCGGACGCCAGGGGCGCCAGGAAGCCCGGCGCATCCTTGTTTTCAAGCATCGCGCAGACCGCCACCACGGGACGGTCCCGCCAATCGGCCAGGGTTCCCGCCAGCGCCGCCCCGGCAGCGGGATTGTGGCCGCCGTCGAGCCAGAGCTCCCAGCCGTCGGGCAGAAGCGCCGCCAGTTCTCCGCCGCGCAGCCGCTGGAGCCGCCCCGGCCAGGACGCGCCCGAAAGCCCGGCGGCGAAATCTTCCAGTCCGAAAGCCGCCGCGTTCCAGCACCGCAGCGCCGCAAGTGCCGCCCCGGCATTGTCGACCTGGTGCGCGCCCCCGAGGGACGGCGCGGGCAGTGCGATTTCGCCGTCCCCGTCGCGATAGATAATTTCCCGTCCGCCCTGCGGCGCGGCGAACCAGTCGATCCCCGCGATCGACAGCGGCGCGCCGATTTCCGCCGCACGGTCCTCGATCACCCGCAGCGCTTCCGCCACCTGCGGGCCGACAATGCACGGCACGCCGGGTTTGAGAATCCCCGCCTTTTCGAACGCGATCTGCTCGATGGTATCGCCGAGAAACTGGGTGTGATCGACGGAAATCGGCGTGATAACCGTGGCCGCGGGGCGGTCGACAACATTGGTGGAATCGAACCGCCCGCCCAGCCCGGTTTCCAGCAACAGCACATCCGCGGGCGCGCGCGCATAGGCGAGAAACGCCGCGGCCGTCGTTATTTCGAAAAACGTTACCGGACGGCCGTCATTTGCGGCCTCGCATTCCTCGAGGAGAACGAGCAACGCGTCCTCTTCGACCTCCGCGCCGTTGAGCACGATCCGTTCGTTGAACCGGACCAGGTGCGGCGATGTATAGGTGTGAACCGACAACCCGGCGGCCTCTGCGATCGCCCGCATGAACGCGATGGTCGAGCCCTTGCCGTTCGTGCCCGCCACGTGAATGACCGGCGGCAGTTGCCGTTCGGGATGGCCGAGATCATCAAGCAGGCGTTCGGTGCGTTCAAGCCCGAGGTCGATCAGCCTCGGATGAAGCGCGGTCAGCCGTTCAAGAACAACGTCAGTCCGACGCGGTGTCTGCGCCGTCATCGCTGCCGCTTGCCGCGGCCTCGTCAGTGTCGGGTTTGAGGGCAACGATATCCGCGCCGGGCGATTTCCGCATCAGAAGGTCGATCACCCGGGCCAGCGTGTCTTTGAGGTCGTGACGCGGGACGACCATGTCGATCATGCCGTGCTCCAGCAGGTATTCCGAACGCTGAAACCCTTCGGGCAGCTTTTCGCGAATCGTCTCTTCGATCACGCGGGCCCCGGCAAAGCCGATAATCGATCCCGGCTCCGCCATCGCAATATCGCCGAGCATGGCGAACGACGCGGTGACGCCGCCGGTGGTCGGGTCGCCGAGAATGACGATATAGGGAAGCCCCGCTTCCTTGACCTCCTGCACGGCAATGGTGGTCCGCGGCATCTGCATCAGCGACAGGATTCCTTCCTGCATGCGCGCGCCGCCCGATGACGGGATGACGACAAAGGCCGCATCCTGGAGGACGGCAAGCCGCGCTCCGGCCAGGATGCCGTTCCCGACGGCGATTCCCATGGAGCCGCCCATGAAGGCGAAATCGAAGACCGCGACAACGGTTTTCTGCCCGCCGATGTCGCCATGGGCGACGATAATGGCGTCGGTCCGCCCGGTCGCGCTCCGCGAATCCTTCAGCCGGTCGGAATAGCGCTTCCGGTCGCGGAATTTGAGGGGATCGGCCACGTTGTCCGGCAGCTCGATTTCCTGGAACGCGCCGTCGTCGAACAGCGTTTCCAGCCGTTTCCGGGCGGGCAGCCGCATGTGATGACCGCAATTGCTGCAGACGTTCAGGTTCTCTTCGAGATCGCGGTGGAACAGCATCTGTTCGCAGGACGGGCATTGCAGCCACAGGTTTTCGGGCACGTCGGATTTGACCCCGACGAGCGACTGGATCTTGGGGCGGACGTAGTTATTCAGCCAGTTCATCCGACATCGCCCCTTCGCGCGACACGAACCGATGCCGCCAGTTTCGATACATAACCCAACGTATTCTCCACGACCTGTCCCGACGGTGCGCCGTCCGGTCCCAGGGCAGCCGCCACCTGTTCGACGATCGCGGTGCCGACAACCGCGGCGTCGGCCACCTGCGCGACGTCCGCCGCCTGTTCGGGCGTGCGAATGCCGAATCCGACGGCAACGGGCAGATCGGTCTGTTTTCTGATCCGTGCGACATTCGATGCGATATCGCCCGCCGCCGCGGAACTGGTGCCGGTTGTGCCTCTCACGGAGACATAATAGACGAATCCGGAGGCGTTTTCGACAAGGGTGGCGATTCGCGCGTCGGTCGTCGTCGGCGCGACCAGCCGGATGATATCGATCCCCGCCGCACGGGCCGGCACGCTCAACTCGGTTTCTTCTTCCGGCGGCAGGTCCACGACGATCAGGCCGTCCACTCCGGCAGCGGCGGCATCGGCGGCGAATTTCTCGGACCCGTAGGCATAGATCGGATTGTAATACCCCATCAGCACGATGGGCGTGTCGCTGTCGGTCCGGCGGAACGCCGACACCATCGCCAGGGTGCGCACCATGTTCTGGCCGCCCTTGAGCGCCCGCCCGGAGGCGAGTTCGATCGCCGGACCGTCCGCCATCGGATCGGTGAACGGCATGCCGAGCTCGATAATATCGGCGCCGGCGGCCGGCAGACCCGCCAGGATTTCCGACGACAGGTCCGCGGTCGGATCTCCCGCGGTCACGAAGGCGACAAGACCGCCCCTGCCCTCGGCCTTCAGCGCCGCGAACCGCGCTGCCAGCCGGCTCACAGCGTCACCCCCAGCGCATCCGCCACCGAGAACACGTCCTTGTCGCCCCGGCCGCACATATTCATGACGATCAGATGATCCGACGGCAGGTCGGGGGCGATGCGCAGCACATGCGCCAGCGCGTGGGACGGTTCCAGCGCCGGGATGATGCCTTCGAGCCTGCTGCACAGCTGAAACGCGTCCAGCGCCTCTCTATCGGTCGCCGACACGTAATCGACCCGCCCGCTGTCGTGCAGCCAGGAATGTTCCGGCCCGATCCCCGGATAGTCCAGCCCGGCGGAAATCGAATGGGCTTCGATGATCTGGCCGTCATCGTCCTGCAGCAGATAGGTGCGGTTGCCGTGGAGGACGCCGGGCCTGCCGCGCGATAACGACGCCGCATGACGGTCCGTGTCGATCCCGTCGCCGGCCGCTTCGACCCCGAATATCCGGATGCCGTCGTCGTCCAGAAAAGGATGGAACAGGCCCATTGCGTTCGATCCGCCGCCGATACAGGCGACCAGCGTATCGGGCAGCCGGCCTTCGGCGGCCATGATCTGTTCGCGCGTCTCGATCCCGATCACCGACTGGAAGTCGCGGACCATGGCGGGATAAGGATGCGGCCCGGCCACCGTACCGATGACGTAGAACGTGTCGTCGACATGGGCGACCCAGTCGCGCAGCGCGCCGTTCATCGCGTCTTTCAGGGTGGACGATCCGGTCTCGACCGGCACGACCTCGGCGCCGAGCAGTTTCATCCGGAAGACGTTCGGTTTCTGCCGCTCGATATCGACGGCGCCCATATAGACGACACAGGGAATGCCGAACAGCGCACAAACCGTGGCGGTGGCGACGCCGTGCTGGCCGGCCCCGGTCTCGGCGATCACCCGCGTCTTGCCCATGCGGCGGGCCAGCAAAACCTGGCCCAGCGTATTGTTGATCTTGTGCGCGCCGGTATGGTTCAGCTCGTCGCGCTTGAAATAGATTTTCGCGCCGCCGCAATGCTCGGTCATCCGCGACGCGAAATAGAGCGGGCTCGGCCGTCCGACATAATGCGTCATCAGGTTGTCGAATTCGGCCTGGAAGGCCGGATCGGCCTTGGCGGATTCATAGGCCGCTTCGACATCGTTGAGCAAAGGCATCAGCGTTTCGCCGACATATCGGCCGCCGTAAATGCCGAAATGGCCGTCTTCGTCGGGCCCGGCGCGGTAGGTATTGGGTGTATCGGTCATGAGACGATGTTTAAACCACAGAAAGGCACAGGCACAGGGCTTATCGCGCCTGTTTTACCGCTTTCAGGAAGGCGGAAATACGGGTCGGGTCCTTTACCCCCGGGGCGCTTTCGACACCGGACGACACATCGACCGCGGTCGCCCCGGAGATACGGATCGCGTCCGCGACGTTGTCGGGATCGAGCCCGCCGGACAGCATCCACGGCAGCGGCCAGCTGCGCCCCGACAGGATGGTCCAGTCGAACGACACCGCATTGCCGCCGGGCAGCGCATTCGTCATGTCGGCGGGCGGCTTGGCGTCGAACAGGATCATATCCGCAACATCGATATAGGCGTTCGCCGCGTCGAGATCGGCCGCTTCCGACACCTTGATCGCCTTCATGACCCGCTTGCCGGTGCGCGCGCCGATCTCCGCCACGCGGTCCGGCGTCTCGGCACCGTGGAGCTGGAACATCGAAATGCCCGCGACCGCATCGATTTCCGCCACCAGCGCATCGTCGGGGTCCACCGCGAGCGCCACGGGAACGATACTGTCGGGCAGCAGCGCTGCCAGATCCCCCGCCCGGGCAGGCGATACATGCCGGGGCGAGCGCGGAAAAAACACGAACCCGACATACCGCGCACCGCCGGCAACGGACGCGTCGATCGCCGCCCGGTCGCTGACGCCGCAGATTTTGGCCTCGGCGGTCACGGCGCCGCGTTCGCGATCTCGTCCGCAATGCGCCGGGCCGCGCCGACCGGATCGTCGGATCTGGTGATGGGGCGTCCGATCACCAGGTGATCGGCGCCGGCGGAAACGGCTTCGCCGGGGGTCATGATACGTTTCTGGTCGTCGGCGCCCGCCCAGTCCGGCCGCACGCCGGGGACGATCAGCGCAAAGGCATTGCCAAGCTCGGCGCGCAGCATCGCAACTTCGTGGGGCGAACACACCACCCCGTCGAGCCCGCTGGATTCGGAAAGCCGGGCAAGCCGCAAAACCTGGTCCGCCGCCGGACCGGCCTGCCCCACCGCCGCCAGGTCGCCGTCGTCGAGGCTGGTCAGCACGGTAACGGCCACCACTTTCGGACGTCCGGGCCCGGCCTCTGCGGCAGCATCGCGGGCGGCTTCGAGCATCGCCCGCCCACCGGAGGCATGAACCGTCAGCACCGCACAGCTCAGCCGGGACGCCGCACGAATCGCGCCCGCGACAGTATTCGGGATATCGTGGTACTTGAGATCGAGGAAAATCCTGTGACCGCAGGCGGCAATCTTTCGCACGCCGTCGGGACCGTGGGCGGTAAAGAATTCCTTGCCGAGCTTGATGGCGCCGACTTCCCCGGCGAGAAGCTCCGCCAGCAGCACGGCATCGTCGAGATTCGGGGTATCCACGGCGCAGAAAATGCGGTCGATGGGCGAAATGTCGGACGTGGGTTCTGTCATGGGTTCTGTCATGGATTCAGTCATGGCGGTTTAATAAATCATTTCGCCATCCGATCCCAGACCAGTTCGGCCGCCGCGAGGTCTTCGACCGCCGTGCCGACCGACTTGAACAGGGTGCGTTCCGTGTCGGAGCGGCGGCCGGCGACGCTGCCGGCACAGAGTTGCGCTAGATCGCCTGCGATCCCGTCCGCGGTCAGCAGCCCGGCTTCCATCGGCTGGGTCAGGTCGCCGGCTTCGGCAAGGGCGCCTTCCCTTGTATCGACATAGATGCGGCAAAGCCGGATCGCCGCGTCGTCGGTTTCGCGCATGTCCGGACGATACCCGCCCACCAGGTCGAGATGGGCGCCGGGCTTCAGCCAGTCCCCCAGCACCAGAGGGGCGGTCGACAGCGTCGCGCAGGAAATTATATCCGCCTCGCTTGCGGCGGCGGAGATATCCGCCGCGACTTCCGCGGCCAGGCCTTCGCGCCGGAGCAGTTCCGCCAGCGCGGCCGCCTTTTCCGGGCTCCGTCCCCAGACGAGATGCCGCTCGATCGGCCGTATCGCTGCATGGGCGCGGACAAGTTCCGGAGCGAGCTGCCCGGTCCCCACGACCAGATGCACCGACGCGCCGGGCACCGCGAGAAACCGCGCCGCCAGCGCCGATGCGGCGGCGGTCCGGCGGTTGGTCAGTGCCTGACCGTCGATAACCGCGCAGGGCACGCCGGTATCGCCGTCGAACAGCACAACCGTGCCCTGGACCGCGGAAAGGCCCTGTTGCGCATTGTCCGGGAATACATTGACGATCTTGACGGCAACCGGGCCGCCCTGCCGCCATGCGGGCTTGATGAGCATCAACCCGCCGCCGTCGCTGCCGGGAAGGTCATGACGATGACGCAGCGGCGCCGTGACATCGGCGCTGAACGCGGCTTCAAGCCGGTCGATCAGGGACGGGTAGTCCAGCAGCGCTTCGACGTCGGCGCGGGAAACGGCACGGAGCGTCGCCGGAGCGGTCAATCTTCGAGCACGGCGGTGCGCGGCGGGCGACCTGCGGGCGGCGGCAATGACCCGGTCGGAGCCCGGCCGGTCGCAGACGGATCGTAGGACAATGACGGGGATGAAGACGGGGATGAAGACGGGGCTGGCGGCGGTTTGGCATCGCGCTCCGCAAGCTGGCGTTCCAGGGTCCGGTTCATCCGCTCGGCACGGCGCGCCCGCCGGCGCGCGCCGGTCCCGGCGATCCAGCCGATCACCATACCGACGACCGTGCCGACGGCGAGCAGGCCGAGAATCCATACCGAGGCCCACATCTGGTGGACGCCCGGCAATGGCCAGATTTCAAGGGTGAGGGGTGCGCGGTTTTCGACGGCGAATATGCCGACCACGACAGCAAGCGGCACGAATATGACGATACCTATGAATTGCCGCATGTCATGTTTCCCTGAAGGACCAAAGCCGTGCCGTATTTCCGCAATGCGCGTCCCAGGCAATATCCGCGAAAACCGGTCTGCCGAAATCCGGCCTGCAGGCAACCGAAGCGCGCCGCAAACGACGCCCGGCGGACACGGTTACTTCCGGTCGTTCAGGCGATCGCGCAAATCCTTGCCGGACTTGAAAAACGGTACGAATTTCTTCGCGACACGCACCGATTCACCCGTCCGCGGGTTGCGACCGGTCCGGGCATCGCGGGTCTTGACCGAGAACGCGCCGAAGCCGCGCAGTTCCACCCGGTCGCCGCGCGCGAGCGCCGTTGAAATTTCATCGAAGATTGTCGAAACGATGCGCTCTACGTCGCGCTGGTAAAGATGCGGATTGCTCTCCGCAAGCTTCAGAATAAGTTCGGACTTCGTCATTGATCGCGTCCCCCTCCGCGTTCCGGAGCCTTATTACTTAAACATTCCAGCCAGTAGAAAATGGATCCTCGAACCCGCCTGCCGGAGCGCCTGCGCCGCTCGGGAAACCCCGATCAACGCAGTTGAGGGTGCCAGACGGAAATCAGCCCGTCAAGTGTAAGTCGTTCAGACAAAATCGTTTTTCGCGCCAGAGAGTCCAGCCGGTCGAACAGATCGTCGACATTCCGGTCGATCTTTACGCGGCGCACCGTCAGGTCCGCGGGGACGCCTTTTTCGCTTTCGAGCCAGGCGATCGCCTCCTCTTCGCCGCCGATCTGGTCGACCAATCCGTTCCTGAGCGCCTGGCGGCCGGTGAAGATACGCCCGTCGGAAAATCTTGAGGCATCGGCGGGCTTCATGTTGCGCCGTTCCAGCACCATGTCGCGGAACATGCGGTACATTTCGTCGATCAGGGCCTGGGTGGCGGTCGCGATTTCAGGGGTGATGGGCTCAACCGGCGACGGCACCGCCTTGAGCGACCCGCTTTTGAAAGACCGGGCCGAAACGCCGATCATCTCGAGCAGCTTGGTTACTTCCGTGGTCTGCAAAATAACGCCGATCGAGCCGGTCAGGGTCCCCTCGCGGGCGAACAAGCGGTCGGCGGCGATGGCCGTCATATAGGCGGCCGATGCCGCAACGCCGTCCATCACGGCGACAACGGGTTTTTTCGCGCCGAGATCGAGGATCGCCCGATAGAGCGTCTCGCCCCCGACGACGGTGCCGCCGGGACTGTCGATCCGCAGGATGACCGCTTTGACGGCCTCGTTCTCGGAAAGATCGCGGAGCACCCGCAGGCGGCGGTCGTCCTGCACGATGATCCCTTCGATGGAAACCCGTGCGATGAAATCGCCGCCGACGACGGTATCGCCAAGACGGCCGAAAGCCGCTGCCACCGCCGCGATGACGGCGACGACTGCGGCCACCCGCCAGAACGTCAGCCGGCGTTTGAGCCGGCGGCGGTCGACAAGGTAATCGGATTCGTAAGCCATGAGCCTACGCTCCGATTACCATTGTGACGGACCGATTACCGGACATCGGCGATCAGGACTTTTCCTGATCGCCTTCGCCGGCATCGTCAGCCTTTTCCTCCGCAGGAGGCGCTTCCTCTGCGGGCGTTGCCGCCGCTTCGGCTGCCGGTTCCTCGCCTTCCTCGCGGGCACGCGTCAGTGCCGCACCGAGAATATCGCCAAGGCTGGCGCCCGAATCGGACGAACCGTATTCGGCCATGGCCTGCTTTTCCTCGGCCATTTCGTGGGCCTTGACGGACAGGCTGAGCTTGCGGTCCTTCTTGTCGATATTGGTGACGCGCGCGTCGATGCGATCGCCCACCGCATACCGGTCCGGACGCTGCTCGCTGCGTTCGCGCGACAGGTCGCCGCGACGAATGAAGCCGGGCAGACCGCCGGAGACCGACACTTCAAGCCCACCGTCGTTCACGGCCGTGACCGTGCAGGTTACGGTGCTGCCCTTGGTGATGCCTTCCATGACGGACGCGAACGGATCGTCGGAGAGCTGCTTGATGCCCAGGCTGATACGCTCTTTCTCGACATCGACGTCGAGAATGCGGGCTTTGACCATCTGGCCTTTTTCGTACTGCTTGACGGCTTCTTCGCCATCGAGCTCCCACGACAGGTCGGACAGATGCACCATGCCGTCGATGTCTCCGGCAAGGCCGACGAACAGACCGAATTCGGTGATGTTCTTGACCTCTCCTTCGATTTCCTGGCCAACCGGGAAATCGGCTGCAAACGAATCCCACGGATTGTCGTGGCACTGCTTGAGACCGAGGCTGATCCGGCGTTTCTGGGGATCGACTTCGAGCACCATGACGTCCACTTCCTGACTGGTCGAAACGATCTTGCCGGGATGGACGTTCTTTTTGGTCCAGCTCATTTCGGAAACGTGAACCAGGCCTTCGACACCGGGTTCCAGTTCCACGAACGCGCCGTAATCGGTGATGTTGCTGACGCGGCCGGTAAACTTCGTGCCGACCGGGTATTTCAGCTCGACACCTTCCCACGGATCCGCATCGAGCTGCTTCATGCCGAGCGAAATGCGCTGGGTTTCCGAATTGTAGCGAATGACCTGGACCTTGACGGTCTGGCCGATCGACAGGGCTTCGGTCGGGTGGTTGATGCGGCGCCACGCGATATCGGTGACATGCAGCAGGCCGTCCACACCGCCGAGATCGACGAACGCGCCGTAATCGGTGATGTTCTTGACCATGCCTTCGAGAATCTGGCCTTCCTTGAGGTTGGCGAGAAGCTCGTTGCGCTGTTCGGCCCTGGATTCTTCCAGAACGGCGCGGCGCGAAACGACGATATTGCCGCGGCGGCGGTCCATCTTGAGAATCTGGAACGGCTGCGGGTTGCCCATCAGCGGGCCGACATCGCGGATCGGACGGACATCGACCTGGCTGCCGGGCAGGAACGCCACGGCGCCGGACAGATCGACGGTGAACCCGCCTTTGACACGTCCGAAGATCGTGCCGGTAACGCGCTCGGTTTTCTCAAACGCGATTTCGAGCAGCGTCCAGGCTTCTTCGCGGCGCGCACGTTCGCGGCTGAGAACGGCTTCGCCGTTCTTGTTTTCCATCCGCTCGAGATAGACGTCGACGACATCGCCGACCTCGATCTCCGCGGGCTGGCCCGGCATGCCGAATTCTTTCAGCGCAACGCGCCCTTCGGATTTGAGCCCGACATCGATCAACACGTTGTCGCCTTCGATCGAAAGTACCGTTCCCTTGATCACGGAACCTTCGGTCAGGTTTCCGTCGCCGAAGCTTTCCTCAAGCAGGGCGGCAAAGTCCTCTTTGAGCCCTGCGTCTGCGGTATTTGTCATTTGTGTAGCCATGGTTTGTCCTGATTTTCCCTTTCTGGAACGAATAAAGGCGCCACCGGCCCGCACGCCCGCAAAGGCAGCGATCCTGCGGATCCCGATTACTGTTCCATATGCCCTGCTATCGGATGAAAGACATTGCCAAGGCAAATGCGGCGTCGGCGTTTAGATTTGTCGTATCAACGACAGACGCGTCGGCGGCGGGTGCCAGAGGTGCGACGGCGCGGGTGCGATCCCGCTCGTCACGTTCTTTCATTTCCTGCAGAACGCGCGCAGGTATACTCGGAACGCCCCGGTCCTGCAACTCTTTAACCCGCCGGCGTGCACGTTCCTCGATAGCGGCTTCGATAAAGAACTTATAATCCGCATCGGGGCAGATCACGGTGCCGATATCGCGGCCGTCGAGAACGGCCCCCGGCGCCCCGCCGGGCGGATCGGCGGCAAACCGCCGCTGAACGTCGGTCAGTGCCGCGCGCACAGCAGGGATGGCGGCCACTATTCCGGCGGCGCGACCGGTTTCTTCGTCGCGGAGCGCGGGATCGGAAAAATCCGCCGTGCCGGCGTCGAACGACGCGGCGGCCGCCGCGGCTGCATCGGCGTCTGCGGGATCCTGTCCCGCCCGCAACAGGGCGAGGCCGATCGCCCGGTACAGCAATCCGGTATCCAGATAGGCGTAGCCGAGTGCCGCCGCGAGACGCCGCGCGAGCGTTCCCTTGCCGCTGGCGGCCGGCCCGTCGACGGCAATGACGACCGGTGCCGTCATTCTGCCGCGACCGGCCCGATGTTTCCGCCGATCCCGTTCATCAGTTCGACGAATCCCGGGAAGCTGGTCCCGATGGCCGCCGCATCGTCGATCCCGACCGGCGCAGACGAGGCCATACCGGCGACGAGAAAAGCCATGGCGATCCTGTGGTCGAGATTGACCGGAATTTCCGCGCCGCCCCTGATCGGGCCGCCGCATCCCTGGATGACGATATCGTCGCCATCTGCGGCAACCGTCACGCCGCAGGCGCCGAGACCGTCGACAATCGCGGAAAACCGGTCGCTTTCCTTGACACGGAGCTCGGCCAGGCCCCGCAGCCGTGTCTCGCCGGTGGCAAACGCCGCAGCCACCGCGGCGATAGGATATTCGTCGATCATCGACGGCGCCCGCGCCGCCGGGATATCCGCGCCGGTCAGCGCACCGTAGCGGAAGGTGATATCGGCCACCGGTTCGCCCGCCGCTTCGCGCCGGTTATGAATTTCGATATCGGCGCCCATATCCTGCAGGGTTTCAAAAAGCCCCGCGCGCAGCGGATTCATGCCGATATTTTCCACAGTGATCGCGGATCCCGGCACCAGCAGTGCTGCCACGCCCGGAAACGCCGCCGAGGACGGATCGCCCGGAACGGCGACATCCGTCGCCGTCAGTTCGGCAAATCCCGTTACCTCGATGCGCCGACCGCCATCCGCCGCGGCAGACACGTCGATTGCGGCGCCGAAGGACCGCAGCATGTTTTCGGTATGGTCGCGGGTCGCTTCGCGTTCGATCACCGTCGTCGTGCCGGGCGTGTTGAGCGCCGCGAGGAGGATCGCCGACTTCACCTGCGCCGACGGTACCGGCACCGTGTATTCGACGGGGATCGGTTCCGCCGCACCGTGCAGGACCAGCGGCATCCGCCCGCCGTCGCGCGCATCGAAGGCCGCGCCCATTTGCGACAGCGGCACGATCACCCGGTCCATCGGGCGCGAACGCAGGGAAGCATCGCCCGTCAACTGTACCTCGATGTCCTGTGTCGCCATCAGCCCGAGCAGAAGCCGGGCGGCGGTTCCGGAATTCCCGAGATCGACAATATCGTCGGGCGTTGCGAAGCCGCCGACGCCGACCCCCTGCACCGACCATCCATCGGCGGATTTTTCGACCCGTGCACCGAGCGCGCGGAGCGCATCCGCCGTCCGCAACACGTCTTCCGCCTCCAGCAGGCCGGTAATGCGGGTTTCGCCAACCGCCGACGCGCCGATCATCAACGCCCGGTGCGATATCGATTTGTCGCCCGGGACAGTAACAACGCCGTTGAGCGGCGATGCGGATCGGGAACCAAGTTTGCTCACGGATTCATCCTGTAATGCGCCGTTGGCGCGGTAAAAAAAATCGCTTTCGACGGATACGTCTCTACCATAATCGCGACGCGTCGCAAGCGCCGGGGTGATTTTGCTTTTGACAGACCGGGCCGAACATGGCAAAGGCTGCCGACCGATTACAGATTTTGATGGAGACAGCTGTTGGCGAAGCCGGAATGGGGGCAGAAGCGGACGTGCCTAGGATGCGCTACCCGCTTCTACGATATGCAGCGCGACCCGATCGTATGCCCGAGCTGCGAGATGGAACTCGACCCGCTCGCGCTGGTGCGGCCGCGCCGGGCCCGCGCGGCTGCCGCCAGCCAGGCAAAAGCGAAAGCGGCTGCGGCCGCGGTGCCGGAAGCTGAAGACGAGGACGAACTCGAAACGGCTGCTGTGACATCCAATGACGATGACGATGACATTGATGTCGACGACGACACGATCGATCTGGGCGACGATGACGACGACGACATCCTCCCCGACGACGACGAGGACGAAATCGATAACGATGTGTCGGAAGTTATCGAAAAAGCGAAAGACGACCCGAATTCCGACACCTGACGAAAAATAAGGGTTGCCGCAGCGCGTATGCATTCATAGAGTGCGCGCCGCGGAATCAAGGCGTTGCCCGATACGCCGGAAAAATTCGGGGCCATAGCTCAGTTGGGAGAGCGCTTGAATGGCATTCAAGAGGTCGGCGGTTCGATTCCGCCTGGCTCCACCAAGTAAAACAAGGGCTTAGCCATACCAGGCTGAGCCCTTTTTTTTCGACCTGAAATCCCGGTTTCCGTCCGGTTTCCGGTATCGGCATCGGTATCGACATTTCCCCGGGGCGGAATCAGCGCCCGACAGCCTTAACGCGCAGTTTACCATGGCTGTTCACCACGGCTTAAGCCCGCAGGTATAGGCTTGCCATGCCTTTATCCATCGGAACACCTATGTCCCTGTTTGCGGCTGAAGCTCAAAGCGGCCCAACTGACTGCGCGGAAAAGAGACTTCTTTTCACGGTCGCCGCGATTGCGGTCATCACGGTTATCGGCGTCTGGCTGGCGTTAAGGCTCGCCGATACGGAAATTCTCGAACATGAAGCATCGATGGAGGCGCATAGCTGGGCGAACTTTGTCCGTATCGAAGTCGACGACCTGGACAAATTCATCGCCGGCGATGCTACGTCCCCGCACGATTACCGGGTACTGAATACGGCGCAGAGTTTCGGCAACGTCTTCAGCTACGAAATACTGGGCGCCAACGGGACGGTGAACCTGGCATCCGATCCCGGCGACGTCGGCACCGTGAAACGAACCTCCTATTTCCGCGACCTGGTGTCGAAGGGCGGCGACTACACGCAGATCGGCCGGGGGAACGGCGCCCCGGACGTACCGTCCGTTTACGGCGAAGCCTTTATCCCGATCATGCGGAACGGCGAATTTATCGGGGCGA
>CAXBCP010000061.1:0-13520 GCA_963974055.1 uncultured Rhodospirillaceae bacterium
ATGGAGCCCTTCTTCAACCGCTCGAACAGCATGAATACGGTCATCAGCTTGCTCATCGACGCAGGCGGCATCGGCACGTCGGCTTTCTTGCTGAGCAGAACGGTATCCGTCGCAAGGTCGATCACATAGGCATTGCGCGCCGGTGTCTCTATCACCTGCGTCATCGCCGGCGCACTGACAAGCGCCGAAAGAGCGCCGGACAGGATAACGGTCAGTATGCGTTGCACTTTCACCTCGGTACGATGGTTCTAAACGAAAACATGTTCTGGCACGTAACTATGGCGGACATGTGGCGTATTTCCGTCAGTCGACGACAATCCGCGCTTTCGGGAAGCCGGACGAAATCAGCCGCGCCAGTACCGCATCGGCCCGGTCGACGGTATCGAGCGGACCGACCCGGACACGATAAAATTCACGCCGTCCGACTTTTGCCTTGGTGAGCCAGGCGGGCCCGAACTGCGAAAGGCGGGTTCTTACCTTCGACGCATTTGCGAAATCGGCAAACGCCCCCGCCTGAACGAAAAGCTGGTTCTCCACCGGCGTCGGTACGGTTTTGACGACCTGACTCTCGATTTCCCGGGCGGGCGCCGCGGACGGCGAGAGAGGCGCCGGACGTCCCTGCTCCGCCCCGGTCGATGTATCCGGGCCGATCGGTCGCGCACTGACCACCTGCTTTTCGACGGCCTGTCCGGTGATTCTGTCCTGGCGTGGCAGTTCGCCGTTCATTGCCGCAAGTTTGATCTGCTGGCTTTCGTCGGAAATGATTTCGACGCGCACTTTCGCCGTGCCCTGGCGCTGGAAACCGAGAAGCTGCGCGGCGCGGCGCGAGACGTCGATGATACGACTGCGCGCGAAGGGACCGCGATCGTTTACGCGCAGTTTGAGCGACCGCCCGTTCTTGAGATTGATCACCCGCACGATGCTGGGCATCGGAAGCGTCCGGTGCGCGGCCGTCAGCGCATTCATGTCGTATGTCTCGCCGTTCGCCGTCAACTTTCCGTGAAACTTGGGGCCGTACCAGGATGAAATTCCCGTTTCGACATATTCGAAATCCTCTGCCGGATAGTACCATGTGCCCTGAATCTGATAGGGGTTTCCGACTTTGTAACGGCCCTTCGTCGAGGCGACACCGGAAGCGCCTGTCGTCCCGGAAAGTTCCTTGGCGCTGTGAATAACCAGCTGTGTTTCCGCACAGGCCGAAAGAAGAAAGGCTGCACTTGCGGCAAGAAACACGCGGGATAACGATGAACGTCTCATCGCCCGCTCCCCGCGCCGATCCGGTCGCCCAGCGTGCCGACGGTGACCGCGTAAAGATGGGCGCAGTTATAGGCCATGATCGCCGCGTAATTCCGGTAAACAAGATAGGCGTCCCCGGTCGCGCCGTCGGGCAGCACAAGGGCTGCCTTGAGTTCCCGGGTCGGAAGGTCCCGTCCGCCGATACGGCGCACCCCAAGCCCCTGCCATTCGGACAGAAGCTTTTCCGGATAGGTTGTCGCGCGGCAGCCCGGGGCCGCGCGGCGGGTCGGTGTCCCGAGCGATTTGAGCAATTCCGCCGGGATTTCGACTTTACGTCCCCAGGTCTGGTCGTCGCGCCAGCGGTGTTTTGCGAGATAATTGGCGATCGAGGCGAATACGTCCCCTTCGTTCTTCCAGATATCGCGCCGTCCGTCGCCGTCGAAGTCCTGCGCAAAGGCAAGGTAGCTTGTCGGCATGAACTGCGGCTGCCCCATGGCGCCGGCCCACGAACCGAAGAGGCTCTTTACGTCGATATATCCCTTGTTGACCATTTCCAGAGTTGCAAAGAGCTGCTTTTTGAAAAACGTCGAACGTCTGGCGTCATAGGCAAGCGTCGCGAGGGATGAAATAAGCGGGACATCGGCCGTGATGGCGCCGTAGCGCGTCTCTATACCCCAGATCGCCAGGATGAAACGCGGCTGGACGCCGTATTTCGCCGCCACGGCGGCAAGCAGTTCCTTGTGTTTATCCGCTTTCTTCTGCCCGACGGACACATTCCGCGCGGTGACGACACGGTTCAGGTAGGTTGACAGGGTAAGCTTGAATTCAGCCTGGCTTCGGTCGCGTTTGATGACCCGGCGGTTCGGTTTTACGTCGCTCAGCGCCTCGGCAACGACCTCGGGGCGGATGCCGCGCTCAAGCGCTTCGGCGCGGATTCCTTCGAGCCAGGTATCGAAATCAGGTTTGGCAACCGACTGGGATTGCGCACTAGCCGACACCGTTAAAAACGAAAGCAGGACTAGAGCGGCGGCGATGCGTTGCATGATCAGGCAATATATGGCGAAAACGGCTCTCTAAAGTACTGCCACAGCGGAAGCCGACTCGCGACTCAATTGTCGGCGGCCACCTTTGCTGACGGCACAATAGCAGAAGTACGGCCTAAAATTCGATAGGCAAGCAGCCCGGTCCATTCCCGCAGCGCCTTGTTCAGATGCCCGAGCCCGACCAGGGGATTGAATCCCAGGGTGAACCGACCGCTTCCGTCGCTCAGGTAGTCAACCGGATAGGCCAGAACATTCCATCCTGTCCGGCGGAAAACCCCCATCGCGCGCGGCATATGCAGTGCCGAGGTAACGAGCACCCACCTGCCCGACTTTGCCGAGTCGCCCGCAATCACCTGGCTCAGAATGGCGTTTTCGTATGTGTTGCGGGATTCGTCCTCGTACTGGATGCGGTCTCCCGTCAGGCCCATGCGGTCGTAAAACAGCCGCGCGGCATCTGCTTCGCTCAGTCCGCGGTCGACCAGCGCGCCGGATCCGCCGGAAAAGATCAGTTTCGCATCCGGAAACCGCCGCGCCAGGTAGACGAGTTCCGTCAGGCGTTCGGCGCCGTCCGACAGCGACGGCTGTTGCCGCGCCGCCGTAATAAACTGGTTGATCGTGCCGCCCAGAACGATAACACCGTCAATTTCGGCCGGTATGGACGGGTTGGCGGGAAACCGGTTTTCAAGGTTTTCAATGAGCCAGGCGCCGAACGGGATCGTGCCGACGACGATCAGAAAGACGCATGCGCCGGATACCAGCCAGCGACCGGTGCGCCGAAACCGGGTGAACAGCAGGACGCTCCCCAGGAAAAGGATAAACGTGACCACGTTGCCCGGATTCAGTACCAGCCAGAATATCTTTGAGAGGACAAACATTGCGAAGGTCGATCTAAACGATTTCCCGAACTGTGGCCAGCGGGCGGCGTAAGACCTATATGATTGACCAAGACATCAGGTAAGTGAAAATTCCATACATGGCTGACGAAGAACGAACGTTATCCGGCCGCAAGCCCCAGCCCGGATTCGAATGGGGCGCCCTTAAATCTCTCGTGCCCTATCTGTGGTCGCGGGGCGGACGGGAGGCAAAGTTCCGGGTCGTCGCCGCGCTGGTACTGCTCGCCGCGTCGAAGGTCGCGACGGTCTATATCCCGGTGATTTACGGTCAGGTTGTCGATATCCTGGGCGCGAAGGAAAACGCGGTAATCGTCCTGCCGGTTGCGCTGATCGTGGGGTTTGGCGTCCTCCGGGTGCTGTCCATCGCCTTTGGCGAACTGCGCGATGCCGTTTTCACCAAGGTTGCGCAGCGCGCAATCCGGGACGTGGCGCTGGAAACGTTCCGGCACCTGCACCGGCTCGCCCTGCGCTACCATCTCGAGCGCCAGACCGGCGGGCTGTCCCACGCTATCGAGCGCGGCACGAAGGCGATCGACTTCCTCCTCCGCTTCATGCTGTTCAATATCCTTCCCACGCTGCTCGAAATCGCAATGGTCTGCGGCATCCTGTGGGGGCTCTTCAGCATCTGGTATGCCGTCGTTACCCTGATTTCCATCGTCGTCTACCTCGCCTACACGATGATCGTGACCGAATGGCGGCTGAAATGGCGCCGCGAGATGAACGAAACCGACCAGCGCGCAAACACGCGCGCCGTCGACAGCCTGCTCAACTACGAGACCGTCAAATATTTCGGAAACGAGGATTACGAGGCCGGCCGCTACGACCAGGCCCTGCAACGATACGAACGCGCCTCCGTTATCAGCAAGACGAGCCTGTCACTGCTGAATATCGGCCAGGCGTTTATCATCGGCCTTGGACTGACCGTTATCGTACTGATGGCGGGCCGCGATGTCGTCGCCGGCACGATGACGATCGGCGATTTCGTGATGGTCAATACGTTCCTGATCCAGCTCTATATCCCGCTGAATTTCCTGGGCTTCGTCTATCGCGAGATCAAGCAGTCGCTGGCCGATATGGAAGCGATGTTCTACCTCCTCGATACCAATGCCGAGATAAAGGACAAGCCGGATGCCGCACCCCTGAACGCGGGCGAAGGCGCCGTAGAATTCGACAACGTGTCGTTCGGCTACGATCCCCGCCGGGGCGTTCTTCGAAACGTCAGTTTCAGGGTCGACCCCGGCAAAAAGGTGGCTATCGTCGGGCCCAGCGGCGCCGGCAAGTCCACGGTCGGCCGCCTTCTGTTCCGTTTCTACGAAGCTGACAGCGGCGCGATCCGCATCGACGGGCAGAATATCGACGATGTCCAGCAGTCGAGCCTGCGCAGGGCGATCGGCGTGGTGCCGCAGGACTCCGTGCTGTTCAACGACACCATTTACTACAACATCGCCTATGGCCGTCCCGACGCGACACCGGCCGAGGTCGAGGAAGCGGCCCGACTCGCCGCCATACACACATTCATCATGTCGTCGCCGGACGGCTATCAGACGGTTGTGGGCGAACGCGGGCTCAAACTTTCCGGCGGCGAGAAGCAGCGCGTCGCGATCGCCCGGACGATCCTGAAAGGCCCGCGGATACTCCTGTTCGACGAGGCGACATCGGCGTTGGACACACGCACCGAGCGTGAAATCCAGACGGCCCTGCAGCTCGTATCCCGCGACCGTACGACTCTGGTGATCGCCCACCGCCTGTCGACCGTGATCGATGCCGATGAAATCATCGTGCTCAGCGAGGGACAGATTGCGGAACGCGGTCGCCATGGCGACCTGATCGCCCAGGACGGGATTTACGCTGCAATGTGGCGCGAACAGCAACAGGCGGCGGAACGTGCCGAACGCGATGCGCAGACCGATGCTTCCGCCCCGATCCGGACGGAATAACGGATCAGAGCGTCAATGCCGTTTCCGTGCCCTGTTTGATCGCCCGCAACGCGTCCAGCCCGGCAGAT
The DNA here is from genome assembly GCA_963974055.1 of uncultured Rhodospirillaceae bacterium. Lineage (GTDB taxonomy): Bacteria > Pseudomonadota > Alphaproteobacteria > MPNO01 > UBA830 > CAXBCP01. The sequence continues at coordinate 5,178 of CAXBCP010000061.1, forward strand.
CGTTCGGCGCCGCCGATCACCGTCGCCTTCAGGCCCATTTGCTGCAGATCGGCATAGAGACGGTTTTCCGATTCCTGTCCGGCGCACACGATGACCGTATCGGCCTCGATGAGCATTTCTTCGCCGCGAACTTCGATATGAAGGCCTTCAGCGTCGATCCGGCGATAGGTGGCCCCGGTAATGTTCCGGACGCCACGGGATTTAAGCTCGGCGCGCACCACCCATCCGGTTGTCAGTCCAAGGGATTTTCCGGGGCGCGAATCCGTCCGTTGCAGCATCACGACCGACCTGTCCGGCGCCGCTCGAACGGGCGTGCCCATACCGCCGGCGGTCTCGTGGTTTCTGTCGATCCCCCAGTGGTCGAGGAACGGGTCGATCTGCACGGGTTGCTGCCCATGGGGCGAAGTAAGGTATTCCGCGACATCGAATCCGATACCGCCGGATCCGATGATCGCGACCCGTTTTCCGACGGGTTTTGCATCCGTCAGTGCCTCGATATAGGTAAGGACGTTTGCACCATCGGCACCGTCGATATCCGGCATACGCGGCGTTACGCCGGTGGCGACAATGACGTGATCGTAGCCGGCGTCAGCCAAAGATTCCGCGGATACCGGTGCGTTCAGGCGGACATCCACACCCGTCTGCGGCAGACGGGTGTGGAAATAGCGGATGGTTTCGTCAAAATCCTCTTTGCCTGGAATCCGCCTGGCCAGGTTGAACTGTCCGCCAATAGCAGCCGCGGCCTCGAACAGGGTCACGTCATGCCCGCATTCGGCCGCGGTGAGCGCCGCCGACATCCCGGCGGGGCCTGCGCCGACAACGGCGACCTTTTTCGGGTCTGCCGTCGGACGGATGGCGATATCGAGTTCGCGGCCGGCGAACGGGTTTACCAGGCAGGAAGACGGCTTGTCGGCGAAGATGAAATCGAGACAGGCCTGGTTGCAGCCGATACAGGTATTGATGGCGTCGCCCTGCCCGGCTTCAGACTTGTTCGCGAATTGCGGGTCGGCCAGCATCTGGCGGCCGAGCGCGACGATATCGGCGTCGCCATTCGCGAGGAGTTCCTCGGCGGTCTCCGGCGTGTTGATGCGGTTTGTCGCCGCAACCGGAATGGCTACCGCCTCTTTGATCCGCCGCGCCGCATGCCGCCAGCCACCGCGCGGCACCATATGGGCGATGGTCGGGATGCGCGATTCATGCCAGCCGATCCCGGTCGTCAGCATATTCGCCCCGGCTTTTTCTATTTCCTGCGCCAGAATTTCCGTTTCGTCCCCGGTAAGTCCGCCGTCGAACAGGTCGAGGGCTGAAATGCGGTACACCAGGATGAAATCGCTGCCGACGCGTTCGCGCACGCGGCGGACGATTTCGACCGGAAAACGGATTCTGTTTTCGAAAGAACCGCCCCATTGGTCGGTGCGGTCATTGGTGCTCGCCGCGCAGAACGTGCTGATCAGGTATCCTTCGGACCCCATGATCTCGACGCCGTCATAGCCTGCCTGCTGCGCGAGGGCGGCGCAATTCACATAATCCTCGATGGTTCTTTCGACCTCGTCGGTCGTCAGCGCGTGGATTTCACGGGGGTTGATCGGCGACGGCAGGCTGGACGCCCCGACCGGGTCGGCCACCTTCGCATAGCGCCCGGCATGGAGTATCTGGAGGACGATCCGCCCTCCCGCCTCATGCACGGCCGCCGGGATTCTGCTTTCATTCGCCACCTGGTCGGGCGAATTCAGGCAATCCGCCCCCTCTTCGATGACCCCCTGGGGGTTCGGCCCGTACCCGCCGGTGACGATGAGCGCCGTCCCGCCGCGCGCCCGTTCCGCATAAAACGCCGCTGCCCGCTCTGTCGCATTGTCCAGCAGTTCGAAGCGCACATGCATCGACGCCATGAAAATACGGTTTCTCAGGGTCGTGAAACCGAGATCGAGCGGTTCGAAGAGGTTCGGGTAGAAGGAATTGGTCATGGAGACTCCGTCGCCGCGGATTACGGCAGGACTTCAGGCAGCGGCCTTCAGCGGGAAATACCGCGCCAGCCATTCACGCAGGACCGCCACCACGCGGGGGTCGTCTTCGGTGAACATGAAATGATCGACATCGGCCATCAGATGCAGATCGGTCGGATGCCCCGCCCGTTTGAACATTTCAACCGACTGTTCCGTCGGGGTGACCGAATCCTCCGAGCTGTGAAGAAGCAACAACGGTCGCGGCGAAATATTGCCGACAACCTCGTCAGCGACGAACTCGTACATGCTGATCGCCGTATCCGCCGGGAACATCATGACGGACCCGGGCGCCAGGTTGCGGCGCAGATGATCCGGTATGGGCACAATGTCGTAACGCGGGACCATCAGCGGCTCGCCGGTTTCCGCCCGGTGCTTGCGGCCCTTTTCCATCATATCGGTAAATTTCGCCCAGGCTTCATCGCCCACGTGCTGATTGCGAAACTTACGGGCGCCGTCGCCCCAGCCACCCGATGAAATCGCGGCAGCAACACGCTCGTCGACACCCGCGGTGTAAACCGTCACCGCGGCGCCGAAGCTCGATCCGATCAAACCGATACGGTCGGAATCGACATCGTCCCGGCTCTGCATATAGGTGATCGCGTTCCGCGTGTCCTCGACCTGTTCGAGACAGTTGATATGGTTTTTCTCGCCGTCGCTTTCGCCGCAGCTCCGCATATCGAAACGGAGCGTGATGTAGCCCCAGTCGGAAAACGTCCGCGCCGGCCACAGGCAGCTTGTGCTTTCCTTGTTGCTGCCGAATCCGTGCAGCACGCAGATCGCGGGCCGTGTTTCTCCCGGTTTCAGGTCGTCCGGCGTGTGAACGATTCCCGAGAGGGTAAGCCCGTCGGATGTGAAGGTGATTTTCTGTTCCATTTTGTTCCCCTGCCCGCACGCTTGGCAGCGTGCCGATTTTCGATATGATGCCCCGGGTTGCGCGAATTGGCGAAAATACAACAAACGCGAAACCACTGGGAGACGACTTGATGCAGCTCTGGGCAACCAAAGCATGGCGTGGCCTTGCCGCTTTAATGACATTTGCGGCGCTGCTTTGGAACATCGATTTTTTCGAATGGCTCGGTTTTGCCTTCGTGCCGGAGCAATATTACGCATTTATCATGGGTTTTTGCCTGGCGGTGGTTTTCCTGTCCGTCCGGTTCAATCGGTCCGAAGACGCCCGTGTTCCGTGGTACGATGTGGTTCTCTGCCTGGTTTCGCTGGGGCTGCTGTTCTATGTCGGCTCCAACTTCCTGTACCTGAAGGAATTCGGCTGGGCCGAAAGCACGGACCTGGCAATCGGGATCGGCGCGGTGCTTATGGTGCTCATTCTGGAAGGTCTGCGCCGCTCTGCCGGCTATATCATGCTGACCATTGCGCTGGTTTTCATCGTGTATGCCCCGCTTGGCCACCTGGTTCCCGGTTCCCTGGTCGGGTCCAAGACGGAACTGTGGAAACTTGCCGTCAACATGGGATTCAACCCCAATGCCCTGTTCGGTATTCCGCTTCAGGTCGGCACGACGATCGTCGTGATGTTCATCCTGTTCGGCCAGGTGCTGTTTCAGGCGGGCGGCGGCCAGTTCTTTACCGATCTCGCCATGGCCACGGTGGGCCGTCGCCGTGGAGGCGCAGCCAAGATTTCGGTCGTGGCCTCCGCCCTGTTCGGCACGATTTCCGGCACGGCGGTCTCGAACGTGGTGACCACCGGCATCATGACCATCCCGCTGATGCGCAAGGCCGGGTATTCCGCGACCCATGCGGGCGCGATCGAAGCCATCGCGTCGACCGGCGGCCAGTTCATGCCGCCGATTATGGGCGCCGCAGCGTTCCTGATGGCGGAAATGCTCGAAGTCCCCTATTCGGAGATCGTCATCGCCGCGATTATCCCGTCGCTGCTGTATTATTTCGCAGTCTTCATCCAGGTCGACCTGATCGCTGCCAAGGACGACATCAAGTTCATCGACCAGTCTCTGCCGCAGGCAACGGAGGTCTTGCGCGAAGGCTGGCACTTTATCCTGCCCTTCGGCGTGCTGGTCTATACCCTGTTCGAACTGAACCTGCCGCCCGAACGTGCGGCGATCTATTCGACCGCTTCGTTGCTGATATCCTTTTTCAAGGGATACAAGGGCGAAAAACTGCGGATTTCGCATCTCTACGACATTTTCAGTTCGACCGGCCGGCTGGTGATCGAACTTGTCATGATCGTGGCGACTGCCGGTTTCGTCATCGGCATTCTCAACCTGACGGGGCTCGGTTTCGCGCTGACCTTCGCGCTCGTCGGTATTGCCGGCGACAGCCTGCTTCTGCTGCTGCTCATCAGCGCGGTGATCTGTATCATCCTTGGAATGGGGATGCCGACGCTGGCAATCTATGTCCTGCTCGGCGCCCTGATCGGCCCGGCAATCGTCGAGGCGGGCATACCGGAAATCCCGGCGCATCTGTTCATTCTGTATTTCGGGATGATGTCGATGATCACGCCGCCGATCGCTCTCGCCGCCTTTGCTGCGGCAACGCTGACGAAGGCCGACCCCATGGCAACCGGTTTCGTGGCGATGCGGTTCGGCTGGACGGCCTATCTGGTGCCGTTTCTGTTCGTGTATTCGCCGACACTGATTTTGTTCGGAGAGCCCGCGGATATCGCGATAAACGTGACGACAGCGGTCATCGGGACCTATTTCGGCTCTGTGGCCGTGATCGGTTTCTTCTCGCGCAGGATGAACACGGTTCTGCGGGTCGTGCTGGGGATTGCCGGTCTCGCGGCATTGGTCCCGTTTGACGTATTCGATGGCGCATCGGCGCTCAATATTGCCGGCGTCGTTACCGGCGCTGCGATCATCGCCTACGAAATTATGGCGGGAAAAGCGCGCAAGGCCCGCTCAGAAATGGCTTGACCGATCCCGCCCGTCGCCTAAGGATCGGCCCAACACAAATAGTGAACGTTCATAAATCAGGGAGTAACCAATGAAAAAACTCACATTCGCCACCGCCCTTATCGGCGCAGTCGCCTTCTCCGGCGTTGCCGCAGCGCAGGTCGCCGTGTTCGCCACCAACCCCCAGGGCAGCCTCGGCTACCGCACCGGGATCGCCGTCGCGAAAACAGTTACGGCGAAAGCCGACGGTATCACCGGGCGGCCGCAGCCAATGGGCGGGTCCACCAATTATATCCCGATCGTAAACCGCGGCGAGGTCGATTTCGGCTTTTCGAACGGCATGGAAACGCTTTACGCCCATAAAGGCATCGGCACGTTCGAGGGGCGGCCCCATCCGAATCTTCGCATGGTTGGCCGGATGTTCCCGCTGCGCACAGGACTCGCGACGGTCGCGGACATGGGCGCCACGACGGTCCATGACTTAAAGAAGCTGAAGGGAAAACGGATCACGTCCCAGTACACCTCGCTCAGCATCATCGAAATCTTCATCAAGGGTACGCTGGCCAATGCCAACATGTCCTATGCCGATTTCAAGGCGGTGCCGGTTTCCGGCTTTGCGAAAGGCATGTTCGCGCTCGGCGAAGGCAAGACCGACATCAGCTGGATCAGCCTCGGTTCCGGTGCCGGCCGCAAGGTCAACACACAGCTGCGCGGCCGCGGCGGGTTCGTCTATCTCGACATGGACACTTCCCCCGAAGCGCATGCCCGCTTCAAGAAGTGGATGCCGGCGGCGAAAATCGTCCTGGAATCCAACACGAAAATGCCCGGTATCAAGAAACCGACCCACATCGTCGAGATCGACTACGTCCTGTTTACGCACAAAAACATGAGCGACGAGACGGTCTACAAGGTGACCAAGGCGCTTGCGACCAACAAGGCGTATCTCGCGAAGTCCATGGGTGCCTTCAACCGGCTGAACCCCGAAACCTTCGCAGAGCCCCAGATGGCGCCGTACCACCCCGGTGCGCTGAAAGCGATCAAGGAACTCGGCCTGAAAATGGGCAGCTAACACGCCCGATCGACACGGATATCAAGGGGCGGCGCACCAAACGGTACGCCGCCCTTTTTCGTCCGCCGAACCTGATCCGACCCTTAGAAGGACGAACAATGTCTGACAGCTCCGATGACGGCCCCAAAGTCTGGCTGGACTACACTCAGCGAGAACTCGACGATCAGTACAACCAGCGCATCCTCGTCCCCGATGCAAACGACTATATGGCACGCCACGGGGAATTGAGCGCAAAAGTCCGGGAAATCTGTAAATGCATGCTCGACGTCGCCTATGGCCCGTCGGAGGACGAACGGCTCGATATCTTTCCGGCGGCAAACCCCGGCGCGCCGGTTGTCGTCTACTACCACGGCGGCGCCTGGACGCGCTGGCACAAGGACAATAACAGCTATCAGGCACCGGCCTTCGTGAATGCCGGCGTGACGTTCGTGCCGGTAAATTTCGGGCTCGTGCCGCAGGTTGACCTCGACGAACTGATGCGCCAGTGCCGCGCTGCCGTGCAGTGGGTTTATCGCAACGCCGGCGATTTTGGTGCCGATCCCGAAAAGCTCTACGTCGCCGGGCATTCATCCGGCGGCCACGAGGTCGGTCTGCTTGCGGTGACAGACTGGACCCAGGGCTGGGGATTGCCTGCAGATGTCATCAAGGGCGCGTTCTCCGCCAGCGGTATGTTCGACCTTGCGCCGGTTCTTCTGAGCTCCCGCAACGAATACCTGCATCTCGACGAAGCGATGACGGCACGCAACAGCGCCCAGCGCCAGATACCGGACAGAATGCCGCCCATGGTCATCGCCTATGGCGAAGGGGAACAGGTGGAATTTCGGCGCCAGTCAAAGGATTTTGCGGCCGAGCTGCGCCGCCGCGGTCACCCCGTGACCGAGCTCGATATGCCGGGGCTGCACCATTTCCAGATGGCCGAACAGTTCGCCGATGCCGACAGCGCGCTGATGAAGGCGGTTTTCGAGGAGATCGGAGTGTAATCGCAGCCATCCTATCAAACACTGCGGGAAACGGGCGCCCCGAATTGCAAACGCAATCCGGCGGCGCGGAAATATCCAACGCCGCCGGAGCAGTCTTTCATTTACGTTCGAAAATCTACATGCCGAGTACTTTGCGAAGATCGTCGACGATCGGCTTCGGGGCACCAGCCGTTTTTTCCACGATTTTCTGAACGGTTTCTCCCCTGCCCGCGTTAATCGGCAGTGAACGCTTCTTTGCGTCCGCAAGGAATGTCGGATCGAGGATCATTTCGTTAAATGCTTTCCTCAGCATCGCAACCCGCGCCGCAGGCACGCCCGGCGGTGCCAGAAGCGACCGGCCGACCGCACCGGCCGAAGACAGCAGCTCGAACATCCGGCGCGAACGGTCGTCCTTGGCGAGATCGAGTAGCAACGGCACATCGGGGATTTCCTTGGCCTTCTGCAGTCCGATCTGGACGACGAAATTCACTTTTCCGTCGCGGATCCAGTCGGCTTTGCGCGACGTCCAGCTCAGCAGCGAGCCGCCGCGGCCATGCAGTTCGCCCTGCTCGATCGCAACGTCCATCCCGGATATTCCCTTGTATCCGGCGACAAGCTTGAACTTCGTGCCGAGCATTTTATTCATGACGGTCGGCACCTGATAGGTTTCCGACCCGCGCCCGGTCGTACCGACGGCGAAGACCCCTTTCTGCGCGTCGGCGATCGTCTTCGCACCGGTCTTGTGCCACAGGGCGACAACGCTCGCGATATCGGTCAGCGTTCCGATCCAGTTCATCTTCGCCATGTCGAATTTTGCCTTGGCCGGCGACAGGATCTGGAACAGGGGCAGATTCTGCTGTACCAGACCGAGCGCCGTCCCATCCTTGGGCGCAACGTTGTAAATATAGGATGCGGCCTTGGAACCGCCCGCGCCGGGCTGGTTCTGGACGATGATGCCCGGATCGCCCGGAATAAACCGGTTCATATGATCCGCGATGAGCCGGGCATAGGTATCATAGGTGCTGCCGGCGCTTGTGCCGACGAAGATCGTGATCTGGGTGCCGGCCATGGAAGACGACTGCGCAGTGGCGGTTTGCACAACGCCGAGTGTCATGGCCGCCGCAATCGCGGGGACCGCAAGTTTTCGCAAATTCATGATTTTGGTTCCTCTACAATTCGGGCGCGGTATTTTTTATTTCCCGAAGGACGGCACAGCCGTCCCGGCGCCTCGAAAAAACTCTGCGCCAAATATCTGCGCCGTGCAAGCGGTCGCGGCTTTCCAGCAAGGCTGCTATTTGATAACTAGGTGCCGCTCGCGGACGGGTGGCCGAGTGGTTGAAGGCACTGGTCTTGAAAACCAGCAGGCGTGCAAGCGTCTCGTGGGTTCGAATCCCACCCCGTCCGCCAATCTATATCGGTATTGAATTTTCACGTTGTCGGGCAAGTTG
>CAXBCP010000062.1:0-13087 GCA_963974055.1 uncultured Rhodospirillaceae bacterium
GTGTTCCTGGCGCTGCTGGCCACCGTATTGTCCATCAGGTCGCATGGGGGGCATCATCATCCGGTCCTGGCCGTCACGATTGCCTACGGCATTCTCGCCATTGGCGGACTGATATTCGCCTGGCGCGGGATATTCCATCCGGTGATGCCGGTAATTTTTATAACCCTCGAGGTGTTGCTTGTGGGCGGCCAGACGATCCTGATGGGGTCGATTATGAGGCAACCGCCAATGGCTCTACCGACGTTGCCGGTCGCCGCCGTCATCTTCGTTATTCTCGCCCATGCCGCAATGCGTTACAGGCCCTGGCTTGTGGTATACGCCGCCGGTCTGTTCATTGCGATGATGGCACTGGCCGGCCGCTTCATGCCGACGCCGGTTGCCATGCCGACCATGTCGCAGATACAGCAGCATGACATCGTTCATCACCAGATATTTCCGGTGATAATGATTGTTCTGACCGCCGGCATTCTTTTTGTTACGGCGCGGGGCACGCGGCGCCTGCTGCATGTGTCTATCGCCGAACGGATTGCGCGCCACCGGTTGTCCCGGTTTTTCGCAACGGATATCGCCAGTCGCCTGATCGATCAATCAAATGACAATGAGGCCGGCGGCGCGGTGCAACCAGTCTCGGTTCTATTTACGGACATCCGTGGGTTCAGTTCTCTGGCCGAGAACTTGACGCCCATGGAACTGAGCGATCTGCTGGGTGAGTTTCGTGAAATTCTGGCTGAGGTGATCCAGAAACACGGCGGCGTGGTGGACAAATTCATCGGCGACGCCGTTATGGCCGTGTTCGGATTCCCGGAGCCGGATGAATCGTCGTCGGCGCGATGCCTCGCCTGTGCCCAGGCAATGTTGGAACGGTTGCAAGCGTGGTCCGATGAACGATCAGCCGTCGGGCAACCCCCGGTCACCATCGGGATCGGTATTCACTATGGAGATGCATTCGTTGGAGTTGTCGGAAAAGCAGACTTGCTTGAATTCACTGTCATCGGGGACACAGTAAATATCGCCGAGCGTGTCGAACGAATGACGCGAGTGCTGAATGCTGATGTCGCGGTATCTCGGGCCTTCGCCGAAGCGGCTGGTCTGGACCTCCACGCTCATGGATGGATTTTCACGCCCGCCCAACAAATGGAGGGCCGCAGCCGATTGATCGACGTATTTACCTATCGGCGCAATACCACTCAAGCTTCCGCACTGGCATAGAGTTGGTTCGGTCAAAGTCTGACCACGCAGCCTGCTTACCTGAATAACTTTCGGACCCGCGGGAGAACGAATTTTATGGATAGCGGAATTGCAGTCGCCAATCCCAATACGAGAGCGATCAGGACGATGCCCCGCCCGTCTGTCGATGCGAGCTCTCCGCCAAAATGGGCGAGCAGAAAGCTGGCCGGCACGATGCCGGCAACAGTTGCGACGGCAAATCTCCAGGTGGCGAGAGGTGTGAGACCCGCTGCGTAGCTAATTACATCGAATGACAGAAACGGCATCAGGCGGGTCGCGAACACCGTGGCCGTGAGCGCGTTCTGTGATTTAAAATATCGATCCAGGTAGCCGGCAGCCGAGCTGTTCTTCAACTTGGCTTCGACAAACTCCCGCCCGAGAAACCGTGCGATGCCGAACGCGATAAGGGCGCCGGAGAGGGAGCCCGCAGCAACGTATACGGCACCCCACAGATGTCCGTAGGCAGCGCCGGCGGCCAGGGCAATGGGTGCGCTGGGGATCGGGCTCATCACGATCGCCAGTGTCATCAGTGCGATCACGAGAAGCGGACCGAATGCGCCCAGACTCTCAATCGACCTTACAAGGAGTTCTTTATCCAGAACCCTGTCGAGCGAGCCGGTTTGCGACACATAAATGAATACGGCAACGACAAGAGCAAGCATTGCGCCCGCGAGTATTTTTCGTCGGATACGCAATGGCTCAACGTCCGGCAGGGGGCGGGGCGTTCTGTTTTCTCAGCGTCATTTGTGCCGTCAAAACCCCTCCTGTCGCGAGATATGCCTCAACTCGGCGGGAACGGGTCACTCAGCCCAATACAACTGATTATAATTCGCGCTGATATGATTCTCGACGGATTTGACACCTGGTATTTCCCGTGCGGCTACTGCGTAAGCATCGACCTGCGCGCCCGATTTTACGAGCCCCCAGAGTTGGACGACCCCGTCCGATACGATCACATTTACCATGCCTCGTTCCACCCAGGCCTCGTCCGCCAGCGCCGCTATCAGGGCGTCGTGGATAGTTTCGTCGGACTCTATGGCCGGTGTCAGGGGCGTGTTCTTACGGGACGCCAGTGCGCGCAGAAGATTGGCGCGACTGACAATGCCTATGAGTGCACCGTCGCGCATAACAGGGACGCGCTTGATATGGTTTTTCTCCAGAATTTCGGCGATTTCAGCGACCGGCATCTGTTCGTCGATGACAATCGCGTTCTTCGTCATGACATCCGCCGCGGTCTGGCCGTGGGTTTTCTTGAATTCGCTGGCGAGTTTCGAAGCATCGCTAAAAACCGTCAGCCACCACGAAGGGTTACGTTGGTCGGTATCGGCTTCGGGGCGGCGCATCAGGTCCCCTTCACTGACAATCCCGATGACGGATTTTCCATCTCTTGAAACCGGGACAGCACTAATACGCCGGTCCAGAAACGTTGCGGCAATTTCAGAAACAGGCGTCTCCGGCGCCACGGTAACGACGTCCACCGTCATGATATCTTTGGCAAGCATGGTTTTCTCCTTGGCAGTATGTGGTTTCGAACGGTCACAATTGATGCGGTGTTTACCTGCTCATGAAGTCTGTCGTCGCCCTTCAGCTGTTGTCAAAACGGGCCGAAAGGCGACGATGTAGACCTAGCTATCGTCCTTCAGCATCAGTTCCTGCTGTTTGTGCATCTGCTCCATCATCTTTTGCATCATGTCCATGCGGCTCTGCATGTTCTGCATCATCTGTGGGCCGCCCATTTGACCCATCTGGCCCGGCTTCATGCCGCCCGGTTTCATCTGACCCTGGCCCATCTTGCCGTCGCCGGAGTCTTTTCCGGCCATGCCGCCCATCATTCCGTGCATGGCCTGCATCTGCTCGCGCATCATCTGCATGTGTTCCATCATTTTTGCGTGACGGGCGGTGCCGTGCAGCTTCTGCGCTTCGTCAATCGTGCTGTCCATCTTCTCGAACCGCTGCTGATGTTGGTGCTCCGCTCCGGCACCAGCCGGCTGTCCATGGGCAACCGGTGCGGTGAGGGCCAGTACGGCGACGAGAGAGAGAAATACGTACGATTTCATCGTAAAATCCTCCTTGGGGATTGGGTTCTGACGGGTTGGATTGAACTCTGACTACTGGTTCGCGAAGTATTGTCGCGCTGTGTTCTGCCTGCATTGATTGCGATTAACGGCGACGACGGAAAACACACTCCCTGTCGCTGGATTCCGGTCGATTCAGATGTTCCTATCATGCTGATTTTCTCTGACGGGAAGGCCCGGAGAACTGAACGGCGAGAATGCCGGCGACTATCAACGATGCGCCGAGTATCTCGACCCGCCCAAGCCGTTCGTCGAAGAGAACGCCGCCGATCACCAAACCGAACAGGGGGACAAGAAATGTGAAAGCCACGGCCCGGCTAAGGGCCACGTGCCGGAGCGTGGAAAACCAGAGCCAGAATACCGCCGATGTACCGAGCGTGGAGAGCACAACGAGAATAATCACAAAATCTGCGGTCCAGACCATTGAACGCAGGTCTTCGGTCGATAGGGCAAACACCCCTAATGCCACGGATCCAATCAGCAACTGGAATCCCATGGCCATGATGCCGTCTATATCGTCCGGTAAACGCTTGATTGCGATATTGCCTATCGCGACGCCGACAGCCGCTAGAATTATGTAAGCGATGCCGAGTGCATAGCTCTGAGCGCCGCCACCGGAGAGGCCGGGTGACGCAATAGCCAAAATGCCGAGAAACCCTGTGACAATCCCGGCAATCCCAATCGATCCAATTCTTTCGTCCAGGAACAGATAAGCGAGACTGACGGTAAGGAGCGGCTGCGAGTTCGCGATCACGGATGCAATCCCGGGTGAGACGTACTCCGCTGCATGGAACATCCCGAGAAATCCCAGAGTGGTCGCGCCTAGCCCCGTGACGGTGACAAGGCCCCATGAATGTTTGCCGGAAGGCAGAGGACGGTGCAGCAAGGTGCCTATCAGGATCAACACGAACCCCGCCAAAGCCGCCCGCAACGTTGCAAAAGCAAGATGAGGCGCCATGTCGAGCCCAAGCGTGATGAGCGGGAAACAACCTGCCCATAGAATCATCACAAGGACGAGACGGAGTGCTGTGCTAACGGTCAAATCTCACCTGTTTCCTGCTTGTCTGTATTTTTCCCGTGATCGACGCCTCTAATGGTGATGCGATGTTTCGTCATCCGATTGAGAATGCGACCGCAGAAACAGCCACTCCCCTGAAAAAACCAAAACCAATCCGATCGCTGCGACGATAATTATCGTCGGGTCAGAATTTGCCTTGATCGCCAGAAAGGCGCTAAGAACGACTGTGTCCAGACCAATGGCAGTGATTAAAATCAACGGATTTGCGCTGACATCTTTGCGCATGTACCGGAAAACGCCCCAATGAATACCGATATCCATCACGAGGTAGAATATCGCACCGAGAGCCGCGATCCGGCTGAGGTCGAAAAACACGGTCAACGCGATGGCGATCACGACGGTATAGACAAGCAGGTGTTTCTGAAGCGCGCCCGTCATCCCGAAATGCCGATGCGGAATGAGTGACATTTCGGTCAGCATCGTGAGCATCCTCGACACCGCGAACATGCTGGCCACCACGCCCGAGGCGGTCGCGACAATCGCCAGGGCGACGGTGAACCAGAGACCGTAATCCCCCAATGCAGGACGTGCCGCCTCTGCCAGCGAGAAATCCTTCGCGGCGATAATCTCCGGCAATGCAAGATTGGCGCCGACGCCAAACGCCACCAGCATATAAACGACCGTACAAATGGCGATGGATATGATAATTGCGCGACCGACGTTGCGATGGGGATCGACAACTTCTGAGCCGCTATTTGTGATTGTCGTAAAGCCCTTATAGGCGAGGATCGTCAGCGCCAGCGCGGCGACAAAGCCCACTGGCGAAGAATCGGCATTTCCCAGTGCGGCGGGTTCAGAAACTTCGCCGGCTACCCACAGACTAATTACCCCGAACGTCGCAATGCCCAGGATCTTGGCGAGGGCCAGAAAAAAAGAAAAAGTGCCGACGACGCGGTTGCCCGACACGTTGATGAGGAACGCGAAGACAAGGAGGCCGACGCCAAGGGCCGGCACCAGGAGGCTGTTACGGTCGATGTCGAACAGCTGAAGCGTATACGTACCGAACGTGCGGGCGACGAGGCTTTCGTTGATGACCATCGAAAGCGCCATCAAAATGGCGCACGCTCCTGTAATGGTGCCGCGCCCGTATGCCTTCTCCAGGATCATGGCGATGCCGCCTGCCGACGGATAGGCGTTTGACATCTTGATATACGAATAAGCGCTGAAACCGGTAATTACCGCGCCGACAAAAAATGCCAACGGGAACAAATTGCCGGCAAGCTCCGCGACCTGCCCCGTCAACGCGAATATTCCGGCGCCGATCATCACGCCGGTCCCCATCGAGACGGTGCCGGTCAACGACAGACTGCCCGCTTTATATTCGTTCTTCATCCTGTCTTCTTTCTGTACCGCGCCAGTCGGTGTCCTGATCTATCCTCGGCCGAATGGAAGCCCGGATCTTGAGAAATGGCCCCGCAAGGTTTCGTCTCCGACCTTGAGAGCCCATTCGGATTTATTCCCAGTACATGGACTTCATCGTTTCGCTCATGACGGCCACGCGATTTCGGACTTCAACGACACCGGGTACACCCTCGGCAGCAACGCCTGCCGCGCGACGCTCGTCCTCGGAATCGACATCGCCCCAGATATCGACGACCCCGTCGGAAACCAGAACGTTGACGAATAACGTGCGTACGCCTGCTTTCTTCAACGCCCTCATCAGCTCAGCCTGGATTGCCTCGTCCTCCACATTTGCGGCGGGCAAGGTCCTGAGCGTTGCCAGACCGAACAGCAGATTCGCGCGGCTGACGATTCCTACCGGTTTGCCGTCCCGCACGACCGGCACGCGCTTGATGCGCCGGCTTTCGAGCAATTCCGCAATTTCATTGATCGGGGTGTTTTCGGAAACAGTCGCGACGTCGTGCGTCATTACGTCTCCGGCATGAAGACCGTGCGTCTTTACGTATTCACGTGCTTTGTTCTCGGGCAGCTCGAACATTCCGAGCCACCAGGACGGGCGGCGTTCCGTACCGGAATCGTCGCGGCGCATCAGGTCGCCCTCGCTGACGATCCCGACGATTTTTCCCGCCTCGTCCAACACGGGAACGGCGCTGATGCCGCGCGCAATCAGTTTTTGCGCGATTTCCGAGACCGGGGTGTCGGGAGAAACCGAGACTACGGAGCGGGTCATGACGTCTTTTGCCTGCATTTTATTTACCCTTCCTCTGGTTGAACGATAAGGTCGCTAAATGGTTCCCGTTTTCTTGTCGAAGCGGCTCCATCGCGGCAGAAACCCGGGCACCCGTTGTGCATATGCCCGATACGAATCTCCAAATTCTGCTATCGCCTCTTTTTCTTCATGGCGCGCGAGCACGACGTACATCGTGACCAGCACCGGGAACATGGCGAGCGTCAGGATCGTCGGCCATTGCAGAAGGAAACCGAACATGATGAGGATAAAGCCGGCATATTGCGGATGCCGGATGTAGGAGTAGAGGCCTTCGGTCGCCAGCACATTTTGCCGCTGCGCCTGATGAAGAATTCGCCAGCCGCTGGCGATCAGAATGAAGCCCGTGCCGATGAACACGAAGCTCAGAACGTGAAACGGGCCGATATGCGGATTGGCCTTCCAGCCGAACATCATTTCGAGCAAATGGCCTGAATCGTGCGCAAGCCAGTTCACATCCGGATAATTGCTCTGCAGCCAGCCGGAAAGGAAAAAGAGCGTCAGCGGAAATCCGTACATCTCGGTAAACAGCGCGATCAGAAATGCGGAAAATGCGCCGAAAGACCGCCAGTCGCGCCTGGTCTGGGGTTTGAAGAAACTGAAGGCGAAAAGAATGAATATCGCCGAATTAATAATCACCAGGACCCACAGGCCGTAACCGCCATCCTGACCGTGCATCATCTTTGCTCCCGGTCGTCGTCATCGCGGTCTTTGCGATCGTGTTCGTTATGCCCACCGCCGCCGTGACCTCCGTGCCCGCCATGCATGAACAAATGCATCCCGATACAGACGGCCAACAGGCCGATTAAAATTCCGTTGCCGGTGAAGATGTGGGCGCGGTGCTCATAAGCGAGAAGGAAACCGCCCGCTGCGAGGAAAACGATCAAAACGAGACCGGCGCGCGATTTTAGAAGCTCATTCATGGGTTTCTCCTGCCGGTCTTAGCGGTTGAAACGGGAAGCAAAAAGATTGAACAGCGGCCCGAAAATCAACGCGATGTACCAGCCGTATGCGAAGCTTTCGGCCAGCCCGAGGAAGAAACTCGGCCAGGTAAGCCAGGTGAAACCCGGCAATAATTTGAGCCAGGTTTCGTACATTGCCGCTTCTGGGAACCAGAGGTCGAAAAGCACGCACAGAACGAATGTGACGGCTAGGAATATGCCCAGGCTCATGCCGAATGCGATTACGGGAATACGCGCCGGTCTGGTCGCCGGGATTGGGGTCCCCGAATGAATCAGGCCGTTGTCGAGCGCGGGATCAGGCATGGTTCTCTCCAAGCTGCTTTAATGGAGCATCGGAATTTCCGCCGAGATACGACGCGGGCGCCGCTTCAAATCTTTCGCGGCAGTCCCGCGAACAGAAATAGTAGACGTGACCGTCGAAAACGCTCGGCTTGGCATCCGCGGTCTTGATCGTCTTGCCGCAGACAGGGTCGGTATCGGTGTCCGGCGGCACCCAGACAGGCCTTTCTCCATCGCCTGCGTCTTTCGGGTCCTGGCCATGACCCATGACATGTGCGCCGCAACCGAATCGCATCATCAGAAAGATGATTGCGCCCCAAATTACGAACCACAGAATTCCCGACATTTTTCCTCTCCTTTACATGGCAGGCAAGATGGGCTGCATTCCCTCTGGCGGGCGACCGGCTATGCGTTGACCGACATTCAGAACGAATAGCCAAGCGCAGGCGTATACGAACTTTGTCGATGACTGACTGCCAGGCACCAATGTTTAGCTTCCGCAGCGGTTTGATAAGGATGAAATTGAAACAGAATTTGACAGAAGGACGGTTTGACAAACTTTGTCACAATTTTTCGGTCCTGAGCCGGGGGTGGGGCCTCTAATATCGATGGTCATGGATAAAACACCGCATTTGCTGATCGTCGACGATCACCGGGAAATTCGGGATCTCGTATCCCGGTTCATGATCAAGCACGAGTTTCGCGTCACGACTGCGTGCGACGGCAAGGAGATGCGTAAAGCGCTTGAGGAAAACAGCATCGACCTGGTTGTTCTCGATCTCATGTTGCCAGGTGAAGACGGGCTTGCGCTGTGCCGGGATTTGCGCACGCGATCGAGTGTGCCGGTGATTATGCTGACCGCGATGGGCGAAGATACCGACCGGATTATCGGGTTGGAGATGGGCGCCGACGACTATGTCGCAAAACCCTTCAATCCCCGGGAACTATTGGCGCGCATCAAGGCAGTCATGCGCCGCACGCAGTCCCTTCCGGGCGAAGACCGTGAAATGGGCTATGTGGTTGCCAAATTCGAGGGTTGGCTGTTCGATATTCGAAAGCGTCATCTCAAATCGAATGACGGCATCGTCATTCCTTTGAGTTCCGGAGAATTCAATCTGCTTTCGACGTTTGTACAATATCCGCAGCGCGTTTTGACACGCGATCAGCTGCTCGACTTTACGCGCAGCCGAAGCGCGGAATCGTTCGACAGGGCGATAGATACCCAGGTTAGCCGGCTGAGGCGCAAGGTCGAGGCGGACCCCAAAAACCCCGACTTGATTAAAACGGAATGGGGCGGCGGATACGTCTTTACGCCGGAGGTGGTCTACGAATGAGAGTGTCTCTGCCCGGCAGTCTCGCAAGCCGTACGCTGATTGTGATGATTGTCGGGCTTATCATTTCTCATTTGCTCAGCATCGCCATTTACACCACCGATAGGCGGTCGGCGATCAATCTGGTTGGCGGAGAACACATTTCCGAACGGATGATTACGTTGGCACGTCTGATCGAGGGCGCGCCACCCGAAGAACGAAACCGGCTGGCTAAGCTTGCAAGCGAGAAGGTTTTATCGGTCAGCCTTGCCAGTGAGCCAAACGTTTCAAACGCGCTTCCCGAGAGCCAGGAGGAACAAATTCTGTCGAGCGTTTTTGCCGACCATCTGTCGGCAAGAGGTGTGCGGGAGTTTCGGTTAAGGTATCGCGATGCTCCGGCCGAAAAGGGAGGAGCCGTTTCAGATTTTGTCGACGGTTCGCATAAGCTGATGCAGGTGTCGCTGCGTCTCGATGGCGGCGGGTGGCTGAATTGTTCCGCGCTCATAAAAACCACATCGTCTATCTGGTCTCTGCGCTTTCTGTTGTCGCTGGGCGTCATGACTGTCGCCGTGATCGCTGTATCCGGTCTTGCCGTTTATCATATTAACGGTCCCCTTCGGACGTTTGCCGGCGCGGCGCGGCGGCTTGGCACGAATATCAATGCACCGCCATTGCCGGTTAAAGGCCCGCTTGAATTGCGGGCGGCGATTACCGCGTTCAACGATATGCAGGAACGGCTAAAGCGGTTGATCAGCGATCGCCGGCAAATGCTGGCGGCCGTTAGTCATGACCTTCGGACCCCGATTACGCTGCTGCGTCTCAGAACTGAGTTCGTGGAAAACGATTCCGAGCGCGAGAAAATGCTCGCCACTCTCACCGATATGGAGCAGATGGTTGAATCCATCCTGCGTTTCGTACGCGACGACGCCGCTCACGAAGAAGTTCAATCCGTCGACCTGGTGGCGTTGATCAATGCGATTTGCGACGACATAAGCGATCTGGGAGGAAAAGCGGCTTTTAGCGGTCCGGACAAACTTGTCTATCCATGCCGGCCCATCGTGTTTAAGCGCGCACTGACCAATCTCATCGAAAATGCCGTGAAGTTCGGCGGCAGTGCCAGCGTCCGGCTGCGCGACACTGGGGAAAACATTCAAATCAGCGTCGAAGACGAGGGACCCGGCATGCCGGAATCCCAGCTCGAAGCGGTATTCGACCCGTTCTACCGGATTGAATCTTCGCGCTCTCGCGACACAGGGGGTGTGGGTTTGGGGCTAAGTGTAGCGCGCAGCATCGTAGATGCGCATGGAGGACAGATCGTTCTGGCCAACCGTCCAACGGGTGGGCTGCAGGTTATGGTCGAATTGCCTCACAACGTCCCGGCCGCCGAGAAACCTGAGTATTGACCCTCCAGTAACTGGAGACCCTATCTTCTACCTCAGAAAGAGGAGCAGCATTGTGGAAACAGAGTCAAAGCTACACGGACATTCGTTCGACACGGACACCCACGCGCCCGACGCATCCGGGGCCATCGATCCCGTTTGCGGCATGTCGGTGGATACCTCGCTAGACAAGCCCACCCATACGTATAAGGGGCAAAACTTCCATTTTTGCAGCCAGGGTTGTCACGACAAATTTGTCGGGGACCCCGAGCATTATCTGTCCGGCGCACACAGGAAAGCCGCAGAAGAAGCGCCATCGGGCACCATGTTTACATGTCCGATGCATCCCGAAATCGTCCAGGAAGGCCCCGGGACCTGCCCCATCTGCGGCATGGCGCTGGAGCCGATGGGGATTCCATCCGGCGATGAGGGCCCAAACCCCGAACTGGTCGACTTCCGACGCCGCTTCTGGGTTGGAGCTGCGCTGACCGTCCCCCTCCTGATCCTGGCGATGGGACCTTTCGTTGGACTTGGCGTTGTCCGCGACATTATCGGCGAGCGGACGACGCTCTGGACAGAATTCGCCCTCGGGACACCCGTCATCCTATGGGCGGGTTGGCCATTCTTCGTACGTGGCTGGAATTCCGTTGTTACCTGGAACCTGAATATGTTCACGCTTATCGGGATGGGTGTCGGTGCGGCATACTCGTTCAGTATCGTTGCCGTTGTTGCACCGGGAATTTTCCCCGACGGTTTCCGCGATGCGCAAGGCAATGTGGGCGTTTATTTCGAGGCGGGGGCAGTGATCGTCGTCCTCGTCCTGCTCGGCCAAATGATGGAGCTGGGCGCGCGCGAGCGCACCGGCAGCGCGATCCGGGCTTTGCTGGATCTTGCCGCCAAAACCGCTCGTATTGTCCGCGAGAACGGGAATGAAGAAGAAGTTCCCCTGGAAGATGTCCAGGTCGGAGATCATCTTCGCGTGCGCCCGGGTGACAAGGTTCCCGTCGACGGCGTCGTACTCGAAGGCCGCTCGTCAATCGACGAATCGATGATTTCCGGTGAACCGATCCCCGTCGAAAAGGTAGAGGGAGATCCAGTTACTGGCGCAACGATCAATGGGACGGGCAGCCTGGTGATGGAGGCTCAGCGGGTCGGCGCGGACACAATGCTCAGCCAGATCGTAGAGATGGTCGCGAATGCGCAGCGCAGCCGTGCGCCGATCCAGAAGCTTGCGGATTCTGTCGCGGGAAAATTTGTGCCCGCCGTCATCCTGGTGGCGATCGTATCGTTCGGTGTCTGGGCGATCTGGGGACCGGCGCCAGCTCTTTCTTATGCCCTTGTTAATGCCGTCGCGGTGCTGATCATCGCATGTCCGTGCGCTCTTGGCCTGGCGACACCGATGTCGATCATGACGGCGACGGGCCGGGGCGCGCAGGCGGGCGTCCTGATCAAGAACGCGGAAGCGTTGGAGAGGTTCGCAAAGGTAGACACGCTGATTATCGATAAGACCGGCACGCTGACGCAGGGCAAACCGAAGCTTGTCGCTATTCTCCCCGAGGCGGAACATACGGAAGAAGAGGTTTTGAAACTCGCCGCGAGCCTTGAGCGAGGCTCGGAACATCCCCTTGCCGAGGCCATCGTTACCGGGGCTGAAGAGCGCGGGGTAGCCTTGTCAAAAGCCGATGATTTCGAGGCCGTCACCGGCAAAGGCGTTAAAGGCATGGTGGACGGCCAGCGCGTCGCGCTTGGCAACGCCAAACTCGTCACGGATCTAGGTCTGGAAGGCGGCCGGCTTATGGAGACCGCGAATGCTCGGCGGGACGAGGGAGAGACTGTAATGTTCGTCATCGTCGATGCAGAGATAGCGGGTCTCGTTGCAGTTGCTGACCCGGTGAAAGAAACCACTCCAGAGGCGCTTGTTTCGCTACATGAGGCCGGTCTCAGGATTGTTATGGCGACCGGCGACAACGAGCGCACCGCGAAAGCTGTGGCGGCGAAACTGGGTATCGACGAAATCCGTGCGGATGTCCTGCCGGAAGACAAGGCGCGAATCATCAAGGAATTGCAGGCAGAAGGCAAAAAGGTCGCGATGGCCGGCGATGGCGTCAATGACGCGCCTGCCCTTGCTCAGGCCGATGTCGGGATTGCAATGGGTACGGGCGCCGACGTGGCTATCGAAAGCGCAGGATTCACGCTTATTAAGGGCGATCTCAACGGGATCGTCCGCGCCCGGCGGCTATCGCGGGCGACAATGCGGAACATCCGGCAGAATCTGTTTTTCGCCCTTGTCTATAACGCGTGCGGCGTACCTGTCGCTGCCGGTATTTTGTTTCCATTCTTCGGCATCCTGATTTCACCGATGTTCGCAGCTGCAGCCATGAGCCTCTCATCGGTATCCGTTGTGGGCAACGCGCTGAGACTTCGGTCGGTCGATCTCGAACAAACCGGAAGATAGATCGATGAAATTTCCGGTGTATCTGAGTTCTATGCCAACCTTCAGCGGGGTGTTTTTAAGCACTCCCGCGCTTGCGAATGATCAGGTCCATTCCACCAATATGATGTGGGATGGCAAGGGGTTCATGGGCCCCTTTATTATGATTTTCTCGTTCG
>CAXBCP010000063.1:0-12319 GCA_963974055.1 uncultured Rhodospirillaceae bacterium
GGCGGCGAGATCTGGCGCGTCGTGGAAGCGCAGCACAGGATTTCGACAATGAAGCTTGTCGACAATCCGGACGAACAGGAAACCCTCGAGCGGCTTCTCGAGGCCGGCAAGCCGCCGGTTCCGGCGGAATGCAGGCACCTGCACTGGCTGCTGTTCACGCCCTTCCGCTACGAAGCCCGGAGCGATTCGCGATTCCGCCGGCAGGGGCGGACGCCGCCGGTGTTCTACGCGGCCGAAAACACGGATACCGCGATTGCCGAGTTTTCGTTCTGGCGGCTGCTGTTCCTGATCGAAAGTCCGGACACGCCGTGGCCGCGAAACCCCTCGGAGGCGACGGCGTTTTCGGTCCGGTACGACACGGCGAAATGCCTCGATCTCACGGCCCCGCCCTATGACGGCCGGCCGGACGACTGGCGCCATCCGACCGACTATACCGCCACCCATGCCGTGGCGGACGAGGCCCGCGCCCTCGATTGCGGCGCGATCCGGTCGTGGTCGGCCCGGGCCCGGTCCGGCGACGGGCAAAAGGAAGGCAACATATCGCTTTTGTCCTGCGCGGCGTTTCGCGATCACGTGCCGCTGCAGGCGCAGTCGTGGCACGTTCTGCTGCACCCGGCGGGGATCAGCGCGCGCTGCGAGACGCCGAAATGCGACCTGTATTTCGACCGGGCCTATTTCGGCCGGGACCCGCGCGTCGCCGCACTGAACTGGGACCGGTAGCGGCCGGCGCCGCCGCGGCATCGACCGGATCGCGGCCGAGGTTTTCCATGGCGCGGCGATGTGCTTAAAAGTATCGGCAAACGAATAATCAAAAAGAGGCCCGCAACATGATCGATTTCTTTTTCCCCACGGAGGGCATGGGCTCGCAGACCCTGCGGCTGGTCGCCGAGGCCGGCGAGGGCGGCGGCGACGTGTTCGAGATCGCGCGCGTGTGCCGGGAGATCGAGCCGGGCGACCTGGCGGGCTGGGAAAAGGCCTGGATCGCTAAGGCCGAAGATACCGAGGCGCGGGCGAAAAAATGCCTCGCCGACGGGCACGAACGCTCTGCCATGAAATATTTCTTCGCCGCCAACCAGTACTGGCGCATGGCGGACGTGTTCCTGCGGATCGACCGCAATGACGAAAAGGCGGCCTGTTTCCGGAAAAGCCAGGAAAACTTCCGCGCCGCCGCGGCGCTGCACGATCCGCCCATCGAGGTGATCGAGGTGAAATGCGGCGACGAGGTCTATGACGGCTATTTCTGCCATCCCCGCAACCCGAAACCGGGCAAGTGGCCGGCGCTGTTCTTCATCGGCGGCGCCGACGCGTTCGCCGAGGAAATCTATTTTTCGGGCCGGGAAATGGTCGAGCGCGGCTATGCCATGCTGCTCGTCGATACCCCCGGCCGCGGCTCGTCCATGTATCTGAAGGATATCCCGACCCGCGCCGATTACGAGGTGCCGGGCAGGGCCTGCTTCGATTACCTGTTCGACCGGCCGGAAATCGACCCGGACCGGGTGGGGCTGATGGGCATCTCCATGGCGGGGTATTACGCGCCGCGTGTTGCGGCCTTCGAAGACCGTATCAAGTGCCTGGTGTCCTGGGCCGGTTGCTATTCGATTCTCGACGACCTGTACGATTTCTACGAACACCTGCAGCCGGTGGTGCAGCGTCTGCTCGGCGGCGTCAGCCACGAAGAGGCGCGCGAACAACTCAAGTCCTTCACGATGGAAGGCATCGCGCAGAACATCACGGTGCCGACGCTGATGACCCACGGCACCAGCGACAAGCTGATGAACTGGGAGGGCGCGAAAAAGCTGTTCGACGAGATCGGCGCCGAGGACAAGACGCTGGTCCTGTATGACGATCCGAAGGTCGGCGGCACCGTGCATTGCAGCCACGATTGCTGGGTTCACCAGAGCCCGCTGATCTTCGACTGGATCGAGGATCACCTGTAGGGGGCGGCAATCCGAATTGAAAAGGGCGGGGAAATTCCCCGCCCTTTTTCATGGCTGTTGCGGTGCGGCGCCCAGGCCGCCCGCGGTCGCTCCTGCCGGCGGCGTTTCAGCCGGCGAAGGCGATCGGCGACCAGGTCACGGCGACCACGGTGGCGACAACAGCGATGCAATAAAGACGGAATACGAAACCAATCATAGCGGTGCCTCTTACCCAATGTGCCTACATACCGGCCCCATGCCGGGGACCGTATGAAACAGTTAATGCAATTATCGTGCCAGATTCATGAATCCCCTGAAAACAAGGGGTTAGCCGCGCCGCAATATTAACGGCGTCTCAGAATGTAAAAATTCCCGACGTTTCGCCGGGTCCCGATCACAGGAGAGACCATGTTCGACCGCCTTTTCGCGCGGCGCGGGAGACCTGCGCCCGCTTTCCGCCATATCGACGAGCTGACGGCGCCGCTGGGCGATCTGCCGCAGGGCGCCGGTTACACCGCCATCGACCGCCACCGCGATTTTCAGGCGGTGTTCCGCTCGACCCCGGCGGGCCGCCGGGTGCTGGCCCAGATCCTTGAGCGCTGCCGCGTCTGCCGGCGCAGTTTCGTCCCCGGCGACGGGTTCGAGACCGCGCGCCGCGAAGGCATGCGCGATGCCGGGCTGTGGCTGGTCGGTATCCTGGCGGAAGACCCCGGCGGCCCTGCCGGCCGGCCGCGCTCGGCGGAGGCCGATGCCCCCGACGCGGCGGAGAGCGCGGCGGCTCCCGGCGCCGGGGACCGGCCATGACCGCGCCCGCCCGGGCGGCCGCGAAAAAGCCGGCGAAAGCGGCGCTGAAGCTCCGCACCGGGTCCGGGATCGATCTCGACCTGCTGGAAGACTGCGCCGGGCTCTATGCCAGCGTCGAGGATGCGGCGGCGATGCTCGATATCGGCGCCGCCGCGCTGCAGCAGGCGCTGGACGATCCGGACTCGCCGCCGGCGCGGGTCTGGCGCCGGGCGCGGGCGCGTATCCGCCTCGACGTGCGCCGTGCCCAGTTCGCCCAGATGAACAAGAACGCCACCCTTGCGATCTATCTCGGCAAGGAACTGCTCGGCCAGGACGGCACCGGCACCGCGGGGCCGGTCACCTTTATTGTCGATACGGGAATCCGGCGCGATGGACCAGAAACGCATTAGCACGGGCTACGATCCGCGCCCCGGGCAGGCGGTGCTTCATCTCGCCATGAAACGCTTCAACGTGCTGGTCTGCCACCGCCGGTTCGGCAAGACCGTGCTGGCCATCAACGAGATGATCGACCGCGCCCTGCGCTGCGAGGCCGACATGCCGCGCTTCGCCTATATCGCGCCGTTCTACCGCCAGGCGAAGCAGGTCGCGTGGGATTACATGAAGCACTTCACCGCCGCCCTGCCGGACGCGACGGCGCGGGAAACCGAGCTGCGCATCGATTTCGCCGGCGGGCGCCGCCTGCAGCTGTTCGGCGCGGACAACCCGGACGCCCTGCGCGGCATGTATTTCGACGGCGTAGTGTTCGACGAATTCGCCATGATGCCCGGCCGCATCTGGTCCGAGGTCGTGCGCCCGGCGCTGGCCGACCGAGGCGGCTGGGCGATCTTCATCGGCACGCCGAAGGGCCGCAACGGCTTTCACCGCCTGTATACCAGTGCATTGAAGGCCGTGGCGCAGGCGGAAGAGGAAAAGCGCGAGCCCGAATGGTTCGCCACCCTGCGCCCGGTCAGCCTGACCGGGGTGATCCCGGCCGCCGAGCTGGCCTCGGCCCGCGCCGAGATGAGCCCGGAGGAATACGACCAGGAATTCGAATGTTCCTTCCACGCGGCGCTGCCGGGGGCCTATTACGCCCGTCTGCTCGATGCGGCGGGGGCGGACGGGCGCATCGGCCGCGCGCCGTGGCAGCCGGACGCCACCGTGCATACCGGCTGGGATCTCGGGATCGGCGATTCCACCGCCATCTGGTTCGTCCAGCAGGTCGGCGCGGAGCTGCACTGGATCGACTATTACGAGGCCGACGGCTACGGGCTCGACCATTACGTCAAGGTGATCCGCGAGCGCCCCTATGTCTATGGCGACCACCTGCTGCCGCACGATGCCGCGGCGCGCGAACTGGGCACCGGGCGGTCGCGCATCGAAACCCTGGCGCGGCTCGGCCTGCGGACGCGCATGGTGCCGCTGCACAGCGTCGATGACGGCATAAACGCCGTGCGCACCCTGCTGCCGCGCTCGTGGTTCGATGCGCGGAACTGCGCCAGCGGGATCGACGCCCTGCGCGCCTATCGCCGCGAATGGGACGACAGGCGCCGGGTCTTCGGCGACTACCCGCTGCACGACTGGGCGAGCCACGCGGCGGATGCGGCGCGCACGGTGGCCATGGGGCTGCGCCGCCCGCGCGACCGCCGTACCCTGCCGCGCGCCGCCGATACCGATTACGACGTGTTCGCGCAGTAACCGCCGCGCCGGACCGGAAACCGGATATGCGCGCCGTTATCGTGTTTCACGGTCGCGGGCAGGGGTGGTGCGCGCCGTTCCTGGAACCCGGGTTCCGCCACTGTTTCGTCTGCGTGCTGGACGATGCGCGCGGCATCTGGATACGGCTCGACGGCCGCGCCGGCATTCCCGAATTGCGGGCCGAGGCGGCGGCGGATTTCGACCTCGCCGGGTTCTTTCGCGCCGCCGGGTTCGCCGTTATCGAACTTGAAAACCACGTCCCGCGCCCGCCGCGCACGCCGCTGATGCTCGGCACCTGCGTCGGCGCGGCAAAGCGCGTGCTCGGCCTGCGCGCCCCCTTTGTCCTGACGCCCAAACAGCTTTTCCGCCGTCTCCGCTGAGACGGCTTTTCATGTCCCACCGAATGGAGCCGCGAATGGAGCCTGTCTGCAAACCGCACATGCTGAGCGAATACCCCCTCGGCTATTCCCGCCTGACCTACGAGACCGAAGACCCCATCGCCGCGGTCGAGGGCGCCGGGTATTTCGGCCCCGCCGCGCCGGTGCTGCGGGTGCGCGACATTATCGAGATATGGGCCGCGATCGACACGCCGCGCCCGGTCTTCCGCACCTATGCCGTCACCCGCGCCGATGCCGCCGGCATGGTGGTCGATATCGCGCCGGTGGAGAAAATCGTGCCGCGGCGGGTTCTTCGGGTGGCGGGAAGCGAACTCTCCGCCGGACGGGAGGGCTGATCCATGGCCTCCACCGCCGGTATCTGCAATTCGGCGCTGATCAAGCTCGGCGCGACCACCATCATGTCGCTGACCGAGGGCAGCCGGAACGCCAATCTCTGTCTCGAACAATACGAAAAACTGCGCGACGACCTGCTGCGCGCCCATGTGTGGAATTTCGCGATCCGCCGCACCAAGCTCGCCCGGCTTGCGGCGGCGCCGGCCTACGGTTTCGCCCATGCCTGCCAGCTGCCCTCCGACTGGCTGCGCACCATTGCCGTGCACGATAACGACGCCGGCACGGGCGCCGTCCGCTACCGCATCGAGGGCCGCCGCATCCTGACCGATGCACCGGATATCTGGCTCAAATATATCGGCCGGGTCGACGACGCCAATGAAATGGATGCCGCGTTCCGCGAAGCGCTGGCGTGGAAGCTCGCCATCGACTTCGCCGTGCCGATCACCCAGTCCACCACGGCCCTGCGCGAAGCCGAGGACGGTTTCCGCCGGGCGCTGGTCAGGGCGCGTTCGGTCGACGCGATAGAGGACTTCGCCGACCGAATGCCCGAGAGCGACTGGGTCGCTCTGCGTCACTGAGGGGGGAGGGAACATGACCGTTATTCTTTCCGCAGATCGCGGGTCTGCGCCGGGCGGCGCGCCGGACGACCGGGTTCCGGACGGCATCGGCGTGCGCGATTTCGGGGCCACCCTGGTCCGTCCCATCGACGCCGTCCGGCAGGCGGCGGATGCCTGTCTTGTCGATTGTTCGCTGCACGATGCGACCCGGATCTTCGGCGCCCTTGCAGACGACCTGACGGCGGCGGAGCCCGATATCGATGCCTGGCCCGACCGGTTCGCCGCCGATGCCCGGCGCGTGCGCGACGACTTCGCCGCCCGTATCCCGGACGGGCCGCCGCGCGACCGCTTCGATGCCGGGTTCGACCTGTTCGCCAAGGCCAAGGCCGTGGAAACCCGCGCCCTTGCCACCCACAAGCGGATCGCCTTCAACCGCGCCGAACTCGACCGGGCGCTTGCCGGGTACGGCGATGCGATTTCGCGCGCCACGAACCCGGTCACGGCCGATTTCGCGCTGACCCAGGGCGAGACCGCGATCCGCAACCAGGTGGCGGCGCAGGTGCTGTCGGAAGAACAGGGCGCGGCGCTGTCGCAGCGCTTCCGCGGCGATATCGCGCTCCGCCGGGCGCGCCAGTTCATCGAGGACGACCCGGCGGCGGCCGCGCAGGAACTGGCGAAGGAGGCGGGCGGGCTGTTTTCGGATCTCGATCCCGACCATCGGATGCGGCTGGCGGAACAGGCGCGGCAAATCGCCGGGGCCAGGGATGCCGATACGGCGCGCCGGGCAGAGGATGACGGCCGCCGGCAGGCGGTGGCCACGGCGCTGCGCCGCGACGCGTTTCTCCGCGATCTCGACGACCGTAGGGAAGACGGGCGGGCGACCCTCGGCGATATCGCCGGGGCGGCGCGGGACGGGATTCTCGGTCCGGTGGAAGCCGATGCGAGGCTGAAAACCCTTGAAATCGAACTCGCCGCGCGTGAACGGGTTGCTGCCCGCGTCGCCGGGCTGATGGACCGCCCCGGCGACCTGCTGGACCCGGGCGATGCCGACGACCGGCTTGCCGCGGAGGTGCATTGGAAAGACGTGGTGGAACCGCTGTCCACCGGATTGCCGCCGGCCGACCGGGCCCGTATCGAGGACGGCGTGGTGTTCGCTACCGGCATCGCCCCGGGGGCGGCGGTGATCGGTCTGCGTGCGGACCTGTTATCCGGCGATCCGGCGGCGCGGGTCGCCGCTGCCCGTCGCATCCGGTCGTGGCAGACGGCGCATCCCCCGGTGCCGGTTGAGCTGCCGGAATTCGAACGCAGGCAGGTCGATGCGCTCACGCCCTATCTCGACCTGCCGCTCCCCGATGCACGCAAGACCGAGCTGGCGGACCGGGCGACCGCGTAGTCGGCCGACACCGGACTGCCGCCTTTTCAAACCCTTTCAATCATCCGACAGGAGACGCCATGCCCAGAGCAGCGCCCCTGCAGCCCTCGCTCAATGCGGGCGAGCTTGGACCGCGCATGGTCGCGCGGACCGATTTCGCGAAATATCCGCTGGGCTGCGCCACCCTGGAAAACATGATCCCGCTGCCCCAGGGCGGCGCAACCCGACGGCCCGGCACGGTGTTCGTCGCCGAAGCCGGCGATCACGACGCAAAGCCGCGCCTGCTGCCGTTCCAGTTTTCCACCGCCCAGGCCTATGTGCTGGAAGCGGGGAACGGCACGTTCCGGTTCTTCAGGGACCGCGGGCGTATCGATGCCGCGGCGACGGACGCCGTCATCGTCAACGGCGATTTCACGGCGGATATCGCGGGCTGGGACGACAGGTCGTCCGGCACCGGCGCGATCGCCCACGACGCGGCGAACGGGCGGCTCAGCCTTGCCGCCGGCGGCGGCGGCAACGCGGCCCATGCCGAACAGGCGGTCGCCGTCACGGCGGTTGCGCAGGAGCATGTCCTGCGGTTCCGGGTGCTGGGGGCGGCGGGCGACGAAATAAGCCTGCGGATCGGCACGACCTCCACCGGCGCCGATCTGGCGGACGATGTCGCCTGCCGGACGGGCTGGCACACCTACGCGTTCACCCCCGGCGCATCGCCGTTCTACGTGCAGTTCCGCAACGCCACCGGCAAGATTCTGCAGGTCGACGACGTGTCGCTGATCGACGACGGGCCGGTTGTCCTCGGCACGCCCTACGGCACGGCCGACCTGCCGCCGCTGAAATTCGCGCAATCGGCGGATACCATGTGGATCTGTTCCCGCGATCACCCGGTCTACAAGCTGACCCGGTCGGGCCACGAAACCTGGTCGATGACCGAGGCCGCGTTCGGCGACGGCCCGTGGCTTGCCGTCAATGCGACGGCCACCACCCTGGCGCCGTCGGCGACGGCGGGCACCGGCATCACGCTGACCGCGAGCGCCGCCGCCGGGATCAACGACGGCGAGGGGTTTTCCGCCGCCGATACCGGCCGGATGGTGCGCCTGAAACACGGCTCGGACTGGGGTTATGCGGTCGTCACCGCGGTCGCGTCGCCGACATCGGCGACGGCCGACGTGAAAAGCGATTTCGGCGCGACGACGGCGGTGACCGACTGGCGGCTCGGCGCCTGGTCGGGCAGGACCGGCTATCCCGGAGCGGTGGCGTTTTTCGAACAGCGCCTGTGCTTTGCCGGGTCGCGGCACCAGCCGCAGACCTTCTGGCTGTCGCAGTCGGCCGATTTCGAAAACATGCGGCCCGATGACGGCGCCGGCACGGTCGAGGACGACGACGCGCTCGACTACACGATTTCCGCCGACCAGGTGAACGCGATCCGCTGGATGGCGCCGGGGCAGAAACTGTTCATGGGCACGGTCGGCGGCGAATGGCTGGTCCAGTCCGACGGGCCGCTGCTGACGCCGACCGATATCGACGTCAAGCGCCAGACCGCGTTCGGCACGGCGGATGTCGCGCCGCAGCAGATGCGCGGCCGGATGCTGTTCCTGCAGCGCGCCGCGCGCAAGGTGCTGGAATTCTCGTTCTCGGTCGAGATCGACAATTACCGCGCCCTCGACATGACCCTGCTGGCCGATCACATCTCGGCCGGCGGGTTCACCGAAATGGCCTATCAGCAGGAGCTGGATTCCACCCTGTGGTGCGTCCGCGCCGACGGCGAGCTGTGCACCCTGGCCTATCAGCCGGACCAGGACGTGATCGGCTGGTCGCGCCAGATCGTCGGCGGGGCGTTCGAGGGCGGGACCGCGGCGGTCGAGAGCATCACCGTCATTCCCGGCGCCGGCGAGGACGAGGTCTGGCTGGCCGTGAAACGGACGGTCGGCGGCGTGCAGAAGCGGTTCGTCGAGGTGTTCGCCCCGCCCTTCGAACCCGGCGCCGACCAGGCCACGGCCTGTTACGCCGATGCGGCCCTGCGCTATGACGATCCGAAGGCGGTCACCGGGGCGACGGCGGCCAGTCCCGTCGTCGTGACCGCCCCGGCGCACGGGTTTTCGAACGGCGACCGCGTGCGGATATCCGGCGTGAAGGGGATGACGGCGCTGAATGGCGGCGTCTTTGCCGTCGCCGCCGCTACGGCGGATACGTTCGCCCTGACCGACCGCGAAACCGGCGCGGCCGTCGACGGCACGTCCTTCGAAACCTATGCGGCGGGCGGGACGGTCCGCAGGCTGGAAACCGCCTTTTCCGGGCTCGATCATCTCGACGGGCAGGTGGTGTCGATCCTTGCCGACGGCGCCATACATCCGCCGAAAACCGTGTCCGGCGGCGCGATTGCGCTCGACTACCCGGCCGGCACGGTCGTGGCCGGGCTGCCCTATACCCACACCTACCGGAGCCTGAAATGGGAAGCCGGGTCGGCGACCGGCACCGCGCAGGGGCAGACCAAGCGCATCCACGGGGTGACGCTGGTGGTGCTTGCATCGCTGAACGCGCGGGTCGGCGCGGATGAGGCTTCGCTCCGCGTCGTGCCGTTCCGGTCCGGCAACGATGCGATGGATGCGCCCGTGCCGTTCTACACCGGCGAGAAATACGTCGAATTCGACGGCGACTACGCGACCGACGCCCGCGTGGTCGTCAAGGGCGACGACCCGGTGCCGTTCACCCTGCTGGCGGTCGCGCCCGTCATGAAAACCAACACGCGGTGAGCGGCATGGATATTCAGGCGGCGTCCCGGGACGATCTCGACGATCTCGTTCGTCTCGGCCGGGCGATGCGCGCCGAAAGCACGGTGCGGTTTCCCGAAATCGACCGCGATGCCGTCGAACTGCATCTCGACCTTGTGGAGGCATTTCCGGACAGGATGTTCATGGCGATCCTGCGGGCCGACGGTGCGGCGGCCGGTTTTATCGGCGGGGCCGCCGGCCATTATGCCTTTTCCCGCGAACGCCATGCCTGCTGCGAGCTTCTGTTCGTGCTGCCCGAATATCGCGGTCGCCATGCCGGCGTGCGGCTGCTGCGGGCCTTTACCGGCTGGGCGGCAGGGCAGGGCGTGGGCGCGGTAGAACTGGGCGTGTCCACCGGCATCGCGCCGCGCCGGACCGCCCGATTGCTGGAAACCATGGGGTTCGCGCCGCTCGGCCGGACCTACAGAAAGGAAACCGACGCATGTGCAATGCTTCAACACTCGGCCTGATGTTCCTGGGCGTGAACGAGGCGCGGACCATCGCGCAGGGCGAACAGCAGAACCGTATCGCGAAATTCCGTGCCGCCGTGCAGAACCGGCAGGCCGACCGGGTCCGGCAGGAAGCGTCTGCCCAGGCGGCCAATATCCGGCGCCAGCGCGGGCGGGAGGCAGCGCATTTGCGGGCGCGGCTCGCATCTTCCGGTATCGATCCGTCCTACGGCGCCGCCCTGCTGTCGCTGGAAACGTTCTCGGGCGACAGCGAGCTCGAAGCGCTGACGGCGATCAACCAGGGCGAAGCCCGGGCCTTCGGCGCGCGCGCCAATGCGTCCGAACTGCTCGCCGGCGGCCGGGCGGCACAGCAGAAAGCGCTGCTCGATGCGGGGACAATGGCCGGGCAGAATTTCGCCAAATTCTACTCCGCCGGTACCGCGTGACGCCTGTTCCGCCCGCCGCCGGCGGGATTTTTATGTCCGATGCCCCGAATTCGAATTGAAAGACGAGGAGCCCGTTTCATGACCCTGTCCACGACCGCCAACAAGGTAAGCTATGCCGGCGACGGCACGACCGTATCCTTCGCGATCCCGTTCCTGTTTCTCGAAAACGCCCATATTTCGGCGGTTCTGCGCGATGCCGCCGGGACCGAGACCACCTGGGCGCTCAATACCGAGTTCACCCTGACCGGCGCCGGCGCCGCCGCGGGCGGGACGCTGACGGTCGTGGTGAGCCCGTCCGACTACACCCCCGCCGCGGGAGAGACGCTGGTGATCCGCCGCGTCGTGCCGGAGACCCAGGAAACCGACTATCCCGAGGGCGGCGCGTTTCCCGCCTCGGCCCACGAACAGGCGCTCGACAAGCTGACCATGCTGGTGCAGCAGCATGCCGAGGAAATCGCCCGCGCCCTGAAGGTGCCGGTGACCGATCTCGGCATCGCAACCACCTTGGCGACCGTCGCCGACCGCGCCAACAAGATTCTCAGCTTCGACAATAACGGCGATTTCGCGCTTGTTGCGGCGGCGGACGAAAGCGCCAACACGGCAACGGCATCGGTGGGCACCGAATCCATTTCCCATGCATCGAGATTCGCGCAACGGCTGACGGTCAAGGATTTCGGGGCAACGGGCGACGGCGCCACCGACGACCGGGCGGATATCGCGGCGGCCCTCGTCGGCGCAGCGGGCGGCGATCTGTATTTCCCCGCCGGGATTTACCGGATCTCCGGCGCGCTGACCCTGACGGCGGGGGTGAACTGCATCTTCGCGAACGGCGCGGCCCTCAAACCCGATAACGGCGTCGAAGTTACCGTGGCCGGGGAAGTGCAGGCCGGCAACTGGCGGATATTCGATGTCTCCGCCGCCGGCACGTTCGACACCGGGGCGCTGGCGCGCAGCAACATCAAGTGGTTCGGCGCGGCCGGCGACGGCAGCACCGACGACACGGCGGCGGTCCAGGCGGCCATCGACAGCGCGGGCGGCGCCAACACCCACGTCTTCCACGTGCCGGGCGGCACCTACATCCTGACCGACACGCTCAACATGGACGCCTTCACCTTCGCCACGGGCAGCTATGACGGGATCTATTTCGTCGGCGAGGGGCGCTACGCCTCGCGGTTCCAGCAGACGGCGGATAACAGGTCCGTGATCGACTGGAAAGCGCAGGTCCCGACGACAAACATCTACCGCTTCAACAAGTGCGGTATCCACGACATGACGCTGTGGAATTCCTTCGACAGCGACAACGGCTACGTTCTGGACATGGAGGGCATCGATCAATTCAGCCTGCATAACTGCCAGATATCGTCCCGGGCGAGCGGCAACGCCCGCACCCTGATGCGGGTCTACGAATTCACGAATTCGTGGATCAATTTCAACGAATTCAACGGCGGCGGCGACCAGATCGTGGGGCGGGCGGGAACAACCGTCGCCAACTATTTCAACATGATCCAGAACAATCAGTTCCTGGATTTCACCGGATCGGCTATCGATTTCGACGACTGCGACCAGACGATGATCCAGAATAACTGGATGGGCGGACCTGTT
>CAXBCP010000064.1:0-11638 GCA_963974055.1 uncultured Rhodospirillaceae bacterium
GAAGCTCGGCGCCGCTTATGGTCATGTTGCCGGCGGTGGCGCCGAGCCCGATGGTACCGCCGTCGGAGACGAGAATCGTGGTCGCCGCCGCGCCGCTGTTCAGCGTGCCGTTCAGTGCGATGTCGTCGGCCGTTATCGACAGCGTGTTGCCGGTCGTGCTCAGTGCCTTTGACGCGGCGAGGGTAAAGCTGCCGGCGCCGTTATTGTCTGTGTCGGCATCGATTACGGTGGCGCCGGCCGTGGTCAGGCTGTCGTTCAGGGTGACGCCGCCGGCGGCGTTCAGGGTCAGGGCGCCGGCGCCTGTGATGTTGCCGGTGGTCGCATCGAGGGTGATCGACCCGGCGGAGGTCACGGTCAGGCCGGCGGCAATGGCGATGTTGTCATTGGTGTCGGCGGCGTTGTCGGCGTCGCCGTCGAGGGCGAGGTTGCCGGTATCGGTCGTGATATTCTGGCTGACGGTAATGCCGTCATCGGCACTGGCCGACAGGGCGTTGAATGTCGATGCCGACCCGGTAAAGGTGATCGACGTGTTGTCCTTTGTGGCGACCAGGCTGGTCGTGCCGCTGACGTTATTGCTGTTGGCCGCCGTGATGCCGTTGACGGTGATATTGCCGCTGGTTGTATCGCCGATGGTCAGGCCGGTCGCGGTGATGTTCTGGAGTTCCGCGCCGCTTATGGTCATGTTGCCGGCAGTGGCGCCGAGCCCGATGGTGCCGCCGTCGGAGACGAGGATGGTCGTCGCCGCCGCGCCGGTGTTGATGGTGCCGGTGATTGCGATATCGTCGGCCGTGATCGACAGGGTGTTGCCTGTGGTGTTGATCGCGTTCCCACTGCCAATCGTAAAAGTGCCGGTACCGTTATTGTCGCTATCGGCGTCAAAGGCCATCGCGCCGGCGGTCGTGACGTTGCCGTTGAACGTGATCCCCGCACCGGCATTCGCCGTGAATCCGCCCGTGTCGGTCGTGATGTCGCGGGCAAGACTGATCGTGTTGGCTGCATTCATCACCAGGGCGTTGAACGTCGATCCGCCACTGGCATCGTCAATCGATGCTCCCGCTTTTGTCGCATTGAGTGTAACTGTGCCACTGATGTTATTGCTCTCCGCGGCGCTAATACTCTTGATCGTGATATCGCCGTTTGTCGCGTCGCCGATGATCAGGTTCGCCGCCGTCCATTGCTGAAGCTCGTAACCGGAAATTTCCAAATTTGAATTGTTGCCGAGGCCGATGGTGCCGCCGTCGGAGACCAGCATGGTGATCGTACCTGCGCCGGCATTGAGTGTGCCGGCCTGAAACCAGTCGTTGGTGGTAATCGTGATACCGGCACCACCGCTGGTGACCGAAACCCCAAAGGCGACCGATACCTCACCCAGCCCCGACCCGTCGTCATCGGCGGACAGCGTGATCGCGGCATTGTTCGTCGTAAGATTGGCGTTGACGTTCAGGTCGTCCCGCGCCTGGGCGGTGAACGTTGCGCCCGCAGTCGTCAGGCTGACGGCGTCGGTGATCGTGATGTCGCCCGTCGCCTGCAGCAGGATATTGCCGCCGACGGCGTCGAGCGCCGCGGGGGAGACATTCCAGGGCTCAAGCACGGTAAAATCGGCGAAAACGACCGAGCCGCCGTTCGCGCCTTCCAGGTTGCTGGCATTCGAGACAACGATATTGACCGGGTCGAGCAGCAGCGTGCCGATCTCGCCCGCCGCCGCGGTGACGTTCACCGCGCCGCTGAAGTCGAGGTTCTGCTTGCCGGAGACCTCGGCGAAGCCGCCATCGCCGCCGGTCAGCCCGCCGGTCGCGGAGATCGTGCCGTGAAAGCGCGTATAGCCGTCGGCCCAGAGGATCACCCGGCCGCCGTCGCCGGCCGCCTCGGCATCGGCCGTCAGGCTGGCTGCCGCGCCCACGACGGTCGCATCGGCGTTACGCGTGGCTCCCTTGCCCTGGAAATCGCCGCCGATCAGGATTTCGCCGCCGCCGGTTTCCCCCGATGCGTCGATTCTGGAGGCGCCGAGAACGGCAACCCGGTCGCCGGTGACGACAACGCTGCCGCCCGTATCGTCACCGGCGGCGGTATCTATGTCGATATCGGTGAGGGTCGCATCGCCGCCGCTTGCCCCGGCGTTCAGGTCGCCCGCGCCGGACTTGTCGGCGTCGGCGGAGATCGTCACACCGCTTGCCGCGATACGTGTTCCGCTCAACGAAACGTCTTCGTCGCCGGATATTTCCACCGTCCCGCCGGCGGCGGACATCTCGCCATTGGCCGATACCGTGCCCGCGCCGCTGGCGCCGAGAATGATTTTGCCGCCCCGGCGCTCGATCGTGTCGGCATAGATCACGCCGTCGGTGTTGATGACGTTACGGACGACGGCTTCCACGTTGCGGGCGGCGAGGCGCACGATTCCGCCGCCGGCCAGGATGCTGCCCTGATTGTCGACGAG
The DNA here is from genome assembly GCA_963974055.1 of uncultured Rhodospirillaceae bacterium. GTDB lineage: Bacteria > Pseudomonadota > Alphaproteobacteria > MPNO01 > UBA830 > CAXBCP01. The sequence continues at coordinate 2,435 of CAXBCP010000064.1, forward strand.
ATTCTCGACCGGGTTGCCGTCGGCATCGAGCGGCGTCTGGGCGACGCCGACCCGGAACGCGACCAGGTCGTCGCCATAAAGGTCGATGGCAAACGCGTCCGCCGCGCCGAGCGTTACCCGGCCGAGCCGGGCATTGATGACGCCGGAATTCCGGACATGGGGGGCCACGAGCGCGGCATACCCGGCATCGCCGATGCTGATCTCGCCTTCGTTGACGACACCGGCCTGCGGGTTCAGCGACGGAATGGAGAATTCCATGCGTCCCGCCATGAAATCTTCGTTGCGGATATCGGACGTGGTCGCGACCAGGCCCGATACATCGACGCGGGATCCGGCGCCGAACATGATGCCGTTGGGATTGATCAGGAAGACACGGCCGTTGGCGCGCAGCGTGCCGAAAATGTGGGACGGGTCTGCCCCGGTGACGCGGTTGAGCGCGATGGAGCCCGCGGAGGGTTGATGGAACTGCGTCGTTTCACCGGGCGCGATGGAGAACGACCGCCAGTCGATAACCGCGCGGTCGGTGGCCTGGTAGACATCGACGCGATTGCCGGAATGTTCGATGGTGGCGGTGCCGTCGGTCACGGTGCCGCCCTGCGGGTTTGCGAAGGCCGGGAAGGGGATGGATCCGGTCAGGACCATGCCGAGGACCAGCCGCAATCCGATGTCCCAGGCCGCACAGAACCGGCGCCATCCGGAACGGACCCGGTGGCGTCTGCGGTGCCCCGAAGACGTGCGCGTGGAACTGGAACTCTCGATCACTAAAAAAACCCCCGGTTCGAACGACCTGTTCGACCTCGGTATTATGAAGAATCGGGGTTTACGCAGCGTTAAGCCGTGCCGGCGTTAATGCGTCGTTAAGCATTGAAGAAAAACGGCAATTTCCGCCGCCGGCGGCTAGTAGGTCCAGCTCGCGAAAAAGAAAATACGGCCGTGTTTTTCGCCGTTCTGGTGGCTGGGTTCGCGGGTCAGGGGATAGTCGTATTCGAGACGCAGCGTCAGCCCGTAGGGCAGCCCGGCCCGCAGCCCGGCGCCGGTGGAGGCGAGCGAATCCGCAGGGCCCAGGGAGGATGCCGATTTGCGGTCCCAGACCTTGCCGATATCGTAGAAGCCATAGCCGTTGAGATAGCGGAGATAGGACCGCCTGATTCCGAGGCTGCGGCTCAGTTCCGCGGAAAACCCGACGCCGTCCTCGCCGCTCAGTTCGCCGGAATTGTAGGCCCGGCCGAACCCGTCGCCGCCGAGCGAGAATTCTTCGGATGCCGGCATGGGCCGGGTCGAATATTGCGCGGTGGTCGCAATCCGGGCCGTTATCCCGGCGAAAAGCGGGCGGGCGTAGACCATGTCTATGTTCAGCTTGGCGAAATCCATGTCCGCGTCGCCCCGCGATGTCGACTCGGATTGCGGGTCGGTCGCGTTCAGGATCTGCAGCGACTGGGTCGCGCCGAACACGATCCGCGCGGTGCCGCCCCAGACCTCGGCATTGCTGTAATTGACCTCCGCGCTGAGCAGGCGGAGACGGTCGCGGTTAAACGGCTGGTGGAGAAGGTCTACGGCCGTGTCGCGGTAGGTGAACCCGCCGCCGAGCGTCAGGGTCTGCGCCCGCGACCGGATCACCGGGTAGGACAGTTTCGTTGACGCTTCCAGCGTCGAGGTCTCGACGCTGAACTCGGCAAGGGTGGAACCGGGCTTGCTGTCGGTCTGACTGAACGCGGTGTCGAGCAGCAGCCCCTCGTATCCGACCGGTTGCCGGTAATTTACCGCAACCGCCTTTTTTTCCTTCAGGCCGCCCGCTTCCGACAGGGTCAGGCCGAGGCGTTCGCCGGTTCCCAGGAGCGAGTTCGCGGAGGCCGAAACGCTCGAGCCCCACGGGCCGGTAAAATCCGACGACCTGTTGTCGATCGAGGCGCCGCCGCCGAAAGGCGTCCGCCGCACCTTGGTTTCGAGGACGGTTGCGCCCCGGGTCGTCCGGGACGGCCGCAGGACCGCCGTTACCTTGATCCCGGCAAGGTCGTTGGCGAGCAACAGGTAACGCTCAAGCGTCGCGACGTTCAGCGGCTTGAATTCGGTGATCGGGCGCAGCGCGCGGGCAAGGGTGTCCTTCAGCGTGCCCTCGACATCGCCGACCTGTATCCGCTCCACGAAGCCCTCGACGACGGTAATCGTGAAGACGCCGTCCTCGACCGCTTGCGGCGGGACGTAGGAAAAGCTGAGGATATACCCGTCTTTCCGGTATCGATCCTGGATCGCCCGCGCGATGGCGTAGAACCGCTCGAAGGTGATCGTCTTGCCGATATCGTCCCGGAACAGCCCGGCGAGCTGGTCGCGGGTATAGGCGGTCACCCCGAGCAGACGGATGTCTTTCAGCTCCAGTTTCTCGGACTTCAGCGATGGCGGCGGCTCCGCGCCGGGCGGCAGCTGCACGCTCCATTCGAGATCGGTCAGGGCGGGGGGCGGCGCCGGCGGTTGCGGCGCCTGCCGTCCCGGCTCTGCGCTGCCGGGAAGCTTCTGGAGTTGCGCCAGCGCCAGATGCGGAAACAGCAAGGCTGCTGCCACGGCAGATGCCGCCAATACCGTGCGATGGCGCACAATTACCGGGAACAGGTTGCGGCTCACGGGAAAGCGCAGAGAAAGGGAAGTAAAGGTATAGGCGACATTCCTTCTGTACATACGAATGTTAACGTTAACTGGAGGTTAACGTAACCGGTCAATCGCGGATGACACGGCGCATGACAGCTATGCAGCGGGATGCGGAAGCGGTGCCGGGGACGGGATAAGTCGCCCCCGGCACGGCTATGTCAGGAAGCGCTTCTTCGCGCTTTGGCCAGCCGGCGGTCCAGAAACGCCTTGCCGACAAGCGCAACGGCGCCGACGACGCCGGCGGCCTCGACCCATCCGGCGCCCTCGAAGGATTGAGCCGGAATCAGCAGAGCGATGCCGACGGTGCCATAGGCGGTGCGTATCGCCGGACCCATCGGTCCGAACATGTAGCCGATGATGGCGCCCGTTGCGAACCAGACGCCCGCCACCGCCGTTATCACCGCGAGAAACGCGTTAAAAGCCGTGCCCTGGAGCAGGAGGTCGGGCGACATGACGAACATCACGGGCACGACCAGAGCGGTCCAGCCGATGCGTACCGAGGCAATCGCGGTCTCCATCGGCTTGGCGCCGGCGAGATTCGCGGCGACGAACGCGGCAACCGCAACCGGCGGCGTGATAAGCGACACGATCCCGAAATAAAACACGTACATGTGGGCGGCGACCGGATTGATGCCGAGCTTGACGAGCGGCGGGGCGGCAATTGCGGCAACCAGCAGGTAGATCGCCGTCGTCGGCATGCTCATGCCGAGGACGATACAAATCAATGCGGTAACGAGCAGAAGCACCGGCAGGTTGCCCTCGCCGAGCTGGATAAGGACGAAGGTGAGGCCGTCGCCCAGTCCGGTCGAGCCCATTACGCCCATGATGATGCCCGCCATGCCGCCGATAATGACGATGTCGATGGCGTTTTCGCCGGTCGAGCGGACACAGTCGACAATATCCCGGAGGCTGACGCGGCGGCCCTTGTAACTGAACACCCAGCTGACGACCAGGGTGGCGCCGGCCGACCAGAGCGCGGCCTCTTCCGGCGACCGGTTGAGCGAAAACAGGGCGTAAATCAGGACGGCGAAGGGGACGCAGAAAAACCAGCCTTCCTTCAGGACGCGGCGAATCGGCGGGATCATTGCCTCCGGTATCGGCGCGATGTCTTTTCTGGCGGCTTCGAGATCGGCGTATACGAACACCGCGAAATAATAGAGCAGGGCGGGGATCACGGCGGCAATCACGACCTCGGCGTAGGTAATCTGCAGCATCTCCGACATCAGGAAGGCGGCGGCGCCCATGATCGGCGGCATGATCTGGCCGCCGGTCGAGGCGACCGCTTCGAAGGCGCCGGCGACTTTCCGCTCGTAACCGGCCTGTCGCATCAGCGGAATCGTTATGACCCCGGTGGAGGCGACGTTCGCCACCGCGGTGCCCGAAATCGAGCCGAAGAGACCGGAAGCGACAACCGCGATTTTCGCCGCGCCGCCGCGCGACCGGCCCATCATTGCCGTCGCGATATCGGTGAACCACTCCGAGCCGCCCGATTTCAGAAGCAGCTGACCGAAGAATATGTAGGTCACGACGATGGTGCCCACGATCCGCAGCGGCAGGCTGACGAGCGCCACGTTATCGATCGCGAGATAGGCGACGAATCCGACGAAAGGCTGGGCCAGCGCCCGGAGCTTGCCCGGAACGATATCGCCGAACAGGGCATAGAGGATGAATGAAAGAACGATGATCGTCAGGCTCAGCCCGGCGGTGCGGCGCAGCGCCTCGATCGTCAGCGGCAGCAGGATTATCCCGAGGACGAAGGCTTCGTTCTGAAGCGTGAAAAAGTCGTCGGCAAGGGCCGGGTATCGCCAGGCCAGGTAGCCGCCGACGGCGAGCGCCGCGACGGCGCAAATGCGGTCGTACCACGGCACGATGTCCTGACGCGTGCCGCGCGTGATGCGGACCTTGATAAACACGCTGGCGACCGAAATCCCCAGGATGGCGTGCAGGGCCTGCTCGGTAAACAGCGCGAAGCCGAGCTTGAGCTGGAGTTCGCCCGAAAAGGAGAGAGCGATGACGGCGAGAAGTATGCCGAGAAAACTGGCCGTTTTCGCCCAGAAGGCAGGCAGGTCTTTTCCGGCGCCGCTGCTGGCGCTTTCGGGATCGCGAAACTCTATTTTGTCGGACATTTATTTTCTAAACCGGATGAAGGGCCGTGTTGGGTCAGCCGAAGGCGAAGCGGCGGACCGATGGCCCGCCGCCGCACTTCGTCAGGTCGGAACAGTCGGAAATCAGCGTTTCCAGACACCGGCCGATTTGTAGAAAGCTTCCGCGCCGGGGTGGTACTGGAGCCCGACGTCTTTCGCCATGCCCGCGGAGCTGTAATTCGTCCACAGCGGGCTGGATGCCTTGATTTCGGATTCGCTGCCGTGGATCGCCTTGAGCACCTTGCCGATCGTTTCGTTGCTGACGTCCTTGCTGGTGAACAGCATGAAGTCGTAGCCGACCGTCGTCGTCGGCGCCTTGATGGCGGGGAATTTCGGCGACGGTTGCAAATCGACGTAATAGACGCCCTTGAGCATATTGGGCGTTACCGGGTTGCTCTTGTCGAAGCTGAGGAACCGGGTGCCGCTCGGCACGCGGGCGTTCATCTCGCGCGTCGGCGCTGCGCCGACGGCCGTGATGACGACGTCGACCTTGCCCTGCTTCAGCAGGCCCCAGCTCTGGCCGAGGCCGATGGCCGGGATGCCCTTGACGTCTTTCATCGACACGCCGCCATTGGCCATCATGCCTTCGAAAAAGAACGCGAAGAGGGGCGAACCCTTGAAGCCGCTGGGTACGCGCTTGCCCTTGAGGTCGGAGATGATCTTGATGTCGGAATCGTTCTTGACCAGAAGTCCGTTGCGGAACGCCATCAGCGTCGCGGCCAGTCTCAGGTTGCCGTAGTCCTTGCCTTCCGACAGTCCCTTGCCCTCGAAGGCCATCGTCGTCTGGACGATGTTGGCGATGCCGAATTGCAGTTCGCCGGCGTTGACCACCGGTATGTATTTCTGCGATCCGCCCATGTTCTTCGGACGCAGTTCGATTCCTTCGGCCTTGGAGGAAACGACCTTGGACAGGATGGTTGCCATTTGTCCGACGGCCGTGCCCTTGGTCGAGCCGATGCCGATGGTTTCCGCGGACGCTCCGTGGGCGGCAAACACTGCTGCCGCCGCGATCCCTAATGCTGCGATTTTCATTTTTTTTCCGTCCCTTTGTTGGGTTACTAGATACGACACCATGTCACTAGATGGCGACAAAATATATTGGATGGCGCAAATTTCAAAGGACTGTCATGTCAATTCCATCCGATTTTCGTGCCGGACCGCCGACCGGGATCGGGGATGTCGCAACGGCCGGCGGAAATGGATTCGTCTGCCCCGCGGCGGATGCCTGCCAATCCGAAAGCGGCGGCAGGGCAGCAATACCGATTATCCGGATTCGCCGTCGTTGCGCCCGTCGCCAGTTGGTCGCCAGTCGGTCGGCAGTCGGTCGCCAGTCAGTCGGCGGGCGTCACGTCCTTGACGGCGCCGTGCCAGCCGGACGACGTGATGTCGAACATGGTGCCTTCGGGCGTACGGTACTTGATCTCGTAAAAGCTCGTCGGATCGCCCGCCTTGCTTCCCATGACATGCACGGCGCCGGCGGCTTCCGCCCGCGCGCAGGCCTCCTCGGCATCGTCCACCCACATGCCGAAATGATCGATGCCGTAGAATTCGTCTTCCCCTTCCCAGCCGAGCGGGCGCCCCTTGCGGTTGAGGAGCGCGATATTGACCGTACCGTCGCTGAGGTAGACCGCGCCGTTGCGGGATTCGCCGATCTTTTCCATCCCGAACGCCTCCATGAAGAACGTTGCAGAGGACGGCACGTCTTTTACCGAGAGTGCGATGTGGCGGAGTTTTGTTGTCATTGTGGACCTCCCTTATGGCCAGTGGTACTGATTTCCGACTGTGGAAGTGTGGCACGGTGGCGCTGCGGCGCGCAAATTTTACCGGCCCCGCCCTTTTCCCGCTCAACTATGGAATCCCGGGGGGAAACAGCGCTAACGCCGTGGCCGAACCGATTGCCGGCGCCGGTCCAATCCGTGCCGAAATTACAATCGTTTACTGAAAAGACTGGTGCCGGCTAGAGGATTCGAACCCCTGACCCCCTGATTACAAATCAGATGCTCTACCAACTGAGCTAAGCCGGCCAATCGACGGCCCCTGATATAACGTCCGCTGTGCGCCGCAACAAGCAGGATTTGTCCCCGGGAATTTCGCCGGCTTGATCGGCGCCGCCGCGCGTGTCAGCAATACCGCACATATCACAGGAGACCGCCCGTGCACTGGACCCCCCGCCGCGAAGCCTTCCGCGCCCTTCTCGAAACCGAAACCTGCATTCATCCCGGCTCGGTGTTCGATCCGATCTCCGCCCGCATCGCCGAGGATTTGGGCTTCGAGGTCGGCATGTTCGCGGGATCGGTGGCGTCTCTGACCGTGCTCGGCGCGCCCGACCTGATCGTCCTCACGCTGTCGGAATTCGCCGAACAGGCCTATCGCATCAACCGCGCCGGCAACCTGCCGCTGATGGTCGATGCCGATCACGGCTACGGCAATGCGCTGAACGTCAAACGAACGGTGGAAGAACTCGAATCCGCGGGCGTCGCGGCGATGACGATCGAGGATACCGACCTGCCGCAGCCCTTCGGCACCGTCGGCTCGACCCGCGTGCTGTCGGTCGACGAGGGCGTCGGCAAGATGAAGGCGGCGCTCGCCGGGCGCCAGGATCCGGCGCTGGTGATCGCGGGACGGACGAGCGCGGCGGCGATCACCGGGCTGGACGACGCCATCGCCCGCGGCCGCGCCTACCAGGCGGCCGGGGTGGACGCGATGTTCTTTACCGGCGTATCCAGCCGCGAGGATGTCGAGGCGGTAGCGAGCGCGCTCGATATCCCGATTTTCATGGGCGGGTCCGGGGCCGGGGTTCTGGGCGACCGCGACTTCCTGGCCAGAAACAACGTGCGGATCAGCCTGCAGGGGCATCACCCGGTCATGGCCGCCGTGCAGGCGACCTACGACACGCTGAAGGCGCTGCGCGACGGCACGCCGCCGTCCGAAATCCGGGGCAAGGCGTCCGGCGAGACGATGAAAAGCCTCACCCGCGACGCCGACTACCAGCGCTGGATGAAAGACTTCCTCGGCGGTTAGGGCCCACTAGTATTCGTGCGACCGGTAGTCGTAATCACAACAGGCGCAGCGGCGGAAATACCCCATTTCCATAGAGGGTATTCGAGAGTTAGATCGTCTCAAGAGAACTCCGAGTTTCGAATGCACAGCTAGCTAGAAATGCTAGAACTCAATCTCTTGAATAAGTCACTCAGCCCGGATATCTCATTCAGCTCGGATATCATGACAATATTTACATGATGTGTGTTTGAAAATGTGTGTTTAAAAAAGACGATAATAAAGCCGGGTAAAAACAATATTTTACAGCAGACCGGCCTAAATTGATAAAAATACAGTTTGGAGCCGACGATTAAATTGTTAGCGTTTCATAACCATCCTCCTCTCTTGAAGTCTCGCAAATTCAATGGACGGATGGGTTGACATTTCCCTCCTAAATTAGGGTTTAATTTCCATGCCTGAAGTGTCATCCATCATCTCCCTGCTCAGTATCAATAATTTCGTCACGCTAGGAGCTGCCTTCGCTGGGGCTGCACTCGCATTTGGCCTAGAACGATACCAACGAGGTGCTGAGAGAATTGACAACAACGTGGTTGCTGGGACGCGCGCGTTATTTGTGCTCGGACGAATGTTCGACGTCCTCTATCAATATCAAAAAGAAATAATAGACCCTTACCGCGGGAAAACGGACGCTTGGCTTAACACTGATACACAACTCGCACAGGATGACTATGCGTTTCATATACCCTTTGATGACCTAACATTTGTTCTTAGGAATGACCCGACGACGTTCCAGTTGTTATCTCTGACTGAACATCGATTTCATAATATTAGGTCTTCAATCAATGCACGCAACGAATTGGTCCTACGCGAGTTGTGGCCGAAAATGAGCGACGCTCGTATTCCGGTTGGCGCCGCTGTTGAGGAAGTGGCATTACGCGAATTTTTAGGCACGGCCTTGACTAGAAAATTAGAGGGCACAATCGTTAGCCTGACGGACTTGGTGGACAAAGAAGTGATCTCTGTGATGGAGGCTTATGAGGAGGTTTATCTGTCGCTGAAACGGATATACCCCAAGGAAGAATTTTTGCGCTTTAAATTTCCTGATGATTCCCGAAGACACCAACCAAAGGGCGGCAGCGACACCCCATCCCAGTGACAGGTCTTTTTGGAGGATTCAGTTCGCTGTTTAGAACCACAGTCAAACTGAAATTCTCTTTATTCACCACGCACCCCTAGACCCCGAAGTTTAGATAAGCTCTGACAGCTGAAGTTATTGTGTACTAGCATCAATGAGAAAAACCCATATTTTGGTGTGTTACATGACAGGGCTCTACTATCAGTAACATGATTAATGGGGCAAGGTCGTAGGGCCTATTCGGCGGCAAGCGCCGGGGATTGCAGGCCGACCGCGCCGTCGCGG
>CAXBCP010000065.1:0-11088 GCA_963974055.1 uncultured Rhodospirillaceae bacterium
AGCGCTGGGTGGATGCGTCTCACCTGTTCGCCCGCCGGGCGGCCTGACGCGCTAGCCGAACAGGCCGGCGCTGCCGGTTTCCGAGGCGAGCCGGGCAAGCCGTTCGACCGAGCGGGAAGAGTTGACCCCGATAACGAACTTGCGCTGCGTGTGGCCGACGAAGAACTGTTCGACGATCCGGCGGAAAGACACGGTGTCGCCGGATTCCGGCGGCGCGCGATGCCGGAATACGCCGTGGACGCGGATGTCGACATTGCCGAGATCGCGGATGACGTCGAAATGACGCTTCAGTGTCTCGACCTCGACCAGCACGGTCAGGCGCTGCGCCGGGTGATCGCGCAGCCATTCGAGGTCTTCCGGCGTCGGGTCCGACAGGCCGAGGGTTGCGCCCCGCGCGGCGATATATTCCGAAATTGCCGCGGTGTCCGGGCCGAGGACGGGCCGCGGCGGCGCATGGAAATAGAACACGCCGGGCGCGGTATGCTGCAGGTCGCGCCGGGCGCGGTCGAAGGCGTCGATCATGCGTGCCGGCTGCCAGAACGCGTCGGCCATGCGGTCGGCGGTGCTGTGCTGCCAGAGCGCCGCGGCGAACGCGCCGGGCGACGGCGCGCGCAGGATTTTTTTCGCCAGGCCCCGCGGATTGCGTTCGTTGAGCTGGCCGTACTTGGTATCGACGGTGAGGACGGCGCCGGTTTGCTGCGCCAGCCGGTCGAGCGCGAAATGCGCATAGGCCGAGCCATAGGTCGGTGCGCTGTCGAACCGGGTGAACCCGGCGGCCACCAGGTCTGCGCCGAGGCGGATCGCGGCGCGCACCGTGATGCGCGACCCCCAGGCCGAGGTGCCGACGATGAACTGCGACCGGTCGAGATCAGGCATAGCGTATCTGCAGGGCGAGGCGCGGCGCGGTTTCCGCCGGCCGCGCCCGGTGGAAACACGACGTGTCTTCGATGAATCCGCTGCGCGGCGGCCCTTCGATGATTGCGACCTTGTCCGCGCCGTAATAGTCCACAAGCCGGTCGTGATCGGGCTGGATCGACGACAGGTAGGTCCCGACCGGTTTTCTGAGATGCGACCCGCGGATCAGTTCGTGGCCGCCCGACGATTTGTCGGTCGGGGTGAGATAGAAGAACGCGTAGGTGAAATTGTAGCCGAACACATCGTAATGATAGGTGACGGTCTGGTTCTGACGTTCGCGCCACGCGTAATCGGCATCGACCACCAGGCTCCATTCGAGCCGCATATTGATTTCGCGGATGCCGCCCATGTAGTCGCGGACGCGGCCCAGCAGGCCCGGGTTGCGGGCGATTCGGCTGCACAGCGCATCGAGTTCGGGCGATTTGATCGTCGCCAGGCAGACCGGCCTGTCGCTGGCGGCGTTGTGGGCATTGATCCGGTCGAGGCCGTGAATGGCCGGCTCGATCTGTCCCAGGGAATAGATATCGGCGGTCTCGGCCAGTTCCAGCAATTGCGACGCGGCATCTTCCGAAAGTTCGAGCCCCAGCAGGATCGCATCCTTCTCCAGGGTAAACCCGCCTGCGCCGTTTCCGTCCGCCGGCGGCAGGGAGACGAAATCGTTGTCGTCCGGGACGATCGACGGATGGTCGCGCGTTCCGCGGAGACGGCGGTTGAGCCGGCGGACCCAGCGGAAGCGGCCGGTTGCGAACATCAGCGCCGTGCGCGGTCCCATTTCGCGGGCGCGGCGTAGAATTCTCAGAAGCATTCGGACACGGGCATGTCGGGGGCCTCTCCTCCGCAGCGTCCTGCGCGATATCGCTGCGCCGTCCGGTATAGCGTATTTAGCGCCGGTGAGGCCAGAGTGCGCCGCCGTCACGCCCGTCCGGCGGTTCGCCGGACCATGGACTCTCGGGGAGTGCGGGGGGTTCCGGGGCCTTCGCTTCCCTGCCGTGCGGTGCCGGCCTGCCCGCGGCGTCGACCTGCACGAAGACGATCCTGTCGACCGCTGTGACGGTCTCGCGGGTGCGCCGGTTGCGCACTTCGCAGCGCAGCGTGATCGACGTGCGTCCGAATGCGGCGGTTTCCATGCCGATCTCGATCACGTCGCCGAGGCGGCCGGTGGCGATGAAATTGATTTCCGACATGGACCGGGTGACGACCGAGTCGCTGTCGAGCTGGCAGGAGGCAAAGATAAAGGCTTCTTCGTCGATCCAGTCGAGAACCCGCCCGCCGAACAGGGTTCCGTTGGAATTGAGATCGCGTGCCGCGATCATCTTGCGCGTTCTGAACTGCATGGCCGGCGAACTCCTGTAAACGCTCCGCAATGGCCTGCCCGGAGCACTGTTCTGCCGTTCCCTCCCGCATAATTTACCGGCCGCAAAATCTACCGGTCCGGTTTGCGCCGTACCGCAGCCACCCCCGGCCCGCCTTTGGGGCGGTGCCGGTCGGGCAGCATGCCGGTATTGCGCGCCGTCAGACGGTCGCGCCGGTTTCCGGATGGGCTTGTCCGCGGAGCGAGCGCCAGACGGAGGACGCTTTTTTCGATATCGCCGCGCTCGCCTTGCAATAGGCGCGGTGGATCACTTCGCTGCGCATGCGTTCGGCGCGGCGGATGTGGAGATCGACCTGGGCATTGGTGAGCCAGGACGGATCGACCGTGTTTTCGGGGTGGCTGGATGTGCTCAGCCAGGCGTTTTCGGCATCGTTATAGGGCTGCATGATAGACTCCGTTAAGCGTTTACAGATGTCCCGTCCCTATCCGTGCCTGCCGTCTCTCGTTGCGTTTTTTGTTGCGTTGCACACAGTTTATATTGCGGTTCTTAAAGAATAGTCAAATGACATTTGTGCAACGCAATATAATTTTTCCCGACGATTGCAGCGCAACATTTTGTTCCGTGCGGGCGGCGGTTGCGGGAATTATGTTGTCGGCGCGAAAACGGCGGTCCCGGAAGACCGCCGCGTGAAGACGATATCGCGGGGAAATCGCGGGGATATCGTGAAGGTCCGGGCGCGCCGGCGTCGGGCAATTTGTCTGTGGGGGTGTCGGCCGGGTTTACACTTTGCCCGCGCCGCTGCGGCGCCACGACCGTATACCCTTGTTTTTGTTGGGTTAACGAATCTGGCACCGCGATTGCATGCATTTCGGCGAGCGCCGTGCCGTCTGTAACGACGGCCGCGTATTCTACGGATGGGAAGACGGAAAATGGGTATTCTGAAATCGGTCAATATCGGCATTGTCGCGGCGGTCGCCCTGACGGTCGCTTCTACCAGCGCGCAGGCGCTGTTTCTGCCGGTGATCGACGAGTTTTCGGTCCACCGGAACGGCGCCGCGATATTTACCGATTCGTTCAATGACGGCGTCCTGCCGCCGGGCGAAACCGTCTACAGCACTTCGGGGGATGCGGGATTCGTAAGCGAAACAGCCGGAACGCCGGCGGCGGGCAAGCTGGTCATGGACCCGTCTCTCGGCAGCGGCGTGCTTATTCCCGGTTCGAGTGCCGAACTGTTTACCGGCGCGACGCGGCGGACCAGCATCAATGGCGGCGCTGACGCGCTGAACCAGGCGTCGTCCTTTGAGGTGCGCGGTCTGTTCGACATGGCGAACGGGCCGGAATCGCTGGGCGATGCCGTGGGCATCCGCCTGTCCGACAGGGTCGGCGGCACGGGGCCGCTCGCGCAGGACGGCGACGACGTGATGCAACTCAGTATCCGTTACGGCTTCGGCGGCGGTATCATCGTTGCGCTGACCCATCTCGACTTCGTCAGCGATACGATCACCATGCTCGATTTCGAAATGTTCGATTCGATCACGGGCCTGATCCCGACCCAGACGGAACTGGTGCTGTCCAAGGAGGCGACGCTGGACACGATCGAGGCCGGGTTCACCGTCTACGACCAGTTCGGCGACGTGATGCAGAGCACGACGCTGTTTGCCGGCACGTCGGAACTGATCCCGATTTTCAACGGCGAGGATTTTACCCGGGCGCAGTTTTTCGCGACGACATCGGTCTTCGTGCCGGCCCCGGAACCCGGCATTGCGCTGATTTTCGGGCTCGGCCTTGCGGGTCTCGGCTATGCGCGCCGCAAGCGCGCCGCCTGATACGCGGTCCCGGCTCCGCCGGGGAAAGTTCGACCGAACGGCGGCCTCAAGGTGCGGGGCCGCCGTTTTTTTGCGTGAAATGCGGCTGTGAAATACGGGCGGTCCGGACGGGAGGCCCGTTGGGGCGTCAGTCCGGCACCGGCACGCGGTGGAGCTTCATCGCCATCGCGACCGCCGAGTAATATCCGAGGAGCGCCAGCACCTCGGCGAGCCCGTCGCGGCCGAGAAGCTCCGCCGCCCGGTCGTATACCGCGTCCGACCCGCCGCCCGGCGCCATGGCGATCCGGCACAGATCGTAGACCGCCTTTTCCCGCGCATCCGGCAGGTCGGGCGTCTCGCCGGCCTTGATCGCGTCCATCGCCGCCTGCGGATAGCCGAGCTTCAGGCACGTTTTCACATGCGCCGCCTGGACGTAGGCGCCCTGCCAGTGCGTTGCGATGACGACGATGGTCAGTTCGACCTCGCGCTCGGTGAGCGCGCCCTTCTTGTTGAGGAAGGTGCCGATGGTTTCCATCGCGGCGGCGAGTTCGGGCGAATGGATCCATATCTTGTAGGGCGTGAGCAGCCGCCCGCGTCCCGCGACGAGATCGTCGAATACCTTTTTCTGGGCGGGGCTCAGTTCGTCCTCGGGGATCTCGAGGATACGGACGGGTTCGTCGGCCATGATGTTTTCTCCGTGTTGCGGCCCGCGACGTTAGGCGGGCGGGGTGGGTGCGTCAATTGGCGGGGTGTCGATATTCCGGGGACGGCCGCAGGCAGGCGGCCTGACCGCTGGGCTTTCGCGGCATTAGGTAGCAAACACACCTGTATTAGCGGCCCGACGGAGAGCGAGGCAAAATGATTTTTACAATAGTACGGAATTGGCTGTATAACGCTGTAAAATACACGCTGCGGTTGGGGGGAACACGGTTAATGCCAAGGCCCGTTAGCGATGACAGAATAATTGTTCGTTTTGATATTAACGAATCTATCGATTTAGATGAATTGTCGGATGGATTTTCCGCACTTTCACGTCAATACAAAAAGATGCTTGCGGAGAAGGGGCTTTCCGAAAAAGACGCCCCCGCGCGACTGCTAGTAACGCGACTTGAAAGCGGGAGTCTTGAAACTGAAATTGCAGCGTGGGGCGCGACGGCTTGGGCGGCTGTTCAGGCCGCTGATGCGACACTGATACTTGCTGACTTCACTTTTCGTATTCGAAACACGATTGGGTATTTTGCAGGAAAGAACCCGCGTCCAGAGAAACTCGATGAAAACGATGTTTCTGATTTCGAGACGTTTATCAAACCAATCGCCGGGAGAAAAAATTCTAAATTGTCGTTACGGACAGCCACTTACCGTGAGCGAACCAACGACCGGGAAATTCATGCTAGTTATGAGTTTGACGAGCAGGACCTTGCCCATGCTTTCACCAATATGGCGAAAGAAACCGAGGACGATGGCGAACCGGATCGCCCCGATTTCGATAGAAGTGAGAAGGTAGCGCTGTATTGGGCACAGACGAATTGGATAGAAGCAAAAACGCAGGGAAGAACGGGCGACCGGGGGATAATTGAGAGTATTTGGCCCAAACCACTACCGGTTTATTTCACATCGGAGAACTCTATTATAAAACATAAAATGACTAGCGGAGAATTTAACCCCTCGAAACACGCATACATAGTTGATGTATCAACAGAGTCGGTTCGGGGGCAGCCAATTGCTTATACGGTCATTGATCTTTATGACACGCTTCCACTTGAAAACGATGACGACGGAAGCGGCGATCTCTTAGGTTAAATCTCGGCACTACGGCATCACCGCGCCAAGGGCACGCTCCGGTTTATAGATAGGCCGGACAACTTCCTGCTGTGGGCAATTGAGCGTTAATTCAGGTTTCCTCTGCCCCGTCGTCTCCTCCGTTAATTGGCCCTGGCACGCCAAGGTCCGCCGACGATGGTTCTGTGTGGCGGTGCGTTCTTCGAACGTGTTCCAGTTGGCTCATCATTAAATGTTTTGCTGCTGCGCTAGGAGTTTTGACGAATAGAACCTCCCGCGCCATCCAGTCCAGGTAGGCTTCTGCCTGATCGGACACGGAGAATTTAATTTCTGCCACCGGGACAATCCATAAATAATTTTGGGCAATAATTGGTATGAATTTGCCCTAATTTTTCTTGCGCGTCGAATCAGCATGTGCGATGATTCTTTATCGATCAACGATCCCGACTTGACTCACTAAGCTACCAACGGAATTTTAAGGGGTTGCTGAGAGAAAGAAGGGGCGATCCGAAGATCGCCCCATCAATGGTGGAGACTACGGGAATCGAACCCGCCGGCCGTGGATGGAAAGCCCGCTACCGGCAAACCTGTAGTCCCCACGGAGTAAAATGGCGGAGGCGGTGGGATTCGAACCCACGGGGCACGGACTTCTAAGGGTACTGGCCCGTCGGTTTTAAAGACCGCTGCGATAAACCACTCTGCCACACCTCCGCGACAACTCGCCTCGCCCCAACCGGCGGGGCGTTTTGTCGTTAAGGATGGTGCATCAACATCTAGGGTACCGTCAATTAAAAACGACTAAATGATGACGTAAGCACAAGATGTTGTGGACATCCTGTGAGAACGGCAGAATTCCGCTGGTTCTAAGAACGGGAAAACTGTGTAAGGATTTTAGGTGTGTTTGCTACCTAATGCCGGGCTTTCGCCCCTTGACCGCGCCGCCGGTCCCGGCGAAACCTTGCCGCCATGACTGCAGACGATCCATCCGCCGGTGTATCCGCTAATGCCGCGCCGGTTTCCGGCGACACCATTTACGCGCTGGCCTCCGCGCCCGGCCGGGCCGGGATCGCGGTGATCCGGGTGTCGGGCCCGGCGGCGGGGGCGGTGCTGCTCGCGGTCTGCGGCCGGGCCGATCTGCCGGCGCCGCGCCGGGCGCTGCGGGTCCGGCTGGTCGATCCGGCGCCGGGGGACGGCTTCGGGGCGGCGCTCGATGACGGGCTGGTGCTGTGGTTTCCCGGCCCGGCGAGTTTCACCGGCGAGGATGTTGCCGAGTTTCATATCCATGGCGGGCGGGCGACGGTCGAGGCGGTGACGGGCGCGATTTCGCGGCTCGGTGCGTCCGCTGACGCAGCGGGCGGCGATCTCGGACCGGTGCGGCTGGCGGCGCCCGGCGAATTTTCGAAACGCGCCTTTCTCGCGGGCAAGATCGATCTGACCGGCGCCGAGGCGATCGCCGACCTGGTCGATGCAGATACCGACGCCCAGCGCCGCCAGGCCCTGGCGCAGCTCGACGGCGGGCTGACGGCGCGGCTCGATGCCTGGCGGGGCGGCCTGGTCGATATTCTCGCCCATGCCGAAGCGTGGATCGACTTCCCCGACGAGGATCTGCCGGCGGATGTGGAGGACGCCGCGAAAGCGCGGATTGCCGGGCTTTCCGGTGAAATTTCCGGGTTTCTCGACGACAACCGCCGCGGCGAGCGCCTGCGCGACGGGCTGCAGGTCGTGCTGCTCGGCGCGCCGAACGCGGGCAAGTCGTCGCTGCTCAACGCGCTGGCATCGCGCGATGCCGCCATCGTGTCCGACACCGCCGGCACCACCCGCGACGTGATCGAGGTCCATCTCGATCTCGGCGGCTGGCCGGTGACCCTGGCGGACACGGCCGGTCTGCGGGCGGCCGCCGACGGGGCCGGCGATATCGAACAGGAAGGCGTGCGCCGCGCCCTCGACCGCGCCGCCGCCGCCGATCTCCGGCTGGTCGTGTTCGATGCGACCCGTGCGCCGGATGCCGCGAGCCGCGCGCTGCTGGCCGGGAACGCGGCCGGCGGGACGACGATTGCGGTGTTCAACAAGTCCGACCTGGCGGCCGACGGGCCGGGAGAGATCGACGGGCAGGCGGCGCTGGCGATTTCGGCGAAAACCGGCGACGGGCTTGCCGCCCTGCTGGCGCGGATCGGGGACGCGGCGGCCGCGCTGATGGAGCAGGGGGACGGCGCGCCGCTGACCCGGCTGCGCCACCGCGAGGCGCTGACGGCGGCGGTCGAAGCCCTCGACCGGGCCGCGGCGGGGGTGGACAGCGAGCTCGTGGCCGAGGATCTGCGCCTGGCGGCGCGGGCGCTGGGCCGGGTGACCGGGCGGGTCGATGTCGAGGATCTGCTCGACGTGATCTTCCTTGATTTCTGTATAGGCAAATAAATCAATTGATTACACTGCGACTTAAACTCATTTGAAAAATGTTTCACGTGAAACATTCCGCCTGCGCAACGCGATTGCCGCTTTACGCCGCCGGGGGGCGACCCTATATTCCGCGCCATGTCGGGACCGGGAAAATCACAGCCAGCAGCGGATACCGCGCCGGGAACGGCCTGTGACGTGATCGTCGTGGGCGGCGGCCATGCGGGCTGCGAGGCTGCCGCGGCGTCGGCCCGGCTCGGCGCCCGCACCCTGCTGGTCACCCACAAGGCCGACACCATCGGCGAGATGTCGTGCAACCCGGCGATCGGCGGGCTCGGCAAGGGGCATCTCGTGCGCGAGATCGATGCCCTCGACGGCGTCATGGGCCGGGTGATCGACCGCGCCGGCATCCAGTTCCGCATTCTCAACCGCCGCAAGGGGCCGGCCGTGCAGGGGCCGCGCGCCCAGGCCGACCGCAAGCTCTACCGCCGCGCCATGCAGGACGTGCTCGCGAACCAGGCGAATCTCGCTATCCGCGCCGGCGGGGTGGAGGATCTGGTGATCGAAACATCGGGCGGCGGCAGCCGCCATGTCGCCGGGGTGGTGCTCGCGGACGGGGCGGTCATCCGCGCGCCCCGCGTCGTGCTGACCACCGGTACGTTTCTCAACGGGCTTATCCATATCGGCGAGAAGAAGATTCCGGCCGGGCGGGTCGGCGAGGCGCCGTCCCGCGGTCTGTCGGAAACCCTCGGCGCCTGCGGTTTCGCGCTCGGGCGGCTCAAGACCGGCACGCCGCCGCGGCTCGACGGCAAAACCATCGACTGGGCGGCGCTCGAAATCCAGCCCGGCGACGATCCGCCGGTGCCGTTCTCGACCCTGACCGACCGGATTACGACGCCGCAGATCGCCTGCCACATCACCTATACCAGCCCGGCGGCCCATGACGTCATCACCGCCAATATCCACCGCGCACCGCTGTATTCCGGCCAGATCGAAGGCACCGGGCCGCGCTATTGCCCGTCGATCGAGGACAAGGTCGTGCGCTTCGCCGACAAGGCGCGCCACCAGATTTTCCTCGAACCCGAAGGGCTGGACGACGACACGGTCTATCCCAACGGTATTTCGACCTCGCTGCCGGAGGACGTCCAGCACGCCTTTCTGGCGCAGATCGCCGGGCTCGAGAAAGCCCGGGTGATCCGTCCGGGCTATGCCATCGAATACGATTACGTCGATCCCCGCGAATTGCGGGCGACCCTGGAAACCCGCCGCGTCGCCGGGCTGTATCTCGCCGGGCAGATCAACGGCACCACCGGTTACGAGGAAGCCGCGGCCCAGGGCCTGATGGCCGGGCTCAACGCCGCGACGGCGGCGGGCGGCAGCGATCTGCCCTTCACCCTCGACCGGGCGCAGGCCTATATCGGCGTGATGATCGACGACCTGATCACCCGCGGCACCGCCGAGCCCTATCGCATGTTCACGTCGCGTGCCGAATACCGCCTGACGCTGCGCGCCGACAATGCCGACCAGCGCCTGACCCCGGCGGGAATCGCGCTCGGCTGCGTCGGCAGCGTGCGCGCCGGGTCATTCGCCGCCAGGATCGCGGCGATCGATGTTGCACGTGAAACACTCACCGGCCTGACGGCAAAACCCCAGGATCTCGCGTCCCACGATATAAAGGTGTCGCAGGACGGGGTGGCGCGCAGCGCGCTCAAACTGCTGGCCCATACCGGCGACGGGCCGGAGGCGGGGATCGACGCCGTTCTCCGCGTGTGGCCGGAAACCGCGGCCATCGATCCCGCGATACTGCGGCAGGTGGCGCACGATTCCCTGTATGCCGGCTATCTCGACCGCCAGCAGGCCGATATCGCCGCCTTCCGCAAGGACGAGGCGCTGGCCCTGCCGGACGGGCTCGATTACGGCGCGATCGGCGGTCTGTCCAACGAGATGCGCGAAAAGCTCGGCGCCGCGCGGCCCGAAACCCTGGGCGCGGCGAGCCGGATTCCCGGCGTCACCCCGGCCGCCCTGACGGCGCTGCTGCGCCATGTCCGGCGCGCGCCCGGCCGGGCCGCGTAAAGCCCCCTATTTATGACCCTCGATTCCCCCTTAAGCCCTGAAAAATTTGAGGAAATCGCCATTGTTTCACGTGAAACAATGGACCGGCTGCGGCTTTATGCCGACCAGCTGGCAGAATGGCAGCAGACCCTGAACCTGGTGTCGCGCAATTCCCTGGCCCATGTGTGGGACCGCCACATGCTCGATTCGATCCAGCTTGTCCGCCATCTGCCCGCCGATGCGACCTCGATCACCGATATCGGCAGCGGCGCCGGCTTTCCCGGCCTGGTGCTCGCCATCGCCACCGGCCTGCCGACCCGGCTGATCGAATCCCATGTCCGCAAGAGCGCCTTCCTGCGCGAGACCGCGGCGCTGACCGCGGCGCCGGTGGAGGTGCTGATGGCGCGGGTCGAGGACGTGGCGGCGGAAAAGCGCCGCGCCGGTCCGGCGGGCACAGGCGGCGAATCGGTGGACAAGTCTGTGGATATTCTGACCGCACGGGCGCTGGCGCCGCTCGGCAAACTGTGCGAAATGGCGGATTCGCTGGGCGCGCAGACCTGCCTGTTCATGAAGGGCGCGCGCTGGCGGGAGGAATTGACCGAGGCCGAGAAACGCTGGAGAATAAAGCTGCAGACGTTCGAGAGCCTGACCAGCCCGGAAGGCCGCATCTTGCGGATCACCGGGCTCAAGAAGCGCTAGCCCGATACGGGCTGCCCGGCGGCCCCGCGGTGCCCGTTAGCAGACGTCCGAGTTATAGAGACGCCCGATATACAGACGCCCGATATACAGACGCCCGACCCAACCACGACCCCTTTCGGCAACAACCGGTTCTG
>CAXBCP010000066.1:0-10984 GCA_963974055.1 uncultured Rhodospirillaceae bacterium
AACAACCCCATGCACCCGAAAGGCGGGGGCGGCACGGCGCGTTGCGCCCGTCGCGGTATGTCCGCCCGGAGGTCCGCCCCGATGCCCGCCCCGATGTCCGCCCTGGTATCCGTCCTGTCCCGTTTCCGCGATTCCCTGTTTCCATGTCGCCTGCTCCGTTTGCGGGGCCCACCGATCCGGTTCACGCAGAACGGTGTGTCCTGCGCGTTGAGGCCGGGGATCCCGACATTGCCTTGACCGGTCAGGATACCACAGAGAAGAACAAAAAGCGAACATTGGGGTAAAATTTGTTTTCAGAATGCGTGCGTCATCTGCATGCAGCTGGAATTGACGGGGAGGCGGGCGGCTCAGCCCCACAGGCTGAAAGCGGCAACCATCAGGACGGCCCAGACGAAGAGAAGCAAGGCTGCGACGACTGAAATTTTCAGCCGCCTGGATAAGGGGTTTCCGGTTCGGGGGGCGCGGGCCATGTTCAATCACAACGGATGGTCTATCCTCGTAATATACCAATAGTTGTACTATTTAACAAATCAATCTGATGGTTGTGTTGGGCGCTGTGCGCGTTCTGAGCGGATTTACATAAGACGGCCGGAAAGCTGCCGATATCCGGCATCCACCGGGAAAGTCGGGGCGTTGGGGCGTGCATGAATTTCCGGGGGAAAAATGGTGCCGCCAGAGAGAATCGAACTCTCGACCTCACCATTACCAAGGGCGAAGAAAACCCAACGATTACCGTAGCTTAACGATTTTCCCCCGTCGTTTCGGGGTCGGGGGAACATATTCCAGGACGTCGCGGGCGCGGTTTTCGTCGCTGTCGACATAGCGTTTGACGGACTTCTCGTTCGTCCAGGTGTTCGCCCCCATGAGGTCGCGATCGGTGAACCCGCCGCGGTCGGATCCCCATTCGTGACGCGCCATGTGCGGCGTGAATTCGATGTCGAGTTTCCTGCAGAGCGGCCGCAGCCACTTGTAAACGCCGGAACGCCATGTCCAGGGGAACAGCTTTCCGGTCCGCTGCTTCTTCGGAACGGCGATCAGCGCCGCGCGGATCTCCGGATGCATCGGCACGTATTTCCATGCGCCGGCCTTCGAGATCCAGAGTTCGAACCGCGAATTCACCAGATCGACCCTGTCCCAGCGGACGCTGAGCGTCTCGGTGATCCGCCAGCCCTGGTACTTGAGGAATTTCAGGACCAGCTGCTCGGCGCCGGTGGTCTTCGCGATCAGCGTGTCGACCGCGCCCGGCGCCGGCCGGCGCGTGCGCGGCTTTTTCTGTTTCAGCTTCTTGACGACCAGGTACGGGCACCAGCCGTTGTCGTGGGCAAAATGCAGGATTGTCGCCGCCGGGGCGTATGCCTGGCGGTTCCTGGTCTCGTTCTGGCCGCGGGGATAGAGCGCCGTTGCGGCGGCGCCGATATCGGCATTGGAAATCTCGGCCAGCCGCAGCGCGCCGAACGTGGTGTCGCGGTGCTCGATCCAGCAGTCGTTCAGCTTGTCGAGATAGCGTTCGTCGTTGCGTCCGACACTGCGGATCCGCCTGAATACATCGACGGCCTCGCGGAAGGTTTCCGGGTGGCGGGCTGCCGGCGGCGCGGTCTCGACCTTCTCTATAAACCTCTTGATAAATCGTGCAGCAGCTTTTGGGTCTGTCGTTTTCGCGCCGCCGTCATCGAGGCACGTAATTTCGTATTCACGGCCGCAGACCTGTCCCTTAGCGATACAATATTTGTTTGGGTATTCGCGGCCGCCTTTTCGGGTAATTCGCTCGCCGGGGAGGTAGAGTCGCAATTGAGCCTCCGTTTGATCGCTGCGACCTGGTCGCCGTTGAATCCGAACTTACCTTGGCCGGCTTTCCGTTTGAAGCCGAGATCGTGAATCACGCTGTACAGCTTACGCTTGCCGCAGACGCCGTCGACCATCGCCAGCACGTCGGCGAAGGAATACAGATCCTGATGCGATTTCTGCGTCATGCATGCACCGTTGCGGCCGCCCGGCGAGAACCGGGCGGCCGTTTGCGTTTCTATTCGGCCGCGATCGCGGCGGGCTCGGGGGTCGGCTCGGCGTCTGGCGCCGGATCCGGCTGCGGGAATTCGGCGGCGATCGCGGCGGCTGCGTCGTCCTGGGTGAGGAACCGGCCCGGCACGGGCACGTAATCCGCCGGCACCTTGTCGCCGATCGCGGTGCGTATTGCCTTCATGGTCGGCTTTTCCGACAGCCCGTCGGCGATGCCGGCAGCGGCGGCGATCGCCAGCAGTTCCGGCTTGCGGGCGCCTTTGAGATAGGTTTCGTCGACCGTGCCGGCCGGGTTGAGCGGCAGGCCGGATTCCCCGGCGGCCGCCCCGGCGATCGCGATTGCGTCAGGTTCGTTGCCGGGGGCCGATGTCGCCGGTACCGACATCGTTGCGCCGACGATCGCCGCAAGGATATCCAGCAGGCCGGGAATGTCGCGCTTTTCAAGCGCGGGCCAGAGACCGTCACAATCGTAGGTCGGCCAGTACCCGAGTTCCTCAAACGACTCGATATCATCCTTGTCGGTCGTCGACTCCCTGAGCAGCGGCAGGAGCGTCGCTATATATTTCGTTTCGGCGTCGCCGCCGGCATGCGCGTGCGCGGTGATTTTGACCGGGCCGCCGCTGAGCATACCGAAGATCGCCGCGCGCAGCGCCGTTTCCGGTGCGTTGGCGACCAGGTTCTGCAGGTGCCGGGTCTTGATCTCGCCGCCGGCGTCCAGCTGCGCCTGGTTGAACAGCTTGGCGGGTTTGGCCGTGTCTTCCTTGTCGGCGCCTGCCGCCTTTCGCTCGGCGTATACGGCGTCGTTACTGATCAGTCCGTGATGCACCTTTACCTCGCCCGTGCGGTTGTATTCGATGATCGCATGACCGCCGTCCGCTTTTTTGCGTTTCTGGTAATCCCAGCTGAGGAACCAGGAGACGATCGGCGCATGTGTCCATCCCTGTTCGAGCAGATTTGCCTGCAGTTTCTCGACGGCGGCGGCCTGCAGTACGTCGAAGCGGGCGCGGGACCGGATCAGGTCGGGCTCGCCGTCTTCTCCCTCGAGGACCAGATCAGGATCGACTTCGAAGATCGCATAACTGAGTGGCACCATTTCCTGGCGGATGCTGTGGCGGATATCCTTTTCGCGTTGCCAATGGCCGAGCCCGTTGACGATGCACCGGATTGCGTCTTCCTGCAGTTCCGGCGCCGCGTCGCAGATCGCTTCGGCCTGGGCGAGATTGATGTCGCCGGCGGCGAGTGCGTCACGCGAGATCGGGCCGAGGCGGTCGATTACCTTGATGCGGTTCTGGACGTAGCGCGGTGTTTTTCCGATGCGTTCGGCGATCGTCGCGGATTTCCAGCCGGCGTCGCGGAGCAACTTGAAGGCTTCGCCTTCCTCGACCGGCGGAACGTTTTCGCGCTGCAAGTTCTCGAGGATCGCCATTGCGCGGGCGTCGTCATCGTCGCCGGCAACGGTCCGGACCGGGACGGGGGTATCCGCCGGCAGGCGCTTGTCCGCCGCGAGCAGCTGCAGCGCGCGAAGGCGGCGGCCGCCGGCAACGATTTCATGCGTCGCCTTGCCGCGTTTCTTCGGCAGTCGGCGAGCGACTAGGTTCTGCAGGACGCCCTGGGCGGCGATCGAGTCCGCCAGTTCGGCGATCGACGTGTCGTCGAAGGTCTTGCGCGGGTTGAGCCCGGACGCGACCAGCTGCTGCAGCGGCAGCATGACGATCTCGGCCGTGTCGGTATTCGCGGACGGCGGCGCTGTCTTTGGCGCGGGCTTTTTCGCGGCCGGCTTGCGGGCGGCGGGCTTCTTTGCCGCCGGTTTTCCGGCGGCGGTTTTGGGGGCGGTCTTCGGGGCGGTCTTTTTTGCCGTGGTTGTCATCGGGTCAGTCTCCTTTCGGGTCGGGTGAAGTGGGGCGAACGGCGTTCGCCTGTCAGAAAATCCATGCGCCAATAAAGCCGGCGGCGACCAGGGCGGCGATCTGGCACCAACCGATCAGCATGCCGTCCGTTCGTCCGGCGCGATATCCGGCGCGGTAGAGCGGTTTTTGCGTCTCGGCCACGGTGAGAAACCCCTCAAACTCGCGCGGGCGGCCGGCGCCTGGTTTCGATCTTCCGGGTTTGGCCGTCATCATTTGCCCTCGACCCGCCGCAGGAATTTTCCGAAACCGGCCATGTCAGACCCAGCGGATGCGCGGCGCCGGCTGCGCGGTTGGCGGGGGTGCCGGTTCGAGGTCGGGGTGATCCTCGAACCGGCTGCCGGCGGCGAACGCGGCGTCGAGCGCGCGTGCGGCGCCGGCGGGGTCGGTTTTCGGCCATGGCAGGGCGGCGCGCATGGCGCTGTTATGCAGCGCGATCGCCTCGAACCGGTCGCGGCAGGCGCCGATCCGGTGGGCGCGATTCTTGACCGCGTCGGCCGTGACGCCCAGCCGGTCGGCGGTCGCCTGGACCGGGATCGAGACATCTGGATACTGGCGGCGGATGATCTCGTCGTCTGCGTCGGTCCAGTCTTTCGGCGGGCGTCGGGTGGCTTTCATGGTCGAAATTTCCCCTGTGGGCTCCTGCTAATCTGGTGGGGAAACGCTGACACTTGGTCCTCTCCCGGTAAGCTTCCGGCCTGGCCTGTGGACGAGAGGTGCCAACATTTCCCCATAAATCGCTCGTCAGGTTGCGGCACCGGGCAGCACGTGCCAGCCGGCCGGCCCAGGTGGTTGCGGGGCCAATTGCGTGTCACGCCCTTCGGGTATTTCGTCCGCATCGCGCCTAGCATTGCAATGCGGGGTTGTGTAATCTTGGCCTTACTAACGTCAACAAACTGGGAGACAAATCGATGGCTAAAAAGAGAAATCTTCACGATTTTCTTGACCACAAATTGATTGCAAAGGCCGAGAAAGCTGCCACTCAACACAGGCTTCCTGAAGTGGCTGCCGCACTGGCGAACATTCGCGAGGCCCTCAAAGAAACAATGACTGACGTGGAAGCGCTGAAAAAAGACGTTTAGCGCGACACCCTGACTACTCCGCCGTCGCGAATTTTCTTCTCGGGGCGGCGGTGCCTGATTTAGTGTTCCGGTATGGTCACGATCCGCCACATTCTCGATAACCGGCAGACGCTTCGCGTCATGTGCCTCGGGTGCCGGGCGTTTGCAGATATTGGCGCAGCGCAGCTGGAAGCCCTGCCAAACCGCATGACGACAGAACGCATATGCGCACGGCGAACCTGTCCCGACTGCCAGCATGTCGGCTGCGAGGTCACGGTCGTAGTCGACACACCGAACCTGACGACGACGCATTCTCATTCCGATCCGCCTTCCTGAATTGCCGGGCGGGGCTGGGAATCGGTTTGGGGTATGGTTGTGAGACTGGTGACTGGTCCGCGCGTGTCTATTGACGCCACCTATCACCGGTGATTGAGTCTTCGGATGGCGAGCAAACCGAAAGTCAACATGTTCCAGCAAGTCATCCGTGCACTTTTCCGGATGGTTAAATTCCCCTTCCGGCCATTTCTGGCGGTCGTCCATTGGTGCGCCGTTGACTATAAAAAGCTCACGCCGTCTGTGAAAAACGATACGTGGATCGTAGCAGCCGTGCTGATCGCCGCCGCCGCGGTCGGCGCGTTTTTTACTTTCGATGCATTCACCTACAGTTATTGGAAAGCTCGCGGTTCTGACAACGCCGCAGAGATCGTCCGAAACCTTGGGCTCCTGGCGGCTGCTATTGTCGGTCTGGTCTTTGCGATCTGGCGCACAATGATCGCGCAGAAGGGGTCGTATCTCACAGAGCAGGGCCAAATCACCGACCGCTACGCCACGGCTGTCAAATTGCTTGCCGCCGATACAGCGCAGACACGTATTGGCGCCATCTACGCGCTCAAACGGATCGCGCAGGATTCTCCGGAACGCGATTTCCTGCCCGTCGTCGATTTGCTCAGCGAGTTTGTTCGCGATCCGCCCTACCGTAAAGAGCAGGCTTTGCGAGCGGCCAAGCGGGTAAGCGCTGATCGCGATCCCGAGACTGACGTGCCGCCACCGATAAAGTGTCCGGATATTAATGTGGCAATTATCGTGCTGAATGAGATCGTGGGTGGGGGCGGCGCAAGACTGGCAGAGGTAGGCCCCGCAAGCTTGTTGCGTGCGGTGGATCTCAATCGCGCCAGATTGAACGATCTGGCACTCATCTATGCTATGTTCGATAGCGCCCTTCTTGATAATGCGAACCTGTCCGGCGCGGACCTGTCCGACGCTCGCCTGCGTGGCGCCGTCCTGATCGGCACGGACCTGTCGGATGCGTACCTGGGCAACGCGAACCTGACGCGCGCGCACCTGAGCAACGTGAATCTGAGGCACGCGGACCTGAGCGACGCCGTCCTGAGCGACGCGGGCCTGACCGACGCGATTGATCTGACCCAAGAGCAGATTGACTCCGCCAGACCCTGGCCCCCCCCGGCCTCTCTCCCCGACGGTATCGTCTGGCCGTTCGAGGACCGCGACGGCGAATGGGTGTATAGAAAGAAAGAGTGATGGCGGTTCGCGCATCAACCTTTTCCCAGTTCAACGAGGGTTCTGGCTCTGATCCGTTCGCGGATTATGTCGGCAGCTTTCAGGCGTTGAGCCGCCATTTCCGGATCGCCGACCATCCAGCCGGGAACGTCCAGCATCTTGCCGTTCGTCGCATCCGGCGCGACGTAGTGAAGCCGGTAGGTGTCGGACAGATTGTCGCCCGGGCCGTGAATCAGGGTTGCTTCCCGCATTTCGGGTTCCGTCCAATCAGCCATCAAACGTGTTCTCCGTGGCGACCGTATCCCCGAGCGACGCCGCCGCCTTCCCCGACGGGCGCTTGAAAAGCCCGTGCGCGAAGGGGTCGGGGCGGAAGCGGTGTTCGTCGAGCCATCGGGCGATGGAACACAGCGTGCCGCGGGCGACCGGGCGGCCGGTGACGATGTCGTTCGCGCTGACCCAGCAGGCCGTCCCGCTGCGGCAGCCGTCCGCGCGGTAATCGTAATAGCCGAGGCGGACGAGGGCCGGCGGCGACGTGTCGGCGGCGATCATGCCGTCACCGTTTTTTCGTCTTCGCGAACGGCGTTCGCGTGTTGTGCGGGGATTGTGCCGGGGGTGGGGTCGGGGCTGTGGGCGGGCGCGGCAAAGGGACGGGTGAGACGGCTGGCGAGAATATCGCGGCGGTTTTCGGCCTTGCGGATTTGCAGCCGGCCGCCGAAGCGTTTTTCGGTGTTGCCGGCGCGTTCCTCGCGGTCGGCGGCGCGGGCGGCGGCGTCGGCGGCGACGATCGCGGCCATGCATTCGGCGGCGGTCTCGACCAGCAGGGCGCGGTAGCGGCCGGCATCGGCGTTGCGCCCGGCCGCCTGGATCTCGCCGGCGAAGCTGGCCAGGGTCGCGGCGACCCGGTCCGGGTTGCGGGTGGCGTCGATCTCCGGCGTCATGCCCTGGCGTTCGCGGGCGGTGATGGCGTTTTCCAGATCCAGCCAGGCGCGGCCGCGGATTTCGGTATCGGGGTCGAGGGTCATGTCGTTCACTCCGAAGAAATAGCGGAAGATCGGATTCGGACCGTCGAGACCGGGTGCCGGGGCAGCCGCCTGAGGCGTCCGCTATCCTCCTTCCTGGAAGTGCTGCCCCGGCATTTCGGTGGGGGTGTCGACAGCCGCCGTTCAGCCGATCGGGTTGGAGATCGGGAACGACGGTCGGAGACTAGAATGAGGAATAATCCTCAGTCAATAAAAAAATGAAGTTATATCCTAAATGCCCGGGGTCGGCATTTCGCCGCAAAGGATAAAGCGGGAACATTGCGCGGTAGTTGAAGTTCGTTCCTCAGCGGAACAAGAATCAGATTAAAGAATCGCAACGGCGGGGAATTGCCTAAGTACTAGGCAGCCTCACTCGCGGTTTTGGGGAGCCGTTGACGGATTAGATCGGCCGAACGTTCCAAGTCTTCAAGTCGTTCGCGCGCGCCGGGCATGTCGAGTATCACTTCCCGCAGGGCGCGAATGGACATTCGATCAATATCATTAAGGTCCTGGAGTGCTGTGGCGACCTCCGCATATACGGGCCGTCGGGCCGTCTCTGCTAGGTGATTCGGGTCCGGTGTGTCGATCTCGCCAATCAGATAGGCAACCGGAACGTCCAGATACCTCGCGATCCGCGCGAGGTTTACGACGTTGGGCGTTGTGCCCTCCATGATAGATTTGACGAAAGTGTGGTTAAAACCCGATTCGGTCGAAACCCGCGAGGCCGCGACGTTCAGGTGCTTCATCCGTAATCTCAGCCGTTGTTGGATGACGGCAAGTATCTGATTTTCAATCTCCATTTGTGAGGAAGTATCCTCGAAACGGCGCATAAAATCATCTATGAAATTTCCTATTGACGACGAGGATTAATCCTCAATATGGTGTGGTCTGGCGAGGGAGGCACAACATATGCCGATGAAACACGACCTGCTAAAGCTGGCAAAAGAGGTCTCGGAACTGAAGAAAATTCCGATGTCCCGCCTCGCGCGTAAGGTCGTTTTCGACAACAAGTTTTTTGATCGGCTTGAGGCGGGAGGGGACTGTACGACGCAGACCTACGAGCGTGTTACGGAGGAACTTCGGCAACTAAAGGCGGGGGCCGTCGATGCCGAGCATCCGGCCTCAGACAGGAACGCCTGATGGCCCGCCCGGTTCGTGCATCCCATGAACCGGCGGCGTCAGCGCGCCGCCAGGTGCTCGAAAAGCGCCAGGATAGCATCCTGAACATAGACGGCATCGGGTGGTGCAGACTGCAGATCGACCGCCGCGATGGCCGCCGCGCGGCGATAGACGTCGCGCCGGAAGGTCTCGTCGACGACCCCGCGCTCGATAAGCATATCGACGATTGCGGTGCAGAACGTCTGGTTAAACCGGCCGGCGAACAGGGGGTCGGCGTGCGGGGTATAGGGTGGTTCCGGCTGTCCGGTCATCGTCGTAAATCCTTCTGGTCGGTGTGCCGCGGCATCCTTCGGGCGGATTGCCGGACGGTTATCCTGATCGGGCGGCTGCGAATCGTCATCGCGCCGCTGCCTGCGGCCAAATCCAAAAAACGAGAGGCCGCCTGATGGATGCCGGCCGCCGCGCCTATTGGGAAGAGGTCGAGGCCGAAAACCTGGCGGCGGCGGGGAATGCCGGCCTGGCGGATGCGCGGCGGCGGGGCTCGGCGCTGTTCGCCGGGCAGGCGGCGTTCCTGATCGGGCGGCCGCCGGGCGACAACCCGTTTCCCGCCGGCACGATGCTGCACCGGCGCTGGGCCGAAGGCTGGGACGTCGGCAACCGCCGCGGCGATCCGCACGATGGCCCGCACGATACGCCGGATACCCGGCCCGCCGCGGCGGCGCCCCCGCCCGGGGAGCGCCGCCGGGAGACCGCGGCCCGTACCCTGCAACCCGCCGGCCGCACGCATGCGGACTGGACCCACCCGGAGGACTGACCATGTATCAATTCGCCCGTCTTTTCGCGTTGTCGCCTGCCCGCCGGCGGCGGCGGGTGCGCCCGGCGCTGACGTTTTCCGACCGGGTGCTCGACCAGCAGGGGCGCCGGTACCGTGCGGCGCAGCTGCGCTATTTCCTGCTGCTGTGGGCGGCGGTGATTGCGATCGCGCTCGGCGTCGTGCTGTTCGAGGGGCCGAAACTGTGAGCGGGCCGGGCGGGGATAAGGGGCAGGGCAGGCTGCCGGCGGCGCTGGTCGCCGGGCCGGCCAAGGATGCGCTGATCTCGGCGCGCAACCGGCTGACCTCGGCGCTGAAGGAAGTGCAGCCGGTGGGCGACGACATGGAACCGTCCGACGCGATGATCCGCGCGATTGGCGACGACATCGTCGCGGCCTATGCCGCGCTGCTGCCGCTGACGTCCGCCTACCTGACCTGGCTGGGCAAGCCGGAAGGCGAAACCGACAATGGCTGACGGCTCGGGGATCCAGTGGACCAACGCGACCTGGAACATCGTTACCGGCTGTTCGGTGAAATCCGCCGGTTGCAAAAACTGCTACGCGATGAAGCTGGCGGGCGGGCGGCTGCGGCATATCCCGTCGCGCGAAGGGCTGACCGTCGAGACGAAAAACGGGCCGGTGTGGAACGGCGAGGTCCGGTTCAACGCGGAATGGCTCGACCAGCCGCTGCGCTGGAAACGGCCGCGGCGGATATTCGTGTGCGCGCATGGCGACCTGTTTCACGAAAACGTGCCGCCCGACTGGATCGACCGGGTGTTCTCGGTGATGGCGGTCGCGAAGCAGCACCAGTTCCAGGTGCTGACCAAGAGGTCGGACCGGATGCGGGATTACCTGCGGCGCCGGGCCGGGCGTGGTGGCGGGGCGTTCTGCCGCGTGAGAGACGACCGCAATCTTGGGCGCGTCGAGTGCAAAATGCATTGGGATATGCCGTTGCCGAATGTCTGGCTCGGCGTGTCCGTCGAAAACCAGGAGACGGCGGACGAGCGGATACCCGACCTGATGGAAACGCCGGCGGCGATCCGCTGGATTTCCCTCGAGCCGGCGCTGCGCCCGGTCGATTTGTCGGCGTGGGTACCCTCTGTCACGGTGCCGAACTGCCGGCACATCGACCAGCCTGAAATGCGCGCGCTGTTCTTTGCGGCCGCGCGCGATATCCGGCACGAACGCCACCCGGAACGGCCCGGCCTCGACTGGATCGTCGCCGGGGGCGAAAGCGGGCCGAATGCGCGGCCGGGGGTGGACGCGAACCATTACCGCGCGCTGCGCGACCTGTCCGCCGCCGGAATGGTGCCGTTCTTTTTCAAACAGTGGGGACGGTGGTGGATCGCGGAAAGCGCGCCGGACGCCAACCGGCACGGCCTGCCGCTGGTCTTTCCCGACGGCGAGACGTTCGAGGTCTGTTCGGACGCGACCGACATTATTCTGTCGGGCGCGCAGGATCATCGCGGCGCGCCCCTGCGCCTGTGGCGGCAATATTACGCCTCCGGCGACGGGCGGCTGATGCGCAAGGCGCAGGCGG
>CAXBCP010000067.1:0-10294 GCA_963974055.1 uncultured Rhodospirillaceae bacterium
TGTCGTCGGCATAGCCCATGGTGTCGGGCTGGCCGCGGCCGAGCATGACCTGGAAATAGACCGGCTCCAGGCTGTCATTGTCGTAGCCGTGGATGACGCCGGGCGGGCACGCGATGCATTCCCACGGGCCGAGACGGCGGGACAGGCGGTTGCCGTCCTCGTCCTCGACGAACACCGTCAGGAACCCCTGCAGGACGAAGAACACTTCCTCGACCTCGTGCGTGTGCGGCGCATTGCCCTGCCCCGGCTCGACGAACATGATGCTCAGCGTAAAGCCGCGCGCCGGGATCGAATCCCCGGCGCCGTGCTTGCCCGACCCGCCGGCGCCGATAAACCGGTGCTGGGCGCGCTTGTAGCCTTCGATCTTGGCGTCTTCGAACGCCGCCCAGTCGGGGACCCGGTCGCGGAAGGTCGCGACATAGGTATCCATGATCTTCTCGATGGACCAGTCCTCGATTTCCTTCGGGCGGGGGTGGCGGGCAACGGACATAGTGGGTTCCTTCGGGTCGGTTAATCGAACAAGTCTAGTTATCAGACGAGCTGCGCCGGCGCATCGTCCGGCGGGGTGGCGTCGATGGCGTTCGCCGTGGTCGAGACCATGCCGAAATAGCCGGCAACCCCGATCAGCGATACCAGGTCTTCCTCGCCGAACAGCCTTTCGGCCTCGGCATAGGTGTCTTCGGTCAGGCGGTGGGTGTTCACCAGCTGGGACGCGACCTCATGGGCCATTTTCTCGCGCGGATCGGTCAGCCCCGGATCGCGGCGGTGGTTGATCGCATCGATCGTATCCTGGTCGACCCCGGCGGCGAGCGACGCCCGCACCTGCACGGCCCAGGGATAATTGGCATCCCAGAACCGCACCACGGTGAGGATCGCGATCTGGCGTTCGCGGCCGCTGAGGCCCGAAGACCGGAACCAGTCGCCGACCTCCCCGCACAGCCGCATCAGCGACGGGTGGCGGATATAGGCCCAGTACGGCCCGGCGCGGGGGCCGCCCTTTTCGCCGATCTCGTCGTACAGCGCGCCCTGTTCGTCGTTCATGTCGTCGCGGCCGAGAATTCTCATGCGTGTCATAGACGTTTCCCTTCTTTTGTTATTCGGCGGCGGACGCCGCGATATTCAGCATCGGCAGCACTTCGTCGGAGATGCGGCGGATGGTCGTCATGTTCTGTTCGTGGGTCAGCCCGGCATAGCGGGTGATGAACGAAATCTCGGTGAAGCCGAGATCGAGATAGGCCCGGATGCGTTCCGCCGCCTGTTCGGGCGAGCAGATCAGCGTGCGGCGGCGGAACACGTCGCGCCAGTCGTCGTCCTCGCACATATGCAGCAGCACCGAGATATCGGCATCGTAATCGGTGTCCCATTGCCTGCCGCGCATCACCTTGCCGAACGCGCCGGCATGTTCCTGCAGGGCGGCCTTTGCTTCGTCTATCGCCTGTTCCTCGGTATCGGCGATATGGGTCATGAAGGCGATCATGCCCTTGCGGTCGGCGGTCCTCCGCCCCGCCTTTTCCCAGGTGTCGCAATACCAGCCGAATTTTTCGGCCACCGAATCCGCACTCATCGGATAGTGGTTCATCATCAGGTGGAAGCCGCGCTCGGCGGCGTTGACGAAGCTGTCCTTCGAATTCGACGCCGCGTTCCACACCGGGATTGATCCGTTCACGGCGGGCGGCCACGGCTCCAGCCGGTCGAACGAGAAGAACTTTCCGGCATGGGCGAACGGCTCGCCCGCCCAGAATTTCAGGCAGATATCGAGCCCTTCGGCGATGCGGTCCGGCACCTCGGCCTGGTCGATGTGAAAGGCGTCGAATTCGTGCGGCACGAAGCCCTTGGCGACGCCCATATCCACCCGCCCGCCGGACAGGTGATCGACCAGCGCATAATCCTCGGCCACTTTCAGCGGATCGCGCAGCTGCATCAGCGACACCGCGGGCGCGAGGCGGATGTTGCTCGTTTCCCGCGCCCAGGCGGCCAGGATGACCGCCGGGTTCGGCACCGCGCCGCCGTAATAGTGAAAATGATGCTCGGTCGTCATCGCCCGCGTCCAGCCGAGGCTGTCTGCCAGTTTCACGCTTTCGGTCAGTTCCTCGTAATAGCGCGTCAGCGACATGCCGTAGCCTTCGCGCCAGGTCGGCAGGTAGAACAGGGACAGGTCCATCTGCGCCTCAGCCCCCGCCGCGGCCGGACGGAAAGGCGGTGATCCCGAGGGATTCCCGGAAATCCGCCGTCGGCGCAAGCCGGTCCTCGTCGATCGGCACGCCGGTCGAATCCGCGACCCGGTCGATCGCATTGAACATCGACGCGACTGCGCAGGCATCGACCAGCGCGTCGGTGCCGAGGGCATCGACCACCGCCGCCCGCGCCGCGGTCAGCCGGTCTTCGTCGCCGCCGACGACCGCCTCGGCAAAGGCGACAAGCACATCGCCCTGGGGAATGCCGCCGCCGTCGCGTACCTCGCCGATAATCACGTTCAAATCGATGTCCGTTCCGTCATGCTGGCTGCTCGCACGGAGCAGTGCCGTATGGCTGGTGGTTCAATAGGCGCACTGGTTTATGGCGGAGACCCGCCCCGCCACCAGTTCGATCTGGGCGCGCGTGATGGCGCGGTAGTCGGTCGAGAAATCGCGCATCTGAACGCCGTTCAGGTAGTGGATCTCGTTCATTTCCATGAAGCCGTGGGCTTCCGCCGGCACCAGGCTCAGCGCGCGGCGCACGTTGGAGCCGGGCGGGCCGAAGCGCGGAATGTCGTCGCCCTCGGCATCGTCGGCGCCGATCCACGGCACCCAGGCGGGGCCCTGTTTCGCGTTAGGGGGGCGTTGCCGCGACGGGGCGCCGGGCTTCGGCGCCGGCAGCTTCCGCAACGGCAGTCCCGCCGCATGGGCGAAGGTATCGACCGCGACCGTCGAACACACGACGCCGATGATCTCGACGTATTCTTCCTCGGTCGTCCCGCCGGCCAGGCAGTCGTCGTACCATTTTTTCATCAG
The DNA here is from genome assembly GCA_963974055.1 of uncultured Rhodospirillaceae bacterium. GTDB lineage: Bacteria > Pseudomonadota > Alphaproteobacteria > MPNO01 > UBA830 > CAXBCP01. The sequence continues at coordinate 2,991 of CAXBCP010000067.1, forward strand.
CCGGGCGGGATCGGACACCACCCGGTGGACGACGTCGACAATGTTGTCCGGCAGGGCGCCCGATGTGTCATGCACGCCGTCGACGCCATAGGGCGACAGCGCCTCTTTCCGGGCGCGGCACAGCACGCAGTCCTTCACGGCGCGCACTTCGGCGGCGATCGCGACCCGGGTCTCCGCGTCGAGCCAGGTGCCGGGCGACGCGAGGCGGTCCCATGTGTCGCCATGCACGACCGCCAGGTCCCCCCGGACCGCGAACGGCGCATCGTCGTAATTCAGCTCGGCCATGGTGTTACTTTCGTCTATTCGCCCCAATGACACGGGAAACGCCGCATCCTGTCAACGCCGCCCGTCGCATAGGCGGATGAATAGTTCTATAGTCCGGGAAAACACGGGGGAGCAGGAACATGGCAGCCACAATCAGACGCGTCGTCACCGGCCACGACGCGAACGGCACCGCGATCGTCGCGATGGACGGCGCGGCGGAAAACATCCGGGTGCGCGAAGCGAACGGGCTGACGTCGACCCTTCTGTGGGTCGAGGATGCGACGCCCGGCGACAATTCGGGCGATACCGACAAGGCCGCCCGCGATATCGGCGTCGCGCCGCCCGACGGCGGCTCGGTGTTCCGCATCGTCGAATTCACGCCGGACGACGACAGCGTCAGCAACGAGGAAATGAAAAAGGAACTCGGCCTCGCCCCCGACAGCGGCGGGCCGGTCCGCCATCCCGGCATGCACCGCACCCGCAGCGTCGATTACGCCATCGTCCTGTCGGGCGAGATCGACATGCTGGTCGACGAGGACGAAGTCCACCTGAAAGCGGGCGACGTGATCGTCCAGCGCGGCACCAACCACGCCTGGGCCAATCGCGGCACCGAAAACTGCCGCATCGCCTTCGTGCTGATCGACGCCAAAGAACTCTGAAAGGAGCGACATCCATGAAAACCAGCAACGACCGTATCCTGACCACCCATGTCGGCAGCCTGCCGCGGCCCGACGATCTTCTCCAGCTTCTGCTCGCGCAGGACCGCAACGAAAACGTCGATGCCGCCGTCCTCGAAAAGACCGCGTCGGACGCCGTGATCGACTGCGTACGCCGGCAGGCGGAACTCGGGATCGATATCGTCTCCGACGGCGAGATGAGCAAACCGGCCTACACGTTCTATGTCCGCCACCGGCTGACCGGCATCGCCGATGCCGGCGAAGTGCTGGGCGAACCGCCCGTGCGCCCGACCCATGCGGATGTGGCGGAATTTCCCGAGCTCGCCGAGGCGCGCGCCAGGGCCCGGGCGGGATCCGCCAATTCGCTGCCGCAATACTGCGTCGGCGATATCGCCTACAAGGACACGGCCCCGCTCGACGCCGACATCGCCAACCTCAAGGCCGCGATGGCCGACAATCCGGACCGGGAAGCCTTCATGAATGCGGCGTCGCCGGGCATCCTCGCGACCTTCATCCCGAACGCCCATTACGACAGCGAAGACCTGTATGTCGAGGCGCTGGCCGCGGCGATGCAGACGGAATACGAGCGCATCGTCGATGCCGGGTTCGTCCTCCAGCTCGATTGCCCGGATATCGGCATGGGCCGCCACACCTATTACCAGAACGAGACCGAGGACGGGTACCTGCGCAAGATCGCGCGCAACGTCGACGCCCTGAACGCGGCGACCGCCAATATCGCGCCCGACCGGATGCGGCTTCATATCTGCTGGGGCAACTACCCCGCGCCGCATACCCACGACATTCCGGTCACGAAGATCTTCCACGAACTCCGGCGCGTGCGGCCGCAGGCGCTGGTCTTCGAGGCATCCAACCCGCGCCACGAACACGAATGGGAAGACTGGACCGCGGCCGCCCTGCCCGACGACAAGATCCTGATCCCCGGCGTCATCGATTCGACCAGCAACTACGTCGAACACCCGCGCCTGATCGCCCAGCGCATCGGCCGCTTCGCCGACGCCGTCGGCTGCGAGCGCGTCATCGCCGGCACCGATTGCGGCTTCGGCACCTTCGCCGGCACCGGCCATGTCTACGCGTCGGTGGTGTGGGCGAAATTCGCCGCCCTGACGGAAGGTGCGGCGATCGCGACGGACAAACTGCGGGGCTGATTCCGCCGGGGGCGCCATCCGTCTACGGTTCGCCTGCCCGGCGCAGTATCGCGATATAGATCAGCGCCGTGGCGAACATGATCAGGCTGTATGTCGCGGCCGGGACCGCCACAAGGCCGCCGCCGAACAGCAGGGTCGCGACGGCGATGGCGAGCGTGCCGTTCTGCAGCCCGCATTCGATTGAAATCGCGATGCGCTGCTTCGCACCGGAGGCGAATATCCGGGCGACCAGGTAGGCCAGCACCATCATCGCGACGTTCAACGCCAGCGTGACCAGCCCGGCCTGCGCGAAATAGGCGACGATATTATCGCGTTCCTTGAAGATCGCGCCCAGCAGAACGACGACGAACAGCACCGTCGATATCCGCCCGGCCATGCGTTCGAATTTCAGCGCGAACCCGGTCGCGAAACGACGGACAGACAGGCCGAGCAGCACCGGCACGGTCACGATCGCGAACACGCTGATTGCCGTTTTGCCGACCGACACGTCCGCCATCGCGTCGCCGCCGACAAACCATCCATGGGCGAACACCACGATAAACGGGATGGTGACGACGCAGACAAGGCTGATCACCGCCGTCAGCGATATCGACAGCGCCACGTCGCCGCGGGCAAAGGCCGTCAGGATATTGGACGTCACCCCGCCCGGGGCCGCCGCGATGATCATCACGCCGAGCGCGAGTTCGGGCGGCAGCGACCACAGGCTGACCAGTGCAAAGGCAACGGCGGGCAACAGGACAAGCTGGGACGCCGCGCCGATGAGAAAATCCCGCGGGTTCCTCGCCACCCGGGCGAAATCCGTGAAGGTCAGCCCGAGCCCGAGCGCGAACATGATGAACGCCAGCGCCAGCGGCAGGAAGACGTCGGTGACGATGCCCATGAATCCTCTCTTTCGGTCTCTGGTTTACACGGTATTGCGGGAATCGGTCAGGGTGACCGGTCGCCCGCCGGGCCGCCGGCATCCAGCTCCTCGACCATGAAATCGATGAACGCGCGGGCGGCGGCGGTGATCCGTCCGGTGGACTGATAGACGCAGTACATGCCGTAGCGCTGGTCGATCTCGCCGGGAAAGAGCTCGACCAGCCGCCCTGCCGCGATGTCCTCCTCGACGAAAAACAGGGGCAGCAGCGATATGCCCAGCCCCGCCACGGTGACCTGACGGATAAAGTCCCCGTCATTTGCGATCAGCGGTCCGCTGACGTTTATCCGCCGGCCGATCGGCCAGCGCCGGCCGTACCCCGGCACCGAATCCACCAGACAGGGATAGGACGGCACGTTGTTGAGCGATGTCGGCGCGCCGTGCTGCGCGATAAAGTCCGGGCTCGCCGTCAGGGCAAGCCTGATCTCGCCGCATTTCCACGCCTTGAGCGAACTGTTTTCAAGCTGCCCGAAGCGGACGGCGACATCGATCCCCTGGGCGACGATATCGGCGGGGCGGTCGTCGAGCAGGAGCTCCAGCCGGACGTCGGGGTACCGTTCGAAGAACGCCGGCAGGATCGGCGCGATCCGCCGCCGTGCCGGAAAGGGTGCGGCCGCGATCCGCAGCACGCCCGACGGCGCGTCCATCCATTCGCGCGCATTGTCGCGCAGCCGGTCGGTCGCGCCGACGATATCGACGCAATGTTCGAGCAGCTGCTCGCCCGGATCGGTCAGGGCGACGGCGCGCGGCGTGCGCCGGAGCACCGGCGTGCCGAGCCAGTCCTCGAGCTCCCGGATGATCCGGCTGACCGACGTGGTCGACAGGTTGAGGGACCTGGCGGCGGCGGCGAAACTGCCCTGGCGGGCGACCTCGGCGAAGGTCCGGAAGGCCTGAAGTTCGTTCATATTCAATATCCCGTATTTCGGGATACTGTAAACCATAGATATATTCTTGTCCCGGATTCTGAATTGCCTAGGGTCCCTCCCGTGGCGTCACCGGCAACGGATACGCGGCGCTTCCACGGCAACAGGTCTTGAATAACAGGGGTTTGGCGATGAAGAATATTTCAGGTGCATTCGTTCGGGTGGCATTGCTGTTCGCCCTGGTCGGTATGGGGCTCGGCCTCTACATGGCGATGTCGGGCGATCATGCGCAACGCCCGGCACATGCGCATATCAATCTCCTCGGCTGGGTCAGCATGATGCTCTACGGCCTGTTCTACAAATGCTTCGGCGACGCGGGGCGCACCAGGCTCGCCCTGTCACAGTTCTGGATCTCGACAATCGGCGTCGTCGTAATGAATACGGGCATTTTCCTCATCTATGCCGGCATGCCGAAAGCCGAACCGGCTGCCGCGATCGGCTCGCTCCTCGTCATCGCGGGACTGATCCTGTTCGCGCTGATCGCCCTGCGCGCGACGGCGGACCGTACCGCCTGACGACGCGTTTCCGCCGGCGGCGTTTTCGTCCGTCCACGCCGACAGCGGATAGCCGTGCCACGGGGCCTTGAGATCGAGATCGGGCAGGCCGAGCGCGGCCCAGCGCATCGGCCGCTTCGCCGACGCCGTCGGGTGCGAACGCGTCATCGCCGGCACCGATTGCGGCTTCGGCACCTTCGCCGGGACCGGCCATGTGTATACTTCGGTGGTGTGGGCCAAATTCGCCGCCCTGGCCGAAGGCGCGGCGATCGCATCGGACAAACTGCGGGGCTGATTCCGCCCGCTTTGCGCGGCCCCTGTCTAAGGCAAGTGCCTCAGGCGGGATGCCGTTGCCGCCGGCTGCGCCGCGCGAGGCCGAGACCGGCAAGACCGAGGCCGAGCACGGCCAGCGTGCCGGGTTCGGGAACTGCTGCCGCGGCCTCCAGTGTTTCGAGACTGAATACCAGGCTGTTCAGATCGGCTTCCAGGTCAGAGGGATCGTAAAACTCCAATACGCCATAGATGCTGTCAAATCCCGACAGAGAGATCGGATTCGGGAGAGAATCATTGGGCAGCGCCGTCTCCATGCTATCCGTCAAAGAAAGGAGGATGCCGCCCAGATCGAGACCGCCAACCGACGCACCGGTTACGGCTGCCGACCCCGCTAAATGGCCGGCATTGATGAATGCGGCAAGGCCGACACCATCGTATCCCCCGGCGTTATCGGCCGTATCGGCAGTACCGTTTGTCGCCGAGGCGGCGTATCCGCCTATATCAACGCTGATCGACGCCAACGCCCCCGGGAAGAAGCCGAATATCGGTCCCCCATCCGCATCGGGGACAGAGGTATCGACCACGAAGCTGCCGGTAACGTTCTGTCCGAAGGAAAACGTGCCCGCGAGCGGCGAACCGGTCAGGTCCGTTGCGACCGTCCCGCTGAAACTGTAGCTGATAAGCGCCGCGTGAGACGGAGAAACAGACCCGGCAAAAACAATCGAAAATACGGCAAAGACGGGGAGGAAACAGTTCCTCAGCGAAAACAAAACCCTATGCATGACACCACTCCCAATACGAATCCAAATATTCTTTTCCTGCCTATACTAGCAACATTCATGCCAAGTACATCAAACCATTGAAAACAACACTTTAGTCGCCCGGCGCGGAGGTCCGAAATCGAAAGCGTAAAACCCACCGACGGTAAACAAGGTTAACCGCGGGAGAATACAGGAAGTCCGGGTGCGGATAGAAACGCCCGCAACCGGCTGCCCGATTTCTATTCGCCCGCGCCGCCCGTCGGATTTCGCAGGCCGACCAGTTTCTCTCCCGTTTCGAAATAGCGCCCGGTGACGGCAAGCTCGGCCTCGGCGGCGTTTTCGTCCGTCCACGCCGACAGCGGATAGCCGTGCCACGGGGTCTTGAGATCGAGATCGGGCAGGCCGAGCGCGGCCCAGCGTTCCCGCGCCGCCGTCATGTATTCCGCGCGCGGCGGCGCCCACTGGGGCGACAATCATTCCCGTCATCGCGGCAGGACAGGGTTCAGGCCGATAACCCGCCTCATGGGCCGCCTGATGAATTTCAGCCCGCTATCGCCGAATTTCTCGTCGAAAAATTTTTTGGCATCGGCTTCGGTATTCCGTACCTCGATCCGGAAATACCCGCCTTTGTGTTTGTTTACGATGTTCCCGATATAGGCCGCCTCGCCCGGCTTCACCTCGAATTCGTACCTGGGGTTATGCGGCTCGAACAGGTAGTCCACGTTGATCGTCCTGAACATCAGAAAGTGATATTTCCCAGGAGCGGCGGGTACTGCAAAGTTACGATCAAGTTTGCCATTTACCCAGAACCCCTGTCTCGGAGAGGGCGGATCGAACCTGTTGAAGTACACCGCCAAGGCACCGGGAGCGAAGAGACCCATGGGAGGGTCCGAAAAAGCCTGAAGGATAACGAGGGACTTGCCCGCCGGAATCTCCTTCGTCGTATTTACGGTGTAGTTTTTCCCGCATGAGGCGACGAGAAATGCGATCGATAACACGGCCGCTTTTGCCAGATAGCTAGACGCCTTCATATTCAATCTCCTCACTTTATGCCTGAACCGATCCGGGCGCCGGCTTGAGCCCCTGAAATAATGGCATTCATCATGCTGCTGCTCATCGGTGGCGTAGCCGGCGGCACGGTTGCCCTGTCCTTTCGGAAAGCAGCTCTGTATTCGAGATGATATCTGACAAGATCGAGGAAGAGACGATCGAGTTCGCTGATCCGCCCGAATTCCCGGGCGAACGCAGCGACACGGTCATCCGGAATGCCAGCGACCTCGAACGACGTGGCCGCCGCAAGCAGTTTTTTCAGATCATCGTCGGAAAAATCCATCGACCGGAGCGTATTCAGCCGGGCCTTCCGTCTCTCCAGAATCCAGCTTCTTGCTGACGACAGAACGATTCCACTTTTCCGGAAATCCGCAAACGCCGTGAGTTCGGACAGCGCCGCCTCGTAGTAAATACGTTCGGCTCCGGAAACCCCCGACGGCCCCGATACCCCGGAAACACCAATAGCCGCCGAAGCCGAACCCGAGCCCTTTTTATCGGGTTTGGCAATCCCCAACACTTTTTCGTACCGGTCCGCACGGTCGGCCCAGGCGCCTTTATACTCACCCTGTACTGCCTGAACCTGCTTGTAGCTGTCCCATCTCGACGCACAGCCCTGCAAGACCAGCAATGCTGCGAGGACGATCACTGAAGGCACAACAGCAGGTCTGGTACTTGAAAAAATCATGCTCATGCTCCTCTCCAATCAGCCGCCCGTCGGCTTGCGCAGGCCGACCAGTTTCTCTCCCGTTTCGAAATAGCGCCCGGTGACGGCAAGCT
>CAXBCP010000068.1:0-10243 GCA_963974055.1 uncultured Rhodospirillaceae bacterium
GACAGCGGAAAATCGGCGACCGGCATATAGGCGGGGCCATGGCGCCCGAGACGGCTTTCATAGAGCACGAATTCCCGCGCCTCGAAGGGCGGGGCGAAGAACCCGCCATGGGCTTCGAGCCAGTACAGCATCCGGGTCGCCGACGGGCCGCCGCGCCGGCCCCCGCCACTGTTCCGGCCGCCGCCGCCGAACCGGGCGAGCGTGATATGGGGGGTGTATTTGCGGCCTTCGGGGGCGAGGCCGATGCGGATCAGCGCCCGGTCGATCCCGGTATGCAGGGCGACGATTTCCGGATTCCGTTCGACGCCGGCCCACAGGGAACGCGCCCGGTCGCCGCTGGCGAACCGCCCGGCACCCGAGACATTGATCGGGAACGGCCGCCCGCCCACGCCGTCCAGCGCCTCGACGATATCGCCCGTCCGGTCGTCGGGCACCTCGCCGATAAAGCGCAGCGTGATATGGAGATTTTCCGGGGCGACCCAGCGTGCGCCCTCGATCCCGCCCTGCAGCCCGGCGAGGCGGAGCCGCAGGTCTTCCGGCAGGGCGAGGGCGGCGAAAAGACGGCGCATCGCGGCGAACGGATCCCGGGGCGGCCCTAGAGGATCAGCGTCAGCACGCCGGTATAGCCGTAGAGCCGGTTCTTCGAAATTTCGCCATTGGCGAAGAACCCGACCAGCGGCACGTCGTCGCCGATCGCCGCCTGGACGGCCTTCAGTTCCTCGGAATCCGGGCCGAACAGGTTGGGGCCGCGGGCGACGCAGGAATAATACAGCGCCGCCTTCGCGGTCCGGCCGGCGCGGCCGGTGACGTCGGCGAGCATGCGGTCCAGGTCCTCGGCGGCGGCGGCGCCGTCGCGGCGGACGAACATCAGCCGGTCGCCCACGGCGATGCGCTCGCCGATGGCGACGAGCTTGCTGTCGGGGTCGATCCCGACCACGTTGCGCACCAGGTAATCGCCCGCATCGTCGCCGTTTTCGTCGGCGGAGATCGGCAGCGCGGCGTGGATATAGCCGCTGACCCGATCGAGATTGCGCGACAGCACGTCGCCGATATCTTCGCGGAACACGTCCAGCGCCGGGCGGTCGTCGAGCTCGATCAGGATGTTTTCCCGCGCCTTGGTCACCTCGTGAACGCCGCCCACCGGCGAACAGGCCTGGGTCAGCCCGGTGACCACCGCCACGTCGTCGCCGAACAGCACGCCGGACACGCCGCCCTCGGTCAGGCCGTCGGCGATCTGCGCCTGGCGGCCGCGCGATGCGGTCAGCCCGCCGACCAACAGGGCGTCGGTATCGTCGGTGATCGAATTCAGGATGTCCGCGACATAGGCGTTGCGCGGATCGGCATGGACCACGCCGAGCATCGGGTTGGCGCGCCCGGCCCAGTTCATCACGTTGTCGGGCAGCTCGTCGCCCGGCTTTTCCACCGTCGGCAGGATGCGGAAGGCATCTTCGGGCAGCACGCCGAGCATCGCGACCAGCGCCGGGGTCTCGAAATATTCGCGGCCGCCGACCATCACCCCGAACCCGACCGTGCCGACCCAGTGGTCGACGCCGGTCGCCTCGCGCAGGAATTCGGCGATCAGCGGCAGGTCGCCGTCGAGCGTGTCGGTGACGTAGACGAATCCGAGATTGGCGCCGACGGGCACGTCGCCGATCTGGTCGAGGACCGAGCGCGACAGGGTTTCCCAGTCGGCATCGGCGGCATGTCCCGCCCGGAAGGTCTGGGTGGCGGTTTCCATTGTCACTCCTTCGCGCCGAGCAGGCGGCGCACATGGGGCAGGATACGTTCGACGATCACGGCCACCCCTTTTTCGTTGGGATGAATGCCGTCGTCCTGGTTGAGCTCCCGCCGGGCGGCGACCCCGTCGAGAAAGAACGGGTATAGCCCGATATCGTATTTTGCCGCCAGATCGGGATAGATTTTTCGAAAGTCTTCCTCGTATTCCCGGCCCCAGTTGGGCGGCGCGTACATGCCGGCCAGCAGGACCCTGACCCCCGCCGCTTGCAGCCGGGCGAGGAGGGCGTCGAGATTCCGCCGCGTTGTTCCGGGGTCGATCCCGCGCAGGGCGTCGTTCGCGCCGAGCTCGACGACGGCGTGGGTCGGCTTGTCGGCCAGCGCCCAGGCGATGCGCGCGAGGCCGCCCGCCGTGGTATCGCCCGACACCCCGGCATTGATGACGGTCGCGGAAATCCCCTCTTTTTCGAGCGCCGCTTCCAGCCGGACCGGGAACGCGTCCGCCGCCGGCAGGCCGTATCCGGCGGTCAGGCTGTCGCCGAGGACCATCAGCCGGGGCTTGTCGGCCGCACCGGCCGGACCCGCCGTGACCGCCGCAAATGCGGCGATAATTGCGCAGGACAGCATCGCGGCGGCGATCCAGTGCTTGAGAACCCGCGTAAACGCTCTATATCCATAGGGTCCTGCCCCCTGAACGCTGAATCTGCGGAGTATCATGAAAGACGATAACGGCATACGGGAACCCATGGTTCTCCTGGACGGTGTTGAGCTTAAGCTGGACAGTGAAGCCGGTTCCGTCAACATCCTGAAGGGGATTAATCTCGAAATAGGCGCGGGCGAGACCGTCAGCGTGGTCGGCCCGTCGGGATCCGGCAAGACATCGATGATGATGCTGATCGGCGGGCTGGAGCGCCAGACGACCGGCGCGATCCGCGTCGCGGGCCAGGATCTCGGCGCCCTCGACGAGGACGGCCTCGCCCGGTTCCGCCGCGACAATGTCGGTATCGTGTTCCAGAATTTCCACCTCGTGCCGACCATGAACGCGATGGAGAACGTCGCCATCCCGGTCGAGCTTGCCGGTCTCGACAACGCCTTCGACCGGGCGCGCGCGGCGCTGGTCTCGGTCGGGCTCGAACACCGGCTGTCCCATTATCCCGGCCAGCTTTCCGGCGGCGAACAGCAGCGCGTGGCGCTCGCCCGCGCCATCGTCGCCGAACCGCGGCTGATCCTGGCGGACGAACCGACCGGCAATCTCGACGGCGGCACCGGCGAGACCGTCATCGAATTGCTGTTTTCGCTGCGCGCCGATCACGGCGCGACCCTGCTGCTGATCACCCATAACCCGGCCATCGCCGAGCGCTGCGGCCGCGTGATCGACCTGCAGGACGGGCTGATCGGCTCGGACCGGCTGACCGCATGAATTCCGCGGGCGATTCACTATGACAAACGCCTGGCGCATTGCACGGCGCGAACTGCGCGGCGGCGTGAAGGGCTTCCGGGTGTTTCTCGCCTGTCTCGCCCTCGGCGTGGCGGCGATCGCCGCCGTCGGCTCGATCGCGTCCTCCGTGGTCGCGGGGCTGGAGGAAGACGGCGCCATCCTGCTCGGCGGCGATGCCGCTTTGCGCATGACCCACCGCGATATTTCCGCCGACGAACGCGCCTGGCTCGACCGCGACGCCGACGTGTCGCGCGTCGTCTATCTGCGCTCGATGGCGCGCGCGCCGGATAACGGCAAGCGCTCGCTGGTCGAGATGAAAATGGTCGACGGCGCCTATCCGCTCTACGGCGCGCTCGAAACCACGCCGCCCGCCCCGGCGCCCGACCTGTTCGCCAAACGCGACGGCATGTGGGGGGCGGTGGCCGATACCGCCCTGCTGCGGCGGCTCGATATCGGGCTCGGCGGGCGCGTGCAGATCGGCGATGCGACGTTCGAGATCCGCGCCACCATCGACCGCGAACCCGACCGGGTATCCGGCGCGCGCGCGCTGCAGCTCGGGCCGCGCTTCATGGCGTCGGCGGCGGCAGTTGCCGACAGCGCGCTGGTCCAGCCGGGCAGCCAGGTGTGGTATTTCTACCGGCTGCGGCTCAACGACCGCACCGGGCTCGACGCCTGGAAATCGTCCCTCGACGCCGCCTATCCCGACGCCCAGTGGGTCGTCCGCGACCGGGGCAACGCCTCGCCCGTCATCAAGCGCTTCATCGACCGCACGACCCTGTTCATGACCCTGGTCGGGCTGACCGCCCTGCTGGTCGGCGGGGTCGGCGTCAGCAACGCGGTGCGCGACTTCCTCAGCGGCAAGATCCAGACCATCGCGACGCTCAAATGCATCGGCGCGTCGTCGGGGCTGATATTCGGCGCCTACCTGATCCAGATCATGGTGATGGCGCTCGCCGGGATCGCCGTCGGTCTCGTGGTCGGCGGGCTGGCGCCGGCGGCGCTGGCCGACCTGCTGCGCGACGCCCTGCCGGTGGTCGCCCGGGTCGGGGTCTATACCCAGCCGCTGGTGCTCGCCGCGGCGTTCGGCGTGCTGACCGCGCTGGCGTTTTCGATCTGGCCGATCGCGCGCGCCTGCGACCTGCCCGCCGCCAGCCTGTTCCGCGATTCCATCGCCCGGTTCCGCGGCCTGCCGCGCTGGCCGTTTGTCGCCGCCACGGTGGTCCTGCTGGCGGCGCTGGCGGTTCTCGCGGTCGAGACCGCGTTCAGCCGGGTGATCGCGATGTATTTCGTCGGCGGCTCGGCGGCAGCGATGGCCCTGTTCGCCGTTGCCGGCATCCTGATCGCGCGCGCCGCGAAGCTGGCCGGCCGCGCCGGCGGCACCGGGCTGCGCCTTGCCCTCGCCAACCTGCACCGGCCCGGCGCGCCGACCGGCAGCGTGGTGATGTCGCTCGGCCTCGGCCTGACGGTGCTGGTCGCGGTCGCGCTGATCGAATCCAATCTCGGCAACCAGATCAACAAGAGCCTGCCCGAACGCGCGCCGGGCTATTTCTTCATCGATATCCAGAACGACCAGGTCGACGCGTTCGAGAAAACCGTCGCCGGCGTCGACGGGTTCCGCGAAATGCGCCGCACGCCGATGCTGCGCGGCCGCGTCACCCGGCTGAACGGCGCGCCCGCGGATGCCGACAACGTCGCCGAAAACGGCAGGTGGATCCTGCGCGGCGACCGCGGCGTCACCTGGGCGCGCGGCCTGCCCGAAGGCGAGCAACTGGTCGCCGGCACCTGGTGGCCGGACGATTACAAGGGCGAACAGCTCGTCTCGCTGTCGGCCAATGCCGCCGCGTCGCTCGGGCTCGGCCTCGGCGACACCGTTTCGATCAACATCCTCGGGCGCAATATCACCGGGAAAATCGCCAACCTGCGCGACGTCCGCTGGGGCACGCTGCGGATGAATTTCCTGTTCATCTTTTCGCCGGGCCTGCTCGAAGGCGCGCCGCAGACCCATCTTGCGACCGTCCATGCCGATCCCGCCCGCGAGGCGGCGATAGAGACCGCCGTCGCCGCCGCCTTCCCCAACGTCACCACGATCCGGGTGCGCGACGTGCTGGAAACCGTGAACGGCTTTCTCGGCAAGCTCGGCCTCGCGATCCGCCTGACCGCGGGGATCGCCATCGTCGCCGGCACCCTGGTGCTGGCCGGCGCGGTCGCCGCCGGCCACCGGCGCCGGGTCTACGATTCCGTGGTCCTGAAGGTGCTCGGCGCCACAAGGCGGCGCATCATGGGCACGCTGCTGCTGGAATACGGCCTGCTCGGCCTGGTGACGGCGCTGGTCGCCGCGGTGATCGGCTCCCTCGCCGCCTGGGGCGTGGTCACCCAGGTGATGAAATTCGACTTCGCGTTCGACCCGCTGGCCGTCGCCGCCGCCGTCGTCATTGCGCTGGCCGTCACCCTCGCGCTCGGCTTCTACGGCACCTGGCGCGCCCTCGGCCAGAAAGCCGCGCCCCTGCTCAGGAACGAGTAGGCGGCCTCCCCGGCCGTCATTCCCCGAACATTAATTTTTGTTAATGATACCAGTGTTTTCAACAGGTTCCGGTTGATTTCGAGTCGATAGCACCCCATATTCCCATCAGGTTTCAACTCTCGGGTCTTGAAAGGATCTGACATGGCTTTCGGAAACGAAAAAACGGTTTACACGGGCTCGCGCCCGATCGACCAGGCTGAATTCGATGCCGGGCTCCGCGCCCATATGCTTCGGGTCTACAACTACATGGCGTCGGGCCTTGCCCTGACCGGCATTTTCGCCGTGATCGTCGCCCAGATGTCGGCCGTCACCAACGATGCCGGCCAGATCGTCGGGCTGACCGAAATGGGCCAGACCCTGTTCGGCTCGCCCCTGAAATGGGTCGTGATGCTGGCCCCGCTCGGCCTGGTGTTCTTCCTCAGCGCCCGGCTGCACGCGCTGAAACAGTCCACCGCCCAGGGCGTGTTCTGGTTCTATGCCGCGCTGATGGGCGTGTCGCTTGCCACCATCCTGCTCGCCTTCACCGGCGCCAGCGTGGCGCGCGTGTTCTTCATCACCGCCGGCACCTTCGCCGGGATGAGCCTGTGGGGCTACACCACGAAGAAAGACCTGACGGGCATGGGCTCGTTCCTGTTCATGGGTCTGATCGGCATCATCATCGCCTCGATCGTGAATATCTTCATCGGCAGCTCGGCGCTGCAGTTCGGGATCTCGGTCATCGGCGTGCTGGTCTTCGTCGGGCTGACCGCCTACGACACCCAGAGCATCAAGAACGAATACGCCGAGCACCTGGACGAAGAAACCCAGGGCAAGCTCGCCATCTCCGGCGCGCTCAGGCTGTATCTCGACTTCATCAACCTGTTCATCATGCTGCTGCACCTGTTCGGCGACCGCCGCTGACGGCAGCGCGGCGCAGGCCGCAATTCGCACAGCACTGATCCCATAAAGAACCGGGCCCCGATATGGGGCCCGGTTTTTTTATGTCCGGTCGCCCGGCCCTGTTCCGCCGACCGGGGCCGCCGCCCTATTCCGCAGCTTCGGCCACCCGGCCCGTCCCGGGATCGTTCTCGTCGTCGATCATGGTGTTCAGGATGCGGATCGCCTGCAGCCCGCCGCCGTCATGGTTGATGTCGATCCGCGGCGCGGTGGTGCCGGAATCGATGTTTTCCTGCTGCAGGGAAATGATCTCGAGGTCTTCGAGAAACGCCTCGTGGACATTGGCGAACAGCAGGTCGGTGATCCACGGCTCGTCGAGGCGGAAATCGTGCGCCTGGGCCCAGAAGTAATGGGTCGTCTTGTCGGTTTCCGGCGTGATGGCGTTCAGGTTGCGCATGGTGAAGCCCTGCGACCGGTCGCCGTCGATGGCGCCCGTGCCCGCCTTGGCCGCGCCGACATCGAGCCGCACGAAGGCCGGCGGCGTCCACGTGATGTGCTGCCAGCGGTCGACATGGTCGTCCGCCGCGAAGCCGCCCGCCTTCTGGAAGAACGGCGGCGGGGTCGAATCCATCACCCAGCGGGTCACCGTCACATGGCGGTCGCCGCGGTCGACCTTCATCGGCGTCTCGGCGACCGCGTCGGTGCCGAGCGTGGTCGCGTGGATGAACGACAGATGCGACAGGTCGAGCAGGTTTTCGACCAGCAGCTTGTAATCGGCCTTCAGGTGCAGCAATTCGCCCTTGGCACGCCAGCCGGGATCGTCCATCCAGTGGAAATCCTCGATCTCGTCGGGATCGGCGAGCGCCGGGTCACCCATCCATATCCAGATCCACTGGTTGCGTTCGACCACGGGATAGGACCGCACGGCGCATCCCGGCGGCACGCTGGCCTGGCCCGGCACGCGCACGCAGGCGCCCGTCGCATCGTATTCGAGCCCGTGATAGGGGCACTGGATGAAATCGCCGACCAGCTTGCCTTCCGACAGCGGCGCATGGCGGTGGGCGCATTTGTCCGCGAGCGCGACCGGCGTGCCGTCCTCCTGGCGGAAGAACACCACCGGCTCGTTCAGCAGGGTCCGGCGCAGCAGGTTCTGGCGGCCGACCTCGGTATCCCACGCGCCGACATACCAGGCATTTTTAAGAAACATCGGATTTCTCTCCCTAAAGCTTAGTTATCTAATTACCGGCGATCTTATCGCGGCGACGGTGCGGCTGCAATTTCCCTGTCGGGACACGGCCATGCAATATCCGGTTACGTAGGACCCCGCGAGCCGCTAGGATCGGCGGCAAAATACGCATCGGCACACGCACCATACCACGAGGAGGAACACCATGCCTGCACCCTATGCCGGCGGCTGCGGCTGCGGCGCGATCCGCTACAGCGTCACGTCCGAACCGCTGATCTCGTATCTCTGCCACTGCACCGAATGCCAGCGCCGCACGTCGAGCGCGTTCGGCCTCAACTTCCAGATCCCGGCGGAACACCTGGTCATCGAACAGGGCAGCCCGGCATCGCGCACCCGCAGGGCCGACAGCGGCAACGAGCTGGCGCTGAATTTCTGCGGCGACTGCGGCACGTCGCTGTTTTCGGTGCCCGCCGCACGGCCGAATATCCGCGTGATCTATGCCGGCACGCTGGACGACCCGTCCTGGGTGCCGGTGAAGCTGAACATCTGGGCCGACAGCGCCCTGCCCTGGGTCCACATGGACCCGGCGATCGAAAAAATCGGCGGCCAGCCCAACATGGCCGACTATATCGGAAAGGTCTGACCGATGACCGGCTCCGGGGCGAATTACGGCGACCGCGCCCGCATCGGCATGCTGCTGCCGTCGGTCAACCGCGCGGCGGAACCGCAGATCACGGCGATGCTGCCCCGCGGTGTGTCGCTGCACACCACCCGGCTGCGCCTGACGTCGAGCGACGACGACGCGATCGCCGAGATGGTGTCGGACGTCGAACGGGGCGCGCAGATGCTGGCCGATGCCGGCGTCGACCTGATCGTGTTCCACTGCACGGCGGCGTCGATGTTCGCGCCCGGCTTCGACGACGGCATCATCGACCGCATCGAGGCGGCGACCGGCAGGCCCGCAACCTCGACCTCCAAGGGCTGCATCGAGGCGTTCGGCAAGTTCGGCGCGACCCGCATCACCCTGACCACGCCCTATGTCCAGGCGACCAACGACCGCGAAGTGGTGTTCCTGAAATCCCACGGCGTCGACGTGCTGTCGGAAACCGGCATGGGGATCACCGGCGACGGCGGCGCCATGCTGGCGGTCGAGCCCGAGGAATGGCGGCGCCGGGTCAACGCCCAGGACGCGGCGGAGTCCCAGGCCGCATTCATCAGCTGCACCGCCATCCGCGCGGTCGAGGCCATCGCCCCGATCGAGGCCGATATCGGCAAGCCGGTCGTGACGTCGAACCAGGCCATGGTGTGGCACGCGCTGAAGAAGCTCGGCATCGACGACATGCCGACAGGCTACGGCCGCCTGATGGAGGGCTGACCGACAGGATTTGTCAGAAAGACGAACCACCAAGGCACGAAGAACACCAAGAAGCAGCACTAGTTCACCATGCGCTTTATGCCGTCTTTAATGAGCGGCACGTTGAAATTGATCAATAGGCCGAGCCTCTTATCGGTCAGTTTCAAATACGTCAGGAGCTGGGCCTGGTGCCCTTTGCGTCTTCGTGTTTACTGGCTCCTCCGCGCGGCCGCCCCTATTCCCTGAAGTCGGGGTAGAGCCGTTCGGCCATGCGCAGGCAGGCCGGCCAGTCCTTGCCGCCGGCGAGACTGCCGCCTTCCTTCGTCACCTGGCCGGCGGCGAATTCGCAGGCTTTCTCGTCCGGGAAGTTGAGGTTCTCGTAGCCCGCCGACAGGGCCGCGATCTGGCCGCGGCAGGCGAATTCGAGGAAATGGTGCATCACGAAGGCTTCGGCGACGGTTTCGCCCATCACCAGTGAGCCGTGATTGCGCAGCAGCGCGACGCGGTAGCCCTCGATATCCTTGAGCAGCGGGTCGCGCATGAACAGGTTGAATTCGAACCCCTGGAATTCGTGATAGGCGATGCGGTTGTGGAACCGCATGGCATGCTGGTTGACCGTCAGCAGGCCCCATTTCTGGGACGACACGCCCATGTTGGCTTCCGTGTGGGTGTGGAAGACGACGTTGATATCGGTGCGCGCCTGCAGCAGCCCGGCATGGATGATCAGCCCGCCGCCCTTCAGGTGGGGCGCGCCGGCGGTCAGCGGGTTGCCGTCGTAATCGTATTTCAGCAGGTTCGACGCCGTGACCTCCTCGAACATGATGTCGTGCGGCTTGATCAGGATATGGCCGTCTTCGCCCGGCACCCGGACCGACAGGTGGTTATAGGTCAGATCGCTGACGTAATAATGCGCGATCAGCCGGTAGGCGCAGGCGAGATCGACACGCGCCTTCCATTCCTCCGCGCTGACCTGGTCGCGGACCGAAACGTCTTCCTGGATTGCGGCGACAGCCATGGCACTAATTCCTTCGTTTATTGTCATTTAGCGGGTTAAGGTCGTTTGAGAATGAGAGTGTCCCGTGGTGTTACGTTCGTCAATCCCGTGTATGATCGGCGGATGCTATCCGGCGCCGG
>CAXBCP010000069.1:0-8606 GCA_963974055.1 uncultured Rhodospirillaceae bacterium
CGCCGAGGGTTTTCAGCACCCATTCGATATCCTTGAACGTGTTGCGGAAAATGAAGTCCCGCGTCATTTCCAGATATTCCGGCTCCCACTGATGCTGCCACTCATATCCCTTGTCGAGGATCGGAAAGAGACCGAAATTCATCGAGCCCATGTTGAGCGACGTCATTTCCGGGCTGACCGCAAGCGCCGCGGCGCAGCGTTCTTCCAGGGTCATCCCGTGGCCGCCGCCTGTGGTGATATTGACCACCGCGTCGGTCGCCTGCTTGATACGCGGCAGGAATTCCATGAACTCCGCCGGGTCCGGCGTCGGGCGTCCGTCCTTCGGGTCGCGCGCATGCAGATGCAGGATCGATGCCCCCGCTTCCGCTGCCGCGATCGCCTCTTTCGCCACTTCGTCCGGCGTGATCGGCAGGTGCGGCGACATGGTCGGCGTATGGATCGCGCCGGTGACAGCGCAGGTGATGATAACTTTGTTGTCTTTGGCCATGGTTGTGGTTTCCTGTTCCCTGGTGTCGTGAACCGATTTTTTTAATCGTTGCTTCAGTCGCTGCTTCAGTCGCTGCTTCAGTCGCTGCTTCAGTCGCTGCTTCAGTCGATTCTTCAGTCGTCGATCACGGCGACGGCGCGTGTCCAGCCGCCGGAAGCGCCTTTTATTTTCGTGGGAAAACATATCACGTCGAAGCCGGTCGCCGGAAGCTGGTCGAGATTTCCCATTTTCTCGATCTGACAGTAGCCTTTCTCCATGCCGGCCTTGTGGCCCTCCCAGATGATCGACGGGTCCTTTGTTTCAAGCCAGCGTTCCAGCGTCTGCGGGAACGGCGCGTCCCACGTCCAGGCATCGGTGCCGACAACGCGCACGCCCCGGTCGGTCAGCCACAACGTGGCCTCGCGCCCGAAGCCGCAGCCCCTGGTCAGGTAGTCGTCCTCGCCGTAGCGTTCGCCCGCCGACGTATTGACGACGATGATATCGAGCGGTTGCAGTTCGTGTCCGATACGGTCGAGCTCCGCCTGCATGTCGTCGGGCGTCACCAGGTAGCCGTCGTCGAAATGGCGGAAATCGAACTTCACGCCGGCCTGATAGCACCACTCCAGTGGGATCTCGTCGATGGTGATCGCCCGTTCGCCGCCATCCATGGTCGGGTGATAGTGCCACGGCGCATCCACATGCGTGCCGTTATGGGTCGTCAGTTCGATATCTTCCATCGCCCAGCCCATCCCGTCCGGCAACTGGTCCGGCGTCAGCCCGGGGAACAGGGCGCAAAGCTGCGGTGCGGTTTCCCTGTGCGCGTGATACGCGATCTTCGGCAGCATGAAGTCGGGGTCCGACTTGATCCCGGTTTCAAGCGCAACGGAAATATCGACAAAGCGGCGTGGCATGGTTTCCTCCCTTTTTCGCAGGTCTCGATCCCTGTCCGGAGTATGGCCGAGCAACCTCACCTTGGCGAGAGTCGGAGGACCGAACGGCCGCTGGATGAGAGTTCCCGTCTATTGCGCCGGGGGTCAGCCGGACTCCTTGACCAATCGACCCGGCATGTCAGATTACGCCAGAGGGAACATAGAACAGGAAATCGCCATGACCGGTTGCATCGTGGGCTGGGCCCATTCCAAATTCGGCAAGCATGAAGGCGTTGAGCTTGAAACCCTGATCGTCGAGGCCGCGACCGAGGCCCTTGTCGATGCACGGGTTGCGCCGGCCGATGTGGACGAGATTTATATCGGGCATTTCAACGGCGGCTTCGTAAAGCAGGACTTCCCGTCCTCGCTGGTCCTGCAGGTCCACAAGGACCTCCGCTTCAAGCCGGCGACCCGCGTCGAGAATGCCTGTGCGACGGGTACCGCGGCGATCCACCAGGGGCTGAACGCCATTGCCGCAAAGAAGGCGCGGATCGTGCTGTGCGTCGGCGTCGAGAAAATGACCGAACTGAACGGCGCGCAGATCGGCGAAGTGCTGACGAAGGCCAGCTATTACAGGGAAGAAGGCGGCGAAAACGGCTCCTTCGTCGATATCTTCGCCCGTGTCGCGGAGAGCTATTTCCAGAAATACGGCGACCAGTCCGACGCGCTGGCGATGATCGCGGCGAAAAACCACGCCAACGGCGCGGTCAATCCGCTGGCCCATTTTCAGAAAGACCTGGGATACGAATTCTGCCGCACGGCGTCGGACAAGAACCCGCTGATTTCGGGACCGCTGAAACGCTCCGACTGTTCGCCGGTAACCGACGGCGCCGCCGCCGTCGTGCTCGCCGATACCGAAACGGCCATGAGCATGGACAAGGCCGTGCTGTTCCGCGCGACGGCCCATGTGAATGATTTTCTGCCGATGTCGCGGCGCGACGTCACCCAGTTCGAGGGCGCGGCCGCTGCCTGGCGCCAACTCTACGAACGGGCGCATATGAATATCAACGATCTCGACGTCGTCGAGGTTCACGACTGTTTCACCATCGCCGAACTGCTGATTTACGAAGCCATGGGACTTGCCGAAAAAGGCGACGGCGCCCGCGCCATCGCCGAGGGCTGGACCACCAAACAGGGAAAGCTTCCGGTCAACCCGTCGGGCGGGCTGAAGTCCAAAGGCCACCCCATCGGTGCGACCGGGGTCTCCATGCATGTGATGGCGGCGATGCAGACCCGCGGCGAGGCCGGCGCCCTCCAGGTCGACGGCGCCGAGATCGCCGGCGTGTTCAACATGGGCGGCTCGGCCGTCGCCAATTACGGCTCGATCCTGGAAGCCATACGCTAGACGTCTTCCGTTCGACGGGTGGAAGTTCCTAGTTCGGCATCAGCACGAAATATTCATGCGGTGCGGGAGGCTGTTTGGTCGCTTTCAGCCGGCCCTTCTTGTGATCGGGCACCACGAACACGCCGCGCGCGGAGACCAGCGCGATCAACTCGCCCGGCTGTATCGTCCCCGGCGTGTTGGTCGCCTTGATGAGCCTGAACTTTTCGGATTTTCCCGGACGGGCCCGGTTCGCATAGACGACCCCGTCGTTGTTCATCGACAGATAACCGTCATGCACCGCGCGAAGGGTGATCCAGTCGCCGTGACGCAAAAGGCCGCCATTCAGGTCCGCAACCCGGAAACGGCCCGCGGGACTGCATGAATTGTAGGCGACGCGCACGGGCCGGCTTTGCAGGCCCGCACTGGACGCCGCATACCGGCGTCCGTAGGTGCAGAGGCAGACGCCCGGCGCTTCCAGCTGCGATCTCAGCGTCGATGCCTGCCCGCCGGTCCGGGCGATGCAGTAATACTGCCGGGCCCTGGCCATCGCCATCTGGGCTTCGGCTTTCTTTTTCTGCTGTGCAGCGCGAATATTCCGCAATGACTGGAACGCTGTCGTGTCTCCCGCCATGAAACCGATCTGGTCGGCGGTCGCAACCGCCAGCAGGCGCCGGCGGATCGCCGCCGGGCTGATATCGCGCAGATCAACCCCCCGGGCGCGCAGAAGCTCGGTCTGAAATGCTTCAAGCTGCTGACGGCAGATCTGGTGGATCGCGGGTTGCGGACCGGCATCCCGGAAGCATTCCTTTATCGTTCGGAATCTGCCGGCTTCATCGACTTCGCTGATAATCCCGCGCAACGCGAAGAGATCCTTCCGGATATCGGGGGCGTCCGGATCTCGGGCGATTTCCACAAAGCGGATATAGATTTCGAGCGGCGGGAGTCCCGCAAAGATGTCGGGCCTTTTTTCTATGATTTCCCGGTGAAACCGCACAAGCCTCTGACGGCACAATTGCCGAAAGGCGGGCTGAAGGCGGGATTTCTCGAAGCACCCCCGGATTGCATGGAGCGGGCCCCTCTCCTTCCGGCTCGACATCAGCTTTCTAACCGCGTCGAGAACGTTACTCGGCGACTGGGCAAGCGGATCCAACACGGGCAATGCGCCCGACCCCGCGATGGGCGCCTGGGCCTTCGCTGCCGGTTGCATGATCGTTGCAGTCAGCAACGCTGCCGCGACAATCGATATCAGGGAAGGTCTTGAACGCATCATCCGAAAATAGTCCTCATCGCGCAGGATACAAATGTCAAAAAACGGACCCAAACAATGCCGCAACTCCATAGCGCCCCTTTCGGCCCAGGCATGCCGAATGCTCAGCTCCGGCAACTTCGCCGACCGGCCTCCCCAGCGTGACGCAGCAATGCTACAAAACCGTTTATGAACCTCGCCCGCCTCCTCTCCGATGCCGCGCGCAGCGCACCCGACAGTCCGGCGCTGTCGCACGGCAATAGGATTGTCGCCACCTATGCCGAGCATGCCGGCACCGCCGCCGGTCTCGCCGCGGCCTTGCTGTCGGAATTGGGCCTGGCCGCCGGCGACCGCGTCGCGATCGCCATGAAGAATGCACCGGAATATTCGGAAATTATGTTCGGCGCGTGGCATGCAGGCCTCGCCGCAGTCCCGATGAATGCCCGGCTGCACCCTCGCGAATTCGCCTACATTCTCGAAGATTCGGGCGCGCGCGTCTGTTTTATCAGCGAAGACCTCGCCGACGGGATCGCCGAAGCGGCCCGCGATGTGCCGACGCTGGAACACATCGTGATCGCAGGCTCGCATCGTTACCGCGAACTCGCCGCCGCCCGGCTCGTGGAGATCGCCGATGTCGATGCCGACGCCCTCGCCTGGCTGTTCTATACGTCGGGAACCACCGGACGCCCCAAAGGCGCGATGCTGAGCCACCGGAACCTGCGCGCGATGAACGACGCCTATTTCGCCAATGTCGACGACATCGACGCCGCCGACTGCATCATCCATGCGGCTCCCTATAGCCACGGATCGGGCCTGTACATGCTGCCCCATGTCGCGCACGGCGCCTGCCAGGTGGTGCCGGCGTCCGGCGGGTTCGATCCGGACGAAGTGTTCGATCTGCTGCAAACCTGGAAAGGCGCCACTTTCTTCTTTGCGCCGACGATGGTCACGCGGCTGATCAATGCCCCCGGCATCGCAACGGCGGATACCGCCAACCTCAAGACGATCGTCTACGGCGGCGCGCCCATGTACGCCGAGGACTGCCTGAAAGCGCTCGACCTGCTCGGCCCGAAACTGGTGCAGATTTACGGTCAGGGCGAATCCCCGATGACCATCACCGCGCTGTCGCGTGCCGATCATTCGGACAGGGCCCACCCGAAATACCGGGAACGCCTGGCGTCGGTCGGTCCCGCACAGGAAGGTATCGAACTGCGCATCGCCGATGAAACCGACACGGAACTGCCCGTGGGCGAAACCGGCGAAATCCTCGTCCGCGGCGATGTCGTGATGAAGGGATACTGGAACAATCCGGAGGCAAGCGCGGAAACCCTGCGCGGCGGCTGGCTGCACACGGGCGATATGGGCGCCCTGGACGAAGACGGCTTTCTGACGCTGAAGGACCGGTCGAAAGACGTCATCATTTCGGGCGGATCGAACATCTATCCGCGCGAGGTCGAGGAAGTCCTCCTCCGCCACAACGGCGTGCTTGAATGTTCGGTTATCGGGCGTCCCCACGCGGACTGGGGCGAGGAAATCGTCGCCTTCGTGGTGCCCAAACCGGGGGCAGAAATCCGCGAGGCAGAGCTGGACGCGCTCTGCCTGGAACACATCGCCCGGTTCAAACGCCCCAAGGCCTATCGCATGATCGACGCGTTGCCGAAAAACAATTACGGCAAGGTACTGAAGACCGCGCTTCGGAACATCGCCGAAAGCTGAGGAGCAGAAAAAGCGGCGCTCCTCAGAACTGCGCCGGTCCCGGCGGCAGGCCGAGTGCCACGCGACCGTACAGTGCGCCGACGGCATCCCAGTTCATGCTGATATGCGCGGAACCGGCATGGGTGTCGCGCCAATATCGCTGGATACGTCCGGTCCTGAACAATCCCCCGCCGCCGCTGGCCGCAAAGATCGCATCGACCGCCTGAACGGAAAGCCGCGCCGCGTATCCCCAGTCGCCCTTGTTACGGGCGCGTTGCTGCATGGTCAGTTCTTTCCCGGCGGAGACGGTGGCCATGATGTCTTTGAGATCGCGATCGACCAGCAGACGCGCGGAATCCACCGCCGCCATTGCTTCGCCCAGTTTGAGCTGGATGCCGGGCAGCGCCGCCATCGGCGCGGGTTTCGACAAAGCGGCGCCGCGTGTGACCCGGCCTTTCGTTAGGTCCAAGAATTCATCGATCGCGCCCTGCGCCATGCCGATGATCGGGGCGACGAGACTGCACGACATCGCGGCAAACAGGGGAATTCGGTAAAGCGGCCCGTCATTCACGGCGGCGCCGGGCGGTTTGCCGGTCATCGTGTCTTCGATCGGCAGGAACCGGTGTTCGGGAATAAACATATCCTCGCACATCACGTTCTTGGAACCGGTACCGGCAAGTCCGACAACGTTCCAGTTATCCTCCATCCCGAAATCGGCGGTCCGCGCCAGCGCATAGGCCTTGCCCTCGGGATCGCCGTCTTTATCCGGCGGCACCGTCACACCGACGATCGTCCAGCTGCAGTTGTCGACCCCCGAACAGAACATCCACTTGCCGCTCAGGCTATATCCGCCGTCCACCGCCGTCACGGTACCGGTCGGCGTAAACGAGGCCGCAACCACCGCTCCCGGGTCTTCGCCCCAGACATCGTCCTGCGCCTGTTCCGGATACATCCCCAGGAACACGTGATACATCGCGGTGACGGAATTGACCCAGCCGACCGAGCCGCAGCCGCGCGCAATCTCAATTCCCACTTCGGCAAATGTATCGAGGCCGTGTTCGAACCCGCCATAGCGTCTGGGCAGCAGAATTTTGAATATTTCCCGGTCCCGGATCGCGCCGAACAGTTCCGCAGATACGCGGCCGTCGGATTCCGTCTGCGCCTGCCGGTCCCGGATCATCGGCACCAGCGATTGTGCGCGCTGTACCAGTTCTTCCGGCGAGACAATGCCCGGGTCGGTTTTCTCGATTGTATCGGGCATCTGCGTTTCCTCCCGTTGCGCCATGGTCTTTGGTCAGGAAACGCTAACAGTGGGACAGAACCGACACAATCCCGCCACCCGGCGCGTCAGAAGCGGATTCGGTTCAGTCGCCGTCATCCATGCGGAAATCGGGCGCTGTCTTGAACTTTTCGGCGATGAAATCGATATAGGCGCGGACCTTGGCGGAGACGTTCCGGGTATAGGGATAGACCGCGTATACGGCCGAATCCGTGTGCCGCGCCTTGGCGTGATAGTCGGGCAGGATCACCGTCGCGTCGCCGCGCTGGATATCCTTGCCGACCACCCAGGACGGCAACAGCGCAATCCCGCCGCCGCTCAGCATGGCGGCATTGACGGCTTCGACGTTATTGGACCTCAGATTTCCCTGCACGCTGATATCCGTCATCTTGCCGGTCTTCTTGTTCTCGAGGTCCCAGTGGCTTTCGCCCGGATTGATCCGGAACTGAAAACAGTTGTGATTGCTAAGTTCTTCGGGGGTCTTGGGCTCGCCGTATTTCGCGATATAGGACGGGCTTGCGACCAGGTGTCTCTGGATGCCGCTGAGCTTGCGGGCGATGAAGCTCGTATTCGTCAGCCCGCCGACGCGGATCGCGAGGTCGGCGCCTTCCTCGATCAGATCCACGTAATGATCCGTGACCTGAAGCTCGACCGACAGTTCGGGATATCTCTCCAGGAATTCCGGCAGCGTCGTCGCGATGTAACGGCGTCCGAATACCACGGGTATGTTGATGCGCAGCGTGCCGCGCGGTTCGTCCTGCAGCTCGGTGACTGCGGCGTTCGCCTCCTCAATGTCCGCGATGATCCGCTCGGTATGCCCGTGATAGGTCTCCCCCGCCTCGGTGAGGTGGAGTTTCCGCGTCGTCCGGTTGAACAGCCTGGTCCCCAGCTGTTCTTCGAGCGCGCTGATCTGGCGCGAGACCGAAGACGGCGCCAACCCGATGGCACGTCCGGCAGCCGAAAAACTGCCGGTTTCGGCGACCTTGTTGAAAAGCCGCATCCCTGTAAGCGTATCCATATAAGCCCCCTTGGCCCCCAAACCTGAACTCGATCAGATTATGCGTATCGCGCACAAATCAATGGCGATATAAGCCCATTATCTTACAAGTCAACATAACCCATATCCTGTTCAACAACGGCGCCACTGCCGTGACGGAAATCAGGAGAATTCGAATGCCCAGCAACCTCTATTTGTTCGATCCGAACGAAATTTCGCGGAAATCAGACAATAAGCCGCTTAGTCAGATCGTGCGCGAAGCGGAAGTCGCGCGCGCTGAGGCAAGCGCCCGCCTCATCCGCAACGCGGTAAAACGCGTCGTCGCATTATTCGCCGCAAAAAAACCGGCGGATACCGCCACGCCGGCGAATAACAATGCGGCCCCGGCAGAGAAATCCTGCCTCGCCGCCTGAATAAAGCCCTTATAGATTAGATCGCACAGACGCCCGCCGGTGACGGCGGGCGTTTTCTATGTCTGCCTGGCCTGCCTGTCGCGTTACCGGCTACTGCGCGGAGGGGTAAAACAGCTGAAAGCCGCGCAGCTTGTAGGCGGCAATGGCGGCCTGCCCGTCCGGCCCCGTCAGCCACGCAATAAATGCCCGTCCGCCGGCGGCGTTCACGTGCGGGTGACGCGCCGGGTTCACCAGCATCACGCCATAGGGGTTGAAGA
>CAXBCP010000070.1:0-8286 GCA_963974055.1 uncultured Rhodospirillaceae bacterium
GTTAGGCCTGCCGCCAGCGTTCGTTCTGAGCCAGGATCAAACTCTCAAGTTTGATATTACCTCGATCCAAAATAACCGAAGTCACTTTGAACCAGGAATAACAAGATCCATCTCAATAGAAATTACGCATAGCTAAATAGTATGTTAGCCGGATGCGCCATTGAAACGGAGCTCGGTATAAACCTCACGCCGCCGCCTGCGCATCCCTTCCGATATTCACAATGTCAAAGAGCCGTTTGCCGCGAACGAGGCCGTTTCCGAATTGCTCGGACCCGACTTTTGTTCTCGGAAACTTCCGTGCCGCAGGGTGTCTCCCGTGGCGCGGAGGCAGTTTATAGGGGCAGCCCCCCTCCCCTGTCAAACCCTTTTGTGATGTTTTTTTGAAAAAAACTGATTTTCTTTTTTCGCCGATTTATCGGCAGAAATCCGCCGTTCCGAACCGCATTCCAGCGCTAGCGGACGACCGGCCCCATTGATCCATATGTAGTGGTTACAGAAAAATGACACCGAAACATGCCGAAACAACCGGTATCCGGGGCGAATCAACGATCTGCGCACAGCCGACATACTCCGTGATATATTTTCCCGCATGGATAGACATATACCGACTTTTAAAATTCGTCCGCTGCATGCAGGCATTCTGACCGCAGCAGCGGCGTTGGCCCTTTCCGCAGGCTGCACCTCCGGAAACGGTCAGGTTTCAACATCGGGAACATCGACCGGGTCGAGCGCACGCACGGCCCAGGGCTTTGCGCAGTTTCCCGACATTGCCGTGCCGGCCGGCGCGAAAATGGACGTCGAACGGTCCCTGGTTCTCGGCGCCCGCGACGACTGGATCGGCCGACTGTCGATGACGGCCTCGGGCAACACGTCCGAATCCTACGATTTCTTTCAGCGCGAAATGCCGAAATTCGGGTGGCAGGAAATCACCACCGTCCGGTCGGAGGTCAGCGTCCTCACCTATAGCCGCAGCGGACGGATCGCGACGATCCAGATTCGCAACCGCACCCTCGGCGGGTCCGCCGTGGACATAACGGTATCGCCCCGCGGCCGCCCGTCCGCTACCCCGATGCCGGCGTCTCCCGCCGGCGCGGTGGAATCCCTGCCCCGCTGAAAATTTTTCGTCCGGCCTCTTGAAATCGGTCTTCGCGGCAATAAATAGTCGCGCGTGGATTCCTGCGTTTGCCTTCGGGGAGCGCGGAAATCCGCGAAAAATCAACCTTTGTCAAATTGAGGAGGTCAAGATGAAGTTTCGTCCATTGCACGATCGCGTCCTCGTCCGCCGGCTGGAGGAAGAGGAAAAAACGGCGGGGGGAATCATCATTCCCGACACCGCCAGGGAGAAGCCGATGCAGGGCGAAGTAATCGCCATCGGCAACGGCGCAACCGACAAGGACGGGAATTCCGTTCCGATCGACCTGGAAATCGGTGACATCGTGCTGTTCGGCAAATATGCCGGCAGCGAAGTGACGATCAACGGCGAAGAACTCTCGATACTGCGCGAAAGCGATATCCTGGGCGTGCTGGAGATCACCGCCGCTTCCCGCAAGGCCGCTTGAACAAGGGCCGAAGACGATTCTGCTGCCCGCTAGCGGGAGCAAACGAAGGAGACAATCAATGAGTGCCAAAGAGGTAAAATTCGACGCGGAAGCCCGCGCCAAAATGCTGAAGGGTGTCGACATCCTGGCCAATGCCGTCAAGGTGACGCTTGGACCGAAGGGCCGGAACGTGGTGCTGGACAAATCGTTCGGCGCGCCCCGGATTACCAAGGACGGCGTGACGGTCGCCAAGGATATCGAGCTCGAAGACAAGTTCGAGAACATGGGCGCCCAGATGGTGCGCGAAGTCGCGTCCAAGACCAACGACCTGGCGGGTGACGGCACAACGACAGCGACCGTTCTGTCCCAGGCAATCGTCCGGGAAGGGTCGAAGGCTGTCGCGGCCGGGATGAATCCGATGGACCTCAAGCGCGGCATCGACCTTGCCGTTACCCATGTCGTCGAGGAGCTTCGGAAAAAAGCGAACAAACTGTCCTCCAACGGCGAAATCGCCCAGGTCGGCACCATCTCGGCCAATGGCGACGTTGAAGTCGGCCGGATGATCGCAGAAGCGATGGAAAAGGTCGGCAATGAAGGGGTGATAACGGTCGAGGAAGCAAAATCCCTGGCGACCGAGCTTGAAGTCGTCGAAGGCATGCAGTTCGATCGCGGCTATATCTCGCCGTACTTCGTGACCGATACCGACAAACTCACCGTCTCGCTTGAAGATCCCTACATCCTGCTCCACGAGAAGAAACTGTCGAACCTTCAGTCGATGGTGCCGCTGCTCGAGAAAATCGTGCAGTCCGGACGGCCGCTGCTGATCGTCGCGGAGGATGTCGAGGGCGAAGCGCTGGCGACACTCGTGGTCAACAAGCTGCGGGGCGGACTGAAAGTCGCGGCCGTCAAGGCGCCCGGCTTCGGCGACCGCCGCAAGGCAATGATGGAAGACCTCGCGATCCTGACCGGCGGCCAGATGGTCAGCGAGGACCTCGGCATCAAGCTCGAGAACGTCACGCTCGACATGCTCGGAACAACCAAGAAAGTTGCCATCACCAAGGAAGAAACCACCGTCGTCAACGGCGCCGGCAAGAAGGCCGACATTCAGGGCCGCTGCAACCAGATTCGGGCGCAGATCGAGGAAACGACGTCGGACTACGACCGTGAAAAACTGCAGGAACGCCTGGCAAAACTCGCAGGCGGCGTTGCGGTTCTGCGGGTCGGCGGGGCAACCGAGGTCGAAGTGAAAGAGAAGAAGGATCGTGTCGAAGACGCGATGAACGCGACCCGCGCCGCGGTCGAAGAAGGCATCGTCCCGGGTGGCGGCACCGCGTTGCTGCGAGCATCCAAGGTCCTCGACAAACTGACGCCGCCGAACGACGACCAGCGCGTCGGCGTGGATATCATCCGCAAGGCCCTTCGGGCGCCGTGCTGGCAGATCGCCCAGAATGCCGGCGTCGACGGATCGGTCATCGTCGGTAAACTGCTCGAGAACGGCACGTATTCGCACGGATATAACGCCCAGACCGATCAGTATGAAGACCTGGTCAAATCCGGTGTTATCGATCCCGTGAAGGTCGTGCGCACCGCGTTGCAGGACGCGGCCTCGGTTGCCGGCCTGCTGATCACGACCGAAGCGATGGTTGCCGAGAAACCGGCGCCGAAACAACCCCCGGCCTCCATGCCGGATATGGGCGGCATGGATTTCTGACAATATTCCCGTCCCGACTCCCTACCCCTGGGCGGCTTCGGCCGCCCTTTTTTTGCCGGATTCGCCTTGAAAAAAAATTACTTTAAGCTTAAAATAATTTGCGAGCGGACGTGCAAACCGGCACGATCCGGTATGCCTTCCCCGCACCCACGTGGAGAACCGACATATGTGGCGCCCCCCCGAACGCATCAAATGGGAACCCGATCCCGGCGAATGGCCGACGCGCGAAGAAGCCGCGGCATCCCGTCTGTTCAGCCCCGTCACCGTCGGAGCGACGACGCTCGAACAGCGCACGTGGATTCCGGCCATGGTGCCGTGGCGGGCAACGAATGACGGCTACGTCACGCCGGAGGTGCTCGACTGGTACGGACGGTTCGCCCGCGGACGGCCCGGCGCGATCGTGGTCGAGGCCACCGGCATCCGCGACATTCCCTCCGGACCGCTCCTGCGGATCGGCAATGACAGGTATATCGACGGGCTGAAGGATCTTGTTGAAACGGTCCGGCGCGAAAGCGGCGGTCACACCCGCCTGTTTATCCAGTGCATCGATTTTCTGGCGATCCGCCGTCGCCCCGATCCCAAGCGGTATCTCGGCGAATTCATGGCGATCACGGACCGCCACCGGTCGCTTGTCGGGGACGGCAGCTGGGACGATTCCCGTATCCGCGAATACCTGCTGGATATGCCGCCTGAAGATCTCGACCGGGTTCTCGATGCGCGGGAGCTCGAAAGTCTGCATATGGGATATCGCGAACGGGTCACCGATATGCACATCCCCCACATCGCGGACCTGCCCGCGGTCCTGCCGGGACTGTTTGCCGACGCTGCCGGCCGCGCCAAACAGGCCGGTTTCGACGGAATCGAACTTCACTACGCCCACGCCTATACGATGTCGTCGCTGCTGTCCCGGCTCAATACCCGCGAAGACGGCTATGGCGGCACGCTGGAAAACCGTTTGCGGCTGCCGCTTGAGGTTTTCGCACAGGTCCGAAAAACCGTCGGGGACGACTACCCCGTCGGCTGCCGGTTCCTGTCCGAAGACATCGTCGACGGCGGCAATACGCTGGACGACACGACGAAAATCGGCGTCGCCTTCGCGGCGGCGGGAATGGATTTTCTGTCCCTGTCCCGCGGCGGCCGCTTCGAAGACGCGCAGCAGCCGTCTGTCGGCGCGTCGGCCTATCCCTATACCGGGCCGAGCGGGTACGAATGCATGCCGCAATATGTTTCTGATGAAAAAGGTCCGTTCGGCCGCAACACCGAAGCGGTCGCGCAAATCCGGACCGCCGTCAGAAACGCCGGATACGAAACGCCGGTCGTCAGCACCGGCGGGATCCACGGCTTCCGTCAGGCCGAGGACATTCTGGCAAGCGAAAAAGCCGATATCGCCGGGTTTGCACGACAGGCGCTGGCCGATCCCGACTGGTTCATCAAGGTGCGGCTGGGTCGCGGCGATGAAAACATCGTCTGCGAATACACCAATTACTGCGAGGCACTCGACCAGAAACATGTCCCGGTCACCTGCAAGCTATGGGACCGGGTCAACATGGGCGAGCCCGGAATTCTGAAAACGGCAGACGGCAAGCGGCGTCTGTCCGCCCCTGTCTGGGAGCCCGGCCTGGACGTCGATGCCGCCCTGAAAAAGGGCTGAAAACAACAGCAGCCGTCAGTTTCCAGAGCGTTTCCCGTTTTGACGGCACCGGCCCGACTCCGCCCAAGCGGAATATGATCTAGTCGCCGGCCCCGCCATGTTCGGGCGCGGCGAAGGACGCTTCGTTCACCGCCGCGGCGGCAGGTGCTCCGGCGGTCTTGCCGCCGAAATCCTCAACTGCGTCGCCGCCGCTCGCCGGACCGCCATTGGCCGTCGCCACCGACATGCGGAGCAACACGTCCTGCAGCAGCTTCTGCGCACCGTCCGACAGGTTCAGCCCGCCTTCTTCGGTAACCTGGCGCGCGACGACCCGGGACAGATCGATAACGGTTTCGGGGGAAGTCTTCATCTCGCGAACGTTTTCGACGATGGCGCTGACTTCGCCGGCCGCGGTCTCAACCGTATTCAACTGCGCCCGCGCACCGCGAATGGCCGCCCGGCTGTCGCCGACATTGCCCTGTGCCTCTTCGACTGCAACGAGCGCGGCTGCGGCGCCGGCGTCGCTGAGGAGGTTCGCGGCGGGAAGTGCGGCGGAAAGAGATTCCGATGCCGAATCCGCCAAGGTGACGGAAACAGACCTGTCGGCCGTTCCGCCGGTCCGGAACGTCAGTTCCAGCGACGCGCCGCCCGCCTCGGCGTCGCCGGACAACAGATCGATGCCATTGAACGCCGTCGACGACGCCACCTCGTCAATTTCCGCGAGAATTTCCCTGAACTCCGAATCGAGAACCGCGCGGTCCTGCGCCGAAAGTTCGTTCGGGGTGTAACGGGAACCGTCGGCGCGTTCGACCGGCGTGCGGGCGGCAATGTTGGCCAGCACATCGAGGCGATCGAGCCCGGTTTCTATCTGCGACAGGCCGGCATCGGCCACGTCGAGCAACGCGCTGCCGGCGGTCGCATTCGCCGCCGCCTGGCGCAATTCCGCAAGCTGGCGCCCGAACTGGGCGCCGGCCGCGACGGCGATCCGGTCCGACGTGATGCGAATCCCATCGAACTCCACCGACCTGACGGGAGTCCCACCGCCCTGCTGTGCAAGCGCGACAATACTGTCCGCTGCAGTGATTCGCCGGTCTGCCGCCGAGGCAGAGGCCGGCGTCGTTCGTTCTATATCCACCATAACTTCGTCCTTCATCCATGCAGGTTCGAAGCGCACCAGGTAGTTTTTTATTCTATTTTTATCGGGTTACTGTAGCCTGTATTTATATACACATCGTATATATTTGACCGCATTTGAAATCAAATCGATCTGCATTTCAGAAGTTTTTTAAATAAAACAATCTAAAATACGAACATTCCACCTCCGTTTAAACGGATTCTACCGCAGAACGAACGGATTCGGCGCTTCGGCGTTCGAGGTCTCGATCCAGACCGACTTGAGCTGCAGGTATTCCTTGATCATTTCCTGCCCGCTTTCACGGCCGATACCGGATTTCTTGTATCCACCGAACGGTGAGAGGTAACTGACCGCCCGGTAGGTGTTCACCCAGACGGTCCCGGCGCGCAGCCGGCCGGCCATCGTGATTGCCCGCCCGATATTCTGGGTCCAGACCCCGGCGGCAAGGCCGTAGATCACGTCATTGCCGATCGAGACCGCCTCTTCGTCATCCTTGAACGGAATAACCGACAAAACAGGGCCGAAAACCTCTTCCTGGGCGATCCGCATGTCGTTCCGCACGCCGGTGAAGATCGTAGGCTCGACGAACCAGCCTTCCCCGATATCGGGACCCGACGGCGTGCCGCCGCCAAGCGCGACCTCTGCGCCCTCGGCTTTCGCGACATCGATATAGTCCAGAACTTTTTCGTATTGCGGAATATTCGTGACCGGCCCGACCTGGGTATCGAAACTGGTCGGATCGCCGATCTTCGCCGTCCGCCCCAGTGCGACGAGCTTTTCGACGAATTCGTCATGGATCGATTCCTGGACCAGCAACCGCGACCCGGCGATACAGGTCTGGCCCGTCGCCGCGAAAATGCCGGAAATCACGCCTTTGACGGCGTTGTCGATATGCGCATCGGCAAAAACGATATTCGGCGACTTTCCGCCGAGTTCCATCGTCACCTTTTTCATGTGTCTGGCGGCCTGGGCATAGATCGCCGACCCGGTCGCGTCGGAGCCGGTGAACGCGACCTTTGCGACCTTTGGATGATCGACCAGCGGACCCCCGGCTTCGCCGCCGAATCCGGTGACGACGTTGACCACACCGGGGGGAAAGACCTGTTCGGCGATTTTCATGAATTCCAGCGTCGACGCGGACGTGTATTCCGACGGCTTGATGACCGCCGTATTGCCTGCCGCCAGCAACGGGGCCAGCTTCCACGCAAGCAGCAGCAGCGGCGAATTCCACGGCACGATACACGCACAGACACCGAGCGGTTCCCACACCGTGTAGTTGAAGTGGCCCGGCTTATCGATCGGGATGACCGACCCTTCGATCTTGTCGCAAAGCCCGGCATAGTAATAATACCACTGGGGCAGATACTTGCACTGGGCGCTCATCTCGGCGATCAGCTTGCCGTTGTCGCGGACTTCGGTCTCGGCCAGTTCGTCGGCTTTCGCGGTGATCAGGTCGGCAAAGCGGCGGATCATGTGGCCGCGCGCGGTCGCCGTGAGCGCCGGCCAGTCGCCCGTATTGAAGGCCTTGTCCGCCGCCTCGACGGCACGGTCGACGTCGTCGGCATTGCCCCGGGGCATCAATGCCCAGGGTTGAGCGGTGTAGGGATTGAAGGATTCGAACATCTCGCCGGAAGCGGATTCGACCCACTCCCCGCCAATGAACATCTTGTATTCGGTCAAACCGCCCGCGCCGGAATCCATCTAAAATTCTCTCCCGTTTATTTCCGTCGTCAGCGTATCCGAAGGACACTGCGCCGGGCAACCCGGCGATGGCCGGACAATAAAAAACGGCGGCCCGAAGGCCGCCGTTTCTGACAAACCCGGCGAGAGCCGGATTCGAATAATTACGCTGCGCGGCGCATCGGCCGGCGAACGACCTTCCGGGCCACAGCCTTTTTCGCCGGAGCCTTTTTGGCGACCGGCTTCTTGGCCAGTTTCTTGCCGATGCTGGCAAGCTGGCGATGAACCGGATTGGCGATCGGCTTGCGAGCGGCAGTTTTACGGGCCGCGGGCTTACGCGCCGGAGCCTTCTTCGCGACCGTCTTGCGGGCGACGACTTTCTTGGCCGCGGGCTTGCGCGCCGGAGCCTTCTTCGCAACCGTCTTGCGGGCTACCGCTTTCTTTGCCGCGGGCTTGCGCGCCGGGGCCTTCTTCGCGACCGTCTTGCGGGCTACCGCTTTCTTGGCCGCGGGCTTGCGCGCCGGGGCCTTCTTCGCGACCGTCTTGCGGGCGACGACTTTCTTGGCCGCGGGCTTGCGCGCCGGAGCCTTCT
>CAXBCP010000071.1:0-7400 GCA_963974055.1 uncultured Rhodospirillaceae bacterium
TCGCACTGAAAATGCGGGTGTCGGTGGTTCGAGTCCGCCCCTGGGCACCATTTTTTCATAAGTCATTGATAACAAACCAAGGTTATAAGTGGTTGTATGCTGGAGGAGAATCGCGCTTGCTTAACTCTTTAAGCGGCAATTCAATTTCCAAGTCGCGCAATTGAATATGGTTGTTTTTCGTCGGTGGTGGACGTCGTATAAGTCAATTCTGGATCATCGCTATGTGAAGAGCCAGACACTCGGTGACGAGAGATTCAATCGGAATTGTTACCGCGAATTTCACGGGAGACGTTTTCCTTGAACGTCCCATCTCCGTTAAACAGGAACGTGTGATTACCTTCTTTTATTTTCGCTAAAAACGCTTCCATATTCGGTATTCGTGATTGGCGGATAATGTTACCGCAGGTGAAGTGCAACAAGCCTCCAAATGTTTCGTAGTATGGACGTTCAATTTCGAAGTCCTCGGGGATCGACGCAGTTATCAGGGCTTCGCCAGAAGATAAGTCACACAAGGTGGAGTATTTGGGGCGATGTTTTAAATGCATGTTGATCGTAGATAAATGGGATAGGATCTCTCGGAGTTGGATGTTCGAGAGCGCACCAGATATTTTTTTGCTTATTGGCTCGAATCCTATATTGGCTGCTCCAGAGTCGTTTAGCACCGCCACCACACCCATCTGACCGGACTTGATCAATACAGATTGTGCTGGATATAGGTCGACGAAGTCAAAATCCTCAAACTGCGAACCTGTCTTCATGGGAAATAAGCATATTGACCCCAATACTTCCGGGGTAATTTTGCATTTAGAATAAATTGATCTCGCGATCGCGTGGATATGATGCAGTTCTTTCCAATCATATACGTCACTGATCCTATCGTCGGGTCTTCTCTGGTCGAGGCTCCAACGCATTGATCGATCTCGATAGTGCGTTTTGAATACGGTCAAACATAACCAACGAAACAACTTTCCAAGCGCATTTGCATTGAGAATTAGGTCAAGTGCCTCGTTATACTCAACGCTAAATATATTCCGGACGGGTTCTTCCAATTCCCGTCCAAGCAATTCGTTACAATCAAGGCAGCACGGAACTTTGTTTCGGCTGTACGTTGTGTTGTGCCCGTTAGGTAAAATCAGTTTTTGATCGTGAAGTTGGTGCTTTCGAAGAAGCCAATCCGGGATTACGTGTTCATCGTTAAATTCTTTTGTGTCTCTCGAGGCACCACAAATAAAACAACAATCAAGTTCGCAGATATCTTTTATGAATCGACTGACGCTAAAAAATACAACCTGCCCTTTGTCGTCGATAATCGACCCGTCCGGAGTTTTTCTCATGCTGAGCATGCCTGGTAATCTACCGGTGAAATTTCGTCAAATTTGCCCTTTCATTCTATAGTTCAACACCAAGTCGTTGGAAGTACGCATAGGTAAGACAGCAGTTCCCCCGACTCACCGTGATCAAGAATCGGCGCTGCAGACCGACCCGGTTTGCGACCGGCCCGGCGGCGGCTTAACCTAGTATCAAACCGGGCGTAAGCTAGGGTGCACATGCCGGACAGTCGGCAGCCCTGCCGGCGTATCTGCGGTGGCCGGGTCGGAGGAAACCGAAAGAACTTTAAAGAAAACAGGCAGAAAAATGCGCATAATTTCCTATCGCCATAACGGCGTTCCCGGGGTCGGGGTGATGACGACCGACACAGAGTTCGTGTCACTACGGAATGTGGCTCCGGATTTGCCCGACGATCTGCGGTCGATCATTGCGGCGGATCCCGATCTCGACCGGGTTCGCGCCGTCACCGACGGCAAATCCGCGGACATGTCGATCGAAGACGTTACGTTCGACCCTGTTATTCCCGAGCCGCATGCCACCTGGGCGCTGGCGCTCAACTACACGCTTCACATCGAGGAAACCGGGCTGACGACGTCGCGTGAATTTCCGCAGATATTCCTGCGGATGCCGGTTTGTCAGGTCGGGCACGAAGAAGCGCTCTGGGCGCCCAGGCTCGATATCGCCGAAGCCTATGATTACGAGGGCGAACTTGCCGTGATCATCGGCAAGCCGGGCCGGTATATAAAACGCGAGAATGCGTTCGATCATATCGCGGGCTATGCCTGCTACAACGAGGGCTCGGTACGGGAATACCAGAGCCAGAACCGGCAGTTCGGACTCGGCAAGAACTTCGAGCGGTCCGGAAGTTTCGGGCCGTGGCTGGTTACACGCGACGAGTTCGGCGATCCGGCGGAGCGCACGCTGGTTACGCGTCTCAACGGCATCGAGCGCCAGCGGGCGGAAATGTCCGGCATGCTGTTCGACGTACCGCACATCGTGTCCTATCTGTCGGAAGGCTACACGCTGCAACCGGGTGACGTGATCGTTACCGGCTCCCCGGGGGCACTGCCGCTACAGCCAGGTGAAAAGCCGGAAACGCCGAAAGGGCCGGTCATCGTCGAGGGGCAGCTGCATATGCGGGCCGGCGACGTGTGCGAGGTCGAGATCGACGGAATCGGCACATTGTCCAATCCGGTCATAGAGGATCCGACGCCGCCTGAAGGAGCCTGATTTTCGGCCTGCGATTTTGGCCATGTAGCGGTGTGTCGACATTTGTGCGGCGTCTGCATCGACTGAGCCGCGCACTCCCGAAAGCAAGTGGCGTTCGCAGATCGGGCTGTGCTAGGCTTTTGGCCGAAACCCGCGCCCGCCCGTCGGTCTGCGCGGTCCCGTTCCGGAAACGAGGAGGTCCAGATGGCGACCACAGCCAAGACCCGGTCCGCGGCAAAGCGCGCCGCGCCGAAGAAAACCGTCGCGAAAAAGCCCGTCGCAAAAAAAACCGCCGCAAAAAAGCCCGTCGCCAAGAAGCCGGTTGCGAAAAAAACGGCCGCAAAAAAGACCGTCGCGAAGAAACCCGTCGCCAGGCCCGTGGCGGCGAAAAGGCCGCCGAAGAAGGCCGCGAAACCGCGCGTCCGCAAGTTCGACCTGGTGATCGACAGCGCCAGGGGCGCGAAATGGACGAAGGAAGAGATCCGCCCGCAATTCGAATACCGTCATTTCGGTGTCGAGGAAGCGACCGGGCGGCGCTATGGCAGCCACGTCATCCGCGTCGCCAGGGGCGCCAAGCCGCCGGTCCGGCATCACGTCCACCCCGACTGCGAATTCCTGCTGGTCTACATCCTGAAGGGCTGGGTGAAATTCTGGTATGACGGCGAGGGCGAGCGGAAACTGAACGCCGGCGACGTCCACCTGCTGCCCGCCGGGATCAAGCATGCGGTCACCGGCTGGTCGAAGGACCTCGAAATGCTGGAAACCACGCACCCGGCGGATTACCGCTCGGTCGAACTGACCGACGCCCAGATCGCGCGTTTGGGATAACGGGAGGCGGGCGCCGCCGTCCGCTGTCTGAGGTGCGGATTTCGTTATGGGGGCATAGCCGTCGATATAGACGGAATCGCCTTCTTCCGGGCGCATCGTCTCGCCGTTGGCGACATCGCTTTCCGGTCCGGCCTATCGGGGCATTCGCGCCGGTAAAGTCCCGTGCGCCGTTCAGACCGCGTCCATCCGCCCGCGACCGGGTTGCATCCGGTCAATTATACGGATCCCGGGCCTTGAGAATGCGGCCTGTCGGCCGTTCCCGCCGTTAATAGTTTTAAATCAATTGTTCAATACAATTATTGGGAATGCTTGTCCCGATACTGAAAACAGGTGTAGCGTTATGAATAGAATTCGGCTTTCGCTTGTTTCTATTGTGGTTTGGACGGGGTTGATTGCGACGCCGGCAATGGCCCGGACCTCTGCTCTGCCGAGCGTGGCGGAACGGGAAGCGGCCATCGGCGCCGTCGGCTCTTTTTTCAGCAACCTCACCGGCAACAGGTTCACCGCCAGGGGCAGCTACTGGGAGACGACTTACAGGGGGTTGACCGTTGTCGTCTACAAACCGGGCGCGAAAAAGCCGGTCAATGTCGCCTTCACCGCACGAACCGTTCCGGTCGGCACCCTGATCCCGTTCGCGAATAAAGGCGAATTCGGAAAAATAGAGCTGCAGAACGCGACGATGATTATCGTGTCGCCGAACAGTTTCCTCGCCAACAAACAGGGTAAAATCGACGGGAGCAAACTGTCCGGGTCGGTTACGACGAGTATAGGGTCGCTTCCCGCACCGATCGAAAAGGCCATAAAAGCGGCAAACCGAAATCAGAAATTCATCGCGCTGCCGACCGGGATTTTCATGTTCAGTCAGCTCAATCCGGGCGGCACTGCATTCGTTAAAAAGGTTTTCGACAAAGTGGGCCTGGGGAGCCCGCTTATTTCATCGACGACCCTCGATGCCAGCAATTACAAGAATGTTGCCGAGCTCAAAGCGGCATTCTCGCTGTCCTTCCTGGTGAAAATAGACAACCCGCTTAACAGGCTGGTGGAAGCGACAAAAATTCTGACATCGCCGAAAAACGCGCAACCGGTTCTGACGCTCTCCTCGACGACGGACAGCAAAGATATGAGCGTGTCCTATCGGGCGCCCTATCTCGTGCAGGGCAAGACCGATCCGGTTCAGACCGCGATCTCGCTGAAGAACGACAGGAAGGCCGTTTCATGGTCGCTGGCGGTCGATATCGGCGATATGAGGAACCCGAAACTCGTACCCGAGGTGGTCGAGCTAAAGGGCGTCGTGATGAATGCCGTGCGGGTCAGCATCGGTTTTAGTTCCAGCGGACGAAAAGGCCCTGAATTCATAGTCGGGTTTTCATCGTCGAAAATGGTGGTGAAAGGCAGAACCACTTACTCGGCGGTTGTCGTAAAGGTTGCGATGACTCCGGTAGGGACGCCGACCGGGGCGCTGATCGATATCAGGACAGACAGGACCGTCGATCTCGCGGCCATCGCCGATCTGGCCGAAGTCGGCTTCAGCGCCCATCCGTCATCAAAAGTTGTGCCCAACGCGTTGAAGACGAATATCGCGGACAGGCTCCAGCTCACCAAACTGCCGAAAATCGAAATCAGGAAACCGCAGATTTACGTCGCGACACCGGGAATGGTGAGAACGGGTCATCTTTCCGACCTGGATATCGGTATCCAGGGGGCGGGCGTCGAGGTCAGGGGGACGCTCGCCGCCTTTGATAAAAATATGGCGACGACCGGTCTCCTTCTGGATATCAGGGGGCTGAAATCGTCGGCTTCGGTCGCGCCTTTTTCGGCCGGACCGCTCGCCCTGAAGGATGCTTCGTTCGATCTGAACGCCCGGCTGGGAACCGCTCCCTCTTTTACGATCCATGGGAAGGCGGCCTTCTCGGGCGTAACGGTCACGGAAACCGAACTCAGATTTTCCAGCAAAGGATTCAAGTGGGGCCACGATTTCGGCTGCGCGCCGCCGATGACCCGGGTCTCGATCGAGTTCACGGGTTTTAATACCAAAACGCCGCTCGTTGCGCCCTCGGACTGCGCCGGAAAACTCGCCGAAGCTGCAATTGAGGCCGGCAGGGTTGCCGCCGAACAGGTGGGACGGACCACGGCGCAGGCAGCCCAGGGCACTATCAATGCCGGCAAGGAAACCGGTAAATGGGCGGTGGGCGCCTCTGCTGCGGTGGGCAAGTTCGGCAAGAATTTCGGATGCACGATCATCGGCTTCTTCGGCGGGAAATGCGATGAGGGGAAGCGCGAAGCGGAACGCCAAAGACAGGAGCGGGCGGCGCTGGCAAAGGCGGCTCAATATCGTCGGATCGCCGGGCCGGCGCATTGCAGCGAGGGCTGGTACTGGAACCACAAGTACCGCAATTGCTGGTTCGGGACGGAAGGCAGGCTGCTCGTCTATAGTTTCGCAGGCGCCGCGAAAGGCCGCTGTATGCAGCTCACCGCCGGGGACAGAAAACCGGGCATACCGCTTGTCCTGGGCGATTGCACCGGCATGGGCCGGCAGCAATTTACGATGGCGCCCCACAAGAACGACAACGAGTTTTACCTCAAAACCATCAGAGGGTTTTGCCTCTCTGCGAATATCGGCAAAAAGGCGCAGGGCGTAAGAGTGAAGACAAGAGAATGTAACGCCTCGTCGGAGAATCAGCGCTGGCGCCATGATGAGGGGGGGCGTCTGGTCAGCGCGAAGGGCCTGTGTTTGAGATCGAAATCCCTCAACAGCAATGGCAGTCCCCTGATCATGGACGATTGTGCGACCGGCACCGCAGCCCATAAAACGCCCCCCGTGGAATGGGTTGCCGTGGCGCCGAGCACGAATGCCGCCAGGGATTTTCACGCAGCATTCAAGGTGCCCAATTTCACCCGGCTGTCGGTCGGGGGGCGGGGAAATTTCGGAAAGCTTTGCCTGCAGTCCGATTCCATGACGCCCCACGGCACGGTGCGTCTTAAAAAATGCAACCGCGAGTTAAACCAGGTGTTTGCCATCGGCGTCGTCAAGGGGAGCTATTTTTCCATGGTTTCCTGGACGTCGCGTATGTGCCTCGATCTGTTCGCCTGGAAAGGCCATGTGGGCGCGCTGATTTATACCTGGCCGTGCCATTATGAAGGCAATGAGCAATGGATCGCGGTTGTCGGCGGCGAGAATACGACGACCGACAGGACGATCCGTCACCCGGGCGGTTTCATGATCAAGAGCGCCGCTACCGGAAAATGTCTCGGGCCGATGTGGGTAAGCGGCAAGATATTTGCCAGCGAAAACGCGGTGCTCAAGCAGGTTAACTGCAATCCGAGAGATGTGAATTTGCGGTTCAGGTTTATGACCGGGTGGTCGGGTTGAAAGACCGCGACTGAATCCAGCGGAAAAACGGCCCGGTCAGGCGGGCGGTTCGCAGACCTCCGTGCCCATGTCGGCCGGGACGGAGAATTCGAGCAGGTCGAAACTGTCCGAGGTGCGGATTTCGTTGTGGGGGGCGTAGCCGTCGATATAGACGGAATCGCCCGCTTCGAGCCGGATCGTCTCGCCGTCGGCGAATTGCAGTTCCAGCCAGCCGTCGAGCATGTAGACGAACTGGCCTTCGCATTTGTGATAGTGCCAGCCGGTCGGTTCCGACATGCCGTCGGTCGCCGACGTGCGCTGGACGCGCATTTTGCCCTGGCTGGCATCGGTCACGCCGAGATCGGCATATGTGAAGAATTCGCGCCGGCCCTTGATGTAATTGGGGGCGGATTTCCGGGCGACGGCATAGCCCGCCGCGGCGGGTTTCCCGGTGCTTGCGGTCTTCTCGGTCATGGTGTCGGTCCTGGTTTCGGTCATGGCGGTGTCTCCTGTCCCGATACGTGTCGTCCCGGAAAGCGTAACGCCGGTCACAGGCAGCGGCAAGGGCCGGACTTCAGGCGGGCATTCAGGCGGGGGTTCAGGCGGGGACGGGGGCAGGGGTGCGCACCATCGGTTTGTCGTTGGCGTATATCTGGGCAATCCCGGCGCCGAGGCCGATGATGAC
>CAXBCP010000072.1:0-7261 GCA_963974055.1 uncultured Rhodospirillaceae bacterium
CGTCCGGGCGCCGGAATGCCCCGGCGCATCCCGCTATTTGGTGGGCAGTTTTTCGAGCAGCTTTATCCATTGATCAACCGAGCCCGGGTCGAGTTCCCCATCCGAGAGGTCTTTTAATTTCCGGATGAGCGGTTCGATCAGGTCTTCCAGCGCATCGATATCGACCGTTTCATTCGCCCCGGGCTTGGGAATTGTGATCAGGATTGCATCTTCTTCCTTATTTATGAGGATCTGCTGCGCAGCCCTTTCCTCCCGCGCACTGAGCGTCTTGCCGTCGGCATGGGTGTCGACGGTGTTGATAAAGATGCGAATTTTGCGCAGGCCCGAAGTTATGAACGTTATGTCGATGAAGTTTCCGCCCTTTCGGCCGCCGGTGTCTCTGTTCTTCAGGTGGGTCTCGCCCACTTCCAGCCCATCGGCGTCTCGGGAGCCGCCGATATGCTCTATACGCAGACCGATTTTCCCGGCAAGCTTTTCGATGAGCCGTGCGAGCTGAGCGTTAAAAGCGCGTGTGCTTTCGTTTCCTTTGCGTTCAACGATGAGCGGAGGCGCGGGCGTGTCGCTACGGCCCGGGAGGATCACGACCAGGTTTTCCGGGTTCTCGGGCATGGGAAAGCCGGCGGGAATGTCCGCGACGGGCACGGCCGGCCGGCCTTCCAGTTTTCCGTCGTTTTTGCCGGGGGTTCCGCCGGGATCTTTCGGCGGGAACACTGTCTTTCCGCCGTCGAGCTGCTCCGGGTCCGGGGGAATATTGACGAGCCTGTTGTTGCCCGGCGGGTGCATGGTGAATTCGGATTCCGGATCGGAACCGCCCCGGCGGTTTCGCGTTTTCTGTTCGGCCGTTCTGGCGGCCTCGGCGACCGCCCCGCTCGCGGCGGCGCCACGGGCGGATCTCGCTATATGCGGCGCTACCCGCCCCAGAAACATAAACAGCGGGAAGAGGGCCGGCGCCAGCGCGATCTGCGTTTCGTCCGGGGTGGATCCGCCCGTGTTTTCCCTGAGCGACTGCCGCAGGGACGCGATCGTTTCCCCATCCGGATCGGCGCGGCCGTCGGGCAGCAGCTTCGTGTCGTTCTGAAAGTCGAGGAGCGCCTTGACCGTCCTGTCGTCAATGAAGGGCGACGGCGGCGCGGTGCGGTCGTATTTCAGGTAGCCGAGCGTGCCGAGGGCCCGTTTCACCGCGATCACGTCGGTGGGGTCGTTCTCGCCGCCGTCGCCGACGCTCCGGCGCAGGGCGGCGTCGTCGGGAGCGGAGGTATCGATTCCCTCGCCCGTGATCCGGGAGACCAGGTTGCGTTCCGTTTCGCCCCCGGGGGCCAGGCGGCCGTCTTCGACGAGGCCGGATGTTTTCTGAAAATGCCGGATGTCCGCATCGAGTTCGTCGTCGATGAACCCCGACAGTTCTTCCGGGATGATTTCGTCGCCGTTCAGCGCCTTCAGGGTGCCGCGGACGAGCCGGATATCGTCCGGGTCGTTGTCCAGCCCCGCGCCGACCGGCCGGTTGATGAGGTGTTGCATTGCGAAGTCCCGCCGCTGTTTCGCCATAAAAAAAACCGCCGGGACGGAAGCCTGGCGGTCATAAAAAAAGCCGCGGCCCGGTGGCGGGCGCGGCTGTCTCAGTGTGGTTGTTTTACCCTAAATCCGGTCCCCTGTCAAATTTTAATGCCTTATAAGGTAAAAAATATGAACGAATTTTAGA
Organism: uncultured Rhodospirillaceae bacterium; assembly: GCA_963974055.1. Classification (GTDB taxonomy): domain Bacteria; phylum Pseudomonadota; class Alphaproteobacteria; order MPNO01; family UBA830; genus CAXBCP01. The sequence goes on from CAXBCP010000072.1 coordinate 1,700, forward strand.
AAGGATGTCAATTTAACGCCTTTTTAGAAATGTTATTGACGGGCCAGACGTTCCACGCATTTCCGATGCACCGAAACCGCGAAAGGGCGCGGCGGTTCCGGAAAAGGCGCTAGCCGGCAGCATTGCCGTTCGACACCGGTATCCGGACCGTGAATACCGCACCCCGGGACGTGTTCCGCTCGAGGTCGATCGTGCCCCCGAGAATTTCGATGATTTCCTTCGAAATCACGAGCCCGAGCCCGCTGCCGCTGACCTTCGACCTGGTGTCGCTTGTGCTGCGCGAGAACCGCGTGAAGATAAGCTCGCGGTCCTGTTCGGAAATTCCGGGACCGTTATCGGACACCGAAACTTCGATCACCCGATGCCGGCGAATCGCGCGGATCTCGATCTCGGGATCGGGGCTGTCGTTGTACTTGACCGCGTTCGACAACAGATTGACGAATACCTGTGTCAGGCGGCCGCGGTCGATACGGGCGTGCATCGGCGCGCGGTCATACGCCGAAATCACGCGGACGCCGTTCTGTTCCGAATACCCCTGCACTGCGAGGATCGCGTCGTCCAGGATGGCGATCACGTCGGTTTCCTCGATATTGAAGGTCACCGTGCCTTCGGCCATGCCCGCAAGGTCCAGTATGTCGTCCAGCAGGCGGCTCAGCCGCTGGCTTTCCTTGGCGATGATGCCGATCGACCTGATCCGGCGTTCTTCCGGGACGTCGTCATAGGCCAGCAAAAGTTCCGAGACCGCGCGGATGGAGGTCATGGGCGTGCGCAGCTCGTGGCTGACGCGGCTGAGGAAATCGTCCTTCTGCTTGTCGAGCCGCCGGAGCTGCTCGTTCGCTTTCTTGAGCTGGTTTGCCGTGTGTTCCAGTTCGCGGGACTGGGTTTCGAGCCGGTGGCTGTACTGGATCACCTGCTGCGTCTCGTCGAGGATGCCGATGATCTCGTCCAGGCTGATCGATTCGCCCTTGGTCACCCCGGATATCAGCGCGCGGGCGGAAGCCGCGCCCACACTGCCCGCAAGGTTCCGTTCGACCTGGGCGATCAGGGCGGGCGCCGCCTCCAGGGATTCCTGCGGTGCGCGGCGTCCGGCGAAAAAATCGGCGAAAATCCGGTCGCTGCGGTCGCGGCCAAGCACGCGCTCGGTGAGGCCGCGCAAATCGTCGGCGGTCGCCGAGCGCTGCCAGGCCAGTGCGTCGTCGCCGGGCTGCTGACGGAAGGCATCGGTAAACAGCGCGCTTTGCAGCCGTTCGAGCGGCCCCGGTCGGGTTATCAGCGAAATACCGACATACAGCCCGATATTGGCGACGTAGCTCCAGAACAGGGAATGAAACAGCGGATCCCAGTTTTCGGCGCCGAAAAGGGCCTGCGGGCGCAGGAAGGAAATGCCGCCCGGGCCGTCGGCGAGCAATAGCGGCGCCGTGACATCGGGCTGGATAAGCGCAGGCAGCAGCAGCGTGTAGGCCCAGACGGCGAACCCGGCGATGAGCCCGGTCAGCGCCCCGCGTTCCGTCGCCCCGCGCCAGTACAGACCGCCGATCAGGGCCGGCAGAAACTGCGCGACGGCGGCGAAGGATATCAGGCCGATGGCGGCCAGCGCACCGGGCGCGCTGATCCGGTAGTACACGAGCGCGAGCGTGAAAATCACCAGGATCGAAATGCGCCGGACCCAGAGAATTTGCGTCGCCAGTTCGCCGCTCGATCCGCGGGCCCGTCTCAGCCCGAACAGCACCGGCATGATCACGTGGTTCGACAGCATGATCGACAGCGCGATACTGGCGACGATGACCATCGACGTCGCCGATGAAAACCCGCCGATAAAGGCGAACAGCGCCAGCCAGTCGTTGCCGGTGGCGATCGGTACCGTCAGCACGAACAGATCGGGATTGCTGCCGTCGGGCAGCAGGGTCATTCCGGCAAGGGCGATCGGGATAACGAAAAGGCTGATCAGAAAAAGATAAAGCGGAAACAGCCACGCTGCGGTGGCGAGATGGCGTTCGTTCTCGATCTCGACGATCGCGACCTGGAACTGGCGGGGCAGGCAGATGATCGCCGACGCCGACAGGAACAGGACGGTCAGCCAGCGCGTCCCGGACCCTTCGCGGAACGTCCAGAGATAGGAAAGTTCGGCCGCCCGCTCTTTGCCGGGCGAAAATACGCCGTCCGGCCCGGGGCCGAGGACGAGAACGACCAGCAGGCCGACGCTCATCACGGCGATCAGTTTGACCAGCGATTCAAAGGCGATGGCGGCGACGATGCCGGGGTGATGTTCGTCGGCGCCCACCTTCCGGGTGCCGAACACGATGGCGAAAAGCGCCATGCACATCGCGACCCAGAGCGCGGTATCGGCGAAGATCGACCCCGACGCCGCGCCGGCGGTAGCGCCGGTAACGGCAACATACGTGGTGGCGACGGCTTTGAGCTGCAGCGCGATATACGGCGTCGTTCCGATCACCGCGACCAGAGTCACGACGACCGCAAGCCGGCCCGACTTTCCGTAGCGCGACGAAATGAAGTCGGCGATCGAGGTGATCCGGTGAACCTTGCTGATCCGGGCCAATTTGCGCAGAACCGCCCACCAGCCGACAAAGACGAGCGTGGGGCCGAGATAGATCGGCAGGAATTCCAGTCCGCCGCGCGATGCCGATCCGACCGCGCCGTAAAACGTCCACGATGTGCAGTAGACGGCGATCGACAATGTGTAGACGACCGGCGATGCCAGCAGGCCGGGACGGTCGCCGCGGGCGCGCTGGTCGCTCCAGAAGGCGAGGGCGAAGAGAAGTACGACATACAGAAACGAGACGCTGATAACGACCCCGACGCTGAGAATGCCGCTTCCCGCCCCCGCGCTCATAATTGCGTTTTCCCGTCCGGGTCGCCGGTTGCCGCCTTTTTCCTTTCACTACCGGCTTCCACCTTCAGGAGCAGCCGGGACAGCAGGCCGGCGCCGACGATCAGCGCCAGCCACGCCATGTACAAAAAGGCGGGAAGGCTGGGCAGGTCGGCGAACCAGCGGCCGCCGGACATCAGCCGGAGGATTGTCGGCAGAAGCAGGAACGTTCCCACGAGCGGCAGGAGCAACGCCGCGTCGCGGAGTTTCTGATTGCGCAAAATCCGCGCTCCTAGTCGGGCCGGGGCGGCGTCGGTGCGCCTGCGCCGTCGAGCTGAAGTCTGATGCGGCGGACCAGGTCTTCATTCGAAAACGGCTTGGTAATAAAATCGTTGGCGCCCAGCCCTTCGGCTTTCAGCCGGTCGGCTTCCTGACCCCGTGCCGACAGCATCACCACAGGCAGCTCCCGGCTGGTGTATTGGGCTCTTACGGTGCGGAGGACCTCGAAGCCGTCGATATTCGGAATCATCACGTCCAGCAGGATAAGATCGGGGGCAACCTCTTCCAGCCGCCGGCACGCGGCGGCGCCATCGGTCACGCTTTCCACTTTCAGCCCCTGACGTTCGAGCAGAAATTCCAGCGGATCGAGAATATTCGCCTCGTCCTCGACAACCAGGATGACCTTTTGCACCCCACTTCTCCCATCATGTACGGTCTGCGCCGTTTGCCCGTTATGACCGGGCAGTTCATGCGAAAATCATGCGCGTTATCGGTTCCTATGTCGATAGGGCGGGGACGATCGGCGCCTGGGCCCGCTGCTGGCAGCCGGCGCGGGGGCAAAGCCGGCATGTGGTCCCCACCAGGGTTGTAAGCGACGGCAGGTCGGCGCCCAGCCCGTCCCCGTATACGATGCGGTCGCGGTAAACGATATCGCAGGCGATCATCACGGAGAAACGCGCGGACGGAATGCCGTATCCGAAAGCCGGTCGCGTGACGGTGCGGGCGGCCATCAGGAATTTTGCGCCGGTCGGCATTTCCGCCCGTTGCGTCACCACGCGGTCGGGCGTTGCGAAGGCCTCGAATGCCGCCCAGTAGGCGCAGCTTTCGCGGTAACGCGGAAGACGGAGGTTCGGCAGGCTGAACCGTTTCGAAATGTTGCCCGCCGCATCGACCCGCATGAACGCGAAGGGAATGCCCTCGGCGCCCGGGCATTTCAGCGACACAAGCCGGTGGCATATCTGTTCGAAACTGCCGCCGAAGCGGCGGGCGAGGCGTTCGACGTCGTAACGAAGCTCGATCGCGCTCGCGAGGAAGGTTTCGTAGGGAAACAGGATCGCGGCGGCGACATAGCGCTCGAGCGCGCCCCTCGCCCGCTGCATGGCGGTTTCGGTCGTCAGGCGTTCGTCCGCCGTCAGCGCGCCGATCTCGGCGTCGCATTCGAGCCGCGCGATGATCCGGGCGAGGTGGAACCGGATCGACGGGTCGGGCATGCCTTCGAACAGCACAAGCTGCCGCGATGCGGCATCGAAATCCGCCCCGCCGCTCGTGGAAAGGGCGCGGCTGTCGAACGAGACGCGAACGCCGTGCCGGTCCGAAAGTTCGTCGGCAAGCGCATAGGCCATACTGCGCCCGCTGACGGCGATGGTCTGGCGAATCCGGGTCGCCGCGGTTTCGAGCGTCGGGAAATAATAGCCGTGGTCGATAATCAGGTCGTCGACTTCGTCCGCGGCGCTGCCCGCATGTTCGGTTGCGCTCCCCGTGTTCAGCACATCGAGCAGCCCGCCCACGACATCGACCAGACCGGTGCTTTCCTGGGCGAGAACGTTGTGGAAGCGGCGTTCGCGGTCTGGCGGTATGTCGGCGACGTCGACGAGAATTTCGGACACCGACCGGACGGCGGTGATCCGGTTGAGAACCTGATGGCTCAGTTCCAGCAGGACCGGGTCCCGGCCCAGCCGGTTACTGAGCGCGACGGTCTGGTCGCGGGTCTCGAGATACGCCCGGTACAGGGTCAGGAACGCGCGTGCGAGAACGGGACTGTGGCCGACAAGCTGCTGCGCCGCGTTTTCGTCGAGCCCGTCGCGGTCGAACAGCGAATCCGACAATATGCCTTCCAGTTCCTGGGCAATGCGGGCCTCCGACGAATCGGACAATCCGTCCATCTCGATCTTCAGCGCCGCTGCAATTTTCTGCAGGCGGCTGCCGCCGATGGTTCTTTTGTCGTTTTCGATCAGGCTGAGATAGGCCACCGACATGCCGGCAAGGTCGGCAACCTGTTTCTGGGTAAGCCCCATTTCCCGGCGGCGTGCGCCGATCCGGCGGCCGATCGGAATGGTCCGCTGTGTCATGAACTCCGGCTCCGGTTTTTGACAGGTTTACATTAACGTTGGATGTTCACATATAAAATTTACAAGAATTCTGAATTAAAACAATCAGTTATTGATTAGATTCACAAACCCAATATCGTCAAGGGGTATGCAGGCATGAGACCTGCGTCATATATGGATTGGGAGAGAATCGATGAGCTATTTGAAGAAAGGCCTTTCGCGCCGTGGCGTGCTCAAGGCAGGCACCACGTCCGCGATCGTCGCCGGCGTTGCGCCGACGATGTTCGTCAAGAACGCATTGGCCGACGGCTATACGAACGAGCCCAAGGGGAAAACGGTTACATTCGGCTTCAACGTGCCGCAATCGGGCGCCTATGCCGATGAGGGCGCGGACGAGCTGCGCGCTTA
>CAXBCP010000073.1:0-7104 GCA_963974055.1 uncultured Rhodospirillaceae bacterium
CCGCCTTCGCTGCCGGTTTGGCCGCCGGTTTTTTGGCGGCCGTTTTCGCCGATGCGGCCTTGGCGGCAGGCTTTGCCGCCTTTTTCGCGGGCGCCTTTGCCGCCGGTTTGGCGGCGGATTTCGCCGCAGATTTCGCGGGCGCCTTTGCCTTGGATTTCGCGGCGGGTTTTGCCTTGGATTTTGCAGTCGTTTTGGCCTGTGCCATCGCTCACTCTCAAATTCTGTTCAAAATGCCGGTGCGCATGAGACAAATTCATCCTCTCCCGCGACGATCGCCTGCAAACAGGCCGCGTCAGCGAGGGTTCAAAATGGGATGAGAAATATCCGCCTGTCTATCCACCGGTCAGGCAATGCGCTTGTAGCACAAAATCAGGTGAAATAACAGCGTTTTAGGCCACGGAACGCATGACCCGCGTTAAGTTCCGCGCTGGAGCGGAAACCGGTGGCGCGATAAAAGCGCGCCACCGCCGGGGAATACCCCTTACCGATACGGCAGATGCCGCGATCAGGTGCCCTCGCCGGGGGCTTCGCTGAAATGTTCTTCGAATTTGTTCGGTTTGTCGCGCCATTCGTCCGCATCCGCGGGGGATTCGCCCTTGCGCGTGATATTCGGCCAGATTTCGGCGAATTTACGGTTCACTTCGAGATATTTCTCGGAAACATCGTCGGTATCGGGATGAATTGCCTCAATCGGGCATTCGGGTTCGCAAACGCCGCAATCGATGCATTCGTCAGGATGGATCACCAGCATGTTTTCGCCCTCGTAGAAGCAATCTACCGGGCACACTTCAACGCAATCCATAAACTTGCATTTGATGCACGCATCGTTGACGACGTACGTCATACCGTTCTCCGTATCTGTCTCTAACAGGCGTTTCCGCCTGCCCTGTTTATCCTCACGGCCTTACACCGCACTTATGATTGGCCAACGTAGTATTTTTTAAGGCACCGACCAACAACTTTTATGGACGCGTAAACCGCCCCTATTTCGCCGCGTCCAGGCGGGCGCGCACCCGCGACCGCGCAATGCCGCTGTCCCTGTCGTCGACATAAACAAGCCCGGCGATCTGGCGCATCAGGGACGCTTCATGCGCCTCTACGAGCGCGTCGGCGTAGACCACTTCCCACAGCATTTCCATCAGGTGAACGCGTTCTTCATAGGAGAACCCGTCCTTGATGGTGCGGGTGAATCCCAGAAGCTGCACCGAATGTTCCACCTGGTGCTCCGCCGCCTCGATCAGCGCATGCGCTTCGTCGTGCTTCAGGTCGAACCGGTTTTCGCACAGCCATTCGATCCGCTGGCGTTCGTCGGCGCCGAACTCGGCATCCGCGGTCGCGGCATAGACGAGCAATACAGCGGCGGCGAGATGGAACTCGTCCGGGGTGTGGCCGCCTTTGTCATCGCTGCCGGCGGCTTTTTTGCCTTCGAAGAAGGACTTAAATCGATCAAGCATGACGCGTCGTATCACAGGACGGCAGCACCGGCAATTGTCTCCCGGGTCGGAAAACGCCGGCCCGCGCAGGTGCGCCCGGCCGGCGAGTCGGCTATGGTCGGGCCATGAACACGCCATCGGACAAAGCCCGTCACTTCCCCGCCACCGCCCGCAACCGGGAGGTCATCGCCGCGGTCCTCGAACGTTACCTGCCGGCTGCCGGCACGGTGCTCGAAATCGGCAGCGGCTCCGGCGAACACTGCATATATTTCGCGGGGCTTTTCCCGCATCTGGACTGGCAGCCCAGCGATCCGGATCCCCTGAATATCGACAGCATCCAGGCCTGGATCGACGCGGAACCGGCGGACGCGCCGAATATCCGCGCGCCGCTGGCGATCAATGCGTCGGATGTGGTCCTGCCGCTGGATTCCGCCGATTTCATGATCTGCACAAATGTGATCCACATCTCGCCCTGGGATGCGACACAGGGCCTGATGCGCAATGCCGGCGCGCTTCTGCCGCCGGGCGGCCATCTGTACCTATACGGTCCGTACAGGATCGGCGGCGCGCATACCGCCCCGTCCAACGAGGATTTCGACCGGTCCCTGCGTTCCCGCAACGAGACCTGGGGCGTGCGCGACATCGATGCGGTCTGCGCCGAGGCCGAAAAGAACGGCCTTGCCTTCGTGGAACGGGTGGAAATGCCGTCGAACAACCAGTCGGTGATATTCCGCAGGACCGGCTAACCGCCGGATTCTTCCCCGATTTCGGAATAGAGTGCCTGGGCTTCCGGCGCGGGACCGCGACGGGTCCCGAGCCCCTCGATCCGCACAACCCGGACCTCTTTTGCCTTCGGGAAGGTCAGCACGTTGCCGACGCGGACGATGTAATGGGCTTTCCGGACGATATCGCCGTCGACCCGGACCCTGCCCTTCGCGCAAACCCGGGTGGCGAGGCCGCGGCTCTTGAAAAACCGGGCATGCCAGAGCCATTTATCGAGCCGTATGCCGTCTTCGCCGCTCAAGAAAACTTCAGGTCCTTCAGCTTCGCGAAAGGCGAATTTTCATCGATGGGCACGGATTTTTCGGGCTTTCCGGATCGTTCCGGCTTCGGTTTTTTCTGCTGTCCCGGTTTTTTCCGCGGCGGCCGCGATTTCCGGGCCTGTACCGCCTGCGGCTTCCGGCGGCCTTTCCATTTCCAGACCAGCACGTCGTCGACCGCCTCGGCAACATAGCCCAGGGCTTCGAAGACCGGGCGCGCCGCGTCCATCGACAGACCCAGCAGGTTGAGCTGGGCGGCGCCGATATCCATCTTTCCGGCGCGGGACTGCTTTTGCAGGTCGATCGCGATACGGTCGAGAACGTCGATACGCACCGCCCGGCCGCCGAGCTTGCAATACCCGCAGGCTTCGAGAAAATCCTCGGGAAGATCGTCGCCCGCCGGCACCGTCACCAGACCCGCCGCCGGCGGCGGCGCGGTTTCGCGGCCGCTGTATATCGTCCACAGCATTGCGCGCCACTGCACGGCTTTCGGCTTTACCAGCGCCGGCACGAACAGCGTCTCCGCCCCGATCCGGATACCGCAGGCGCGCAGCGCAGAGCGGTCTTCCTTCGACAATTCCCGGACCTCCGCGCTCACCCGCTGGCGCGGCAGCGAGCCAAGCCCTTCGACAACCTGATAGGCGATACCGCGTGCGACGCCGCTGAGATCGGCCTGACGCAGGGTCATCAGCCGTTCCAGCGCATCCGTCATCTGGGCCGTCACCCAGGCGACCAGGCGCTTGCGGATGCGTTCGCGCTGTTCCGCCGACAGGTAGTCGTTCGCCAGCACGGCAACCCCGGGCGACACGATATCCGGTCCTTTTTCCAGCCGCGCAACAGCGGCGCCGGCCCAGTTCAGCGCGCCGGTGTGATCGACCGAAAATACGGGGTCGGGCGCGGCGCACAGGGCATCGACACGGGCATCGATTTCGCTGCGAAGCGCCTTGTTCGCCGCGGCCATGAGCGCGCGACGGCCCTCGGCCTCGGAATTGACATCGGGAATGAACCGGAACCCGTCGAGATGGCCGACGAATTCGCCTTCGACGACAACATCGCTGTCCGCCCCCACGACGGCCAGCAGGTCATCGCGGTCCTTCATGCGGGAAAATGCCGTCGCGCGGCGGTCAACAAATCGTTGTGTAAGACTTTGATGCAATGCATCCGAAATTTTATCCTCTAATTCGCGCGTGCGCACCTGCCAGGTTTCCGCATCGCGCAGCCAGTCGGCACGATGCGAAATATACGTCCATGTCCGCACATGGGCGATCCGGGCCATCAGCGTATCTATATCACCATCTACACGGTCGAGCTGCGCAATCTGCGCCGCCACCCAGTCGGTCGGCAGGTTGTCGCCGTCGGTCAGTTCCGTGAATATCCGCGACAAAAGACCGGCATGCACATCGGCCATGGTTTTGCGGAAATCGGGAATCTGGCAGATATCCCACAGCAGCCGGACGACATCGGGGGTCGATGCCCGGTCTGCGATCGTGCGGTCGCGCAGAAGGTGACCGAGGGCGATCTTGTCGTCGGCATCCCGGGCGCGCATCAGCTCGGCGCGCGGCGGCGGCATTTCGAGCGATTTCTGCAGCCCGAGCCCCGACCGGAAATTGAGGTCGGAATTCCGCCAGTAGACCCCTTTGAGGGTATCGAACGTGTGATCCTCGATCGCCGTGATCACGTCCGGGTCCAGGGCGCCGATTTCGGCAATCGGCCCGAACGTGCCGTCCGACAGATGACGTCCGGCCCGGCCCGCGATCTGGGCCAGTTCCGCGACCGACAGCTTGCGGTAATTGCGGCCGTCGAATTTCCGCAGGCCCGCAATCGCCACATGGTCGATATTCATGTTCAGGCCCATGCCGATGGCATCGGTCGCGACCAGGTAATCGACCTCGCCGCCCTGATACATTTCAACCTGGGCGTTGCGGGTACGCGGACTGAGCGCACCCAGCACCACCGCCGTTCCGCCGCGCTGGCGGCGCATCAGTTCGGCGATGGCGTAAACCTCGTTGATCGAGAAGGCGACGATCGCGCTGCGCCGGGGCAGGCGCGTGATCTTGCGCGGCCCGACATAGCTGAGCCGAGACAGACGCGGCCGGCTGGTGAATTCCGCTTCGGGGATCAGGAGCTGGATCAGCGGGCGGATCGTCTCCGCCCCGAGGAAAAGCGTTTCCTCGCTGCCCCGCGCGCGCAGCAGCCGGTCGGTGAAAATGTGGCCCCGTTCAGGGTCGGCGCACATCTGGATTTCGTCGATCGCCAGAAATTCGACATCCAGGTCGAGCGGCATGGATTCGACCGTGCAGATGAAATACGCCGCCTTCGGCGGGATTATCTTTTCCTCGCCGGTGACCAGGGCGACCCGGGCGGCGCCCTTTTCGGCCACGACGCGGTCATAGTTTTCACGCGCCAGCAGACGCAGCGGGAACCCGATCATCCCGCTGGCATGACCGAGCATCCTGTCGATTGCGTAATGCGTTTTGCCGGTATTGGTGGGGCCCAGAACGGCCGTCACGATCGGCCTTTGTTCGACACCTGACATGGGTGCAGGATGGCGTTGGAACGTGCGGCTGGCAAGGGGTTGAAATAGTGGCCGCCGCACAACATATTCCGGCAGCATTCAGAAATTCAGCACAGGAAACCGAACCGATGGCAGAAGAGAAGCTGAGGTTCGAGACCGAAGTCTCGCGCCTCCTCCATATTGTCGCCAACTCGCTCTACAGCCAGAAGGAGATCTTTCTGCGCGAACTGATTTCCAACGCTTCCGACGCCTGCGACCGGCTGCGCTACGAAGCACTGACCCGGCCCGAGCTGGTCGCCGACGATCCGGAATTCCGCGTCCGGATTTCGGTGGACAAAAAATCCCGTATCCTGGAACTGTCCGATAACGGCATCGGCATGAACCGCGAGGGGCTGATTTCCGACCTGGGCACCATCGCCCGGTCGGGCACCACCGCCTATCTCGAAGAACACCAGGACGAGGAAGGCGCCGATCTGAACGCCATCGGCAAGTTCGGCGTCGGTTTCTATTCGGCGTTCATGGTTGCCAGCGAAGTCGAAGTGATCAGCCGGCGCGCCGGCGAAGACCAGGCATGGCGCTGGGTATCGGACGGCACCGGCGAATTCACGATCAGCGAGGGCGAACGCGCCGGCCGCGGCACCACGATCCGCATGACCCTGCGCAAGGGCGAGGACGAATTCCTCGATGAAACCCGCCTGCGGCACGTCATCAAGACCTATTCGGACCATATCGCACTGCCCATCGTTCTCGAAAGCGGCGAGGGCGAGGGCGAGACCGTGAACGCGGCCTCCGCGCTGTGGACCCGGCAGAAAAAAGACATCTCCGACGATCAGTACAAGGAGTTCTACCACCATGTCGGCGGCTTCGATGAGCCGTTCATGACCCTGCACTGGCGGGTCGAAGGCAAGCTGGAATACACCAATCTGGTTTTCGTGCCGTCGGCCAAGCCGTTCGACCTGTTCGATCCGAGCCGCCGTCACGGTATCCGCCTGTATGTGAAACGGGTGTTCATCACCGACGAAGCTGAGGGCCTGGTGCCCGCATGGCTGCGCTTCCTGCGCGGCGTGGTCGATTCCGAGGACCTGCCGCTCAACGTCAGCCGGGAAATCCTGCAGAACAACCCCATGATCGCCCGGATACGGTCGACGATCGTCAAGCGCGTCCTGACCGAGCTCGGCAAGAAGGCAGACAAGAACCCCGACGAATACAAGACGTTCTGGCAAAATTTCGGCGCGGTCATCAAGGAAGGTCTGTACGAGGACGCCGAGAACCGCGAAGCGATCCTGAAAGTCTGCAAATTCAGCTCCACCGCCAGCGGCGACGACCTGATCGGCCTGTCGGACTATGTGGAACGCATGAAAGAGGGCCAGGACGCGATTTATTATATTTCCGGCGAGGACATCGACCAGATCCGCAAAAGCCCGCAGCTTGAAGGATTCGCGGCGAAGGGGATCGAAGTGCTGCTCCTGACCGATGCCGTGGACGAATTCTGGCTGCCCGCACTCGGCGAATACGAGGGCAAGATGTTCAAGTCCGCGACCCGCGCCGGCGCCGATCTCGAAAAGATCGCCGGCGACAAAGCCGAGGGGGACGACAAGGACGCCGAAGACAAGAGCTTCGACCAGGGCAAGGTCGATGCGCTGATCGCGATGTTCAAGCTGACCCTGGACGACGAGGTCAAGGACGTGCGCGTTTCGGAGCGTTTGACCGACAGCGCCGTCTGTCTGGTCTCCGACGAGGGCGACATGGATCTGCGGATCGAACGGATGCTGAAACAGCACAACCAGCTCGACCAGGCATTCAAGCGGATTCTGGAAATCAACCCGCGCCATCCGCTGGTGGCGTCCCTCGCGGATTCGGTCGGCAAGGACGGGGCGGGCGAAAAGATGGAAGACGCCGCCTGGCTGCTGCTCGACCAGGCGCGCATTATCGAGGGCGAGAAGGTCCCGGACCCGGCCGCATTTTCACGCCGGCTGAACAGCGTGATGTCGGCGGGGCTCGCGGCCTAGAGCATATTCCGCTTCCGCGGAATCGTGCCGGGCCGGCGCCGTCAGAACAGGAAGCGCTCTAGGGTCGGGACTCAATTGAGCCACCAAATCAGGGTTGCGGCGATGAG
>CAXBCP010000074.1:0-6551 GCA_963974055.1 uncultured Rhodospirillaceae bacterium
CCGATATCGGGAAAGTGAAGCTTTCCTTCCTGCAGACGTTTTCGTTCCATGCGCCGCCCTTTCCCGGCCGGGCAAAACGCGTCTACGAGGGGTATTGCAGGCTGTTCGGACCCTGCAAAACCGTGGCCGACGTGCTTTCCCCGGTCGGTGTGGCCCATGCCTACGACCTGGTGCATCTGCTGAGCCGTGCGATCGGGAGAGCGAAATCGATCGACCGCGTCGAAGTGCGGGCCGCGCTCGAGACCCTGCCGTCCCACCGGGGGGTGATGCGGAACTATAATCCGCCCTTCACCCCCGGCCGGCACGATGCGCTCGATGCCCGCGATTTCCACCTCAGCCGGTTCAACGGGGCCGGTACGATCGTACCGGTGAAGGCTCCGTGATCCTTTCCAACAGGCTCCTGCCGCGCGTCCTGACCCAGGTCTTGCCCGCCACGATCGTCGCGTTGCTGGCGATCGGCTATATCGCCCACCTTAGCGTCAGGGATGCCGCGCTCGACACCCACCGGAAAAAACTGGAACGGGTCGCCGCGCAATCGGCGACTTCTCTGGGCGTTGTTCTGCGAAACGTGGTCGATACCGCGCATACACTTGCCGGCAACGACCTGGTGATAAACAGCCTGATCGATCTGAGCGGCCGCGATGGCTATATACCGGCTCTGTTTCAGTCGCTCCGCATTCCCGGTTCCGAGCGTGCCCGCGTGACGCTTGCCGACTTTCGCGGCCGGCGCATTGCCGCCAACGCACCCGGGGAAGGCTCTGATTATTCCGCGGCGGTATGGCAGTCCGGCGTCATGAAAGGTCAGGAATTTGTCCGCACGGATGCCGACGGAATGATCGTCGCCGTCCCTGTGTATATTGCAGGTCTCGTCGAGGGCATGGTGGTTATCGAGATCGATGCGTTCGGCTTTTCCGACCTGGTCAGGTTGCCGGTCCAGTCCGACGGCTACGCAATAACGACGACAGCCGGCGATACGGTTTACGCATCGGAACAGGATCTCGTGCGGCCGGATGACGCCGGGTCGGGCACCGGCGTCTGGATGTCCGTCGACGCCACGTTGCGGGGGTTTCCCAATCTCTGGCTCGTGATCGGGGACAGGATGTCGACGGTCCTGGTTCCGATCGAACGCCAGAAGACTTTTCTGCTGGTGGCGATTCTGTTGAGCATCCTGGCCGTCACGGCCGGCATACTGGTAACGGCGTTCAAAGTCGTCAAACCGATCCGCACATTCATCGCCGGCGTTGAAAGCGTCGGAAATTCCGCCGATCTGTCCTACCGGATGGAACCGTTCGGGGCGGACGAGTTCAGGCGCCTGACCGAAAGTTTCAACACGATGCTGTCGCGCATCGTAGAGCGGCGGACGGAAGAACTTTCCCGGGGCAATGCCATGTTGTCGCAGGCCCGGCAACGGCTGTTGGACGCGATCGAGGCAATGCCGAACGGCTTCATGCTCTTTAATGCCGACAGTAATCTGGTTCTTTACAATTCCATGGTCGCCGAACTGTCGCCCCATCTCGCGGCAGAACTGAAACCGGGAATATCGAAAAGGAGACTCGCCGAACTGGATCTGCGGGAAAAGCACCCGGAATATTCGGATGCGGAACTGGACGAGCAGGTGGATATTCTGCGGGCGAAGAACAGGGCAATACTGGCTCAGGAAAATCCCGAACCGATCGAATACGAGATGAAACCGGGGGTTTGGCGGCGGCGCTATATCAACCGGACCGCCGATGGCGGCAGTCTCGCCGTTACGACGGACATCACCGACATCACGATCGCGCATCAAAACCTGCTCCATTATTCCCACGACCTGGAACGGTCGAACGCGGACCTCGAACAGTTCGCCTATGTCGCCTCGCACGACCTCAAGGCACCGTTGCGGGCGATCGACAACCTGGCGGGCTGGATCGAAGAAGATGCGGCGGAGCACATGTCGGAAGACAGCCGCGAACACATGACCATGCTGCGCGGCCGTGTGGTCCGGCTGGAAGCCCTGCTGGAAGGCCTTTTACGTTATGCCCGGGCGGGCCGGGATACGTCCGATATATCCTGGGTCGAAACGGGTCCCCTGGTGTCCGAGGTTGTGGAGATGCTGGGCGACCCGGATACTGTCCATGTCGCAATCCCCGAAAACATGCCCCGGATGCGAACCTCGGCGACCGCGCTGCAACAGGTATTCCGCAACCTGATCGGCAATGCGGTCAAGCACCACGATGGCGATGAAGCCCGCATCCGGATCGACTGCCGCGACCTTGGCGCGACGGTCGAATTTTCGGTGATCGATGACGGGCCCGGCATACCGGAACGGTACCACGACCGGATATTCCAGATGTTCCAGACGCTCAAACGGCGCGACGAGCTCGAAGGCAGCGGTCTCGGGCTGGCGATGGTGCGCAAGCTGGTGCAGACCCATGGCGGCGAAATAGAGGTTGTATCGCGCGAGGGCGAAAGGGGCTCGGTCTTCCGTTTCACCTGGGCGACCTGCGAAACGCCCGCGGCCGAAGTTTCGCGGCGGGAGGCACGAAATGCCGCATAGGGAAGTGAAGCTTCTGCTCGTCGAGGACGACGAGGTCGATGTCATGCACCTGCAGCGGTCTTTCAGGCAGCTCAGAATCGCCAATCCGATGGTTGTGGCGAATGACGGGATCGAGGCGTTCGAGATTCTCCGCGGGGAAAACGGCCGGACCGTCCTGGAACCGCCCTATATCATTCTGCTCGACCTCAACATGCCGCGCATGACCGGTCTCGAGTTTCTCGAGGAAATCCGGAACGATCCCGCGCTCCGTCAGAGCGTGATCTTCGTGCTGACCACGTCGAACGACGACGCGGACAAGCTCAAGGCCTATGACCAGCATGTCGCCGGCTACATCGTCAAAAGCGAGGCCGGCGCATCGTTTCTCGAAGCGTTGCAGATGCTCGACCGCTTCTGGCGCGTGGTGGAGCTGCCCGAATCATGACCCAGCAATTACAGATCCTGCTGGTCGACGACGACGATGTCGACCGGATGACGGTACGCCGCGCCCTGCAGGTGTCGGGCCTCGATTACGAGCTGACGGAAGCGGTGGACGGCGCCGGCGCCCTTGTGGCCTGCGCGGCGCAGCAGTTCGACTGCATCTTCCTGGATTACCGGCTTCCCGATGCCGACGGCGATGCGATCTTTGCGAAGATGGTCGACGAATATGACAGCCACGCGGCGGTGATTTTTCTGACCGGCCAGGACGACGAAGACCTGGCGCTCAAAATGATGGGCTCCGGTGCGGTCGACTATCTGACCAAGGCGGAGATATCGGCGACCGTCCTGAAACGCGCCGTGCGCTATGCCACGGCCCGGCAGCATTTCCTGCAGGAACTGGCCGAACTTGCCCGGGTGGATGCCCTGACCGGGCTGCCCAACCGGTCGGTGTTCGAAACCGTGCTGACCAAGGCGGTGGCGCATGCGGAGCGCGCCGGCGACCTTGTCGCGGTGGCGCTGCTCGACCTCGACAATTTCAAGAAGGTCAACGACACCCTGGGGCATCCTGCCGGCGACGGACTGCTTAAACTGGCTGCGGGCCGGCTTGCGGAACGGGGGCGCGCGACCGACACCGTAATTCGCCTTGGCGGCGACGAATTCGCGATCATCGCGCCGAATATTGCAGATGCCCAGGGCGCGTCCCGGCATGCCCAGAAAATCGTCGACACCCTGGCCGAGCCCTTCCGTATCGACGGGCAGGACCTGTACGTGTCCACCAGTGTCGGTATCGCGCTCGCACCGCCCGACGGAACCGAACCGGCCGACCTCCTGAAATGCTCCGATATGGCGCTTTACAAGGCCAAGGCGGATGGTCGGGGCAGATATCATTTCTACGACGAGGAAATGAATATCGCGGCGCAGGACCGGCGGGTGCTCGAAGCCAATCTCCGCCGGGCGCTGGAAGAAGACCAGTTCGAACTCTATTACCAGCCCAAGGTCGATATCGTCACCGGACAGGTGCTCGGCACCGAAAGTCTGATACGCTGGAACCAGCCGGACCACGGGCTTATCCCGCCGGACGAATTCATTCCGGCCGCCGAGAAATGCCAGCTCATCGTCGATATCGGCGACTGGGTCCTGCGCGAAACCTGCCGCCAGAACGTCGCGTGGCGCAATGCCGGCATTCCGGCGCTGAACTGCTCGGTCAACCTGTCGCCGCACCAGTTGAAGGATTCGCGCCTGCTGGCATCGATTGACCGGGCGCTGGACGAATCCGGGCTCGAACACGGTTGCCTGGAGATCGAAATTACGGAAAGCGCCATTCTCGACAACATGGCCATTATTTCGGCGTTTCTCGGGATGATGCGCATGCGCGGCGTTTCGGTGTCGATCGACGATTTCGGCACGGGGTATTCGTCGCTGACCCATCTGAAGCAGCTGCCGGTCGACAAGCTCAAGATCGACCGTTCCTTCGTCTCCAACCTGCCGGCGAGCGACGGCGACGCTGCGATTACAAGCGCCGCGATATCGCTCGGCCAGACATTCGGGCTGAAGGTTATCGCGGAAGGGGTCGAAGACCGGGCGCAGCTCGAATTCCTGCGCCGCGAGGGCTGCGACGAGGCCCAGGGCTATTTCATGAGCCGTCCGCTTCCCGCCGACGAATTCGCGGAATGGTATCGCCGGTGGCCCGGCAGCGGGGGCATCGAAAACCGGGCCGCAGGCTTCTAGAACGTATTCGGCTTGCGCGGAATCGGGCAGGCGCCGTCAGAACGGGAAACGCTCTAGCCGGCGGCTTCGGTCCGGGGTGAGTCCGGTCCGGTGCTGCGGCGCAGGGCGTCGATCAGTACCGGTCCGGTGAAGTCGTCCTTGCACAGATAGTCCGACGCGCCGCGGCGAAGCGATTCCGCCACCACGCCCGTGTCGCGATCGCCCGACAGGACGACCAGGGGAACACCCGGGGCCGCCGCGATCAGCGACGTCACGACGTCCGCCCCCTTGCCGTCGGGCAGGCTGAGATCGGTGACGATGACGTCCGGCGTTTCCCGGGCGAGGACGCTACACGCGTCGGCGATGCTGTCGGCGGTCGAGACCGCGCAGGAAAAGTCTGCCGCCGCGCTCGCCCGGTCGAGCGCCATCTGCGTCAGCACGGCATCGCCGTGATTGTCTTCGACAAGAAGTATCCGGAAGGGGGCAGACGGGGCCGGCATTGCGATTCCTGTATATTTTTGCCGCGGCGGCGGTCTGGAAAAACGAGGTTCAATCTACCCGACATCTGTGAAGCGAAGCTTAAACGCCGGCGTTTCCCGGGAAAACGGCGCGTGACGGAAGCGCGACGGAAGGGATGGTGCGTCACCGTGGTGTGATATAATAAGTCGGGCTGCCGGTAGCGGCGCACGGCCTGACGATATCGGGGGTCCCACAGGTGAAGCTGTACAGATGATACTGCGATGAAGCTGCGTTTTCAGTTCGTTATCACCATCGCGCTGGCGGGCCTGCTCGGGGTCGGCTGGCTGTGGCTCGGCGGCGCGCAGGAAGCGGCGGGGTCGAAGGAGCCGAATCCGCGGCGCGGCGGCGCCGTGCGCGTGCTGGTCGAACCCCTGACGCTCGCCACCGACCGCACCATGGTGCGCGCGGTCGGCACCGGGGCGGCGCTCAGCTCGGCGGCGCTTCACCCGTCGGTTTCCGGCGAAGTGGTCGAGGTCCTGTTCCGGGCCGAACAAAAGGTCAAAAAGGGCGACGTGCTGGTGCGGCTCGACGACGAGCACCAGCGCCTGGCCGTCCGCCTGGCGGCGGTAAGCCTGCGCAAGGCGACGCGCGACGTGGCGCGGATCGAGAAACTGGCGAAATCGGGCCACGCGTCGCGCACCAGCCTCGACACGGCGCGGACGGAGCTCGAAACCGCGCGGGTCCGCCACGCCCAGGCCAAAGCCGAACTCGCCGACCGCGCCATCGTCGCGCCGTTCGACGGCGTGATCGGGCTGACCGATATCAGCGTCGGCGACCGGGTGGGGGAAACCACCGCCATCGCCACCCTCGACGAACGCTCGACCATCCTGGTCGATTTCAACCTGCCGGAAGACTACGCCGCGCGGCTGCGCATCGGCAGCACCGTCAACGTGCGCCCGACGACGCGGCAGGACCTGCGGATCGACGGCATCGTCACCGCCATGGGCAGCCGCATCGACGAGGCGTCGCGCACCCTGCGCATCCGCGCCGAGATCCCCAACCCGGAAGACGCCATCCGCCCGGGCACGTCCTTCGCGGTCGAGATCGCCTTTGCCGGGCGCGCCTATCCGAGCGTGCCCGAAGTCGCCGTGCTGTGGAGCCGCGACGGCGCCTATCTGTGGCGCGCCGCCGGGAACCGGGCCGAAAAGGTGTTCGTCCGCCTGGTCAGCCGCGACAAGGGCCGCATCCTGGTCGACGGCGATCTGAGCCCGGGCGACCGCATCGTGGTCGAGGGCGTCCAGGGCCTGCGCGCCGGCCAGACCGTCGACGCCCGGGCGGTTGCGGGTGTGGCGGGCGCGGGGGCGGATATCGCCGGCACCGGGCTGCGGTCGCGGGGCGGCAAGCCCGCCCGGAAAACCGGACAATGAGCGGC
>CAXBCP010000075.1:0-6066 GCA_963974055.1 uncultured Rhodospirillaceae bacterium
CCAGGCATTTGTCGTTGGGGCCGACAATCATGACGTTCTGGATGACGGCGTCGTTCTGCTGGCCCGGAGTGCTGACATACTCTCTCTTCGACCGCCATTGTTGCGCGCCGTTACTGCAGAAGACCGCCTTGTCCAGGGTCTTGCAATCCAGGATATCCTTCAGGCCGATCTTCATCCTAAAGATGCGCGATTCGTCTCTCTTTTTGGCCGCTTTAGCGGTTTCAGCCCGGTATTTCGGTTCATCGGGGGAGACATTCATAAGAGCCCCCTTGTGCTTCAGGGCGTAGCTCGAACAGCCGCTGGAGCCCGATTTGCAACATTCTTTTTTGCCGGGCGCGACCTTTTTCTCGAAATCCCCTTGATGATCCGGCGAATAGAAATAAAGGCTGCTGTCCGAGTCCCGGCTGTTGATGACGCAATAGGCCTCTGCCTCGGTCGCGAGGCCAAATTGGCTCGCAATCGTGACAAGAACCGACAAAGCACTAATTCCAATAAGTTTTTTCAATGTTTTGCCTCCTCGTCTATGGTTTAATTTTCGCCACCATCGACAAATAAGCCGTGGCACGACTTGAGCCACTTTTCGTGCGCCACTCCATCCAGAACTATCCGGCACACTTCGATGCGCAGATCACAACATGGCTCTTTCTCACTTTTTATTTGTCATTATTAAAACAAATTTTTTTTCGTTGGTTAATCGAAAATTTTCATTGGCCGACTTGAACCGGAACGTCACGGATTTCGATAGTTTTGCATTGGCAAAGCAAGCGCTTCCAGACTGACCTACTTGGCATCTGTAAAACGCGGGACGGGATGCCCGTTTGACGCCTTAAAGCGGATGCCCGCGGGTATTTTCCATCGGTCGCCGAATTCGTGATGCCGGAAAAATTTCTCATGCTATTAGAAAGTCACCGATCCGGCTGGCCGGAGCGCACAACGACATTTTCGGCGCTGCGGGGACGGATCGTCGCTCCCCCCGGGCCGGGGACGGGAACAAAATGGGTATTTCAAAGACGTTCGGGTCGGGCCTCGTGGCCGCGTTTGCGGTGGTATCGCTTTCGACCGGTGCCGGCGCCCAGGCGCTTCCCGAATTCGTCGGTCCCGGCGATACCTTCACCGTTACCACGCCCATCCTGAGGAGCATTCATAATTTTGGGGGTACGATCGATATCCAGGCGCCGGGAGGCGACCTTACCCTCGGCGGCGGGAGCAACAACGGTGGCTTGCTGGTCAACAGCGGCACGCTGGGCATCGCGGCCGGCGGGACGCTCGACAACGGCGATACCATTACCAGCAGCGGTACGATCATCAATAGCGGCACGCTGAACAATAACGGGGGCGCCACGCTGACCAGCAGCGGTTCGTTCACCAATTACGATAGTGTGTACAATTATGCCGGCGGTACGCTCACGAACAGCGGCACGTTCACCAATAACGGCAGTATTATCAATAATATCGGTGCGACGCTGATTAACGAAGGCACGCTGACAGGTGACAGCCTGTATAATAACGGCGTCCTGACCAACACCGGCACACTGATATCCACCGGATTTTCGAGCAATTCCGGCACGGTCTCCAACAGCGGAAACATTGACATCGCCGCCGGCGCGAACATATTCGGCTTTGGCGCCGCAAGCATTTCCCAGACCGCCGGCGCGCTGACCGTCAATGGCCAGTTGCAGCAGGCATCCATTGCTATCGGCGGCGGCACGCTGGGCGGCAGCGGGTTTATCACGGCCGACGTGACCGTGAACGGCGGGACCGTGGGCCCCGGCAATTCGCCGGGCCTGTTGACTGTGTTCGGGGATGTCGCGTTGCTGGCCGGGTCGACTTTCGCCGCGGAACTCGGCGGGCTTGCCGCCGGCACCGGTTACGACCGGCTGGACGTTTTCAACGGCACAGCGACCCTCGATGCGGGCACGATGTTCGATATCGATTTCTTCGGCGCGTTTACCGCCGGGCTCGGCGAGACGTTCGACGTGCTGGTGGCCGACGATATCCAGTCGGCGCCGATGTCCGCCATGCTGTTCGATTTCACCGGGGCGGGTCTGGGATCCGGCCTCGCCTGGGAATTCGGGATCGTCGATTTCGGTAACGGTCGCGACGCGCTGCGCCTGTCGGTGGTCGAGGGGCAGGTTGCCGCCGTGCCGGCACCGGGCGCGATGCTGCTGCTCGGTCTCGGACTGTTCGGAATCGGGTGCGCCCGCCGTTTCGCTTAGCGTTATCGCATTGGACAACGGCGCCGCGGTTACCCATATTCCAGACACAACGAAGACACCGAGTGGAGGATTTCCGATGACGACTGAACGTGCCGTACTCGCCGGGGGCTGTTTCTGGGGCATGCAGGACCTGATCCGCAAGCTGCCGGGGGTGATTTCGACCCGCGTCGGCTATACCGGCGGCGAAGTGCCGAATGCGACCTATCGCAATCACGGAAACCACGCCGAAGGGATCGAGATTATCTTCGACCCGGCGGAGACGAGTTTCCGCAACCTGCTCGAATTTTTCTTCCAGATCCACGACCCGACGACCCCCAACCGCCAGGGCAACGATCGCGGTCCGAGCTATCGCTCGGCGATTTATTACGTCGACGAGGCGCAGAAGAAGGTGGCGGAAGATACCATCGCCGATGTCGATGCGTCGGGCCTGTGGCCGGGCGCGATCGTGACCGAACTGGAGCCCGTGAGCGATTTCTGGGAAGCGGAGCCCGAACACCAGGATTACCTGGAGCGGATTCCGCACGGCTATACCTGCCACTATATCCGCCCGGAGTGGAAGTTGCCGCGGCGCGAAGCGGCAGAATAGCAGAAGTCGCCTGCGGCGCGGATCGGGATTGCGAAATTGCGCTTTGGGAATAGACGAATCCGCTCATTTCGGGCATCCTGCCGCGTATGAAAAAGAACCCCTATATAATAGATAACCCGCGGGCGAACGATTTTCGCCTGAACCGGGAAACGCTGATCGATCCCGACATCCTGACCGACGAGCGCGAGCGCGTTTTCGACGAATGCTGGATATATGCCGGTCATGAATCGGAAGTCGCGAAACCCGGCGACTTCGTGACCCGCAATGTCGGCGGACGCCCCGTGATCCTGACGCGGGACGGCGACGGCAACGTCCGGCTGTTCCTCAATACCTGCCGTCATCGCGGCGCGAAGGTCTGCCGCGAACGCGAGGGCAACACCAAGCGGTTTTACTGTTTCTACCACGGCTGGTCCTACGGCAATGACGGCGCGCTGGTCGCGGTGCCGGGCGCGGATGCCTATCCGGACAGCTTCGACCGGGCGGAGCTGGGCCTGCAGGACGTTCCGCGCTTCGAAAATTACCGCGGATTCTGGTTCGCCAGCTTCAATAGCGGCGTCGAGGATCTCGATACCTACCTGGCCGGCGCGAAGGAATATATCGACCTGGTGGTCGACCAGTCGCCCGACGGCAGGATGGAAATCGTATCCGGCATCCAGGAATACGATATCGCCGCCAACTGGAAGCTGCTGGTCGAAAATTCCTTCGACGACTATCACCTGCATTCGACCCATTCGACCTGGCTCGAATACATGAAAGACGCCGGGGTCGACATCAAGGTGCCGAAGGGCCTGCTGCTGCCGAAAAAGGGGATCGGGCGCGATCTCGGCAACGGTCATGCGGTGATCGACAATTTCAATTTCCGCGGCCGCCCGGTGGCGTCCTGGATCTCGATCTACGGCGAAGAAGCCAAGCCCGCGGTCGAGGCGGCGAAGGCCGAACTGGTCGAGCGTCTGGGCGAAGAACGCGCCGAGCGCGTCGCCAATACGAACCGGAACCTGTTCGTGTTTCCCAACCTGATGATCAATGACGGCTCGTCCGTGACGATCCGCACCTTCTGGCCCGAAGAGGCGGACCGCATGCAGGTTACGGCCTGGGCGCTGGGCCCGGTCGGCGAAAGCGCGATCATGCGCAAATGCCGGCTGGATTCCTTCCTGACGTTCTACGGCCCCGGCGGTCTCGCCACGCCGGACGACGTCGAGGCACTGGAACAGGTTCAGGCCGGTCTGACCTCGACCGTCAAAGAGGTGCCGTGGTCGGTCATGACCCGCGGGATCGCCAAGGACGGCGAACAGCTCAATTCCGACGAATTGCATCTGCGCACGTTCTGGCGCCGGTGGAACACATTGATGACGGGCGAGATCGCGGCCAGCGAAACAGCCGAAGCCGCGGAGTAAGTCCTATCGAAACTGTCAGCCGTGAGGCCGTAGAAGATTTTCTGTATCATGAAGCCGACCTGCTCGACAGGTGGGACCTGGATGCGTGGATGGAACTGCTTGCCGCGGATGCGCGCTATCTGGTGCCGCCGAACGATGTCCCCGACGGGGATCCCGACGACACGCTGTTCATCATCGCCGACGATATCGACCGCATCCGCGGGCGGGTGAAGCGCCTGCAAAGCCGCGATGCCCATGCGGAATTCCCGCTGTCGCGGACACGGCGCCTGATCACCAATGTCAGGATTATCGCGCAGGATGCGTCCGAACTTACGGCAACGGCGAATTTTGCGGTCCACCGTTTCCGCCGCGGCGGCAAGGGTGGCGAATATGTGGGGCAATACACCTATCGCCTGCGGAAGACGGCGGACGGCTTCCGGATCGCCGAACGCCGGGCGCTTCTGGATGCGGAAGAACTGGGCGCGCTCGGCGCGGTCAGCTTTATTCTCTGAAGCGCAGGCGATTTCCGGCCCGAACTGTTCAGTTTCGATCGCCGACCTGATAAAGCTTTGCAACGGGAACGCCAACAAGGAACCGGCGCATGACAAACGATGCGGTGCAGGGGAATGCAACCCTGTCGGGCCTGCGGGTGCTCGATCTTACCCAGTTTCTGGCGGGGCCCTACGCGACCATGATTTTCGCGGATCTCGGTGCCGAGGTCGTGAAGCTCGAAGCGCCCGCCGGCGACTGGTCGCGCGTGCTGCCGCCGAATTTCGTCGGCGACGACAGCTGCTATTACCTGTCGATCAACCGGAACAAGAAAAGCATCGTTGTCGATATCAAATCGCCGGACGGTCTGGAGATCGTCAAACGCCTTGCGGACGAAAGCGACATCCTGGTCGAAAATTTCCGCCCCGGCGTGCTCGACCGGCTCGGTCTGACCTATGCCGACCTGTCGGCGCGCAATCCGGGCCTGATCTGGGCGTCGATCAGCGGGTTCGGCCAGACCGGCGCCGACCGCGACAGGCCGGCATACGACATGATCGTGCAGGCGATTTCCGGCGGCATGAGCATGACCGGCGAACCCGGACGTTCCGCCGTGCGGTCGGGAGTCCCGCTGGGCGATCTGAGCGCCGGGATGTATGCCGTGATCGGCGCGCTTGCCGCGCTTGAGGAACGCCGCCGATCCGGCCAGGGCCAGTATATCGACGTCTCGATGCTGGATTGCCAGATATCGATGCTGTGTTACCAGGCGGGGTATTTCCTGCATTCCGGCAGGAACCCGGGCCGCCAGGGCTGGGGCCACGATTCCATTCCGACCTATCGCGGTTTCAACTGCGCCAGCGGCACGTCGCTTGTGATCACCGCCAATACCGAGCGCATGTGGCAGGGGCTGTGCGACGTGCTCGGCATCGCCGAGATGAAGGATGACAGCCGCTTTACCCTGAACGAAGACCGCTACGCCAACCGGGCCGAACTGTGGCCGATCCTCGAAGGCGCGTTCATGAAGCACACCGCGGACCACTGGGTGCCGAAGCTTCTCGATGCGGGCATTCCCGTGGGGGAAATCAACAATCTGGAAAAAGCCCTGTCCAATCCGCAGATCGTCGGGCGCGATATGGTTCTCGGTCTGTCGGATGGCGACGGGCACGAAATCCGGGTCGCGGGCAACCCGGTGAAGATGTCGCGGACGCCAAAGGACGATCACAGTTATCCGCCGAAACTGGGCGGCGAAACCGCCGACATTCTGGCGCATGTGCTGGCGGCGGATGAGAATGAAATCGCGCGGCTGATCGCATCCGGCGCAGTCCGGGAATATTCACCGAAGAATAAAAAGGGAGACTGAGATGGAAGACGTGCTGCAACTGGACCATGACGGCGCGATCGCGCG
>CAXBCP010000076.1:0-5906 GCA_963974055.1 uncultured Rhodospirillaceae bacterium
CGCTTCGTGCAGCGGCACGTTGGCGCTGCCGACGCAGTCGGGCGGCATGACGATGTAATAGCCGTGGAAAAACGCCTCGCGCAGGGTGGATTCGACGCACACATTGGTCGCCACCCCGGTCATCACCAGGGACTTGATTCCCCGGCGGCGCAGGATGTCGTCCATCTGGGTGTTGTGGAACGCCGAATAGCAGCGCTTTTCGACCACCTGTTCGCCGTCCACCGGGCCGATCTCGTAGAAATCGGCGCCCCAGCTGTCGGTGGCGCAGCACACGGCGCCCTTGCCCTTGTCCAGCATCTTGGACAGCATCGGCGCCGGCAGTAACTCGTGGTCGTAGATCGCCTTGATCCACACCACCATGCAGCCCGCGTCGCGCGCCGCCTCGACCAGTTTGCCGATGCGCGCGGCCAGCGGCTTGTTGCCGCTCATATCCGCGCCCTGGGTGGTGTGGATATAGCCGTTCTCGGCGCAGAAATCGTTCTGCATGTCGACCACGACAAGCGCCGTGTGCGCGGGATCGAGAATCTCGTCGAGCCCGTTGAGCAGTCCCGGATGGCCGTCGGTCAGTGTGTCAGACATTCGCGGTTTCCTTCTCCATATCCCAGTAGATGCAGCCCATGCCGCAGCGCAGCGCAACGGACGGCTCGTAGCAGATCGTGTGCGCGGGGCGCGTGCCGACCGCGCCCATGGCGGCGATCCAGGCGATCAGCTCGGACGTGCCGCCGTCGCCGGCCGCGACCATCTTTTCCATGGTGCATTCGCGCAGGACGTTCCCGGGGTCGCCCTGTTCCAGCAATGCCAGGAACCAGCGGTCGAATTCCTCGTCCACGTCGAAATATTTCGGCCCGCCCGGATCGTGGCTGAGCCCGCCCGTGCCCATGATCGCGACGCGCATCCCCGCCGGCAGGTCGTTTTCGGCGATCTCCCTCAGCGCCAGGCCGAAATCGTAGCAGTGCTGCGGCGACGGCACCGGCGGCACCACGCAGTTCATGTGGATCGGCACCAGCGGGATGTCGTAATCCGGCGTGAGGTATTTCAGCGGCACCGACCAGTTGTCGTCGAACAGCAAATCGCTCTTCGACGTCGTGTGGAAGCCGCGCGCGCTTAAGCCCTCGAACAGGGTCTTCGCGACGCCGGCATCGCCGGCCACGCTGTAGGGCGCGACATTGACCCAGTCGCGGAACCATTCCGCCGGGCCGGACCAGTTCTGCGCCGTGCCGACGCAGAAATCGTGCAGGTCGTGCAGCGGCATGTTGAGCACGTGGTCGTTGGCGATGCCGATGATCACGTCGGGCTTCGATGCGCGCAGCAGGTCGCCCAGCCTGTTGAAGCCGTCGGTCAGGCTTTTCTGTTCGTGTTCCGGCGCCTGGTCGAGCCAGCCGGTCAGGCCCGGCGCGTGGCTCAGCCCGGTCGCAAATACAATCTCTGCCATCAGCGGGTTTTCCCTTTTCCTTCGACGACGCTTTTGCCGTAGGCCTGCGCCGAGGGTGAATTGTTGTGGTTATAGGCGCCGCCATGGAACAGGCGCGATACCTGCGGCAGGAAATAGGGATGCACCCCCAGTTCGCCGAGCCGCTTGATGTCGAGATCGCGGAACGCCTTGCGTTCGTCCTCCGACAGGCCGTATTCCTCCATCAGATCTTCGAACTTCTCGGTGAATCCGGTATATTTCGCCGGGTCGCGCCGCACGTCGAAGATCATCCGGTTCGACGCCAGGTCGCGCTTTACGTCTGCCACGGGCATGGCGGTTCCTCCCATTTCATGCGCTGCAATTACGCGCTAGTCTTGCGCCAGCATAGCAACGAACAGGACCGGGATGAAACCGTTCTTCGAAACCGTTATGGCGCCCGCGACCGGGTGGGCGCAGGTCGTCGAAACCGGCCAGCGCCTGCGGGTGACCGACCTCGAAGGGTTGCAGGTGGTCGATATGGCGGTGTTCAACGCCGCCAATCTGCGCGAAAAGCTGTCGACGTCCTATTCGCGCTCGCGCGCCGGGGCGCGGCGGCTCGACGACGGCGGCGGGTTTCATCCCCGCGACCGCCTGTTCGAGGGCGATGCGCTGATGTCGACCATCAATAACGAGATGATGCGGATCACCGCCGATACCGCCGACGTGAAGGGCATGCACGATGTCCACGGCCGCATGTGCAACCGCCATCTCTACGCGGCCATGGGCGCGGGCGAAAAGGACGGCTGCCACGAGATCATTTCCGGCGTCGTCGCCCCCTGGGACCTTCTGCCCGAGGACATCCCCGACACCATCGACCTGTTCATGAACTTTCACCACGACTGCGCTCATGGCTGGTGGGTGCTCGAAGACGGCGTGTCGAAACCGGGCGACTATATCGAGTTCGAGGCGGCGATGGACTGCCTGGTCGCGCTGTCCAACTGCCCGTTCTATCGCGGCACGCCGATGAAGGTCGAACTGTTCGGCGCCTGACGGCGCGGTGCAACCGGACGATGCGCTTGAAACGGAACCGCAATCAAAGGTAATATACGGGAAGCCGGTACAACCTGAGAGAGCATGATGGAAAAGGTTCACGAACAGGTTCTCGACGGCGGCCAGGCGGTCGGCTTCGTCCTCGAGGCCGGGCAGCATCTGCGCATCACCGATCTTGTCGGGCAGCAGATCGGCACGATGACCGCCTTCGCCGCCCCGGCCGACGGCGCCGAATTTTCGTGGAAGCGCTCCATCGCCCGGGCGCTGTCGCGGCGGGCGGACAACCCGCCCGGCTATGCCGGCCTGTTCGAAGGCGACCTGCTGCTGTCGGCCGACGGCGCCGAGATGCTGCGCATCGCCGCCGACACCATGGCGATCAAGGGCATCACCAATGTCCACGCGACCGTCTGCAACCGCCATGTCGAGGTGGCGAGCGGATCGCGCGACCGCGATTACTGCTACGAAGCGGCCTACCGGGCGGCGGAGCCGTGGGGGCTCGAACTCCCGGCGGCGGGCAACGGCGGATATCCGTCGGGCGATCTGCTCGACCGGCTCGACCTGTTTGCAAAACCGCAGGACGAAAGCGCCGAAGCGCGCGCCGCCGAAGACCCCGACAGCAAACTGGCCTTCGGCGCCGACGGGCGGGTGAAGGATTACGCGGCGCAACGGGCGGCGTCCGACAAGTGGCAGATCCTCGGCGAATCCGTTTCCCGCCCCGGCGACTATCTCGAATTCGAGGCGCTGGCCGACTGCCTGGTGACCTGCGCCAACTGCATCTACGGCGACGCCAATTCGATGAAGATCGAATTCCTCGCCTGATCCCGTCCGGCCGCCTCCCCGCGTTTCATCCCGCGTTTCATCCCGTATTTCATGCGGTGCGATAACGCGCTAACCTCGCGCGCGCACAACAATCGGGGGGGCGCGGGAAAAACCCGTGCACCGGGGGAGAGACAGCGGATGACCGGAAATTCAGTGAAAATGAGCGGCGGCGAGGCGATCGTGGATGCGCTGGTGCGCAACGGAATCGATACCGCGTTCGGCATTCCGGGGGTCCAGCTCGACCCGCTCTTCGCCGCCCTGCACGACGCGCAGAACAGCATCCGCGTCCTCCATTCGCGCCACGAACAGGGCGCCGCCTACATGGCGCTCGGCTATGCCCAGGCGACCGGGCGGGTCGGCACCGTCATCGTCGTGCCGGGGCCGGGCCTGCTCAATGCGTCGGCCGCGATCTCCACCGGCTACGCGCTCAATTCGCAGATGCTGTGCGTCGTCGGCCAGATCCCGTCGGCGATGATCGGCAGGGGCACCGGCCAGCTTCACGAACTGCCGGACCAGCTCGCCATCGCGCAGGGGCTGACCAAGTTCGCCGCCCGCATGGATTCACCGGGCGACGCGCCCGCCACCCTGGCCGAGGCGTTCCGCCAGCTCCATACCGGCCGCCGCCGCCCGGTCCATGTCGAGATGGCGATGGACATCCTGAAGGCCGAGGGCGACGTCACCCCCATCGACCCGCCGGACTCCTACGACGCGGCCGAGCCCGACCCCGACCGCATCGCGGCGGCGGCGAAACTGCTGGGCGAGGCCAGAAATCCCCTCATCTTCGCCGGCGGCGGCGCCATCGATGCCGGGGCCGACCTGCTGCTGCTCGCCGAGCTGCTGCAGGCGCCGGTGGTGATGTCGCGCGGCGCGCTCGGCGCGATCGATTCCCGCCACCCTCTGGCGCTCACCCCGCCGCACGGCCACAAGCTGTGGAAGGACGCCGACGTGGTGCTCGGAATCGGCACGCGGCTGGTGCCGATGGTGCCGGGCTGGGGCAGCGACGACGGGCTCAAATTCGTCCGGCTCGATATCGACGCCGACGAAATGGGCCGCAGCCACACGCCCGATGTCGCGATTCACGCCGATGCCGCGCTCGGCCTCGCCGCGCTCAGCGCCGCCGTGCCCGGCCATAACCGCAGGCGCGCCGACCGCACGGACGAGATGATCGCGCTCAAGGCCGATGTGCAGCGCGAATTCGACAAGCTCGATCCGCAGGTGCCGATCCTCAACGCCATCCGCCGCGCCCTGCCCGAGGACGGCATCTTCGTCGAGGAACTGACCCAGCCCGGCTATGTCGCGCGCATGGCGTTCCCGGTCTATCGGCCGCGCACCTATATCAATCCCGGCTACCAGGGCACGCTCGGCTATGCCGGCCCGACGGCGATGGGCGCCAAGGTCGGCATGCCGGATCGGAAAGTGCTGGCGATTTCCGGCGATGGCGGGTTCATGTTCAACGTCCAGGAACTGGCGACCGCGGCGCAGCACGGCATCGACGTCGTGCTGGTGGTGTTCAACGACGGCGCGTTCGGCAACGTCAAGCGCTTCCAGCAGCAAATGTTTGACGGCAAGGAAATCGCGGTCGAGCTGAAAAACCCGGATTTCATGAAGCTCGCCGACGCGTTCGGCGTCCAGGGCTTCCGCGTGAAATCCCCGGCCGAACTGGAACGCGCCATCAACGAGGGCTTTTCCACCCCCGGCCCGACCCTGATCGAATACCCCCTCGGCGAAGTGCCGGACCCGTGGCACCTGATTGCCCAGGGCAAGGTGCGCGGCGACTAGGCGGCGCTACGCCCCGCCTGTCGTCCCGGCCCTGTGCCGGGGGCCGGCGTCAGGCGGCGCGGTTGCGCCGCGCCAGGCCGAGACCGAGAACGCCGAGGCCGAGAATGGCGAGCGGACCCGGCGCCGAAACGACGACCGGCGCATCGACGACGATATTGTCGTAGGCAATATGCCCGTTGGCGTTCTGGAACGTTACCGACGCAAGGTTTGTCCAGCTGGCGTCGAAGGTGAGCATTTCGAAGCCGAAAGTATCGTCCAGGGTGAACGCGGTGCTGATGATGCCGCCGCCGAACAGCGTGGCCGAAACGTTGATGGTTTCGCCGGTGGCGAAGCTGAGATGCCGCTCGGAGGCGTCGAATGACTGAATGGAAAAGGCGCCGCCGCCGATCTTGGTCAGGATAATGGGGCCGTTAATGTCGTGGAGCAGGAAGTCCGTCCCGTTATCCGGAAAAGCGCTGCCGACAGATCCGTGCGCGCTGTCGATATAGTGTCCGTGGCCGGTAAAGAGGTTGAAGCCGTTCATGTTCCGGGAGGTAGATTCGGTCGTGGCGTTTGCCGGCGGCGCAAACCCTTCCATATCCAGAACGGTCGCGTTCGCCGCTGAGACCGGCAGGCAGAAAGCCGCCGCGGCAAGCGCCATGGCGGCGATCGCCGATTTTACGGGTGTTGTTTTTATACCTGTCATTGGAGTCCCTCTGATTTTCAGCCCGGCAACGCACATGCCCGGACAGGAGGCAAAACCCGTGCCAGTTTGTATTACCTAATAATTACAGCGCCTTGCCGGACACCGGCGCGGCCCGCCGCGCGAAAGTGTAAAATCTGCCGACACCGAAACCCGGACCGCGCCCCCGGTTCCCGGCGCGCGCAA
>CAXBCP010000077.1:0-5785 GCA_963974055.1 uncultured Rhodospirillaceae bacterium
GCGACCGATCCCGATGCCGGCGAAACCTTCACATACTCCCTCGTCAACGACCAGGGCGGCCGGTTTGCGATCGACGCCAATACCGGCGTCGTTACCGTGGCCGACAGCAGCCTGCTCGATTTCGAGACCGCGGCCAGTCACAACCTGACGGTCCGGGTGACGGATTCGGGCGGCGCGACCTATGACGAGGCGATGACGGTCAACCTGACCGACGCCAACGATACGCCGACCGATCTCAAACTTACCAATGTCGAGATCGCCGAAGGAGCCGCCAACGGCACGACCGTCGGCACCGCGGCGGCGACGGATGCAGATTCCGGAGAGACCTTCACCTACTCGCTCACCGACAACGCGGGCGGCCGCTTCACGATCGACGGCAATACCGGCGAAATCACCGTCGCGAACGGCTCGGCGCTCGACTACGAAACCGCCACGTCGCACGACATCACCGTGCGGGTGACGGATTCCGGCGGGGCGACCTACGACGAGACCTACACCATCGGCGTCAATGACGGGAACGAATACGTCGATACCTTCGAGGCCACGGTCCACGCCAACGGCCCGGTCGGGTACTGGCGGACGTTGACCGACGAAGTCGGATCGGTAGATGCGACTGCCCACAACCTGGGGCTCGGCGCCAGTCCGTTTTCGAACATCACCGCCGCTTCAGCCGACTATAACGGCGCCTCGGGGTATGTCGAAATTGCCGACGATGCTGCCTGGCAACTGACGGACGGCTCGATCCAGCTCTGGTTCAATACCGATGACGCATCCGGAGGCCAGTCCCTGATCAGCAAGGATTCCACCGGAAACAACGACGGCAATTTCAGCAGCTATATCGCCAATGGTGATATCCACGTGCGGATCGAGTCTGGCAGCACCAACTACACTTTGACCGCCTCCGGCGCATACAGTGCCAACGAGTGGCATCAGGTTTCGATCTCCTGGGGGGCTGACGGGCTCCAGCTCTATGTCGACGGCACGCTCGCCGACAGCGACCCCTATACCGGGGGGATCGACGGCAACAACGAAGCCTGGACCTTCGGCGCAAGCCAGTCCAATTCGACCCTCGGGGCGACCGACAACCTGCACAGCTTTTTTGACGGCCAGATAGCGGAAATCGCCATCTTCGACAGTCAGCTCGATGCGGACGAGATGTCCGCTCTGCACGACGCAGGCGCCGACGGCAATAACCTGGTGAACGGGACTGCCGGCGACGATGCGCTGGTCGGCACCATCGGGGTCGACATGATCGACGGCGGGGCCGGAAACGACACCCTTACCGGCAAACAGGGCGACGACTTCCTCTATGGCGGTGACGGCGACGATACCATCAACGGCGGTACCGGCGCCGACGTTATCTCCGGCGGCGCAGGTACGGACACGCTGACCTATGCCGGCAACACCGCCGGCGTAACCGTCGACCTTGCGGCGGGCACCGGCATCGAAACCGGCTCCAGCGACGTCGATGCAATCTCCGGCATTGAAAACGTTATCGGCGGGACCGGCGACGACAGCATCACCGGCAACGACGCCGACAATGTGCTCACCGGCGATGCCGGGAACGACATGTTGAGCGGCGGCGGCGGCGACGACACGCTGTATGGCGGCAGCGGCAACGATTCGCTGACCGGCGGCGACGGCGACGACCTTCTCCAGGGCGGTGCCGGCGACGATATCCTGACCGGCGGTGCCGGCATAGATACCGTGACCTATGACGGGGCTGCGAGCGGGATCACCGCCAACCTGGCCACAGGGACCGCGACCGACGGGGCCGGCGACACCGATACCCTGTCCGGTATCGAAAACCTCATCGGGTCCGCCAATAACGACACGTTCACCGGCAACACGTCGGCAAACGAGTTCACCGGCGGCGACGGCAGCGACCGGTTCATTATCGGCGAAGGCGGCATGGGGATGGATACCGTCCACGGCGGCGCCGGCGGCGGCTGGACGGATACGATCCAGCTGATGAATGCCGACAGTTCGTCCGTCGGCGGCGGCTGGACCGTCCAGCTCGATACCGGCTCGGTCGCCAGCGACGACGGCAGCACGATGACGCTGACCGACGATGCCGCCGGCACGATCACCCTGGACGACGGCAGCCAGATCGCGTTCGACAACCTGGAAAGGATCGAATACTAGGGCATATTCCGCTTACGCGGAATCGCAGCGGCCCAGTTCAACTGCCGCCTGCCCCGCAGCGGGGTCGGGCGGCAGGTCTTTCGCGGCGGCCTTTCAGCGACGGGTTCTTTTTCAGCGGGTAACGGAAACGCAGTCCTGGCCAAGGCCCCTGAGGGTCGTGCACAGGTCGCGGGCGATGGACCGTTCCGGGATCGCCGCGGTTTCCACATAGTGAAGCTTCTGCCCGGTCGGGGCCGCGCGCCGGACGATACGGATATCGACACCGTACAGCGCGCCGTCCGGCGCCGCCGTCAGGCGGTTTTTCAGGTTGTCGGCCCGCGACCGGCTGGCAAAAACGCCGAGCTGAACGACATGCAGGGGCGATGCCGCAGATACCGGGACCGGTTCGGGAATTTCCGCCGTCAGGACCGCAACCTGGGGCCGCTCAGCGGGCGGCGCATCCGGGTAATCCGCGGTTTCGGGCACCCCGCTCGCCGTCTCGAACGCGTTCAGGGCCGCGGCATATTCCTGCGGCGACAATGCCACCTGCGGCGATAGGGATTC
This sequence comes from uncultured Rhodospirillaceae bacterium, assembly GCA_963974055.1. Lineage (GTDB taxonomy): Bacteria > Pseudomonadota > Alphaproteobacteria > MPNO01 > UBA830 > CAXBCP01. The sequence goes on from CAXBCP010000077.1 coordinate 2,689, forward strand.
CTGCGGCGACACGGGCGCATCGGCGGATGCCAGGGCCGGCGCCGGCGGCTCTTCCGACTTTGCCTCCCGGATATCGCCGCGGCCGCGATCCGGCACCGGCGCCTCTTCGCCGCCAAGCAGCATCGCATTCACCAGCAGGTCGAGCGGGGTCTCGGCCGGCGGGACCAGGTTTTCCCCCCTGGTTTCCCATTTCGCCGTGACCCTGCCGACTTCGTCCGTCAGTTCGGCAAGATTGGCCGCCTGGATTTTCTCGGGGAACACATCGAGGCCGATCGCATGCATGACGCTGCTATGGGCCGTGATCATTTCCACCTGGGCCTGGTGTTCGTCCATCTCGGACTGCAATTCGCGGGTCGAGATGCGCACCGCCTCGAAGAAGTCCGTGTTGACGAAATCCGTATCGCCGGCGACCAGGCGCGCAAGCCGCCGGTCGGCGCGGGCCACTTCGCGCGCCAGCCGCATCTGCTGCGAGGCATTGCGGAACTGGATATAGGCCATATGGGTCTGGGTCATCACCGCCAGCGTGAGCGCCAGGCGCTGGCTGCGCGCGAGTTCGCCGCGCTTGTCGGCTTCCTCCATCCTGCCGGTGCCGGAGAACAGGTCGAACAGGTTCATGCCGAGCTGGAAACCGGTGCTGATCCAGTTGGTCGTCAGGTTGAACGCATCGCTGCTGTAATTACTGCCGGCTGTGAGCTTCGCGCCGGGGAGCATCTCGAACAGGGCCTCACGCGCCTCCCATTCGCTCATCCGCTCCTTGTAGTCCTCGACGCGCAGTTCGGGGCGGTTCTCCAGCGCGTGGCGTTCCATTTCGGGCAGCGACATCGGCAGGCTCGGCATGGCCGAGGCGAGCGTGGCGGTGGCAAGGGTAAACTCGGTCCCGGGGCGTATGTTCAGGTATTCCGCAAGCGCGCCGCGGGCTTCGCGCAGTTCCCGCTGGATCGTCAGGGCCTGGCGGACCGATTCCACGATCTCGCGCCGGTAGGCGACCGACTTGGCGACGTCATTGGCGCCGGACCGTTCCATCGCCCGCGATTCCCGCATCGCGACCTTTATGCTCCGCCCGATCGCGCGGACCTTGCCCATCAGGCGTTGTGCGCCCACTGCGCGCCAATAGGCGGTTCGGACGTCGCGGGCGATGTCCTGCAGGGCCTTGCGCTCGTTTTCCCGGGCAATCTGCACCTCGTCCGCCTGCTGCTTCGCGCGGGCATAGCTGACGCCGAGATCGAGGATATTCCATGTAATTCCGGCGCTGGCGCTTCTGACAACCGGATCGTCGCTTTCCGACAGGCGTTCGCTGGTGGTATTGCGCGCCCCGTCGATATCGAAATCGGGCAGCATCTCGACGCTCTGGGTCTGGAGTTTGGCGTCCTCGATTTCGCGCTCGATTTCCTTGACCCGGCGCTGCAGGTTGAAGGCGACGGCCCGGGCGATGGCCTCGTTCAGCGAAATCGGACCGGCCGGGACGAATTCCAGCTGACCGACGAGCTTCAGATCCGACGCCGTACGCGCGCTGTGGTGTTCCGGCGTCAACGGTTCCGTCGCGACCGTGCAGCCGGCAATGGAGACACAGAGCGCGTAAACGCCGAGACGCCCTGCAGGACTAAACTGAACCATACTTCCCTTCCGGCGATACGGCGGTTTCGCGAAACGCTTACGACACCGGCGGCCAAACTGGCGCAATCGTAGGTCCGATTGATAAAAAATCCGTAAAATTGAAGAGATTCCGGACGCGGCCCGGTTTGCGGCACGAACATAAATCTTTCCCGGTATTCAGCGGCTTACGGCTATGGCAGCCTCCCTTCGGCGCCGCTAGTATCGGCGAGGACGCTGTATTTCGCAGTTATCCCCGCCCGCCGCGCCGAAAGATACAATCCGATGCCCGATACAGCGAAACAGGTCAGCTTTACCAACGCCCAGACCATCGCGGTCCTTGCCGGGTCCAGCGTGATGCTGACCATGAGCATGGGCATGCGGCAAAGCTGGGGCCTGTTCGCGGTGCCGGTGACCCAGGATCTCGGCATCACCGTCGCCGATTTCATGCTCGCCATCGCGATCCAGAACATCGTCTGGGGGATCACGCAGCCGCTCATCGGCGCCTATGCGGACAGGTTCGGCAACCGGATGATGACCGTTCTCGGCACGTTTCTCTATGCCGCCGGCATCGGCGTGACCATGATCGCGACCGGCCCGCTGATGCTGATCCTCGGGCTCGGCGTCATGATCGGCATCGCCATGTCCTGCACCGCCCTTATGCTCGCCATGGCCGCCTCCGCCCGCGCCGTAACCCCGGCCCGCCGCAGCGTCGTTCTGGGCACGATCTCGGCCACCGGGTCGATCGGCGCCTTCGTCGCCGCGCCGCTCGCCGACGTGCTGATCGCCAATGAAGGCTGGATTGCCGCAATGGTAGCGTTTCTCGGGCTCTGCGCGGTGATGCTGCCGGCCGCGTTCTTTGTCGGCTCCGGCGACAAAACCGCGGCGGCGATGGCGAAAAACTCCACCGACCGGGACGCCAATATGTCGCTCCGCGAAGTGCTGGTCGAAGCCGTCCACCACAAGGGCTACGTCATCACCGCCGTCGCCTTTTTCGTCTGCGGCCTGCAGCTGATCTTCATCGCCATGCATCTGCCGAACTATCTCGCGCTGTGCGGCCAGTCGCCCGAACTCGGCGCCATCGCGCTCGGCGTGATCGGCGGGTTCAATGCCATCGGCTGCTATCTCCTGGGATGGCTGGGCGGCAAATACCCGAAACACGTGCTGCTGGGGATCGTCTACCTGCTGCGCTCGGCCTTTATCGTGATCTATTTCCTGGTCCCCGCCACGCCGACGACGACGCTGGTCTTCGCGGCGGTGATGGGCATCCTGTGGCTCGGCGTCGCGCCGCTGGTCACCGGGCTGATCGGCCAGATATTCGGGCTCCGCTATGTCGCGACGCTGTCCGGCGTCGCGTTCTTTTTCCACCAGGTGGGATCGTTCATCGGCGTGTGGGGCGCCGGCCTGATTGTCGATTCACTCGGATCCTACGACCGGGCCTGGCAGATCGCCGTCATCATCGGCCTCGGCGCCGGGATTGCCCAGATATACGCCAACGACAAACCGA
>CAXBCP010000078.1:0-5780 GCA_963974055.1 uncultured Rhodospirillaceae bacterium
GATTGTGGACAGTTCCGGTCATTCCCATATCTATTTGTCGCATAATGTATATTATGGATATAAATAGATACCGGCTGGGGATATCTCAGTGGATATAAAAAGTCCCCGAAATCAGGCGTCTACGACACCCTCAGTCAATCTCCAGCACCATGCCGTCATAACCCGGCTCGACGCCGGCCGGACACATCGCCAGGATACTCTCGTAATCGGTCTGAAAATTCATATGCGTGAACACCGCCCGCTTCGGGCCGACGCGTTCGATCCATTCGAGCGTGCGTTCCAGATGCGCGTGGGTCGGATGCGGTTCCGGCCGCAGGCAGTCGACGATCCAGACCTCGATGCCTTCGAGCGCCGCGAACGCGTCCTCGTCCAGGACCGCCACATCCGTCGAATACGCGAACTTGCCGAACCGGAACCCGGTGGATTCGCAGATACCGTGATCCTGCATGAACGGCAGCACCTCGATGCCAAGAACATCGAACGGCGTGCCATAGGCTATCGGCACCGGATCGGCGGACGGTTTGTACAGCTGGACGTCGTCGGACGCTTCCGCCCTGAACAGATAGGCCGACCGTTCGACCAGGCCGTCGAGAACCTCCGCTATGCCGAAGACGTCGAGCCGGCGCTGCACAAGATGGCTCAGCGTGCGCAATTCGCCGATCCCGGCAACGTGGTCGTAATGCAGATGGGTAAACAGAACCGCATCGATGCGGTCGATCTCATTGGACAGCAGCTGGTCACGCACGTCCGGCGCCATGTCCACGAGAAGACGGATTCCGTTGTCTTCGACCACGATCGACGGGCGCGTGCGCCGGTTTTTCGGGTTCGACGGATCGCAGTCACCCCAGCGATTGCCAACCACCGGGACGCCTTGGGACGGCCCGCAGCCTAAAACGGTGACTTTCATGCGCGAGGCTTCGATATCATGCGGCGGCGGGCCGCGCGGTTTTATTGAAAAGCCGGAAGAAGTTATCGGTGGAAATATCTGATAATTCTTCGTTTTTCAGATTTTTTAACTCCGCGACACGGGCTGCCGTATGGACTACGAAGGACGGTTCGTTGCGCTTGCCGCGGTTCGGAATCGGCGCCAGAAACGGCGAATCCGTCTCCACCAGGATACGGTCGGCCGGCACGTCCAGCACGATCTGCCGCAGGTCTTTGGCGTTCTTGAACGTCACGATGCCCGACAGCGAGACGTAAAACCCGATATCCAGCGCGCGCTTCGCCAGTTCGGCGCCGGATGAAAAGCAATGCAGCACCCCGGTAAAGGCGCCCTTCCCCATTTCGTCCTCGAGGATATCGGCCATATCCGCATCCGCGTCGCGGGTATGGACGATCAGCGGCAGGCCGGTTTCCCGTGCTGCCGCGATATGGGTTCGGAAACTGGTCTTCTGCAGGTCGCGCGGGCTGTTGTCGTAGAAATAATCGAGTCCGGTTTCGCCGATGCCGACCACCTTCGGGTGCTGCGCCCGCGATACCAGGTCTTCGACGGTCACGACCGGTTCTTCCTCGGCCTGGTGCGGGTGAATGCCGACCGAACACCAGATATCGTCGTTTGCCTCGGCGATCGCGCGTATTTCATCGAACCGGGTCACCCGTGTGCAGATGGTGACCATGGTGCCGATACCGGCGTCGCGGGCGCGCTGAATGGTTTCGTCCCGATCTTCGTCGAAGACGTCGAAATCAAGATGGCAATGGCTGTCGACAAGCACGTCGCAAGACTTTCGGATGTGTAAATGGACAACCCCTGTGTAGCACACGCAGCGGGCGATTTCATGACCGCGATTCCATGGCGCGGGACCGGTTCAGGCAAAGCCGCCGGCCAGTCCATGGGGAGGATGCGCCCGGTCAGAGTTCCTGGTCGAATCTTTCGACTTTTGCGAGCTGGGGAAAGGTTTTCCAGCATACGGCGGCGACGATCATGGACCCGACGCCCCCAACGATCACGGCGGGCACGGCCCCGAGCGCAGCGGCCATGACCCCTGCCCTGAATTCGCCGATTTCGTTGGATGCCCCGGTGAAGACCGAACTGACGGCGCTGACGCGCCCGCGCATTTCATCCGGCGTCGCGATCTGCAGCAGGGTGACCCGGATATTGACGCTCACCATATCGGCGGCGCCGAGCACCGCCATGGCCGCCAGCGATACCCAGTACACTTCGGAGAGCCCGAACACGATCGTGGAGACCCCGAATATCACGACGGTGCCGAACAGGATGCGGCCAACCGAGCGTTCGAGCGCGATCTGGGTCAGCATGATGCCGCTGACCAGTGCGCCGCCCGCCATGGCGCTGCGCAGGAATCCCGCCCCGGCCGCGCCTGCATCCAGGATGTCCTTGGCGAAGACCGGAAACAGGGCCGTGACCCCGCCGAGCAGCACCACCAGCATATCCAGCGTGATGGCGCCGAAGATGATCTTCTTGTTGTAGACGTAGCGGATACCGGCCAGCAGCGTCGAAAGCGTCGTCGGCTGGCGCTGGCCCCGTTCGGTCCGTGCGCGGATCATCGCGGTGGTAAACATGGCGACGACAAGGCCGCCCGCCGCGACGGCGTAGACGATTTCCGGACCGGCGAGATACAGCACGCCGCCAAGGGCGGGACCGCTGACCTGGCATACCTTGTTCACCGTCGAATGCCAGGCGACGGCATTCGCCAGGTTTTCCTTCGGCACTAGGTTGGGGACCAGGGCGTTGACGGCCGGCAGGTGAAACGCCCTGCCCGTGCCTTCGAGCGTCAGGATCAGAAACACCGGCCAGACGGCCTCGATGCCCGACAACGTGTAGATAAGCAGCAGAACCGCGCCGAGAAAAACGACGCCGTAGCACACGACGAGGACGAGACGGCGGTCGAACAGGTCCGCGACATAGCCGGTGATCAGGGCGAACCCCATGGCGGGCGCGAAGGTCGCGAGCCCGATATAGGCAAGGTTCATCACGTCGCCGGTCCGGTCGTAGACCTGATAGGCAATCGCGACCATCGACATATGCAGCGCGATCCAGCCGAAGGTTTTCCCGATAATCAGCAGGCGGAAATCGCGGTGATGAAGGGACGTCAGCCCCCGGGTCGAAGCGTCGCCGGTCAAGACGGACGACCCGGCCTGCGAGGACTAATCGGCCTGTTCCTCTTCGACGAAACGCGGAAACACCGGTTCGGGCTTGGGCAGTGTTGCGCCGGCCTTCATGGCGCTGCCCTCCCCGACATTCGAAAAATCGCGCTCGTCTGCGGGCACGGCAAGCTGGTCGAGCATCGTGTTCGCGGAATCCGGCATATACGGCTGGATATAAAGCGCCAGGTGACGGATGGTTTCGACGAGCACGTAAAGCACCGTATCGCGGCGCGCAGGGTCTTCCTTGTGTAGTTTCCACGGCGCCTGCTGGTCGACATAGGCGTTTGCCGCCCGCACCACGAGCCAGACCGCTTCCAGCGCCTCGTGGAAGGCCTGGTTGTCGATATGCTCGCGATAGGCGCCGAGAACCGCCCTCGCCTGGTCAAGCAGCGCCGCGTCCGCGTCCGAGAAATCGCCGGGCGCCGGCAGCACGCCATCGCAATAGCGGCCGACCATCGACAGCGAGCGTTGCGCCAGATTCCCGAGATCGTTCGCGAGTTCGCTGTTGATCCGGCTGACCACCGATTTGCGCGAAAAATCGCCGTCATTGCCGAACGGTACTTCGCGCATCAGGAAATAGCGTATCTGGTCGAGACCGTAGGTCTCAACGATCTCGCGCGGATCGATGATATTGCCGACGGATTTCGATATTTTTTCGCCCTCGTTGGTCCACCAGCCATGGGCATAGACCCGCTTCGGCGGCGCAAGCCCCGCCCCCATCAGGAAGGCCGGCCAGTAGACCGCGTGGAAGCGCAGGATGTCCTTGCCGACCATGTGCAGGTCCGCCGGCCAGAACTTGCGGTACATGTCGGAATCCCGGTCGGGATAGTCGACGGCGGTGATGTAATTGGTCAGCGCGTCGAGCCAGACATACATGATGTGCTCTTCGTCGCCGGGAACGTCGACGCCCCACTTGAAACTGGTGCGCGACACCGACAGGTCGTGCATCCCGCCCTTTACGAAACTGATCACCTCGTTCCGGCGCGATTTGGGGGCAATGAAATCGGGGTTGTCGTCGTAGAATTTGAGCAGCGGTTCCTGCCATTTCGACAGGTCGAAGAAATAGCTGGGTTCTTCCACCCATTCGCATTCCGCCCCGGAGGGGGCGATTTTCTTGCCGTCCGGCCCGTCTTTCAGTTCGTCTTCGGCATAGAAGGCCTCGTCGCGCACGGCGTACCAGCCGTTATAGGTATCAAGGTAGATATGGCCGTTATCGCGCAGCGCGGTCCAGATTGCCTGGCTCGACACGGCGTGGCGCGGCTCGGTCGTCCGGATGAAACCGTCATGGCTGAAATTCATGAAATCGGCGAGTTCGCGGAAATTCTGGGACACCCTGTCGGTGAAGCTCTGCGGATCGACGCCGGCTGCCTCAGCCGATTTCTCGACCTTCTGGCCGTGTTCGTCGGTCCCGGTCAGAAAATAGACGTCGTAGCCGTCAAGCCGCTTGAAACGGGCCAGCACATCGCAGGCAAGCGTCGTGTAGGCATGACCGATATGCGGCGCATCGTTGACGTAGTAAATCGGCGTGGTGACGTAGTAGGTCTTCTGGTCGGTCTGCTGGCCGGACATTCAATTTCCCCGAAACCCCGTCAGGGGTATGTGATCGCGATGCGGGGTTATACACCCGACCGGGCAACGTTTTCCATCGTTGCAAGCGCATTTAGCATAACCTGCTTGCGATCGAGGTTTACGCTGTCGGATTTTGCAAAAAGACTGGCGTTTTTCTCCCATGCGTCCACCCATTGGTCCGGGCTGGCAAGGGCGTGCAGCCGGGACAGGCAGGCGGCTTCGGCCGGACCGTATCCACGGTCCGCCAGGTCGCCGTTCCTTGCGCCGGATGCAACCATGTCGGCCAGGCTTCGCGATGCCAGATCGACGGCCGTCCGCCAGGCGGCGTCCGCATCCCGCCGTGCGACCTTGTCTGCGAACTTGTGGGCCGAGACCATATCGAGCCCAGGGATCGTATTCATCAGGGCGATCAGGTCGCGCTGCAGGGCAACGCCGCCACTGTCGGCGAGATCGAGCGCCCGCCCGATACTGCCGTCGGAAAGGCGTCCCAGAGTCTGGCGGTCGGACTCCGACAGGTCCGCGCGGTCTTTAGCGAGCAACTCCGCGACGACGCCGGGCGCCAGGCTGGACAGCCTTAACTGGCAGCACCGCGACCGGATCGTCGGCAGCAGGCGTCCCGGCGCGTGGGTGACCAGCAACAGCAGGGCACGGGGCGGCGGTTCTTCGAGTATTTTCAACAGGGCGTTTGCGGCATTCGGATTCATTTCTTCCGCACCGTCGACGATGATAACGCGCCAGCCCCCCTCGCCCGCGGTAAGCGACATCCTGTGACCGACCGCGCGGATTTTTTCGACCGGAATGACGGTTTGCATACGCTTGCCGTCGTCGGACATGCCGCGTTCGATGACCTGAAGGTCGGCATGGCCGTTTGCCGCGACGCGCCGAAAGACCGGGTGTTCGGGGTCGATTGCGAGCGATGTCGGCGTTGCGGGGATTTCTTCGGCCCCGAACAGCGCCGCGCCGTCCTCCGCCGCCGGTGCATTGCCGCCGGCCAGGACAAACCGCGCAAACCGGTAGGCAAGCGTCGCCTTGCCGATGCCTTTCGGTCCGCTGATCAGCCATGCGTGATGCAATCGGCTGGAAGTCCAGGCGTCGAGGATTTCCCG
>CAXBCP010000079.1:0-5441 GCA_963974055.1 uncultured Rhodospirillaceae bacterium
GAACCCTCGTCGTAAGCTTGGAAGGCTTCTGCTCTACCATTGAGCTACACCCGCTTTATGACAGTTGCCTGCCGTCGCTACCCTTTTCCGTCCCTGCAAGCTCCCCGTCTGCAGATGTTTCCTTCGTCACCGGCTTGCTTCCCGGCCAGTACCTAAAACGCCCCGAATCCGGCCAAAAGCTGACCCGGTCTGGTGGAGGGAGTTGGATTTGAACCAACGTAGGCTAAGCCAACGGGTTTACAGCCCGTCCCCTTTAACCACTCGGGCACCCCTCCTGTTAATCCAGACCGATCATCGCTGAGAACGTGCGGAATTATGGGATTAGGCACCGTTTGTCAACGTCAAAAAACGCGCAATAAGCCATTTCCGCATATCGCCCGAAAGCCATACGGAGAAACAGCCGGATTGCCCGCTTTAGAAATCCGAGTATAAGTTCAGCTATGTCAGGACGCAAGACGAGTCAAAAACGCCGCTCCGGCGGGCACCGGCCGGCCGATCGCGGACGCCCGCCGCGCCACCGCCCGGATGATGCCGGGCCGGGCGACCGCCCCGCTGAAAAGAAGACGGAAAAGCCGGGCCGGAACCGGGAGGGCCTGTGGCTTTACGGCGCCCATGCCGTTTCCGCGGCGCTGACGAATCCGAAACGCCACTGCGTGCGCCTGGTGGCGACGGCCGGCGGGGCGGAGTCCCTGCCCGACGGCCTGGCGGCGCCGGAAATCCTTACACGCGAAGCCATCGACGCGGTTCTGCCGCCCGGCGCGGTTCACCAGGGCATCGCGGTACAGGTCCTGCCGCTGCAACCGAAATTTATCGAAGACATCGTCCGCCATGCGGACAGCACCGCGCGCACCGTCGTCATCGCCCTGGACCAGGTCACCGACCCGCAGAACGTCGGCGCCGTCCTGCGCTCCGCGGCGGCGTTCGGCGCCTATGCCGTCATCGCGCCCGACCGCAACACCCCCGAACCCACCGGCGCCATGGCCAAGGCCGCATCCGGGGCGCTGGAAACCGTGCCGCTGATCCGGCCCAACAATCTTGTCCGCGCGCTGGAAACTTTGAAGGAAAACGGATTCTGGGTCGTCGGGCTCGATATGGATGCACCGCAGAGCCTGGCCGAAGCCGATCTGCCCGAGCGCTGCGTGCTCGCCCTGGGCGCCGAAGGCCGCGGATTGCGGCGCCTGACCCGCGAAACCTGCGATCTTATGGTCCGCGTCCCCATGACAGGCGCGGTCGAGAGCCTGAACGTCTCCGCCAGTGCGGCCGTCGCGCTGTATGAATGGGTCCGCGCCGCGCCGGCGTCGCACGGCTGAACGACACCGGCGGCAGCCCATCTCCACACTGCTTATAAGTGCAGACACACATATCAACACACCGACACCCCAGGACTTGCCTGCGCGCCCGATCGACACCATGCTCGTAGCATGAGGTTGTTTTCCACACTTGCCGTCATCGCGGTTGTCCTGTCGCCGCAGCCGGCGGCGGCGGAAAACCGGGCGGCCGATCCGCCCCCGGTCCCGACCGCGCCGGCCAACCTGGCGGCGGAAGAAGTGGCCCGGATCCGCAATGTCATCATCGGTCAGATCGACGCATTCAAAGCCGACGACGCCGCGAAGGCGTTCTCGTTCTCGGCGCCGGGAATCCGCCGGATATTCCGGACCCCCGAACTGTTCCTTCACATGGTCCGCAAGTCCTATCAGGCGGTCTACCGCCCCCGGTCTTTCACGTTCGAACCGTTGCAGCGCATCGACGGCAACCTGGTCCAGCCGCTGATCGTCGTCGGGCCGTCCGGAATATCCGAGACGGCGTTGTATATAATGGAGCCGCAGCCCGACGGTTCATGGAAGATCGGCGCGTGCATCATGGCCCGCGAACCCGGCAAGGACACCTGACCCCGCATAAATATCGGCAAAAATTCCCGCCGACGGGATGCAATTCGCATTCGCCCCGTTATATTGCGCGTAATCGGGAGGAATGACGCTTTGACCACACATCCGGCGCTCGACGCTACCACCATGCCCGGCCCCTTCGGCCAGCCTGTCCGCCGCATCGAAGACCCGGCCCTTCTGACCGGCCGGGGCCGCTATGCGGACGATATCCATTTCCCGGGAATGCTCCAGGCCGCCTTCGTCAGAAGCCCCGTTTCCCATGGGCTGGTAAAAAGCATCGACGCGACGGTCGCCCGCGCACAGCCCGGCGTCCGCGCCGTGCTGACCATGGCGGACCTCGCGCCGCACCTGTCGTCGGACCGGCTGTCGGTCGGTATGCCGAGCAAGGCCTACCGGCAGCTTCGCGACCGCCCGATTCTCGCCGACAAGGAGGTCTGCCATGTCGGGGAACCCGTCGCGGTGGTTATTGCCGACGACCGCTACATCGCCGAAGACGCCGCCGCCCTCGTCGAGGTCGATTACGACATTCTGCCCGCCTCCGCCGATGCGGAAGAAGCCGCCCGGCCGGGATCGCCGCTCGCCCATTCCGATGCCGAACACAATATCCTTGCCGAATTCAACATGGGCTACGGCGACACGGAGTCCGCCTTCGCCACCGCGCCGCATGTCTTCCGCGACAAGTTTTTCGTCCATAAGGGCCTCGGCATGGCGCTCGAAGGGCGCGGCCTGGTGGCCCGCTACGATGCGCTGGAAGACCGGCTCGTCGTCTGGCTCGGCACCCAGATGCCGCATATGGCGCACCGCATGTTCATCGGCCTTCTCGGCCGCAACGAGACCAATACCAGGGTCGTCACGCCCGATATCGGCGGCGGGTTCGGGCCCAAGCTTGTCTTTTACCCCGAGGATATCGTTATCGCGACGGCCGCCCTTGTTCTCGAGGCGCCGGTAAAATGGATCGAGGACCGGCGCGAACATTTCACGTCCTCCACCCAGGAACGCGACCAGATATGGGAGATGGAACTCGCGGTCGGCGATGACGGAAAGATTCTCGGCGTGCGCGGCACCATGATCCACGATCACGGCGCCTATACCGCCCGCGGCGTCAACGTTGCGCAGAACGCCGGCAGCATCGTGCCCGGGCCGTACGAGGTCGCGAACTACAATCTCGACATCAAACTGGTCCTGACCAACAAGCCCTGCGTGACTCCGGTCCGGGGCGCCGGCTATCCGCAGGGCTGCTTTGCGATGGAACGCCTGATGGACCAGGCCGCGAACGCGCTCGGCCTGCCGCGCGACGAAATCCGCCGCCGCAACCTGATCCAGCCGGAAAACATGCCCTATACCCGGCCGCTCGCCAGCCGCGCCGACCCGTCGATCGTGATCGACGAGGCCGACTTTCCGAAATGCATGGAAACCGCCCTGGAGGTTTCGGACTGGGCCGGGTTCCCCGCCCGCCAGGCAGCGGCCGCCGCCGAAGGCCGCAAGACCGGTATCGGCCTCGCCGTCTACCTGAAGGGGTCCGGGCGCGGGCCATTCGAGGCGGCGACCGTCCGGGTCGGGCCGTCCGGCAGGGTCAATGTGATTTCCGGCGTCTCCGCCATCGGCCAGGGCACGCGCACCATGCTCGCCCAGATCGTCGCCCAGTCGCTCGGGGTCGACATCGCCGATATCGACGTCGTCATCGGCGACACGGCGACCATACCCTATGGCATGGGCGCCGCCTCCAGCCGCCAGACGGTAACCGCCGGTTCGTCGGCCCAGGCCGCGGCGACGGAAGTCCGCGACAAGGCATTGCGTGTAGCCGCACATATTCTCGAGGCCGCCGAGGCCGATCTCGAAATCGTGGATGGAAAAGTGCGCATCAAGGGCGTGCCGGACATGTCCGTCGGGCTGGGGGAGATCGCCACCCAGCTCGCCGGCGCCGCCACCGGTTTCGCGCTGCCCGCCGGCGAGACCCCGGGCCTCGAAGCGCATATGGCGGTGCAGATAGACGGGCTCGCCTTCTCCAACGGCGCCCATGTGGCGGAAGTCGAGATCGACGAGGGAACCGGCAATATCAAGCTCCTGAACTACGTGATCGCCCACGATTGCGGGGTCATGGTCAATCCGCTGGTGATCGACGGACAGGTCGCGGGCGGCGCCGCCCACGGCATCGGCTTCGCCATGTTCGAAAAGATGATCTGGGACGACCAGGCCCAGCCGCAATCGACCAACCTTGCCGAATACCTGATCCCGGGATCGACCGAAGTCCCGAATGTCGATATCGTGCATATCGTCGTGCCGTCGTCGCAGAACCCGCTCGGGGTCAAGGGCGTCGGCGAAAGCGGCCTCGTGCCGGTGCCGGCGGCGATCGCATCGGCGGTCGACAATGCCTTCCAGGACCAAGGCGACAGGGTCACGAGCATTCCCATCGCACCGATTGACCTGCTCGCCCGGATCGCCAAATCATAGGCGCCGTGGACGCGTCGCCGGCGCCTCTCCGGTCCGGCTACCGTGCTGCATCGAATGATTGCCCGCGCGGCCGCCTGACGACATAATGCAGCATCGCCCCATTCAGCAGAGGATTCCGATATGTCCCGTTTCAAAGACTACATCCCCCAAGGTGTAATCCCGGCAACGCTGGCAGCGTTCGACGCGGACTACGAATTCGACTGGGCCGAAACCCGTCGCCACCTTGCCTTTGCCGCGGATGTCGACGGCGTGACGGCGATCACCGTCAACGGACACGCCTCCGAAGTGCATGCCTGCACGATGGACGAACAGACCCGCATGATGGACGAGGCCGCCGATGAAATCGGCGACCGCATGCCGCTGATCTGCGGCGTCTATACCGATGGCAGCCACGAAGCCGCCCGCATCGCGAAGATGGCCGACGCCCACGGCGCCTCCGCCCTGCTGTGCTTCCCGCCGAATTCGATGGGCATGGGCGGCATCCGGCATCGCCCGGAAATGGGCATCGCGCACATGAAAATGATCGCGGACGCGACCGACCTGCCGATGATCGTCTTCCAGTATTCGGACGATCTCGGATACCCGCTGGAGACGCTCGTCCGCATCTGCGAAGAAGTGCCCAACGTGAAAGCCATCAAGGACTGGTCGCCGCCGCAGGTGCATGCCCGCCACATCAAGACCCTCCACGCCCTGCCCCGCCCGATCAACGTGCTGTCGACCAATTCGGCATGGCTGATGTCGTCGCTGGTGATGGGCGCGGACGGATTGCTGTCGGGCGCCGGGTCGGTGATCGCCGACCTTCAGGCGGCCCTGTTCAAATCGGTACAGGCCCAGGATCTGAAAACGGCGCAGGAACTGGCCGACCGCATCTACTACACGACCGAGGTGTTCTACGCCGATCCGTTCGGCGACATGCATAACCGCATGAAGGAAGCCCTGATCCTGCTCGGCCGTCTCGACGGCCAGGCCGTCGTCCGCCCGCCGCTGATGAAGCTTACCGAAACCGAAATCGCGCGCATTGCCGAAGCCATGACCGCCGCCGGTATTGCCCGCGACGGCGCGGTCGGCCTGCAATCCCCGGCGCTTGCCGCCGAATAGGCCCTA
>CAXBCP010000080.1:0-5427 GCA_963974055.1 uncultured Rhodospirillaceae bacterium
CGGATAGAGCTCGCGAAGCGTTCCCATGGCGTTGAACCTCCCCAGGTATGGCCAAAAATTCAGTGGTGAACAACGTTCACTTCCCCAACATCAGTCATATTTTTCCGGAAGGCAAGGGGTTTGCCGAATCCGTCATAACCATTCACCTACTCCGCAGCACTCTGTGGCGCGGCTGCACTATCGGTCGTCGGCTCGCTGTCCGGCTTTGTCGACGCAACGCTGCCCGACCGCTTGGCCCAGCGCGCCCTGATCTGTTTCGAGGTCGAGCGCGAACCATCCGGCGACCAGCCGGGTGGGGCGAGCAGATACATCATCGCGTCGCGCAAGGACCGGGCCCGCCGCATATCGGAAATGATCGCAAACCATTCATGCATGCTGATCTTGATCGGATTATTGGTCCCCAGATTGGTGACAATGCCATATCGGCAGCGCTCGGCGTCCAGCTCGGGCTGGTAGGTGCCGAACAGCTTGTCCCAGATAATGAAAACGCCGGCATAATTGCGGTCGAGATAGAGCGGGTTGGTCGCGTGATGCACCCGATGGTGCGACGGCGTATTCATCACGGCCTCGAACCAGGGCGGACAACGCTTGATCACTTCGGTGTGAATCCAGAATTGGTAGATCAGGTTCAGCGCGCCAAGGAAGCCGACCATCAGCGGATGGAAGCCCAGCAGGACCATCGCTGAGCCGAGCCACAAGAATTTGAGCGTCAACGGGCTGAGCCAGGGCTGCCGCAGCGCCGTGGTGAGATTATAGTGCTGTGAGGAATGGTGCACGACATGATCGGCCCAGAACCAGCGCACCGTATGCGCGAGGCGGTGCGACCAGTAATACACAAAATCGTCGAGCACGAAGGCCAGGATCCAGATCCACCACGCAAACCCAATAGTGAAAAACCGGTGGTCATAAACGAACATGAACCAGGCCGTCAGAAGCCCGGCAAACACGATTCCAGACACCGTATTTCCCAGCCCCATCATCAGGCTGGACGCGGTGTCGCGTGGATCGAAGCGCGCGCCACCACGGGTACGCGCATAGATCATTTCCGCAAACACAGCGACGACAAAGATCGGAATCGCAAAGACGATCGGGTCGAGATCGCGGACGAAAGCCGGGACATTTTCCATAATTCAGCCCTGCAACGCGTTGAGTTTGTCGGCCCAGTGCCGGATGCGCGGTGATGCGCCAAACGGGAAAACCACCGGCGCGAAGGTGAAGTCTTCCAGGCGGATCGTCAGCTGGCCACCCTCGCCGATCCGGGCCGCCTGTACCAGTCCCGGTTTCAAATACCGGATGACGAATTGGTCGCCCCGGGCGGCGAGCAGGCCGATGCAGCTGCCATCAGCGGCTTCGACCAGCGCTGCGGTGCCGTCCTCGGCCAGCACAGCCTCACCGGCATCAAACCCGACGGCATCCGTATCCAGTCGCTCAACGGCCTCGTCAAGATCGCGCAGGCACGCTGGCTCAGCCAGCCCAAGCCAATGGTTCAAGGCCACCATGGCAGCAACACCGGTAAGCGAACCCGCGAGTAACAAAACGAGCATCATTGCGCGCTCCCACAAAGAATAAGGGCGAAGGCTATACAGCCTTCGCCCCCATTCAAAGCGAAAATTGAACGCTGTTTACCCGCGGATACGCAGGGTCACACCATAGGTCCGTGGATCGCCAGGATAAGCATTGACGCTGCTTCCCAGATAACCGACCGACGGGAAGGCACCCTTGACATACTCTTGTTCAAACAGGTTGCGTCCCCAGAACTGGAGACCCCAACGGCCGTCCTCGGCACCGATGCCGAAGCTGCCATTGACCATGGTGAAACCATCCTGGTTGGCAAAACTACGTGGGTCCTGCGAGGTGGTGAGGCCGAAGCTGGAGATATTGGTCGCTTCAGCGCGAACAAAGGCTTCCATGGTATCGGCAACAGCCCAGGTATAGGTACCGGTGATCGATCCGACGAACTCGGAATTGCCGCGATCACGCCCCGACAGATCGTTGAACAGCGCTGTTACACCAGCGGTATTGGTGCGCTCGGCACCCACTTCGCAAAGTGCGTAGTCCGGATCACCCGCATCCCAGACGCCGACGCCGTTAAAGCCATCGGGGCAAGGCGCGTACTGGTAGTCGCCATACTTGCTTTCAAACAGGTAGGTGAAGCCACCGGTGAAGACCAGACCAGGGGTCGGTGCCCATGTACCCTCGAACTCGAGACCGGAAACCTGGATGGAACCGGCATTCTCGAGGGCGAAACCGTTACCCACGAAGTTGTTTGTCTGGAAGCCTTCGATTTCCTGGTCGAACAGGGCCACCGCATAGGCGAGGTGGTTGTCGAACAGGGCACCCTTCATACCAATTTCGAACGAGCTGGAGGTCTCCTCCTCAAACTCGAACACGCCGGTGAAGGCCGCATTGGTCGAGACGTTGAAGCCGCCTGGCTTGAAGCCTGTGGCATAGCTCGCATAGACGTTCAGCGTATCCGACACGTCATAGGACAGGATGATATTGCCCGAGAAATTGGTGTCGTTACGCGAGGTCGGGAAATCAGCCGCATTGACCGGTTCCCAGTTCTGGAAGGCGCTAAAGCCGAGCAGTGGGTTAAAGGCTGTGCCGGCCAGGTAGGATGGCAGTGGCGAAGTCGGGTCGATCGGGATCGGTGCGCCACCCAGAGGATCCGGGTAATGCGTCGCGCCCTGGCCGAGCAGAACGACCGGCACCAGGTAGGCGCAGGCATCGCCGCCGATGACCGGGAAGAGGCCCGGATTACAGAAGCCCGGTGCGACCAGACGCAGGTCCTGCGCCAGATCGAGGAAGCTGAAGGCCGACATCGGATCAGGCTGATTGATCTGGGTGACCATCGTCTTGTCTTCGTTCGAATAACGACCGCCGACCGTGACCGTGAAGTTATCCGTCACGTTGAAATCGAGCTGGCCAAAGAAGGACCAGGCCTCGGTGTCATACTGATAATCTTCCGAAATCAGACCATGCGTGGTGTCGATGAAGCCCTCGGCAGGCGTCGTGGGCAGGGCTGCACTGCCCGAGGCCAGCGGCACGAAATTGCCGACGCCGGCGCCCTGGTTCATGTCGAGGAAGAACTCCAGCAACGTGATACCGCCAGTACCGGCAGGCAGACCGAGGCTGGAAACCAGTGCCGCGACACTGGGTGCCGATGCAGCATCAAAGAAGTTCCGCGCATCGGCGCCGTAAGGCGTCGAATTCCGGAAGTGCAGCTGGTTGTCGTAATAGAACCCGCCCAGCATCCAGTCGACCGTGTTGTCGCCGGTCGAGGTCAGCCGGAATTCCTGGGTGAAGCTGTCATACTGGTT
Source organism: uncultured Rhodospirillaceae bacterium (assembly GCA_963974055.1). Taxonomy (GTDB): domain Bacteria; phylum Pseudomonadota; class Alphaproteobacteria; order MPNO01; family UBA830; genus CAXBCP01. The sequence continues at coordinate 3,321 of CAXBCP010000080.1, forward strand.
CTGGATATGACGGTTGCTGACCAGATCGAGGTCCGAGAAGTCGGCGTCGAAATTCTGGTCTTCGTCGTAATTGCGCCAGGACGTGATGCTGGTGAGCGTAAAGGCGTCGAAATCATGATCGACCTGGAAGGAGATGCCGGACGTGTCCAGCACGGTGTTCAGGTCGCCATCAATCGCGATGCGGCCGCCATGCGGATCAGCCGGAACGGCGGTGCCGCCGAGACCTACAATGGCCCCCAGGTCGATCGGATCGTAATAGGCAAACGGTGCGGCACAGCAATTCTCGTCAATCGTGCCGAAATCGGCGATCACGCGAATTTCAGTGTTATCGCCCGGATTCCACAACAGCTGACCACGATAGCTCTGACGATCGCGATTATTGATGTCGCGGCCATCTTCGGCGGTGATGTAGCCATCATTCGTATGCGTCGTGGCATCAAGACGGAAGGCCATGCTGTCGGACAGCGGGCCGGTCACGGTGCCGCGCAGGATGCGCGAGCCGAAATTGCCGATCGTCACTTCGCCCGTATAACCGAACTCGTATTCCGGCTTCTGGGTCAGGATGCTGACAACACCGGCTGGCGTATTACGGCCAAACAGGGTCGATTGTGGACCGCGGATAACTTCGACGCGCTCAACCGACAACAGGTCATTGATCGCCGAGCCGGAGCGCGGGCGATAGACGCCATCGATGAAGACGCCAACCGAAGGCTCGAGGCCCGGGTTGAAGCTCGACGTCCCGATACCACGGAGGTTGAACTCCGTATTGGTCGACGTGGCGAACTCTGAAACGCGCAGCGATGGGACCAGCATCTGCAGATCGGCTGCATCGCGGATTTGCGATTGTTCGATTTGCTCGCCGGTGACGACAGCAACCGATACCGGCGTGTCCTGCAGCGTCTGTTCGCGCTTTTGCGCGGTGACGGTGATCGTCTCGACCTGCGCGAGCGCGCCGGACGCGGCAATCAATCCGCTAAGAATGGCGGTCGTGCCCATGACAGCCGCTTTTGAGAATATTTTCATGTGAATTTTTCTCCCCTTAAGACGCGGTTTTTTTTAACCAACCGATCCGCGTATCTAGGCCCATTTGAGCATTCCCGCCCCCTCCTGTCAGCCCGTTTTTCCGGTTCAGACGAAAAAGGTTCTGACATGATGCATGCATACCGCACTTACAAATTCGCATCATCGCCACTGCGAACCTCTTTCATCCCGCCCGGACTCTGCTAGGCTGCCAAGTGAACAGCGTTCATTTTGCAGACTGTGGGGAGAGAAATGAAAAGATTTTTCATAGGGTTGGGTGCGATTATCGCAACCCTGACAGTGATCGCCGCCGGCTGGTATTACCGGCCATGGTCCGAGTACTCCCCGGCCGAGATTCAGGCCGCCACGCAGCCGGACCAGCTCGTTCCCACATTTCGCAATATGGACGATATTTTCCCCTACCGGACGATTTCCGCACAGGATTCGGCGATTCCCCTGACCCGCGACAGCCGCAATGACGATGTCCATTTCGAGTTCGACGGCCAGACCCGGACGGTTGATGCCTGGCAAACAGACTCCGATGCCACCGGGCTGATCGTGCTGCATGATGGCGTCGTCGTGCACGAGGAATACAGGCTCGATGCCACGGTCGAGACCCGGCATACCAGCTGGTCGGTCGGCAAGAGTTTTGTCGCGACCCTGATCGCGATGGCGATGCAGGACGGCCATATCGGCAGCCTCGACCAGACCGCCGAAATGTTCGCGCCACAATATGCCGGCACAGCCTACGGGCAGACCACGCTTCGCCATCTGTTGATGATGTCGGCGGGCGTCGATTTCGAGGAAGACTATAACGCGCCGGGTTCCGACATCCGCCGCCTTTTCCTCGGCGCCAATATATATGGCCAGAATATCGACGAGCTGGTGGCCGCAATTGAACGCGACCGGCCCGCTGGTCAGGACCTGCACTATGTCAGCGCCAATACCCAGGTGCTGTCCGCGGTCGTTCGCGGCATCTATAACGCGCCGCTCGCCCAAATCGTCGAGACCAAGATCTGGCGCCCGCTCGGCATGACAGGCGATGCGTCCTGGAACCAGAATATCCAGGGCGATAACGGCATGGCGA
>CAXBCP010000081.1:0-5129 GCA_963974055.1 uncultured Rhodospirillaceae bacterium
AACTACTTCGAAAACGCTGGATACGCTTCCGTCAAAACATGAAACGCTCTAGGCGGGCACGCCGTCGAGAAAATCGAGGACCCGCTGCGGCGCGTTGTCTGCGGTCTGTTCGTCGACCGGCACGTCCCAGTATTCGGAACCGGTCAGGCATTCCTGCAGGTACCGCGCCGCCGACGTGGCGTGGAAATCGTCGTTCCCGGGCACGACAAGGCTCGGGATATCGAGCTCCAGCAGGTCTTCGGGTTCGGCGCCGGGGGCCGTGTCGCGGTCGAACAGGCCGCGATACATCGCCGTGACGGTGTCGATATACGCCGCCCTGTCCATGCCGGCATAGGACGCGGCGAAGGCGTCCGAATTGCGGATCGGCTGGCCCCACGGACCGCCGCGCGGGTCTTTCGAAAAGCTGAGGTCGTGGCTGCGCACGAGGTCGACCACGGCGGCGAGGCCGTTCTCCGCGACGAAATCCACATGGGCGGCGAAACGCTCGTGGCTGCTGATCCGGTACTTCGCGCCGCCCACCGGCCAGTAATGCACCATCGACAGCGTGCGGTCCGGATGGGCCACGCCGAACGCCGCCACCGGGCTGCACCCCATGCAGCCGCCCATGACATGCGCGTTTTCGATATCCAGCGCGTCCAGCAGCCCGGCCCCCTGGGCGACGTAATGATCCCAGGTGATCCGTTCCACCCTTCCGCCGGAAAGGCCGTTTTCGCGCCGGTCGAACAGGATGCATTTATACTTCGCCGGCAGTCGGTCGAGCAGCCTGATGCGCTTGTAGACGCCGAGATCGGTCCATTGTTCGATCCGCGCGTCGAACCCGCCCGGCGCATACATCAGCAGGGCCGGCCCGTCGCCGCGGATTTCGTAGTGGGTTTCGATCCCGTTGATTTCGATCAAGGCCATGAACCGGGTGTCTTTCTAGGGTAATTGGGCTGTTGTCGGGGCCCGTTCGGGCTAAAATGGCTGTATACTGTCTGAATGGTAGCCATTGTCACAAAATATTTGGCCGAACAACCCCGGACAGCTATAGAGATTGTCTGAAATAACCCTGCCCGGAGCTAAAACCGGGCGGCAAGAGTGATCGGGAGACACCTTATGCTTCGCAAGGAAGTGAACGACCTGCTGACCCAGACCGACGCCGGCACCCCCATGGGAGAGCTGTTCCGGCAATACTGGCTGCCGGCGATGCTGGCCTCCGAACTGCCGGAGAACGACTGCCCGCCGGTGCGGGTCAAGCTGCTCGGCGAAAAGATGATCGCCTTCCGCGACAGCGACGGCCGCTACGGCCTGCTGGAGGAATTCTGCGCCCACCGCCGGGTGTCGCTGTGGTTCGGCCGCAACGAGGAATGCGGCCTGCGCTGCCCCTATCACGGCTGGAAGTTCGACGTCGAGGGCAAGTGCGTCGATATCCCGTCGGAGCCGGAGGACAGCAAGTTCAAGGAAGAGGTCAGCCTGACCGCCTATCCGCTGATCAAGGTCGGCGACGTGCTGTGGACCTATATGGGCCCGAAGGAAACCACGCCGCCCGAACCGCTGTGGGAATTCGCCACCGTCGCCCCGGAACAGACCGTGACGACCAAGCGCATCCAGGAAAACAACTGGCTGCAGGCGCTCGAAGGCGGCATCGATTCGAGCCATGTATCGTTCCTCCATTCCCGCGAACTGGAGCGCGATCCGCTGTTCAAGGGCGCCAAGGCCAACAGCTACAACATGGGCGACCTGAAGCCCGTCTTCGAGGTCGAGCCGTCCGAGGGCGGGCTGTATATCGGCGCCCGCCGCAACGCCGAGGGCAAGCATTACTGGCGCGTCACCCAGTGGGTGATGCCCTGTTTCACCATGATCCCGCCGCGCGCCGACCACCCGCAGCACGGCCATTTCTGGGTGCCGATCGACGACGAGAACTGCTGGACGTGGAGCTACGACTACCACCCCAACCGCCCGCTGACCGCGGAGGAACGCCAGGCCTGCCTCGACGGCAAGGGCATCCATACCGAGAACATCCCGGGCACCTTCCGGCCCGTCCAGAACAGCGACAACGACTACATGATGGACCGCGAGGCCCAGAAGCGCGGCGAGACCTATTCCGGCGTGTTCGGCTTCGGCATGCAGGATGCCAGCCTGCAGGAATCCATGGGCCCGATCGTCGACCGCAGCCGCGAGAACCTGGTCCCGACCGATTACGGCATCGTCATGACCCGCAACCGCCTGCGCAAGGCCGCCAACGACCTGAAGGACAAGGGCATCCTGCCGCCCGGCCGCGACCCCGAACACATGAAGGTGCGCTCGATCGCCGTGGTCCTCGACCCCGAGCTCAAATACGCCGAGGCCTGCCAGGAAGAAATGGTCGCCGAAAAAGGCAAGGCCCGCGCGACGGTCTAGCGCCGTCAGGGCCGGGTTCGGGCCGGGTACGAAAGCCCCCACCCTATTGTCCCCTCTCCCCGCTGGGGCGAGGGGACTGTTCAGGGCCGGGATGACAGGGCGTCGTTTTTCGAGACGCCCTGCCTGCCTCCCCTAGACCTTGAGGCGGCTGAACACCTTTTGCACGTTGCCGCTGAAGATGTCGGCGCGCTGGGCGTCGGTCAGGTTCGGGGTGCCGTCGATATAGCGCTTGGTGTCGTCGTAATTGAACCCGGTTTCGGGATCGATGCCGCGCACCGCGCCGACCATTTCGGAGGCGAACAGGATGTTCTTGGTCGGGATCACCTTGGTCATGCAGTCGATGCCGGGCTGGTGATAGACGCAGGTATCGAAGAACACGTTGTCGAGCAGGTGTTCGTCCAGGGTCGGCTTGCCCATGTCCTGGGCGAGGCCGCGGTAGCGGCCCCAGTGGAACGGCACCGCGCCGCCGCCATGGGGGATGATGAATTTCAGCGTCGGGAAGTCCCTGAACAGGTCGCCGAGGATGAGCTGCATGAACACCGTCGTGTCGCCGGCGATGTAATGGGCGCCGGTATGATGGAAGTTCGGGTTGCACGAGCCCGACACGTGCAGCATGCCCGGCACGTCGAGCTCGACCATCTTCTCCCATAGCGGGTACCACCACTTGTCGGTGATCGGCGGGTCGGTCCACATGGCGCCGGACGGATCGGGGTTCACGTTGACGCCGATGAAGCCCATCTCGTTGACGCAGCGTTCGAGTTCGGGGATCGACTTCTTCGGTTCCACGCCGGGAAATTGCGGCAGCTGGCACACCGGCACGAACTTGTCCGGATACATGTCGCAGACGCGGCGCACCATGTTGTTGCAGATTTCGGCCCAGTAATAGCCGGTCTGCTCGGTGCCGAGGTGGTGGCCCATGCCGACGGCGCGCGGCGAAAAGATGGTGAGGTCGGTGCCGCGCTCGCGCTGCAGTTTGAGCTGCGCCGGCTCGAGCCGTTCGCGGATCTCGTCGTCGGTGATTTTCAGGTCGGCCCGCGTCGGCATGAAGGACGGATCGGCATCGAGCCCCGCCAGTTGCGACTTGCGGTATTCCGTCAGCTGTTCGGGCTCGGTGGTGTAGTGGCCGTGGCAATCGATAATCACGAATTCGTTCCTCTTGTTCTGTTAACGGCCCCAACCCGCCGGGGCATGCCTGTCTGGATTCCGGGACATATTCTAGAGCAACATCCGCCGGAAGGGGAGAGCGCCGGCGCGCGGCTCACGGATTAAAAACCAGCCCCAGATAGGCGAGAAAAATCACCAGGTGAACCGCGCCCTGGAGCAGGTTGGTCCGCCCGCCGCCGAAGGTGATCGAACTGACCAGCAGGGTCAGCAGCAGCAGCACCATCCCGACCTGGTCGAGCCCGAGCACGACCTCCTTGCCGGTCACGAGGCCGATCGCCAGCACCGCCGGCACGGTGAGGCCGATCGTCGACAGGGCGGCGCCGAGCAGCAGGTTCACCGAGCGCTGCAGATGGTTGGCGATCGCCGCCTTCATCGCCGCGATGCCTTCGGGGGTGAGCACCAGGAACGCGATGACGATACCGCCGAACGCGGTCGGCGCGCCGAGCTTGGAGGTGCCGAAATCGACCAGCACGGCCATGCGCGTCGACAGCAGCACGATCGGGATCAGGGTCAGCACCAGGAAGACCGCATGATACAGGCCGGGCCGCGGAACCGCGCCGCCGCCGGTTGCCGCACCGGCTGCCGCAGCCGGCGCCGGATCGGGCGCCGGGCCGGTCTGGGCGCCGGTCTGGGCGCCGGCGGCCGTCATACCGTCCCGGCCGTTCCTGACAGGCGTGCTGTCCCTGAAAAACGCGTTGTAGCGCCCGGTCTGGATCGCGAGGAAGACCGCGTAAAGCGCCGCCGTCAGCAGGGCGAAAAACAGCGCCTGGCCGGGCGAGAAGGTCGGCGCCGCCGTCGATACCGTGAAATCCGGCAGCACCAGCGCGAATACCGCGAGCGGGATCAGCACGCTGAGAAACGCCCGCGCGCCGGGCAGGTTGTAGTCCTGTTCCCGGTGGAGCAGCCCGCCGATCAGCAGGGCGCTGCCGATCAGCCCGTTGAGGACCAGCATCAGCACCGCCATCATGGTGTCGCGCGCCAGCGTCGGCGCGGCTTCGCCGGTGAGCATGATGGCGGCGATCAGCGATACCTCGATCACGATCACGGCGGCGGTCAGGACCAGCGTGCCGTAGGGCTCCCGCAGGATGCCGGCGAGCCGGTCGGCATGGTGGACGACGCCGAAGGCCGACCACAGCATGGCGGCGAATATCCACGCGAACAGGGCGGTGGCGACCAGCGGATCGGTGAGCCCGACAAGCCAGGCATCGCCGTGGAAATGAAACCCCGCGAGGGTGCCGCCGCCGGCGAAAAGCGGGAGATTGTCTCTCAGAATTTTCAGCAGAACCCGAATGTAATCCATCCTTTCATTGCCGCCCCCGGCGCCGACGCCGGCCCGAACCCAGACCCGAACTCAAACCCGCACCCAAACCCGTAAAACAACCCCATACACCCGAAGGGAAGGGCTATGGGATTCCGGAACCCGGAATACCCCCCGGGACCCCCGGGATCCCCTCGCACCCCGAAACCCGCAATTCAACCCCATGCACCCGAAGGGAAGCCGCCCCGGGAGCGCCCGAAACAGGCGCGCAGCACAACGGCCCGGCATGCGGGATCGACCGATCCCGGTCCGGTTGGGCAAAGTTCGG
>CAXBCP010000082.1:0-5123 GCA_963974055.1 uncultured Rhodospirillaceae bacterium
ACGACCGGTCAGGCGCATCCTTCATATCTGCCCGAGCGTCGACAGGTGCGCGACCAGAATAACTCTCGTCGCGTTTCTCTCTATTCGCGGAGACGTGTGGTAAAGCTTTGTTCCCGGAATAATAAACCCTTTGTTGATTTCAAATTCTTCTTCACGGACCGCAAGAAGAATTAAAAACCGGTTTATGATTTTGGTTATGTATTTCAATATACCTTTGTCTCTGCTGAGAAATACGGAGTAAATGGTTCCTTTCCGGGTGCCGGACAGAAAAATAGGAACAATTAACGTGTATTCGGAGTGGTCGAAATGCCAATTTTTTTCGGATTCGGCATTTTGAGTATTTATACATCCGATATTAATATAGCTTTTTTCGTAGTCGATCCCCATTTTATCGAAATAAGAAGCGTATCTGCTTTGATTTATTATTTCCCGTGCGGTCAGGCCGGTGTCCGACTTCTTTATTGACCTTTGCTGGGGGTGTTTGCGCAGGAGCCGGTCGATATAGGATTGTATTTCCCGAAACTGCTCGTCCGAAAAGAATTCAGGGAACCTGTGAACGCTCTTTGCGGAAAGAAACATTGTCATAGCCTTGGCCGACGATCAAATAAACATCTTCCAAATAACAATCTGGATAACGTCAGGTTTTCTGAAGCGCCAATAGCGTAAGCTATTGATAATATGCCAACTTGACAAGTTATTCGCCGCCCGCCTGTTGTGACCGTGCGCCGCCCGGGACGCGGATTAATTTTATTTTAAGCCTGTTCGGTAATCCTTGGTCCGGTTTACATCCGGACTGGGACCATGGTTATTGGATTGCTCAAATCTGCGTTCGGCGGTGCGAAGGATGCCGGGCAGGACAGGCGGAGACTGCCGCGGCTCACCGAAAAGCGGGCGACGCTCGTGCTCGACGGCGCAAGTTATCCGCTGATTGACTGGAACCCGAAAGGTTTCCAGATCGCGCCCTATCGCGGAAATCTCAAGGTCGGCAACCGGGTCCGGGTGCGCTTGATCATTCCGCACAAGGGCCGGAGCTTCGGTTTCCACCTGGACGGCCAGGTCAAGCGTCTCAACCGGGAAAACCAGGGCGTCGGCGGCACTTTTGTCGACGTCGAGCCCGAAATTGCCCGCAAGCTGGACAAGCTGTTCGCCGCGCGGCTGTCGTGACGGTGCGCCCGTAAATACGCCTGCATAAAAAATGGCGGCCGGTTGGGCCGCCATTTTCCGTTTCGGCTGCGCCGGTCAGTGCAGTTTGTGTTTCACCGGCTTCAGCGACCGGAGATAGGCGACGATCGCGTCGAGATCTTCATCGCTGATGTTCTTGTAATAGGAGAACGCCATCGGCGGACGAAGCTTGGCGCCGTCCGGGCGGACCCCCGTCGCAATCGCCGTCTTGATCTGGGCGTCGGTCCATTTGCCGAGACCGGTTTCCATGTCGGGCGTGATGTTGGCGGCGATGCTTTCGCCCCACGGACCCTCGAACTTGAACCCGCCGGCGCCCTTCATGTTTTCGTAGTCGCGCATCGGCGGTTTGGTCATCGGCGTGTGGCATTCGATGCAATGTCCCGCCGGGCCCGCCAGGTAGGCGCCATAGGCGACCTTGTCGGTGCGCGGCACGTCCGGGATGGACCCCACGGGCGGGCCGTATGCAGGCGGCAGCGGCATTTTGTACACGGATTTCCGGGTCGCGTTCTTGACCGGCTTCAGGTTCCGCAGATAGGCGATAATGGCCCTGGTATCCCGGTCGGAGAGGCCGCGATACATCTCATAGGGCATCGGCGGGCCGATCAGCGATCCGTCGGGGCGTTTGCCGTCGCGAATGGCGACCATGAGCTGGGCGTCGGTCCAGTTCCCGATACCCGTTTCCTTGTCCGGCGTCAGGTTCGGCGTGATCGCGTCGATCGGTCCTTCCTTCATCGGGAAGCCGCCGGCGAGTTCGTGCTGCGCCATCGGGCCGCCCTTGGCGGTGTGGCAATTGCCGCAGGCAACGACGCTTTTCATCAGGTAAGTGCCGCGTTCGAGCAGTGTTTCCGCCATTGCCTGGGACGCCGGTAAAAGCAGCAGCAGGCCAAGCGCGGCCATGGATCTCTTCATTTCGCATACCCCCTTATTTTTGATTTACGGCAAAACTATACCCGCAATGCCGGAGCATATAAATCTGTTAGATTGCCGGAAACAATATCGGAGGAGGCCGGGATGACGACACTCAATATAGGCGGTATCACCGTCGGCGGCGTGCTGGAATGGCAGGGAATCTACCGCGATCCGCTGGAAATGTATCCCGATGCGACGCGCGCGGCGGTCGAAGCCCATCGCGGCTGGCTGGAACCGCACAGCGTCGATCCCGGGACCGGTCATATCATCATGGCCTTCCGCAGCTATCTGGTACGCACGGAACGGCTGACGATCCTCATCGATTCCTGCGTCGGTGAGGACAAGGAGCGGCCGTTGCGGCCGAACTGGCACCATCAGAAATGGCCGTGGATGGACAATCTGCGCGCCCAGGGGGTGACGCCGGAAGACATCGATATCGTGATGTGCACCCATCTCCATACCGATCATGTCGGCTGGAACACCAGGCTGCTGGACGGCCGCTGGGTGCCGACATTCCCCAATGCGAAATACCTGTTTCACAAGGTCGAATACGATTACTGGGAGAAGGAACACCGCAGCCAGGACTGGGCGCGGGATTCGTTCATCGACAGCGTGTTGCCGGTGGTCGAAGCCGGCCAGGCGACGATGGTCGCCGGCGATCATGAAATCGACACCGGGCTGTGGCTCGAACACACGCCGGGGCACACGCCCGGCGCGGTGTGTCTGCATGTCGAGCATAGCGGCGCCCACGGGGTGTTCTGCGGAGACATGATGCATCACCCGCTGCAGGTGCCGGAAGCCCAGTGGTCCAGCATTTTCTGCGAAGACCCGGACCTGTCGCGCCGCACCCGCACCGCGTTCGTGGACAGGCATGCGGAAACGGACACGATGGTGCTGCCCGCCCATTTCGCCGGCGCGGGCGGCGGGCATATCGTCGGCGGCGGGCCGGACGGCAAGCCGGTCTTCAAATTCGCGGGCTGAATCAACTTACCTCACGGGAGAGACAATTGACGGATATCGGATTTATCGGCCTCGGCAACATGGGGGCGGCGCTTGCCCGCCGTCTGATGCGCGATCACACGCTGCATGTCTGGGATATGAACCAGGCGGCGATCGATGCCCTCGTCGCCGACGGCGCGATCGCGGCGAACGGCCCGGAAGGGGTCGGGGCGTCGGGCGCGGAACTGGTCCTGACCTGCCTGCCGACCTCGGTGCAGGTCGAGCAGGTCCTGTTCGGGCCCGACGGCGTGGCGGCGTCGCTGCCGAAGGGGGCGCTGATCGCCGACATGACGACGGGCGATCCGCTGGCGACGAAGGAAATGGCCGCACGCCTCGCCGAACAGGGGATCGACCTGATCGATGCGCCGGTATCGGGCGGCGTGTCGGGGGCGGAGCAGGGCACGATCGCGATCATGATCGGCGCGCCCGAAGCCCTGTTCGACAGGGTGAAGCCCGCCTTCGAATCCATCAGCCCCAATATCCTCCATGCGGGGGAGACCGGCGCCGGCCATGCGATGAAGCTGATCAACAACATGATCTCGTCCTGTATCCGCCTTGCGACCTTCGAGGGGCTGGTGCTGGCGACCAAGGCGGGGATCGAGCCCATGCGGTTTGCCGAGATTCTGTCGAAAGGATCGGGGCGGGGCTATGTCGCCGATACGTCGCTGCCCAGATTCGTCATTCCGGGCCGGCTGAACCAGGATTTCGGCCTCGCCCTGATGCACAAGGACCTGACCCTGGCGACCAAGCTCGGACAGGACATGCAGGTGCCGCTGACGACCGGCAATTATGCCCGGGAAGTCTTCAGGTCCGCGCTGAATAAACTGGGAGATGATGTTGATATTACGCAGTTAATACGGATATTCGAGGATGCCGCCGGGGTCGATGTCTGCGCCGCCCAAACGGCGCTGGATCGAAACAAGGTTGATTAACCGTAAATTTACGCCGTCCGGGAGACACTTGGGACGGTTGTAACGATCAGGCAAAATCAGTGCTCGGACTTTTTCGCCAGAAAAAGAAGGATCCGCGGGAGCGCCGTCGCATGTACCGGCTTCCCGAGAAGAACGCGATGCTGGTGCTCGACGGCGTGAGCTACGCCATTGCCGACTGGAGCATCGAGGGTTTCCGCGCGCTCGGATTTCGCGGCGGCTATGCGGCCGGGGACACGGCGCGCGTCCGCCTGATCATCGTCCATCGCGGCCGCCCGATCGGCTTCGACGCCAAGGCCAAAATCCTCCGGGCCGATCCCGACAGCCGCGAGATCGCCGGGAACTTCCTGTCGATGTCGACCTCGGCGCGCAAGAACATCGCGCGGGTATACCGCGAACGGCTGGGGCTGCATCAGGCCGCCGGCGGCGTGGGGGACGAGGTCGACAGGCGGGCCATCAGCCGCGCTCTTCAATCGAAGGGTCTGGAATAACGCTGACGATCACGTTCAGGTCGCCCGGCGGGCCGCCGCCGAAACCCTCGATCCCGAAGCCGCGCAGGGTGACGATATCGCCGTCCGCCGTTCCTTCGGGGATATCCACCGCCACCGTCAGCCCGGTCATGGTGTTGACCAGCTTGCAGATGCCCGCTTTCGCCTCCGACTGCGTGACCCTGAGCGTCTCCGCGATGTCTTCGCCCTTGAGCCAGAGCGACGTGGCGGCGGCGCCCTTGACCCGCCCGAGCCGGGTGCCCGCGACGTCGCCGAACAGGTCGATCGTGCGCTCGCCGGTGGTTTCGTCGATCTCGAAATCGAACCAGGTGCCGCCCTTCTGCCACGGCTGCGCATTGCCGTCGCCGGCGGTGGCCGGGCTGTTGCGGTCGAACTCGGCGCGCTTGTGCCGGTCGGCGAGCAGGTTATAGGCGGCCGTGATGTACTTGAAGCGCTCGGCGGCTTCCGCGTCGCCGGCATTGGCGTCCGGATGCAGCTTTTTGGCCAGCGCGCGGTAGGCCTGCTTGATGTCGTCGAGGTCCGCGCCGCGCGCGACGCCGAGAAGTTCATAAGGGGTCATGGCGTGAGTGTCGCCATACCGGGCAGGGCGGTCAAG
>CAXBCP010000083.1:0-5098 GCA_963974055.1 uncultured Rhodospirillaceae bacterium
GCCGCGTCAGTCCGTCAGGTCGTCCCACAGCTCTTTGACGCGCGAGAAAAAGCCTTCGGATTCGGGGCTGGTGGTCGACTGGCCCTTGGCCGGTTTTTCGCCCTGGAATTCGCGCAGCAATTCTTCCTGGCGCTTGGACAGGTTGACCGGCGTTTCGACATTGACGTCGATATACATATCGCCGCGGGCCTGGCTGCGCAGGATCGACATGCCCTTGCCGCGCAGCCGGAACTGGTGGCCGGCCTGGGTGCCCTTGGGCACGGTGACCTTGGCGCGCTTGCCTTCGATGGTCGGCACTTCGACCGAACCGCCGAGCGCCGCCGTCGCCATCGGGATCGGCACGCGCAGATGCAGATCCGCGCCGTCGCGCTGGAACATGCGGTGCGGCGCGACCGCCACGAAAATGTACAAATCGCCCGTCTGGCCGCCCATAGATCCCGCCTCTCCTTCGCCGGAGAGCCGGATGCGGGTGCCGTCCTCGACCCCCGCCGGGATGGTGACCTTGAGCGTCTTTTCCTTGCGCACGCGGCCCTGGCCGCCGCAGCTGCCGCACGGGTCCTCGATCGTCTGTCCCGCACCGTTGCAGGTCGGGCAGGTGCGTTCGATGGTGAAAAAGCCCTGCTGGGCGCGCACCTTGCCGCGGCCCTGGCAGGCGCCGCAGGTCGACGGGTGCGATCCCTTGGCCGCGCCCGAGCCGTTGCAGTCGGTACAGCCGACGGCCGTCGGCACGCGGATCTGGGTTTCGCGTCCCTGGAATGCATCTTCCAGGCTGATCTGCATGTTGTAGCGAAGATCGGCGCCGTGGGCGGCGCCCGGCCGGCCGCGATTGCCGCCGCGTCCGCCGCCGCCGAAATCGCCGAACATTTCGTCGAAGATATCGGCAAAGCCGCCGCCGCCGAACCCGAATCCGCCGCCGCCCTGGCCGGCGCCCGGCCCGCCGCCTTCGAACGCGGCATGGCCGAACTGGTCGTAGGCGGCGCGTTTGTCGGGATCTTTCAGGACGTCATAGGCCTCGTTCGCTTCCTTGAACTTGGCTTCCGCGGTCGCATCGTCGGGATTGCGGTCGGGGTGGTATTTCATCGCGAGCTTGCGATAGGCGCTTTTCAGCGCCGCGTCGTCTGCGCCGCGATCGACCCCCAGGGTCTCGTAAAAATCAGGTTTCGCCATTGCTCAACGCCCCTTTTTCAACGAACGCACCGGTGCTGGCGGGCACCGGTGCGCGATCGTCGAACGTGTTCGCGTAATCGGACTGCCTTTTTTTGCCCCAAGGCAACCAATCAGGCCGATTTGTCCTTCGGCTGGTCGTCGTCGACCTCTTCGAAGTCGGCATCGACCACGTTGGGGTCTTCGCCGCCGCTGCCGGATGCGTCGCCGGCGTCGCCCATGTCTTCGCCGCCCATGTCCATGCCCGCCGCAGCTTCTTCCTGCTGCGACTTGTACAGGGCTTCGCCGAGCTTCTGGGCGGCCTGGGCCAGCGTCTCGGTCTTGGCGGTGATCGCCGCGACATCGTCGCCTTCCAGGGCGGACTTGAGATCCGCGATGGCGTCTTCGATGGCCGTCTTGTCTTCGGCCGACAGGGCATCGCCATGTTCGGTCATGGTCTTTTCGGTCGTGTAGATCAGACCGTCCGCCTGGTTGCGGGCTTCGACCGATTCACGGCGCGTCTTGTCGTCCGCCGCGTGCTGTTCGGCGTCCTTGACCATGTTTTCGATATCCTCGTCCGACAGTCCGCCGGATGCCTGGATGCGAATGGTCTGTTCCTTGTTGGTCGCTTTGTCCTTGGCGCCGACATTCACGATGCCGTTGGCGTCGATGTCGAACGTGACCTCGACCTGCGGCACGCCGCGGGGTGCGGGCGGGATGCCGACCAGGTCGAACTGGCCGAGCAGCTTGTTGTCCGCCGCCATTTCGCGTTCGCCCTGGAACACCCGGATGGTGACCGCGTTCTGGGAATCCTCGGCGGTTGAAAAGACCTGGCTTTTCTTGGTCGGGATCGTGGTGTTGCGGTCGATCAGGCGGGTGAACACGCCGCCCAGCGTTTCGATGCCGAGCGACAGCGGCGTGACGTCGAGCAGCAGCACGTCCTTCACGTCGCCTTTCAGCACGCCGGCCTGGATGGCGGCCCCGATGGCGACAACCTCGTCCGGGTTGACGCCGCGATGGGGGTCGCGGCCGAAGAAGTTCTTCACCGTCTCGAGCACCTTGGGCATGCGGGTCATGCCGCCGACCATGATGACCTCGTCGATTTCACCGGCGGTGACGCCGGCGTCTTTCAGCGCGGCCTTGCACGGCCCGACCGTGCGTTCGATCAGGTCGTCGACCAGCGCTTCGAGCTTGGCGCGGGTGAGTTTCAGGTTGAGATGCTTCGGGCCGTTCTGGTCGGCCGTGATGAACGGCAGGTTGACCTCGGTCTGGGACGAACCCGACAGTTCGATCTTCGCCTTTTCCGCAGCTTCCTTCAGGCGCTGCAGGGCAAGCTTGTCGTCGCGCAGGTCGATCGCGTTCTCTTTTTTGAACTCGTCGGCCAGGTAATCCATGATGCGCGCGTCGAAATCCTCGCCGCCGAGGAACGTGTCGCCGTTGGTGGATTTCACCTCGAACACGCCGTCGCCGATTTCCAGGACCGAGACGTCGAAGGTGCCGCCGCCGAGGTCATAGACCGCGATGGTGCCGGCTTCCTTTTTCTCGAGCCCGTAGGCGAGCGCCGCGGCCGTCGGCTCGTTGATGATGCGGAGCACGTCGAGCCCGGCGATCTTGCCGGCGTCCTTGGTGGCCTGGCGCTGGGAGTCGTTGAAATAGGCCGGCACGGTGATGACCGCTTCGGTGACTTCCTCGCCGAGATGCGCCTCGGCGGTTTCCTTCATCTTCTGCAGGATGAAGGCGGAAACCTGGCTCGGCGAATATTTCTCGTCGCGCGCTTCGATCCAGGCGTCGCCGTTATCGGCCTTGATGATGTTATAGGGCACCAGTTCCTGATCTTTCTTCGTCGTCGGGTCGTCGTAGGTACGACCGATCAGACGCTTGATCGCGAACAGGGTGTTTTCCGGGTTGGTAACGGCCTGGCGTTTCGCGGCCTGGCCGACAAGGCGCTCGTCGCCTTCGGCGAAAGCGACCATCGACGGCGTCGTGCGCGCGCCTTCCGAATTTTCAATGACGTGGGCTTCCCCACCTTCCATCACGGCAACGCACGAATTCGTGGTTCCGAGATCAATACCGATTGCTTTACCCATAATATTACCTCGTTATTTCGGCAGATTTCCGTGGCCCTGACGGCACCAGGGGAAATCCCCCAAGGTTAGAAATGACTCATGAAGAGTGGATCGGTGGATATATAGGTAGCCGGGAGGGGTCTTACAATAGATTAACGCCCCGAAATACCGTGTTATTTTCGCAAAAACCGGTATGCGGCGGCGCCGGAACTGCGCGATTGCGTTAAACTGCTCTGTAAGTGTTTCCGGGACACCCCGACGATGATCGTTTCCGCCAGCTACCGTACCGATATACCGGCGTTTTTCGCAGACTGGTTCCGCGCGCGTCTGGCGGCGGGCGCGGTCGAGGTCGCCAATCCCTATGGCGGCAAACCGTTCCGGGTTGCCCTGCGGGGGGACGGCGTCGACGGCTACGTGTTCTGGACCCGCAATGCCGCCCCCTTTGCCGATGCGTTCGACGATGTCGCCGCCCTGTCGCTGCCGTTTGTCGTGCAGTATACGATTACCGGCTATCCCCGCGCCCTCGACGCCCATACCCCGCGCCGCGAAGACGCCATTGCCCAGGTTGCGGCGCTGGCCGCCCGGTTCGGCGCGCGCGCCGTGGTCTGGCGCTACGACCCGGTGGTGATCACGTCGGTCACGGATGCTGGCTGGCACCGGCGAAATTTCGCCGATATCGCGCGCAAGCTGGCCGGTTCGGTCGATGAATGCGTGGTTTCGGCGGCCCATATCTATAAAAAGACCGAAAGACGGCTGAATATCGCCGCCGGGATCCATGAATTTACCTGGGAAGACCCCGATTGGGACCGGAAACGGGGTTTGCTGGGCGAATTATCCGAAATTGCGGCCGATAACGGTATCGGAACCGCCGTTTGCAGCCAGCCCGATGTCCTGTCCGCGACCCTGGGCGCCGCCGCCTGTATCGACGCGGCGCGGCTGTCGGACGTGGCGGGGTATGAGATCACGGCCCGCCGCAAGGGCAACCGGGACGGCTGCCTGTGCGCCGAAAGCCGCGATATCGGCGCCTACGATACCTGCGCCCATGGCTGCGCGTATTGCTATGCAGTATCCGATCACGGCCGCGCGGTGCAAAAATTGCGCGGGCTCACTGCCGCGCCGGAGAGATCTTCCCCGTGACATGACCGGGGCGATGCCGGCGCCGGCACACCGGGCATGCGCGATTCCGCGTAAGCGGAATATGTCCTAGGAAACTTCTTTCTGCTTGGCGATCACGTCGTCGAGCAGGTTCCGGAGGTGGTCGGATCCGGAGCCTGCCTCGGGATCCCTGTTCCTCGCGTGGATGCAGGACTGGAACAGGATACGGGCGCGTTCCCAGGCGACGTCGCGCGCTTCCCCGTCGCCGAGCGCGTCCTGAATATCGCCGATGCCGTCCTGGGCGGCGGCCATCAGGTACAGCGCCATGTAGCTGCCGTCTGCGCCGTCATCGAGGAGTTCTGCGAGTTCGGTGTATATGTCGAGCGCGTCTCTCCAGTTTTCCATTTCCCGCAGCGTGAAGCCCCGGCTGTTGAGCTGGCTCGCTTCCATGAGGCGGAGTGCGACATGGTCGCCGGCGAGTTGGTGGGCCTGGCGGATCATGGATGTTGCGGATTCCCGGGCCGCGAGCCCGCTGCTGTGTTCGCCGGCGGCTTCTTCGAGCGCCGCGAGCCGGTCAAACGCGCCATAGACACGAATCCGTGCTTCGACCGCCTCCTGCCCTTCGCCGGGGATCCAGCGGCACAGTTCCGCGACGTTGCGGTAGGCCTCCAGAATTTCTTCTACGTCGGCGCGATCGGATTCCGCAGGTTTTCCGGCATTTCCCGAAGCCGGGCCGTTCTCTGATATTTCCGACATGGTTGTGCCCTTTTCAATATGCAACCAAAAGAACATAT
>CAXBCP010000084.1:0-4489 GCA_963974055.1 uncultured Rhodospirillaceae bacterium
CGGCCGCTGCTTCCTACGTCGCGTCGATAACGCCGCGGCGGACCTGGTCGCGTTCGATGGATTCGAACAATGCCTTGAAATTGCCCTCGCCGAAACCGTCATCCATCTTGCGCTGGATGAATTCGAAGAACAGCGGCCCGATCAGGGTTTCCGAAAAAATCTGGAGCAGCAGCCGCGGCGTTCCGTCCGCGGTCGTGCCGTCGAGCAGGATGCCGCGCGCCTGCAGTTCGCCGACCGGCTCGCCGTGGCCGGGCAGGCGTTCCTCGAGCATCTCGTAATACGTCTCCGGCGGCGGCGCCATCATCGGAATGCCGGCGGCTTTCAGCCGGTCCAGGGTCGTTATCAGGTCGTCGCAGGAAAAAGCGATGTGCTGGATGCCCTCGCCGTTGAAGGCCATCAGGTATTCCTCGATCTGGCCGGTCGCGCCCGAGGCTTCCTCGTTCAGGGGGATCCGGATGCGGCCGTCCGGCGCCGTCAGCGCGCGGGACTTCAGGCCGGTATATTCGCCCTTGATGTCGAAATACCTGATTTCGCGGAAGTTGAAGATGCGCTCGTAGAATGCGGTCCAGTGATCCATGCGGCCGCGATAGACGTTATGGGTCAGGTGATCGATGACCTTCAGCCCGAGCCCCGCCGGCGCGCGGTCGGCGCCGTCGATAAACGAAAAATCGATATCGTAGATCGACTGGCCCACGTCGTAGCGGTCGATCAGGTAAAGCGGCGCGCCGCCGATGCCCTTGATGGCGGGCAGGCGCAGTTCCATCGGGCCGGTGGGAATGTCGACGGGCTGCGCGCCGAGGTCGAGCGCCCGTGCATAGGCCTTGTGGGAATCGCGCACGCGGAAGGCCAGCCCGCACGCGCCGGGGCCGTGTTCTTCGGCGAAATAAAACGCGGTGCTGTCCGGTTCCCGGTTGACGATGAAATTGATGTCGCCCTGCCGGTACAGGGTGACGTCCTTCGACCGGTGTTCGGCGACGCGCGCGAAACCCAGCATGTCGAATACCGGCTCGAGGATACCGGGCTCGGGAGACGCGAATTCGACGAATTCGAACCCGTCCAGGCCCATCGGGTTCTCGAACAGGTCGCCATGCTGCGGTTTTTCAGTCATCGGACGAGTCCAGTGCAAACCGGCGTTGTTGTCAACGCTCCGGCGCGGCTTGCCCGCCGCCCGGTTTTGGGCGACGCTCCGCGTATGCCGGGGAAACCGGCGGGGGAGTCCGGCCGGAATGCCGGCTGATAACAACCGAAGGGGGGCGCCATGACGGCCTCGCGTCATCTATCGCGATTCGACCTGACCGGAAAATCGGCGCTCGTCGTCGGGGCCGCGGGCACGTTCGGGCGGGCGGGGGCCTTTGCGCTCGGCGAAGCGGGCTGCCGCCTGACGGTCGCGGATCTGGACCGGGCAAATATCGATGCCGTGGCCGCCGAGCTGGGCGCGGCGGACATCGATGCCGTCGCCGTCGCACAATGGCCGGACACCGAGGCGCATGCCGACCGGATCGTCCGGGCGGCGGTCGATGCCCATGGCCGGCTGGATATCGTGTTTATCGCGCTCGGCACCAATGACGTCGCCTATGTCGAGGACCAGTCCGAAGACGGCTGGCGCAGGGTCATGGACGCCAATCTCGACAGCTACTGGCGGACCTGCCAGGCGGCGGGACGCCAGTTCGCGCGCCAGCCGGTACCGGAAGCCGGGCCCGCCGACCGCTACAAGATCGCCGTCGTGTCGTCGACCCGGGGAAAGCTCGGCCATGCCAGCGGCTATGCCGCCTATTGCGCCTCGAAATCGGGGCTGGAGGGCATGGTCCGGGCGCTGGCCGGCGAATGGGGGGCGAAGAACATCAATATCAACGCCATCGGTCCGACGGTCTTCCGGTCGCCGGTCTCCGAATGGATGTTCGACGAGAACGACCCCGGGAAATCGGTACGCGAAAACATGCTGGAACGGATTCCCGTCGGCCGGCTGGGCGATGTCGAGGACCTGATGGGCGGGCTGATCTACCTGACCTCGCCGGCATCGGATTTCATGACCGGCCAGACGATCTATATCGACGGCGGATATACGGCGATCTGAGGCGTTCCGCGTCGTCTTCTCTAGCCGCGTTCCGCGCCCTGGACGACGGGCCGTGCGGGATCGCCCGTCCAGTCCGACCACGATCCGACATACAGCGGCGCTTCGAGCCCGGCGGCGTACAGCCCGGCCAGTTCGAACGACGCGGCATTGCCGCTGCCGCAATACACCCCGGCCGGTTGCGTGCCGTCGACCCCGAACCCGGCGAACAGGGCACGGAGCTCGTCGGTCGGTTTGAAGTTTCCGTCCGGTCCCAGAACCTCCCTGGCGCCGGCGCAGATCGCGCCGGGAATATGGCCGGTGGCGGGTTTGTCCGCATCGACCTCATAGGCGGTCTTGCCGCGGGCATCGAGCAGCGCGCCGTTGCGGGCTATGGCGGCGGCGTCGTCGGCATCGATCACCGGCATGCCGCCCGGTTCGACCGTAATATCGCCGCCGCCGGTGGGATGAACCGGTTCCGCCGCGGTGTCGTGCCCCGCCGCGGTCCAGGCCGCGAGCCCGCCGTCGAGAAGCCGGACGTTTTGGTGGCCCGCCCAGCGCAGGGTCCACCAGGCGCGCCCGGCCTGTGCGCCGGAATTATTGTCGTAAACCACGACCAGGGAATCGGCGTTTATGCCCCGGCGGCGCAGGTTGTCCTGCAGCACGCCCGGATCGGGCAGGGGGCGGCGTCCGCCCGGATTGGCGGCCGGGCCGGAAATGTCGGTCGCCAGGGAAATCGCGAAAGCGCCGGGAATGACCGGCCGTTCCAGCGGCGCGGTTTCGAGGTCGTCGCTGACGTCGAGGATCACGGGGCCTGCATCGCCGGACATGCGGGCGGCCAGTTCGTCGACGGTGATGAGAACGTCGGACCGGGGATCGCTCATGCCGGTCAGGCCGTCATCGTGCAGCGATAGAGCAGCCGCGTGGCGCCGCCGTCGTAATCCTTGACCGCCCGGTGCTGCACGACCCGGTTGTCCCAGACCGCCAGCGTGCCTTCTTCCCATTCGAAGCGGCAGGTCGCCTCCGGCCCCTTGATCATGTCGAACAGGATGCCGAGGATGTTCTGGCTGTGAACCCGGCTGACGCCCTTGATGTAGCAGACGTAGGATTCGTTGACCGCAATCCACTTGCGGCCGGTCACGGGGTGTGTCCGCACCAGCGGCATTTCGAAGGGCGGCATGCGCAGCCGCGCCTGGGCGGCTTCCTCCTTGTCGAGGTAACGGTCGGTGATGTGGCCTGTCGCGTCGGGCGACTGGATGACCTGCAGCGAATCCAGGTATTGCGCGAAAAGCGGGTCGAGCGATTCGTAGACGAAGGCCGTGTTCGAATACATCGTGTCGCCGCCGTTCGGCGGAATGGCCTTGCCGAACAGGGCCGTAAACGCCGGCGCGTCTTCGCGGAAACCGCCATCGGCATGCCAGACATGGTTGCGCAGATGGGCGTCCTTGCCGGCGCTGATCACGGTCGCATCCGGGTTTTCCGGCGCGCGCGGCGTATGCGGCCCGGCATAGTGGAAAAACTCGCCCAGGAAGCCGCCGAATTTGGTGAAATTCTCCGCCGTCACCGTGCCCGGCTCGAACACCACCAGGCCCCGGTTGTGCAGCAGGTCGCGCATGGCGGCGCGGAAATCGTCGGAAATCGAATTGCCGTCGAACCGGTAGCCCGAAATCCGGGAACCGATGGACGCCTTGATCGGGGAAACGCTTGCCCCGTCCAGCGCGGCGACGTTGTCCGACGCCAAGTGTAGGGCGGTGTTTGCGACAGTCATGCGACGATCTTTCCTGCAGGAACAACTAGACCTGAGTCTTAGTGCGAAAACCGGGTTTTTTCAACGGCGTCGCGGGGTTCGGCATGTCCGGTTTTGCGCGACTGTCATGCGAAAACGGGTGGCTGTCGGGGCGCACCGACCAGTCGCGCTGTCGTTGCCGGTTTCATGAAGCCGGGCAAACAGGAAAAAGGCCCCGCCGGAGCGGGGCCTTGATCTTGCGCATTTACGAAAGCCGGAGAGGCAATTCTACATCATGCCGCCCATACCGCCCATGTCGGGCATGCCGCCATCCTTGGCCGGTTTCTCGGCGATCATGACTTCGGTGGTGATCAGCAGGCCGGCGACGGATGCCGCATCCTGCAGTGCGATGCGCACCACCTTTGTCGGATCGATAATGCCGGCCTTGACCAGGTCTTCGAATATGCCGGTCTGGGCGTTATAGCCAAAGGTCTGGCTTTTGCCTTCCAGCAGCTTGCCGACAACGACCGAACCTTCAACGCCGGAATTTTCGGCGATCTGGCGCGCCGGTTCCTGAATCGCGCGCCGCACGATATCGACGCCGACGCGCTGGTCGTCATTGCCCGGCACGACCTTCTCAAGCGCCTTGGTGGCGTATAGAAGCGCGGTTCCGCCGCCGGGGACGATGCCTTCTTCAACCGCAGCGCGGGTAG
>CAXBCP010000085.1:0-4312 GCA_963974055.1 uncultured Rhodospirillaceae bacterium
CTACCCGCGCTGCGGTTGAAGAAGGCATCGTCCCCGGCGGCGGAACCGCGCTTCTGCGTGCGTCCCGTGTCCTCGACGGGCTGAAGCCCGACAATGACGACCAGCGTGTCGGCATCGAGATCATCCGCAAGGCCCTTCAGGCCCCCGTGCGGCAGATCGCCGAAAATGCCGGCGTTGAAGGCTCGATCGTCGTCGGCAAGCTGCTGGAAAAGAAAGACGCCAGCTACGGCTACAATGCCGCGACCGACAAGTTCGAAGACCTGGTGAAAGCCGGCGTCATCGATCCGGTCAAGGTTGTCCGTACGGCGCTGCAGGATGCGGCTTCCGTGGCCGGACTGCTGATCACGACCGAAGCGATGGTCGCTGAAAAGCCGTCCGAAAACGGTGGCGGAATGCCCGCGATGCCCGATATGGGCGGCATGGGCGGCATGGGCGGCATGATGTAAGTCAGCCGTTCCCGCTTCTGGAACGAAAAGAGCCGCCGCGGATTTGTTTCCGCGGCGGTTTCTTTATGGGCGGTTGCCATTGGTGACTCGCAGAATCGAAGTTGCGCGGTATAAACCTGTATGACACTCGGAATCCCGGCCTCTGACATAATCGAATCCCTGATCCGCGAAATCACGGCAGCGGAAATCATGCCGCGCTTCCGGACGCTGACGCAGGACGAAAAATGGGAAAAGCGGCCGGGATCGGTCGTCACCGCCGCCGATGTCGCGGCGGAAGAATTCCTGATCCGCGAACTGCCGCCGCTGCTGCCCGGTTCGGTGGTCGTCGGCGAGGAAATGATCGAGGACGATCCCGCCGCGCTCGATCTGCTGGACGGCGATGCCCCGGTCTGGGTGCTCGATGCCGTGGACGGCACATCCAATTTCGCGAAGGGCAGTCCCGATTTCGGCGTCATGGTGGCGCTTGTCGTCCGGCGGGAAACCGTGGCGGGCTGGATATTCCGGCCGGTCGATGATGACATGTATGTCTGTGAAAAAGGGGCAGGGGCGTTCCGCAACGGCGAACGGCTGCGCATTTCGCCGTCGCCGCGGGGCATGGCCGACATGGAAGGTTCGCTCGGCGGCTATATGCGGAAAAACACCGATCTGCCGGACCGCGTCGCGCGGGTGACATCCACACGCTGTATCGCGGTCGATTATTGCGCGCTGGTGAATAACGATATTCATTTTGCCCATTACCGGGGCGTGCGGGCCTGGGATCATGCGCCGGGATGGCTGCTGCATACAGAGGCGGGCGGATTCAACCGGTGTCTCGACGGCTCGGACTATCTCGCCGGGAAGCCGGGCGAGGGCGGCATCCTGCTGGCGACCGACGAAGAGGCGTGGGAAGTCCTTCAGAATCCGATCGTCGAGGCCATCGCCGCCTTCAAGTAATCCGCCGACGCGGTATACTGGGAGCGAATTGACGCACATTCCGAAACGGGAAACCTTGATATGAGCGACAAAGCAGCAGCCGCATTCGTCGGCCTCGGCGTTATGGGATATCCGATGGCAGGGCACCTGGCGGCGAACGGCCACCCGATGCGGGTCTATAACCGCACCGGCACCAAATCGGCCCAATGGGTCGGCGAACACGGGGGCAGCGCGCATCCGACACCGGCGGAAGCCGCCGCCGGCGCCGATTACGTGATGACCTGCGTCGGCAACGATGACGATCTGCGCAGCGTCGTTCTCGGCGAAACCGGGGTCTTTGCCGGCATGAAGAACGGCGCGGTGCTGATCGACCACACGACGACCTCGGCCGTCGTGGCCCGGGAACTTGCGGAAGATGCGCGGAGCAGGGGGCTCGGGTTCCTCGATGCGCCTGTCTCCGGCGGCCAGGCCGGCGCGGAAAACGGCGCCCTGACGGTGATGGTCGGCGGCGACGCGGCCACGTTCGTCGCGGCGGAACCGGTGATGACATGCTACGGCAAGACCGTCATGCGCATGGGCGATGCGGGCGCCGGCCAGCTGACCAAGATGGTCAACCAGATCTGCATCGCAGGGCTTGTCGAGGGCCTGTCCGAAGCCATGAATTTCGCCATGTGCGCCGGGTTGGACGCCAAGCGTGCCGCAGAGGTCATGTCGGGCGGCGCCGCGCAATCCTGGCAGATGGACAACCGCGCCGGCACCATGGCGGACGGCGAGTTCGACTTCGGCTTTGCCGTCGACTGGATGCGCAAGGATCTCGGCATCTGCCTCGACGAGGCGAAACGCAACGGCGCCAGGCTGCCGGTGACGGAAATCGTCGACGGGTTCTATGCCGAAATACAGAAAATGGGCGGAAACCGCTACGATACCTCCAGCCTTATCCTCAATCTCAAAAAAGACAAATAGGAACAGACCGATGATCGATCTTTACACATGGATGACCGATAACGGCTACAAGGCGCGGCACGCGGCGGAGGAAAGCGGCCTCGATTACACGCTGAAGCCCGTGAACATCCGCGAAAAGGAACAGTTTGCGCCCGATTTCCTGAAGCTCAGCCCCGGCCACAAGATTCCGGCGATGATCGATCATGACGGACCGGGCGGCGCCACCGTCACCCTGTGCGAATCCGGCGCGATCCTGAAATACCTGGGCGAGAAGGCCGGTAACGGCCTGTATCCGTCCGATCCGGTGAAACGCGTCGAAGCGGATCAGTGGCTGTTTTACGGATCGGCGACGTTCACGACGCTGGCGCAGCAATACGGCCTGTTCTGGCAGCGTTTCGGCCAGGAGGTGCCGCTCGCGAAGGAACATTACGACGCCCAGTTGCGCGATATGCTCGGCATGTACGACCGGCGGCTTGCCGATCGCGAATACGTCATCGGCGATTATTCGGTTGCCGATATCGCCTGTTATGCGGATATCCACCTGCACGGCGTAAACGATATCGGGCTCGGCGACTATCCGAACGTCAAGCGCTGGCACGATGCGATCGAAGCACGGCCGGCGGTTCAGAAAGCATGGACGCCGTTCGCATAAAGGAGGCAATCCCATGGCCGACAAAGCCATCAGCCGCTTTCCGGTGCCGGACATCCAAGACCTGCCGGGCGACCTGCGGGACCTGATCCTGAAGGTCCAGGAAAAGGCCGGGTTCGTGCCCAACGTCTTCCTCACGCTGGCGCACCGGCCGGACGAACTGCGCGCCTTCATGGCCTATCACGATGCGCTGATGCTGCGCGAGGACGGGCTGACGGCGGCCGACCGTGAAATGATCGTGGTCGCGACGTCCGGCGACAACAGCTGCCAGTACTGCGTGATCGCCCACGGCGCGATCCTGCGCATCCGGGCTAAATCGCCGACGGTTGCCGACCAGGTGGCGGTCAATTACCGCAAGGCGGATATTACGCCGCGGGAAATGGCAATGCTCGATTTCGCCATGAAGGTGTCGAACGATTCCCGCAGCATCTGCGACGACGATTTCGAGATTTTGCGCGGCCACGGATTCAGCGACGAGGATATCTGGGATATCGCGGGTATTACGGCGTTTTTCGGCATGTCCAACCGCATGGCGAATTTCACCTCGATGCGGCCCAACGACGAATTTTACGCAATGGGCCGCCTCTAGCGCCGCAAAACGGCGCTATTCCGCGTTCTTGGCCGCGACCCAGTGGCTCTCCATCTCGTCGAGATTGGCATCGGCGAGGGTTTTGCCGTCCCGGCCGAGACCGTTCTCGACCGCGCGAAAACGCCGGTCGAACTTGGCGTTCGCATCGCGCAGCGCGACTTCTGCGTCGATCCCGAGATGCCGGGCGAGGTTCACGCAGGCGAACAAAAGATCGCCGGTTTCGTCCTGCAGGCGTTCCTGCGCCGATCCGGCGGCGATTTCGGCCTCGACTTCTTCGAGTTCCTCGCGAATTTTGGCGACGACCGGCGCCAGGTCGGGCCAGTCGAAACCCTCGCGGGCGGCGCGTTTCTGAAGCTTCTGGGCGCGCATCAGCGCGGGCAGGGCGAAGGCCACCCCGTCCAGGGCACTGGGCGTCCGGCCCGTTTTGGCGGCGCGGGCATCGCGTTCGGCGGCTTTCTGAGCCTCCCAGGCGATTGTCTGGCCTTCCGACGTGCGCTCATCGACGTCGCCGAACACATGCGGGTGGCGGTCGCGCATCTTGGTGGCGATCCGCGCCGCGACGTCGTTGAAATCGAACCCGCCGTCTTCGCGTGACATCTGGGCGTAGAACACGACTTGGAAAAGCAGGTCGCCGAGCTCGTCCTCGAGCTGGTCCATATCGCCGGATTCGATCGCGTCGACGACCTCGTAGGCTTCCTCGACAGTATAGGGCGCAATCGTCGCGAAGGTCTGTTCCGCGTCCCACGGACATCCGTTTTCCGGATCGCGCAGCCG
>CAXBCP010000086.1:0-4187 GCA_963974055.1 uncultured Rhodospirillaceae bacterium
CCCGCCGTCTTCGCCTTGTAGCGGCAGAGATCGGCGACGATGCAGTCGGGGCAGTCGGGCTTGCGCGCCTTGCACACGTATCGCCCGTGCAGGATCAGCCAGTGGTGGCCGTGGGTCATCCATTTCGCGGGGATGCGCTTGACCAGTTTGTCCTCTACCTGTTCCACGGTCTTGCCCGGCGCCATGCCGGTGCGGTTGCCGATGCGGAAAATATGGGTGTCGACCGCCATGGTCGGCTGGCCGAACGCGATGTTCAGCACCACGTTGGCGGTCTTGCGCCCGACGCCGGGCAGCTTCACAAGGTCGTCGCGGGTGTCCGGCACCTCGCCGCCGAAATCGGCGATCAGCATCTGGCACAGGGCGATCACGTTCTTCGCCTTGTTGCGGTACAGCCCGATGGTCTTGATGTAATCGCGCACCGTCGCCTCGCCGAGGGCCAGCATTTTTTCCGGCGTGTCGGCAATTTTGAACAGGTCTTTCGTCGCCCGGTTCACGCCGATATCGGTCGCCTGGGCCGACAGCACCACGGCGACCAGCAGGGTGAACACGTTGACGTAATCCAGCTCGCCCTGCGGTTCCGGGTCGGCGGCGGACAGCCGCGCGAAAAATTCGTCGACGTCCTTCAGGGGCATGGTGGCGCGCATGGGGTTTTGTAGCCGCCCCCCGGGCGCGGGGAAAGGGGGGCGGGAATTTCGGTCCTTACGACCGACTCCGGAATTACGCCCCGCGCCGTATTCATGCCCCGGTCCTGTACCGGGGATCCGTGGCAAACACGGGCGCGGTGGCAAAACGGAGCCCCGGTGCAGGGGCCGGGGAATCGGTAATCCGCGGCGCCCAAACCCCCGGAATCCCAGGCCCGTTAACCATTCGTTCATTATATTTTGACTCCCCGGGCCGGGGCTTTCTATGATTGCGGTCATGGAAAGATCCCTTCCCCATCTGCCGGGCCGAAAAATGGACAAACCCGAAAAAACCTACCTGTTCGACGCCATTCTGCAGCCGAATACCAGCCTGCCGCCAAAGGGCTTTCTGCTGCTGATCACGGCGATCGCGTTTGTCAGCTTTATTGCCGGGGTGGCATTCATCCTCGTCGGCGCGTGGCCGGTAACGGGATTTTTCGGCATCGACGCGGCGCTGATCTATCTCGCCTTCAAGACCAATTACCGCTGGGCGCGGATGTACGAAACCGTGCGCCTGACCAATGACAGCCTGGTGGTCGAACGGGTCAGCCCGAACGGCAAGGTGCAGCGCTGGCGGTTCCAGCCCTACTGGCTGC
Organism: uncultured Rhodospirillaceae bacterium; assembly: GCA_963974055.1. GTDB lineage: Bacteria > Pseudomonadota > Alphaproteobacteria > MPNO01 > UBA830 > CAXBCP01. Next base: position 1,277 of record CAXBCP010000086.1, read on the forward strand.
GCGTGAAGATCGACGCGCCCGGCGCCCATGACAGCCAGTTGATCCTGTCGAGCCACGGCAAGCGCCTGCGGATCGGCGCCTTTCTCAGCCCCGACGAGCGCGCGGATCTGGCGAACGCGCTGTCGGACGCGCTGTCGAAACTGCGCTCGCCCGAATACCTGCAATCCACCTTCGATGCGGTTCCCGGCGACGAGGAAGCGGCAAGAGCGTCCTGATCCGGCCGCCCGGCCCGTTTGGGCGGGCGCCGTTGCCAGTCGGCAAATCAAGTCAGCAAATCAAGTCAGCAAATATCGGGTGGGTCGTGCCGTCAGGCGCCGCTAGCGTGCGGGCATGTTCAGGCTTTCGACTTTCATCGCCGTCCGGGCCTGCGTACGGGCCGGAAACTGCATCGCCCGGTGGCGCGACCGCTCCGTGCAGCGGCGCTTGCTGATTGCGCTTTCCGACCGCGCATTGCACGATATCGGGGTCGGCCGCTCGGAAGCCTGGCGCGAATACGCGAAACCCTTCTGGCGCAGCTGACGGAGAAGACGTCATGACCTCACGGCAATCGGCACAGCAGCATTCGGCACAGCAATCGGCCCGGCAGCAGGCGCAGGATTACGCCCGCATCGAAAAGGCGTTGGCCTATATCCGCGACAATTTCCGCGACCAGCCGGAGCTGGACGACATCGCGGATGCCGCCGCCCTCAGCCCGTTTCATTTCCAGCGCCTGTTCACCCGCTGGGCCGGGGTCAGCCCGAAACAGTTCCTCGGCTACCTGACGCTCGACCACGCCAAGCGGTCGCTCGACCGGGCGCAATCGGTGCTCGATGCCGCCTACGATGCCGGGCTGTCCGGGCCGTCGCGGCTGCACGACCTGTTCGTCAATTTCGAAGGCATCACCCCCGGCCAGTACAAGGACATGGGCGCCGGGCTCGATATCCGCTACGGCGTGCATCACGGCTTTCTCGGCGATTTCGTCGTCGCGCTCACCGATCGCGGCATCTGCGCGCTGCAGTTTTTCGGCCCGGAAGACGGCCCGGAAGACACGCTTGCCGATATCCGCAAACGCCTGCCGGGTGCGTCGTTCCGACCTGCCCAGGACGAGACCTGGGCGGCCTGCGAATCCGTGTTCGGCGCGGCCCGCGGCAATCCCGCAAAGCCGCTGCGGCTGTGGTACAGGGGCACCAATTTCCAGATCAAGGTGTGGCAGGCACTGCTGTCGATCCCGCCCGGCCAGCTTGTCACCTATGGCGATATCGCCCGCGCCATCGGCCAGCCGACGGCATCGCGGGCGGTCGGCACCGCCATCGGCGCCAATCCCATCGGCCTGCTGATCCCGTGCCACAGGGTGATCCGCGCCACCGATCTGTTCGATACCGGATACCGCTGGGGCACCGAGCGCAAGCTCGCCCTGATCGGCTGGGAACAGGCACAGGCGGAAACGGCGGAGAATACGGGCGAACCGGCGCGCGCGACGGCTTAGGGATTTTCACCCGAGGACCGATTGTCCCTCAGTACTCGATGCCGAGCACGTCGAACATCGTATAGAAGCCGGGTTTTTTGCCGTCCGACCACAGGGCGGCATGCACGGCGCCGCGGGCGAATATCTGGCGCGACTGGGCCTTGTGGCTCAGTTCCAGCCGTTCGTCCTCGATCGCGAAGATGGCCGTGTGGTCGCCGATCACGTTGCCGCCGCGGGCGACCGAAAAACCGATATCGCCGCGTTTGCGTTCGCCCGTAATGCCGTGGCGCGCCCATTGGGCGACATCGTCGAGTTTCACCCCGCGCCCTTCGGCGGCGGCGCGGCCCATGCCGACGGCGGTGCCGGACGGCGCATCGACCTTGTGCTTGTGATGCATCTCGAAGATCTCGATATCGAAATCTTCGTTCAGGGTGGCCGCGACCTGCTTGGTCAGCGCGAATAGCAGGTTCACCGCCAGGCTCATGTTCGGCGCATGCATGATGACGGTCTTTTCGCCGGCCGCTTTCAGCGCGTCTTCCTGGGCCGTCTCCATGCCGGTGGTGCCGATGATATGGGCGACGCCGGCCTCGGCGGTCAGCGCGACGTGATCGACCGTCGGCCCCGGCAGGGTGAATTCGATCACTGCATCCGATGCGGCGACCACGGCGGCGGCATCGTCGGTGACCGCGACGCCGAGACTGCCTGCGCCGGCCGCCTCGCCCGCGTCCCGGCCGATCAGCGGCGAGCCCGAAACGTCGGATGCCGCGACGACGGCGCAGCCGCCGGTTTCCGTCACCTGGCGGATGCAGGCCTGTCCCATGCGCCCGCCGGCGCCGATGATCCCGATTTTCCTGTCGGCCATGATGTCGTTCCCGTGTGAAATTGCAGCTTCCCGGATAAGGGGATTCGGCGGCGAAGGCAAGGGGCGGCGCACGGGATCCGCCGGCTGTTTCCCCGATTGTCCTTCCGGGTGTCGCCCGGCCCGCTTTCGGGCGGCGGCGAAATCGGCTATCGTCCGCCGGCGGGTCAATTCAGACCGGTGGGGGGAACAGGTTTATGGATACAGTGCTGACATCGGTCGAGGGCCTGCCGTGGTTTCTCGCCTATCTGGCGACGGCGGCGGGTTTTACGCTGGTCTACCTGGTCGTCTATATGTGGGTGACGCCGCATCCCGAAATAAAGCTGATCCGCGAAAACAATCTCGCCGCCGCGCTGGCCTTCGCAGGCAGCCTGATCGGGTTTTCGCTGCCGCTGGCCAATACCATCGCCAGCGCCGACAGCCTGATCGATTGCGCGATCTGGAGCCTGATCGCCCTGGTGGTTCAGATCCTGATTTATTACGCCGCGCGCCTGCCGATGCCCAAGATATCCGAGCGCATCGAAAAGGGCGAAATGGCGAGCGGCGTCTGGCTCGGCTCGGCCTCGCTGGCCGGCGGCCTGATCAACGCGGCCTGCATGACGTATTGA
>CAXBCP010000087.1:0-3788 GCA_963974055.1 uncultured Rhodospirillaceae bacterium
AGTCGAATGCCCCGGGGTCGCGGCCGATAAATTCGAGTGAATCGCGTGCCGCCGCCTGCAACGCGTTCGGCTTCCGGGACAGGCGACCGCTCAGGTGGCACGCTACCCCCCACATATGACCGTTCGGCAATTGCCCGAAGGAATTGCCGGACGGCCCCCCTGAACTGCGATTTCCCAGGTCACTGAACGATCGCCGGGGACCGTATGGGGCAAACGGAATAGTTGCAATAGGCATAATCCATATTTTTATAATTGCATATAAAATGATGCAATTCCGGACACGCCGAAACAATCCAGCGATTTTTCCCGGCCCAGACGGGCATGACGGAACGGGCCGCCGCGCCGCGGCGCCCCGGTATCCCGCCGTCCCGTCTCGGCCGGTTCCAGGCCGGTGATCCGCCGCGGCGCTCGCGTCCCGGCGGCCGCCACACGGTCTGTCCTTCCTCGCAACCCTACCCTCAACAACAGAGGAGACAGACATGTCGACATCCGTCGACGTCTCGTTCTCGAAATCCTACGAGACCGAGGTCAAACAGGCGTATCAGCGCATGGGATCGAAGATCCGCACGCGGGTACGTTCCAAATCGAATGTAAAGGGCTCTTCGACGACCTTCCAGACGGTCGGCAAGGGCACGCCGACCACGAAGGTGCGCCACGGCCAGATCACGCCGATGAATGTCGCGCATGCGCCGGTCGAATGCGGGCTTACCGACTTCTATGCCGGCGACTGGGTCGACAAGCTCGACGAAGCCAAGGTGAACCACGACGAACGCCGCGTGCTTGTCCAGGCCGGCGCCTCGGCCCTCGGCCGCAAGACGGACGAGCTGATCATCGCCGCCCTCGATTCCACGACCGTCGAGGTCGCGGCGGCGGCCAGCGGGCTTACCCTCGCGAAAATCATGTCCGCCATGGAAACCCTCGGCGGCAACGACGTTTTCGAGGACGGCCAGATGACCGCGATCGTGCCGTGGAACGAATGGACCGACCTGCTCCAGATCGAGCAGTTCGCGTCGTCCGACTACGCCAAGGACAACTACCCGTTGCTCAAGGGGTCCGAGGCGCGGTTCTTCCTCGGCACCGTGTGGATGCCCCATTCCGGTCTCGAAAGCCTGGTGTCGGGCGGTGAATCCAGGTCGTACTGGTTCAACCACGATGCGGTCGGCCATGCGTCGGGCGCGGATATCAGGTCCGACATCACGTGGCACGGCGACCGCGCCGCGTGGTTCGTCAACAACATGATGAGCCAGGGTGCGGTGCTGATCGACGGCAACGGCGTCGTCGAAATCAGGGCCGCCCGCTAGGCCGCCCGCCAAACCGACAGCCAACCCCGATCAAAGGAGGGCCGCATGGCCTATGACAAGGACCAGCTTGTGCTGATGGCCCATGGCCGGAACCGCAAGCTCTATGCCTATTACACCACGGACGCCCCGGCTTCCGTCGACACCGCCGGCTATTTCAACAGCGCCGCCGACATGCTCGACACCGGCGACGTCATCCTGGTGGTGCAGGTAAACGACGTGGCGGCCATCGGCAGCGTCACCGCCGCCGGCTGGCATATCGTCGTCGGCAATGACGGCGCCGTCGTCGACGTCTCCGACGCCACGGCGATCGCCACCACCGATACCGACTGACCCGTCGGTCGTCACCGGCCGCACCGGCCGGTCCGCGCCCGCGAAGCCCCCTGCGATTCAGGCGGCTTCGCGGGCGTTTTCCTGCCGGCCCGCCGGACATCTTTCAGGGGAAATCACCATGCCGTCATCCTTTCGCCGGTTCAGCGCCGGCGCATCCTTCGGTCCCGGTCACAGCGCGCCGCGCCGCAGCGTCCGCCAACAGATCGGGCGTATCCTTTCCTACGTCGCCGATGCCGCCGACGGGGGCGCCGCACCGGGCAGTGGGGACGGCGCCGATGCAATCTATGCCGCCATCCGCAAATTCCAGCGCAGGCTCAATCTCAAGCCCGACGGCGTCGTCACCCCCGGCGGCCCGACCGAAAGTGCGCTGAACACGATCGCGGTGGCGGGCGAGAAGGGCGGTCCCCGGCTGGCGCGGGCCATCGAACCGGCCATCGGCGATCTGACGAAACAGGGCCTGACCTTGACGCCCGACCCGCGCAACCCCGAAGCGCTGGGCATGTGGCGCGATCGCAGCGGCGGCCGGGTCGCGCCGGAGCAGGCGGGAACCATGCTGCGCTGGGCCGGCGATGCCGGCGCCGCCGCGCTTACCGGGCCGCAGCAGATCTTTGCCGAACGCCTCGTCGGCCGGACCGGGCGCGACAAGCTGATGCAGGGGGCGGCGGCGACCGCTGCGGCGCAGGCGATATCTGCCGACAGTGTGAAGCGCGCGCGGCCTGAACTCGGAGCCAGCCCGGTAAAAGGGGCGAAAAACCGCCGCGGCGAAAACGTGTTCACCTCCGGTTCCGTTCGCCGGCTCGCGGACAGGACGGTGGAACACACCGACGCAGCGCGGCGGGAGATTGAAAGGGAGCGTGCGCAAAATCGTCCGCACCGCGATATCGAATCGATCGAATGGGAAGAGGCGCCGAGGACGCGGCAATCCACCACGAAATTTGCCGCCAAAATCAAGGACGCCGTCCGGATCGATTTTCATTCCGATGCCTTTGGCGTCGACGGCGCCGATATCGAGGTCGACTGGTTGCCGCTGGACGAGCGTGGAAGTGTCGTTCCCGAATTCCGCAGGCCGGGAAATCGCAGGCAGAAAACCGGCGGTCTTGTCGTCGGTCGCCCGTTCGGCGGCGGGGCGTCCAGGATTCTTGTCTCGCCCTATCCCAACCCGCATGGTTTCAGGGTCGAGATCAGGGTGCCGCCGCAACCGTCTGTCAATCGGAATTCCAAAGGGGTATTCTTCGATGCCTATGTTCCGAAGGGCGAATTTGTCTCTGAGGAAAAAATACGGTAAAGTTGCATATGTGTAATTCATGCGCGGATTGGTATGTCATACTTTCTCGGCAAAATTCTCTCCCGTAGCGCGCTTGTCGCACTGGTCGCCGTTTTCGCGGTGCCTGCCGCGGCGGGGACTGAACGGGTTCCCTATATCTATAAAGTTTCCGGACAGGAATGCCTGGTTCCGGTGACCGTGAAATACCGCAGCCTGCGCCATCGCAACTATGCGGTCGAACGGATTTATGCTTCGTTCAGCGAACTCGCCCTCGAACGGGAGAAATCGGAACCCCTGCCGACGGCGGGATGGTCGCCTGCGCTGTACGATTTGTTTTTTCTCCATATCGCGGGCGATTGCGAGAACCGGCTGGCATGGGCGAAAACACTGATCGACGACTATCACGGCCGGTTCCCCGACGACGCACAACTTGAACTGTCGCCGGGGCGGACGATTCCGGAAGATTACTTCAATGCCCACATGTTCATCCGGATCGAACCTGTGTACCGCGTCGCGGATTGCCGGGTGAGCGTCAGGAATACCGGCGCCGAAGTGCATCCTTCCGAACTGTCGCCGACGCTGATTGCGGCACGGCGCGACGTCTATATTCTGACCGGCGACAGGAACCCCGATATCTATTTCGAGGCCGGTGCGCAGCCGAACGAATTTATGTTCGTGTATCTGGATCTTTGCGAAAACCGCGGCGAACACATAAAACTGATTGTCAGACGGGCAATGGAAATTTCGCCGGAGTTCCGGCTCGAATTCAGGGTTGTTCCCGCGACCGAGGCCCGTACCGACGGAATCGCAAAGAACGCGGCGTTCCGGGATACCCGCGAAGGTCTGCAGGATTATCTGCCGCCCCGTCACGACGTAAAATAGCGCGGCGGCCG
>CAXBCP010000088.1:0-3704 GCA_963974055.1 uncultured Rhodospirillaceae bacterium
TTCACCGCCGATCTGGGGCAGGGCGAAGAGGTCGAACCGGCGCGGCAGAAGGCCGAGGCCGCCGGGGTGAAGGAGATCTTCATCGACGACCTGCGCGAGGAATTCGTCCGCGATTTCGTGTTCCCGATGTTCCGCGCCAACGCGCTCTACGAAGGCATCTACCTGCTCGGCACCTCGATCGCCCGGCCGCTGATTTCCAAGCGCCAGATCGAAATCGCCCGCCAGGTCGGCGCCGATGCGGTCAGCCACGGCGCCACCGGCAAGGGCAATGACCAGGTCCGGTTCGAGCTCGGCTATTACGCGCTGGAACCCGACATCAAGGTCATCGCGCCATGGCGCGAATGGGACCTCGATTCCCGGACCAAGCTGATGGAATTCGCGCGCGAGCACCAGATCCCGATTTCCCGCGACAAGATCGACGAGCCGCCCTATTCCACCGACGCCAACCTGCTGCATATTTCCTACGAGGGAAAAGCGCTGGAAGACCCCTGGGTCGAGGCCGACGACGCGATGTATACGCGCTCGGTGTCGCCGGAGACGGCGCCGGATACGCCGACCTATGTCGAAGTCGAATTCGAACGCGGCGACGCGGTCGCCATCGACGGCGAAAAGATGTCGCCGGCGACCCTGCTGACGAAGCTCAACGAACTCGGCGGCGCCAACGGCATCGGCCGGATCGATATCGTCGAGAACCGCTATGTCGGCATGAAGTCGCGCGGTGTGTACGAAACGCCGGGCGGCACCATCCTCGCCGCCGCCCATCGCGGCATCGAATCGATCACCCTGGACCGCGGCGCGGCACACCTGAAGGACGAACTGATGCCGCGCTATGCGGAGCTGGTCTATAACGGCTTCTGGTTCTCGCCGGAGCGCGAAATGATCCAGGCGGCGGTCGACGAAAGCCAGAAATTCGTCACCGGCACCGTGCGGCTGAAGCTGTTCAAGGGCTCCGTCACCCTGGTCGGCCGCAAGTCGCCGGTCAGCCTGTATTCCGAACAGCACGTCACCTTCGAGGCTGATACCGTCTACGACCAGCGCGACGCCGAGGGCTTCATCAAGCTCAACGCGCTGCGGCTGCGGCTGATGAACGCCCGCAAAAAATGACGCCGGGCGGTTCCGCCCCGCCTTCGCAGTTCGTTCGCAGCGCCTTCTGGGCGGTTCTGACGGCGGTCAGCTTTGCGATCATGATGACCAGCGTGCGGTCGATGGAAGGCAAGTTCGACGCCTTCGAGATCGTGTTCTTCCGGGCGATCGTCGGGCTGTTCATGGTCATCCCGCTGGTGTCCCGTTTCGGGATCGGCGCGCTGAAGACGACCCGGATGCCGATGCATGTCGTGCGCACGCTGTTCGGCCTGTTCGCGATGGCGACGCTGTATTACGCGCTTGCCGATATCCCGGTGGCCCAGGTGATCGCGCTCACCTTCCTGATCCCCCTGTTCACGACGGTTGCCGCCGGCGTGGTGCTGGGCGAAACCGTCGGCATCCACCGCTGGGCGGCGACGCTGGTCGGGTTCGCCGGCGCGATCGTGATCATCCGGCCCGGGGTCGCCGAGATCAGCCTGCCGGTGCTGCTGGTCGTTCTGTCCTCGGCGCTGTATGCCGGGTCGTGGTCGAGCGTGAAGATCCTGACCCGCACCGATTCCGCCGCCGTCACCGTGTTCTGGCTGAACGTGCTGATGGTGCCGCTGACGGCGATCCCGCTGATCTTCCTGTGGGTGACGCCCGACTGGTCGGATGCGCCGGCCCTGCTGGTGATGGCCCTGTCGGGCTGGTCGGCGCATTTCTGCCAGGCCCGGGCGTTCGAAAAGTCGGATGCCAGCGCCGTCATGCCGTTCGATTTCCTGCGCCTGCCGCTGGGCGTGCTGTTCGGCTTCGTGCTGTTCGGCGAGCTGATCGATATGTGGACCTGGGGCGGGGCGGTGATCATCTTCATCGCCGGGTATTACATCACCCGGCGCGAGGCGATGCGGTCCGCCCGCTGAGCGCGTTGCCGGCCCCGATCCGACCGGCCCGCTCAGTCCGTCCAGGTGGGAAACAGGTTCATCCCGAAGACGTTCTCGTGCAGGTACAGGAACACGCAATAGAGAACCGTGCCGGCGATAATCCGCCACCAGCCGATATCGCCCATCACCAGCGACCGCCGGCCTTCGAGAATGGCGCGGAACGGCGTCCGCGACGTGCCCGCCTCGAAGGCGCGCCAGGCATTGTCCGCGCTTGCGCGGCGGCGCATGTCGATATGGACCATCCCGAAGGTCGCGAGCACCCAGAACCCGCCGAAGAACACGACGGCCGCGATATCGCCGCAGACGAACAGGTGCGCCGCCGACCAGAGCGCGATGGCCGCCAGCATCGGGTGGCGGACGATCGAATAGATGCCCTTTCCGGGAACGACCTCGTGATGCAGGGTGTCCATCCCGACCAGCGTCGGGTTGCGGGTGGTGACGCTGCACAGAAAGAAGATCGTCGCGAAATAGGTCAGGATCAGGATCACCGGCGGCCCGAGAATGCCGACATCCCAGACGCGGTGATAGGGCGCGACGTTATAGGCGCGGATCATCCAGATAAAGGCGGCGATCATCAGGATGGAATAGCCGGCGCGGAACAGGTTTTCGCCGATCGTCCGCACCAGCGGGCGGCGCACGGCGCTGCTCGACAGAACGAAATGCCCGACCGTAAAGACGAGCGTCGCAAGTACCAGGGACATCAGGTCGGGATGCATGGGATTTCCGGTCGCCCGTAAAATTCAGTCGAATAGAATAGTCAGTATAGCGCGTTTTCAGAGTTCGGGAACGTCGATACCGTTCTGGAGACAGGCCGCCACCAGGGTGTTGCGCAGCAGACACGCAATGGTCATCGGCCCGACGCCGCCGGGCACCGGGGTGATCGCGCCGGCATGGGCGATCGCTTCGTCGAAATCCACGTCGCCGACCAGGCGCATCTTGCCTTCCTCGGCGGCGGGAACGCGGTTGATGCCGACATCGATGACGGTCGCCCCCGGCCTGATCCAGTCGCCCTTGATCATCTGCGGCCGCCCGACCGCCGCGACCAGGATATCGGCGCTGCGGCACACCGCCGGCAGGTCCCTGGTGCGCGAATGGGCGATGGTGACGGTGCAATTGGCGCCGAGCAGCAGCTGCGCCATCGGCTTGCCGACGATGTTCGAGCGCCCGACGATGACCGCGTTCAGCCCGGTCAGGTCGCCGAGCCGGTCTTCCAGCATCATCAGGCAGCCGAGCGGCGTGCACGGCACCATGCCGCCGCGCCCGGTCGTCAGCAGGCCGACATTGCGCAGGTGAAACCCGTCGACATCCTTCGCCGGGTCGATGGCATCGATGACGGCATGGGGATCGATCTGGTCGGGCAGGGGCAGCTGGACCAGGATGCCATGCACCGCCGGGTCGGCATTCAGCCTGTCGATCGCCGCCAGCAGGTCGGCCTCCGACGTGTCCGCCGGCAGGGTCTCGCCGAGCGAGTTCATGCCGGCTTCGACGGTCTGCCTGTTCTTGTTGCGCACGTAGACCTGGCTCGCCGGGTCCTCGCCGACCAGCACGGCGGCAAGGCCGGGCACCACGCCGTGACCGGCTTTCAGCTTCGCGGTCTCCGCCGCCACCTTTTCGCGCAGCCCGGCGGCGAAGGATTTGCCGTCGATGATCCTGTCTTCGTTCATGTCACTGGCGCTCCATCATCCCGTCTGTCGTCCCGTC
>CAXBCP010000089.1:0-3629 GCA_963974055.1 uncultured Rhodospirillaceae bacterium
ACGCCTGATGAACCGGTCTTTCGATTAGGTTCCGCCGGCGCGGAATCGCACCGGCCCGCTCCTCCGTCCGGCCATCTATAAATTAGAGAACGGTGATAAAAGTTCCGAGTTTTTCAGCGAACACTGATACTGAGCCGACAGAGCTTTGAATGCCTAATAGCTGAAACTATGTTCGGACGGGATTGATACGCTGTTTAAGAAAAATTCCTATCAATTTTTGTCGCGGCGGTTGGTATCTCCAGCGCCACTATCTCCAATTTCGCTTTCCTGATCGCGCCTGCCCAAATCTGTGTTCGCATCTATCCAGTCCTCCACGAATTTATCAGGGACTTGGTGACCCACACCCGATCTATCGAAAGTATACAAATTGTATATTCTTCCCGTTTTTGCCACGCAGTAAGAAAATATATCAATATCGTCTGCTGTGGAATTTAATTTCAGTGAATTTACCTTATCGAAATAAGTACTAAAAGCTTTTATTATTTTTCCAAATGTATAATTTAAAGATATATTTCTGAAAGCGCTTACTTTCATTATATCACCGGTTGAGCACTCTCTCATATTAATGATATTTTTTACCGGAATTGAGGAAATATTTAACTTCTTAATCTGTGCGGATGATCTTGATAGCTCGCTTTCCAGCTTTGCTATTTTTTCCTCTGCGGCTTTGCGCTCCAATCCGGATTTGTTTTTTAGCTCCGCTATTTCCCGGTCGCGCTCATCTTTAATTCCAACCCTTTGTTTCGCCACCGCGGAAAAATACTCATCCCAACCCTTTGCAAATTCCTGGGAGTAAGTGAGCGATTTGAAAAACAGCGCGAATTGGTATTTGCGCTCAGTGTTTTCATCTAAAGCATTGGCTAAAAAATCTTTCAGATACTGTTTTTCCTGTTCGATTACTTTGCTATTAATCTCGGCTTTCTTTTCAAGGTTTTTGAGAGCGATCTGTGCCTTGGTTTCAACTTCCCGAAGTTTGATCTCTTTATCCTGTAAATCGGAATTTATCACCGTGGTGGCTATCGCAACTCCCCCTGCTATCACCGCATACTTCGCAAAACTCAACCAAATATTCAGGCGCTCATCGGTCATATTGCGCTCCTACGAAATTTGATGCTCTGTCTAAGAGTGTCTAATTCAGCCGTAGACTGAACATTCTATCTCAAACTTGCTGGCTAGCACACCTGATCTCGCCGGGAGTCTGTATCTGGTAGCTGATCCCGCCTTATTCAAACGCCCGTAAATTCTTATTTAAGCTCCAGCCCTTTATAGCCGCTGGCGGCGACGTCGTCGCATTTCTGCACATAGGGCGGCCAGCCGCCGATATAGGGGGCGAAGGCGCGCGGCTTGCCTTCGACGTTGGATCCGACATACCAGGAATCGCACTTGGTGCGGAGCGACGCGTCGCCCGCGCGTTTGACCTCCGCCGTCCATTCGGCCTCGGCCTCCGGCGTCGGGTCGAACACACGCTTGCCGGTTGCGCGCATATGGTCCAGCAGCTCGCCCACCCAGTCGCCGTGCTGTTCGGCGCAGGTCACCATGGTCGCCAGCACCGACGGGCTGCCGGCGCTGACCATGTTGAACATGTTGGGGAAGCCCGAAATCGTCAGGCCGATGAAGGTTTTCGGCCCCTCCGCCCATTTCTGCTGGATGGTCCGGCCGTCCCGGCCGGTGATGGCGATCCGCGTGACGCTGCCGGTCATGGCGTCGAACCCGGTGGCGTAAACGATCATGTCCAGGTCGTAATCGACGCCCGCGGCCGTTAATCCGGTCTCGGTAATGCGTTCGATGCCGGTGCCCCGCACATCGACCAGGGTCACGTTGTCCCGGTTGAACATCTCGTAATACCCGGTCCCCGAACAAAGCCGCTTGCAGCCGAATTCCTCGTCCGGCGTCAGCAGCTCGACCAGGGCCGGATCGTCGACGATCTCCGCGACCCGGCTGCGCCAGTAGGCGATGCATTCCCGGTTGGCGTCGTCGTCGAACAGGATGTCGTTGAACGCGCCGAGGAAGGGCAGGCCGCCGATTTCCCAGTACTCGTCGAACCGGGCGCGGCGTTCGTCCGGATCGAGGTCGAAAACGGACTGGTCGTGGCGCTGGAACAGGAACGCGGTCAGCCCGGCATAGGCCTTCGCGCGGAACCCCCTGTAGTCGGACTTGATGTCGGCGACTTCTTCGGGCGACAGCGGGCGGTTCTGCGACGGCACCACGTAGTTCGGCGTGCGCTGATAGATATAGACATGCGCGGCTTCCTCGGCGATCAGCGGCCCGGCCTGAATCGCGGATGAACCGACGCCGATAATGCCCACGCGTTTGCCTTTGAAGTCCACGGGTTCCCGCGGCCAGACGCTGGTCTGGTAGGACTCTCCCGCGAACGTGTCTTCGCCCTCGAACGTCGGCTTGACCGGCGCCGACAGGCAGCCGACCCCCATGATGAAATACTGCGCCCGCAGGGTCTGGCCGCGGTCCGTCTCCACCGCCCATTCGCCGGCATCCTCGTCCCAGGTCGCGGCCTCGACGCGCGTGTCGAACTGGATATCGCGCGTCAGGTCGAAGCGCTCGGCGACGTGCTCGATATAGGCAAGGATGTCCGGCTGGGCGGCATAGCGTTCCTTCCATTCCCATTCCTGCTGGAGCTCTTCGGAAAACTGGTAGGAATACTGCATGCTCTCGATATCGCAGCGCGCGCCGGGATAGCGGTTCCAGTACCAGGTGCCGCCGACGCCGGACGCCCCGTCGATCACCCGGACCGTGAAGCCCTTCTGGCGCAAGACGTGCAGCATATAAAGACCGGTAAACCCGGCGCCGACCACGACGGCGTCGAACCGGTCGCCGGGAAGAATTTCGGATTTCTGGGGGTCTGTCATCTGCGCCGCCTGGAATCTTGCCGCCGTGGCCGGAACCTTCGCGCCCGGCGGCTGTTTTACATTCAGGCGGAGTATAGGCGGGCATGCCCGGCCCGACAAACCGCAGGAATGCATGGCCCGCCGTCCCGGATGGACACCCCTGTTTTTCCGGGGCGGAATACCTAAATTAAAACGATTCTAATTTGTTGCAATCGGCGCCGGGCCGACTATATTAGAATTGTTCTAAATAAGAGGCGCGGTCGCTCGCGTTTCTTGATGCAGGTCAACGACGGCGAGCGGCGCGGCCTGTTAATTCAACCGACCAACGACAGGAGAGAAACAATGAGTGGCAACGACAGTAATTCCGCCGGGAAATGCCCGGTCATGCATGGCGGCAACACGGCGACCGGCGCGTCGGTGATGGACTGGTGGCCCAAGGCCCTGAACCTCGACATTCTCCACCAGCACGATTCCAAGACCGACCCCATGGACCCCGGCTTCGATTACCGCGAGGAAGTCAAAAAGCTCGACGTCGATGCCCTGAAGAAAGACCTCCACGCCCTGATGACCGACAGCCAGGACTGGTGGCCGGCGGACTGGGGCCATTACGGCGGCCTGATGATCCGCATGACATGGCACGCGGCGGGCTCCTACCGGATCGCCGACGGCCGCGGCGGCGCCGGCACCGGCAACCAGCGTTTCGCGCCGCTGAATTCCTGGCCCGACAACGTCAACCTCGACAAGGCGCGCCGCCTGCTGTGGCCGATCAAGAAGAAATACGGCAAC
>CAXBCP010000090.1:0-3277 GCA_963974055.1 uncultured Rhodospirillaceae bacterium
CTGCGCATCGCCGGTCTGCGCGGCGACAGGGGTCTTCTCACAAATCGCTATGGTTAATGCAAGGTTAAGATGCGCCCGGTTCGAAAAGCGTAAATTTTTCCGCCGCCCGCCTCAGCCCCGGATGCGCCGGACGAAGCCGGCCACGCTGCCGAGCGCGCTTTCGGCATTGGGCAGGAAGGGAAACATCGAAAAGATGTGCAGCCGTTCGTCGTAGAGCTCGCAGGTCACGTCCATGCCGGCGTCCTGTGCCCTTGCGTCCAGCCGCGTGGCCTCGTCGACCAGCACTTCGTTGCGTCCGGCCTGGATCAGCAGCGGCGGCAGGCCCCGGAAATCGCCGTAGATCGGCGAGACCAGCGGGTCGTCCGCCGCCGCCGACTGAAAGTAGTTGGTCACCATATAGGTCAGCGTATCGCGCTCGATGATCGGGTCCTCGCCCGCGAGCCGGTCGATGCTGTCGCTTTTGAGCGTGCAGTCGACGAAGGGCGACAGGGCGACGATCCCGGCGGGCAGTTTTTCGCCCGCATCGCGGAGCGTCATCGCGGCGGCAAGGGCGAGGCCGCAGCCGGCGGATTCGCCGCTGAAGAAGATGTCGGATGCGGGGTGGCGTTCGGTCAGCCAGCGCCACGCCGCAACCGCGTCCTCGACGCAGGCCGGATAAGGATGTTCCGGGGCCAGCCGGTATTCCAGCGCAAGGCAGGTGCCGGATACCGCGCGGGCCAGCCGTTCGCCGTATTCGACCGAACACGCCGCCGAGCCGAAACAATAGCCGCCGCCGTGGAAATGAAGCACCACCGGCGCGGCGCCGGTCCTGCCCGCCGGCGTTATCGACAGGCCGGTCGCGGCGCCGATTTCCACCTCGGTCACGTCGGTATCGGCGGACGGCCGAAACTGGGAAAAAAACCGGTCGTAGCCGCGGCGCAGGCCCAGCAACCCGCCGGCTTCCTCTTCGGTGGTGAACAGGTCGTGCCACATGTGCCATGCGCGTTTCTGGTCCGTGTCGTCGCTGTCGTGTTCGTGGCGCAGCCCGCGCTTGTCCGGCGCGATCCGCCCGGTCCTGCCGGCCTCGACGGGGTCGTAGTCGTACAGCCATTTCCAGACCGTGGTCGACAGGGGGTCGATCTGCGCCAGGCCTTTCATGCGGCCGTTGCGGGCGCGGATCTGGACCGGGTCGTTCTCGAGCCAGAATATCGACGTCGCCCGGGCGGTGGTCTGCACCTTGGTGGTGCGCGGCCGGCGGCGCAGTTCGTAATCGGCAAGGGCGGCGGGGGCGGCATCGCGGCCGTGACGCCGCAGGCACCCGGCGAGCACGGCGGCGTCTTCCAGCGACTGGCAGGCGCCCTGGGCCAGATAGGGCAGCATCGCATGGGCGGAATCGCCGAGCAGGGTCACGCGTCCGTCGGTCCATCTTTCCAGCGGCTCGCGGTCGTACAGCCCGGTGATAAAGGCTTCGTCGATCGCGCCGATCAGCCCGGACAGCCGCGGATTGGCGTCGGCGAAGGACGCCCGCAGCTCGTCCAGGTCGCCGGTCTCGTCCCAGCCTTCCCGGTGCACCTCGTCCGACGGCACCACCCCGCCGAAATTGAACTGTTGGCCCGGCCGGACCCAATAGGCCCAGACCATCCTGTCGCGCCCGGTATAGCCGTAAAAGCGTTCCTTGAAATCGTATTCGGCGATCCTGTCCGCCGGCACCAGCGCGCGCCACACCAGTTTCCCCGAAAACGTGGCTTCGTCGACGATGCCCATCGAACGGCGCACGGCGGAATGAATGCCGTCGGCCCCGATCAGCACGTCGCCGCGCACCGCCTCGCCGGACTCGAGGATCGCCGTCGCGCCGTCGGCATCCTGCTCGACCCGGTCGACCCGGGCGCCGAGGCGGAGAACCCCTTCCGGCAGCGCCGTGCGCAGCGTGTCCAGCAGGTCGGCCCGGTGCAGCTGGTAGAATATATCGCCGTAATGGTTCGATGCCGTCTCGCCCAGCGGGAATTCGGCGATCGGCTCGCCGGTTTCGTAGGTCAGAACCTGGAAGGATTTCGACCGCACCCCGACGGCGTCGATGGCGTCGCGCAGGCCGATGGCGCTCAGCACCTTGGTGCCGTTGCTCGATATCTGGACCCCGGCGCCGATCTCGCGCAGCGCGCGCGCCTGTTCCAGCAACGTGACTTTGAGGCCGGCCTGCAGGCAGGTATGCGCGGCCGCCAGCCCGCCGATCCCGGCGCCGCAGATTACGACATGCATGGTTTTCATGCCTCCTGTTTCAGCGGCAGGTTATCGGATCGGGCTTTCGCTCGGCAAGGGCGCGCCGGTCCAGGGCATTTTATTTTTCAACGGCGGCGGCGGCGGTTCCGGGCGATGCCGCCGATCAGGAACAGGGTGGCCAGCGGGAACAGCATGCCGGCAGGGGCGGGCACGGCCGCCGTCACTTCCGATATGCGGCGGACAACCAGCGTGTTCGCCTGCGCCGCCGGGATGGAAACCGATTGAATAGTCCGGGCGCCGTTCTCGTATGCATCGCCGAGGAAGTAGAACCTGAATGTACTGATCCCTGAAGAACTCAGAAAATCGAAATCCAGGCCCCACGTGTCGCCCTCTGCGTCCGGTAGTCCTGACAGGACCATGCCGTCCGTGCAGCACGACACCCAGCTCCAGTTCGGGCTGGAGGTTCCACTCGTAACATCCCAGGCATAGGTGGAATCGCCGGGATCGTCCCTGACCGAGACGTAAACGTCGTTATTCCCGGCCAGCCCGGCGCTGGTGATATTGGCAGTGACGTGGCCGCCATCCGCGTCGCGCGGAATATCGAAAAACGAGAACATCGACAGCTCGTTCCCGTCATCGAACAGGAAGAAGCTTGCGACCTGGGATTTTTCGATATTGTCGGGCGTGTTGACCGACGCACCGAACGGCGTGTCGTAGGAATAGTATTGCGGTGCCGTATAAAAGCCGCCGCCGGGCTGGGCCTTCATGATCGGGTAGATATTGCGTGCGCTGAAGGTAGGGTGAACCCCCTCCGGGACCTCGCCCAGGCCGAGATCGGCGCCGCTCCCCCAAACGATGCTGTAAGGCCCGGCCCGGGCCGGGGAAAAGCCCGCGATCAGCGCAACGGCGAAACAGGCGGCGAGGAATTTCGGGAACCGGAACAACGAACGACTACTCCTGGACAAAACGACTACTCCTGGACAACAAGACGGCGCACCACCGTGGGCGATGACGACCGGGATTTTTTCCCAAATCGTTATGGTTAAGACAAGGTAAATGTCGCTGGGCGGCGCCCGCTACT
>CAXBCP010000091.1:0-3140 GCA_963974055.1 uncultured Rhodospirillaceae bacterium
GTTTCATGTCGTTCCCCCTGCCGGCGGGGTGCCGCCGGGATGAATGGTAAGCCCAGCCCCGGCGCACTGAAGATGGGTACCAAACGGGGACGCGCAGACTACGTCCGCTTTTATAACAGCGGGGCCGGCGGCGGAGAAGCCCCGCGGCCGGATTTTTCTGCGGAAACAGGCGGTTCAGCGCCGGCACTGCCGGCCCTGCCGGTCCCGCGCCGCGCCGGTCGGCCGCCCCGCATGTTTCGGAATGCTGAAAAGTATGAAGTTTTGTTGCAACCGCAGATTGTCACTCCCGCGCTGCGGGCGGCGGGGCTAGACTGGCCGCCTGATGAGCTTTTACGTCTACATTGTCGCGACCAGGCGCAACGGGGCGTTGTATATCGACGTGGCGCGCGATCTGGCGCATCGGGGCAGCGAACGCCGCGAACGGATGCAGTCGGGCTTCGGCGCGGGCGAGCCGCTGCGGGTGGTCTATTACGAGGAATATCCCACCCTGCTCGGCGCGCTGACGCGGGAAAAGCTGATCCGCGGCACCAGCCGGGAATGGAAAATCGCCCGGATCGAGCGCGTCAACCCGGACTGGGGGGACCTCGCCGCGGCGCCGCCGGAAAGCCTGTCGGAAAACATGTCCCGGGATTTGGCGGCGGATATGGCGGCGGACAGGTCTGCCGCGGCGTTTGCGGTCGCCACGTTGCCGCCCGGGCCGCTCTGACCGGTTTCGGCGGGCGGGCGTTCACCGCAGATGCTCAGCCCGGCAGGTACCGGATATCCAGCACCTCGATCTCGACCTCGCCGTCGGGGGTGCGCAGGTTCGCGGTGTCGCCGACTTCCTTGCGCATCAGCGCGCGGGCGACCGGCGAGACCCAGCTGACCTCGTTTTTCTCGATCTCGGCCTCGTCGGTGCCGACGATGCGGATGGTGCGCGCGTTGCCGTGCTGGTCCTCGTAGGTCACGGTGGCGCCGAAGAAGATGCGGTCCCGGTCGGGCTGGGCGAGCGGGTCGACGACCTCCGCGATCTCGAGGCGTTTGAGCAGGCGGCGGATGCGGCCGTCGATCTGGCGCAGGCGTTTCTTGCCGTAGATGTAATCGCCGTTCTCCGAGCGGTCGCCGTTGCCCGCCGCCCAGGACACGGTCGCGACCACCTCCGGCCGCTCGACCCGGCGCAGGCGGTGCAGCTCGGCGCGCAGCGCCGCGATGCCGGCGGGGGTGATGTAGTTTTTGGGAGTGTCGGCCATTTGGTCTAAGTTAGCACTTACTTTGACTGTCGGCACCAGCCCGCTCCCCCTCCCGGCCACCCATAAGGATGATCCCCCGGAATCGACATGGGGTGGCCGGGGGGGAGCGGGCCGGAACGGGAACTGAAAACAGACACCATGATCCGGATCAATGACAATTTATCGATCTCGCCGGACGAGCTGGAGGAAACATTCATCCGCGCCGGCGGGCCGGGCGGCCAGAACGTCAACAAGGTGTCGACGGCGGTGCAGCTGCGCTTCGATATCCGCCAGTCGCCGTCTTTGCCCGAACGGGTGCGCCGCCGGGCGGAATCGCTGGCCGGCTCGAAGCTGACCAAGGACGGAATCGTGGTCATCACCGCCAACCGCCACCGCACCCAGGAGGCCAACCGCCGCGATGCGCTCGACCGCCTGGTCGCGCTGCTTGCCGAGGCCGATACGCGGCCGAAATACCGCGTCGCCACCCGCCCGGGCCGCGCCGCCAGGGCGCGCCGCACCGACACCAAGGTCAAGCGCGGCGGCATCAAGAAACTGCGCTCGAAAAAGATATCGCGCGACGATTAGGGGCGTCCGTCCGTTCACCCGGTTGGCACCCCGATTTATTCCGGGGTCCGGGCCTTCGTTCGGGGCCGGCGTCCCTGGATCCCGGCACGGGGCCGAGATGCCACGTTGTGCCGATGGCCGGAACGAATACCGGCCCCAAAAAAACGGCCCGCGGGAAGCGTGTCCCGCGGGCCGGCATGGGCGCCAAGGCCCGTGTCTGCGCCGTTTACGCCAGGTTGGCCCTGAAGAACGCGACGGTGCGTTCCCAGGCGAGCTTGGCGGCGGCTTCGTCGTAGCGCGGCGTCGAGTTGTTGTGGAAGCCGTGCTTGGTGCCGGGATATTCGTGCATTTCGAACTTCACGCCGGCCGCCTTGAGCGCGGCCTCGAAGCCCGGGCGCATGGCGTTGATGCGCGGATCGTTTTCGGCGTACTGGCCGAGCACCGCCGCCTTGATCCTGTCGACGCCCGATTTCGGCGCCGCGCCGTAGAACGGCACGCAGGCCTGGAGGCCGTCGCCCATCGACACCGCGATGCTGTTCACCGAGCCGCCGCCCCAGCAGAACCCGGTCGCGCCGAGCTTGCCGTTGGACAGGGAATGGGCTTTCAGATATTTCGCGCTGTTGAGCATGTCCATCTGCAGCTTGCCGCGGTCGAGGCTGGCCTGCAGCGCCTTGCCGTCGTCGTCATTGCCGGGATAGCCGCCGGCGGGGTACAGCCCGTCGGGCGCCAGCGCGACGAACCCCTCGACCGCCGCGCGCCGCGCGACGTCCTCGATATGGGGGTTGAGGCCGCGGTTTTCATGAACCACGAGCACCGCCGGGAACGGCCCGTCGCCCGCCGGCTTCACCAGGTAGCCGCGCATCTTGCCGGAATTGCCGCCGGGGGAATCGTAGGTCACGTAGGTCGCGGTCATCCGCTTGTCGGTGAACGAGATCATCTGCGCCTCGGCATAGCGCGGCAGCATGGCCTGGGCGAGCGCCAGCGCCGAGCCGCCGCCGATCAGCGTCATTGCCGCCGCCCGGCTGAGGAATTCGCGGCGCTTCATCGGCGTGTGGCAGTATTCGTCGTAGAGGTCGAAAACGTCGTCTTCGGTTACCAGGTTCTCGGTTTCGGTCTTCGTGATATTGCCGTCCATAAGATGCCCCTCTGATTCAGGTTTGTGGGTCCGGTTATACGTCTAGCACCCCGTCCACGGATCACGCGCGGCGAATCCGTCGCTTTTACGGCGCCGCCGTGCGCCCGGTCGTCATCCCGGCACGGGGGCCGGGATGACAGTGCAATGTGCGGGTGCCGGAAGCTTTGCCCAGCTCGCGCTCTATTCCCCCGGGCCTGTCCCGGGGGTCCATTTTTCCATCGCGTTCTTCGCCG
>CAXBCP010000092.1:0-2870 GCA_963974055.1 uncultured Rhodospirillaceae bacterium
AAGGTCTGCAGGATTATCTGCCGCCCCGTCACGACGTAAAATAGCGCGGCGGCCGCCGGCGGATATTTGACTGACCGCCGCCATACCGAAAACCCGCAACGAATATCCATACCGAAAATTCTGCCAACCCCGATTTCCCGAAAGGATATCGCATGACACCTGTGACTTCACGCGGCGTGCCGCCCATCGGCATGGGCGCTGAACCCGGCGCGGCCGCGGTGCCTGACCGCCGTCCGGCAGGGCCGGCCGGCACCCCGAAAAACACGTTGCTCGGCCCGGTCGGCGCCCTGCACGACGCGCCCGCCAACGAACGCGGTGCGGTTCTGCGCCGCGATCCCGCCGCCGCCCGCCGCCTGGTCGAGGACCTGCTCGGCCGCCTGAAACGCCTGCAGGCGGGGCGCGGCGTATGGGAGTCCCACTGGCAGGAACTGGCCGAATTCATGCTGCCGCGGCGCGCCGGTTTCAGCCGCGAACAGACCCCCGGCGCCAAGCGTACCGAACGCCAGTATGACGGCGCGCCGATGCAGGCCGCGCGCGGCCTTGCGGCGTCGCTCGACGGCATGCTCAAGCCGCGAACGGCGACCTGGTTTTCGCTGCGCGCCGCCGATCCGGACCTGAACCGCCGCGCCGAGGTCCGCCGCTGGCTCGAGGACGCCGAGCGGCGCCTGCGCAATGCGCTCTACGATCCCCGCGCCCGCTTCCTGCAACGCTCGGGCGAGGTCGATCTCGATCTCGTCGTGTTCGGCACCGGGGTGCTCTATGTCGGCGAGAAGGTCGGCGAAAGGCGGCTGCTGTTCCGCGCCCATCACCTGCGCGGGGTCTACCTCGCCGAGGATGCGGACGGCGAAATCGATACCGTGTTCCGCGTCTTCCGGCTGACGGCGCGTCAGGCGGCGCAGGCCTTCGGCGCGGACGCCATCGGCGAAAAGACCCGCGAGGCCCTGCGCGACGGCAACCCGGAGGCGGAATTCGATTTCCTGCACGCGGTCTATCCCCGCCACGGGCGCGACCCCCGCCGCACCGGCGCGACCGCGCTGCCCTGGGCCAGCGTATTCGTCGATATCGCCAGCGAACGCCTGATCTCCGAGGGCGGCTTCGCCGACATGCCCTATGTCACGCCGCGCTGGGACACCGCGCCGGACGAGGTTTACGGCCGTTCGCCCGCCATGCTGGCGCTGCCCGATGTCGCGACCCTGAACCAGATCGGCAAGACCCTGCTGCGCGCCGGTCACAAGGCGGTCGATCCGCCATTGCTCGCCCCCGATGACGGCATCAAGGCGACGCCGCGCACCTGGCCCGGCGGGATCACCTATTACGATGCCGACATGCTGGCGCGCACGGGCGGCCGCCGCTGACGCCGCTCGATACCGGCGCCAACCTGCCGCTGGGCCGCGAAATGCAGAACGATACCCGCGAACAGGTATGGTCGGCGTTTTTCCGCAACGTGCTCCAGATGCCGGAGGCCGGCCCGCAGATGACCGCGACCGAGGTGATCGAGCGGCGCGAGGAGTTCCTGCGCATCATCGGGCCGGTCTTCGGCAGGCTGGAATCCGACTATACCGGCCCGCTGGTCGAGCGCTGCTTCCGCATCCTGTTGCGGTCGGGGAGGTTCGCCGAGCTGCCGGCGGCGCTGAAGGGGCAGGGGGTGGATTTCGAATACGCCTCGCCCCTGGTGCGCGCCCGGAAACAGATCGAGGCGGCGGGGCTGCGCAAAACCATCGAGGAGCTCGGCCCCATCGCGCAGGCGAATCCGGCAGTGCTCGAAAATTTCGACGCCGACCGCATCGTGCGCGACACCGCGGACGCCAACGGCCTGCCCGCCGCCTGGATGGTGCCCGAGGACGAGGTCAAACGGAAACGCGCCGCGCAGCAGGCGGGACAACAGGCGGGACAACAGGCCGAACAGCAAACGGCACAACAGGCGGCCGCAGACCCGCTTGCCGCCCTTGCCGCGGCGGCCGCCGGCGCGGCCAGCGTGTCGCCGTAACCCGTATCCGATCAGCAGGAGAAACAGACATGAAATCCCACGGTCACCGCTATGCCGGAAAGCCCGGTTTTACGCCCCGCAACGTGCGGCGGTTCGGCGCGATCTTCAGCCCGTCGAGCCCGTCCCTGCCGCCGCCCCCGCCGCCGCCGCCGACGATCGAAGATCCCGCGATCGAGGAGGCCCGCCGCAAGCGCCGCCTTGCCGAAGCGCGCCGCCGCGGCCGCCAGGCAACCATCCTCACCGGCCCGTCCGGCGACGAAAGCCCGGCGACGGTCAACCGGCCGCAATTGCGCCGCCTGCTCGGCGGGGGGTGACTCCCCGCCCGGACAGGCGGGTTTTTGGCCTCAGGGCGCGGGACGTTCATAATCTTTACACATGAAGAAAATATATTATATATTCATTGGTGAATATCAGGGATGGACAGGATGATCGAACCGGAAACGTTGAGGGCCGGAAACCATCGCGAAATCCTGGCGAAAGCGGCATTGCGCGCGGCGAAGCGGCTGAAAATGAAGAATGTCGAGCTGGCGCAGGTGATCGGCGTCTCCGAGGCGACGATCTCCAACGCCGACAGGCACCGCCAGCCTTTGCCCAATGACGCCAAGAAGCTTGAAATCGCGACCCTGTTTATCCGGCTGTACCGTTCTCTCGATGCGATCGTGGGGGGCGACGACGATGTCGCGGCGGCCTGGCTTCGCAACGCCAATACCGCGCTGAACGCCCGGCCCATCGACGCCATCAAGACGCTGACCGGGCTTTACGATGTCGTCGCCTATCTCGACGCCCGGCGCGCCCTTGTCTGAACCGGGGCCCAACCCGGGACCGCGGGGCGGCGAGATCTGGCGCGTCGTGGAAGCGCAGCACAGGATTTCGACAATGAAGC
>CAXBCP010000093.1:0-2524 GCA_963974055.1 uncultured Rhodospirillaceae bacterium
GCGTCAGGGCGTCAGTATCTGCCGCAGGGCCTTGCTTGCCGCCATGTTTTCAAGCGCCGTGTTTACGTCGGCGAGCGGCATCCGGTGGGTGATCAGGCGGTCGACCGGGAAACGGCCCGCCAGGAACAGCCCGACGAATTTCGGAATGTCGATCGCCGGGTTGCAACTGCCCATGTAGCTGCCGCGAATGGTCTTCGCGCTTGTGACATGGGCGGCAATGTCGAGCGCGTAGGGCGTTGAAGGGCTGACAAGCCCGGCGGTGACCACGCGTCCGCCGCGTTTCGTCGATGCATAGGCGGTCTCGAAGGCGCCGAGTATCCCGGCGGTTTCAAGCGCGCAATCGACGCCGCCGCCGGTCATTTCGACAATCTCGCCTGCGGCGTCCGCGCCACCGTCGATAGCGTCCGTCGCGCCCAGCGAGAGGGCGATTTCGCGTTTTTCCGCATCGGGGTCGACCGCGATGATGCGCCCGGCGCCGGCGAGCCGGGCGCCGAGGATGGCGCTGGCGCCGACCCCGCCGATCCCCGCGATCGCGACGGTTTCGCCGGCGGTGACTTCGCCGGAATTGATCACGCTGCCGGCGCCGCACATCACGGCGCAGCCGAACAGGGCGGTGATATCCGGCGGCAGCGACCGGTCCACCTTGACCAGGGAATGTTCCGACACCACGGCCATTTCGGCGAAGGCCGACAGGCCCATGTGATGATGCAATGTGTCGCCGTTCAACGACAGGCGCGGCCCGCCGGTCAGCAGTTTGCCGGCGCGGTTGGCGGCGAGGCCCGGCGCGCAGAGATGCGCATCCCCCGCGATGCAGCAGGGGCACGCGCCGCAATGCGGCTGGTAGACCAGAACCACCCGGTCGCCGGGATTGAAACCGGTGACGTCCGCGCCGATATCCTCGACCACGCCGCTGGCCTCATGGCCCGGCACGATGGGCATCGGCCACGGCCGCACGCCGGTGATCACCGACAGGTCCGACCGGCACAGGCTGGCGGCCGTAATACGCACCAGAACTTCATGCGCCATTGGCCCGTCGGCATCGACGGTCCCGATCTTCAGGGGAAGGTTGTTCGTGAACGGCCGGTCGGTCGTACAGGTGTCGAGAACGGCGGCCCTGAAGCTGATCATTGGCCGGTCCCATGCATATCTGGTATTGCGAATCTGTAGAAACACCGTCCCGTTGGCGGATAAACCTGACCGGCAGGAGACGTCGGCATGACATGGAACCCTTTCATGGTGTCAAATCCGTACTGATTGACTATGGGGCCATATAACATTCCTGGCGCCAAATTTCATGACCGGCCACGTTTCCATATAACCGACCGGGCATGATGGTTCAGAAGATTGCCGGGTTGTATAAAATTGTGAAATAATCTCTGGGTTGCGTCGCGACTTTCGGTAATTCAGGGAGAGTTCATATGAGAGATGCCGGTTCCGCAAATATGACCTGTCGGTCTCATCAGGGCCTTTGGCGTGCTGGGAAATGGGCGCGGTGCAGAATGCTTCAGGCGGCGCTATTTGTCCTGCTCTGTGTTCCAGTCCCCGCGCTGGCCGTGCCGATCGGCGATATCGATGTCGGGGACACATATTTCATCAACAATCTTTTCAGCAAGAATGATCTGGTGACGGTACGGCGCGTCGACCGGGCGAATGGCCGGGTAAAGATCCGGTATGCGACCGGGGGCACCGAATGGGTAAGCCCGTCGAAATTGCTCGGGCGGACCGCCGCGCGGAAAAAAGATGCCGAGCAGGCCATTGTGGGGACGGCACTCGTGGCAGGCGCAATCTGGGCAATTCTTGATCCTGAAGGCTTCAAAAAGGCGGCGAATTCAAAGCAGAGGTCGAAGCCGTCCCCGCGATCGAACGGCAGGACCGTCAACATAGCCGCAGTTCCGTTTTCGCCCGTTGTTCCGGGGCAATGGCAAAAACAGGGGCCCCGCTGGGTTTCATGGGCACGGGGCGTTCTTCGCCAGGAAATCGGGAAAAAAGTATCGATTGAATCTGTCCGGACGAAAGTCATTCCATTCTATTCCAGCGCGAAAAAGAAAGTCCTTCTCGCCGAGGCGGCGGAAAACGAACGTCGGGGAGCGTATTACATTGTTTCCGTTGCGGGGAGTAAAACGCGTACCCTGCTGGATGGAAAGGGAGGGGCTATCCACCGGATCAACCGTTTGTACGGTCTTTCGCTCCGCACGGCGGCAGAGGCGACGGCGTATCTTGAGTTTTTCAATTCGGCGATTTCGGCCAGGGACGGCATTTTTCTGGTGCTCAAACCTGACGCGGATTTTCTCGCGCCGGCAATTCGCAGACAAATCGGGATCGGACCGGTTCGCGCGCGTCTGAGCAGCAGAGTCTGGAATATTACGTCAGACGTGATCTATGGAAACCAAGTGTACGAGGCCGACTTTCGGGTGAAAAGCGGCGGGGTCGTGGAGATGGTGCGAGACCGGTACAAAAAAGACCTTGCCTTTAAATACCGGGTGCTGATGGACGGTGCACGCAGGGTCTATGTTCGAAACTAGGG
>CAXBCP010000094.1:0-2312 GCA_963974055.1 uncultured Rhodospirillaceae bacterium
CCGGGTTATGTCGCCTCGTTGAAGGCTTGCAGGAACTTTTCGTTATGGCCGATTTCCGCCCGTTCAGACCCACGACCGTTCTATTCGCTCTCCTCGGGATACTCACCGGCATTTTCGCGCCGACAGGGCTGCGGGCCGATATACGTGTCTGGACCGATCAGGAAGAGGTCATCCTCAAGGGGACGCTGAAGGGGATAGAGACGATCCCCGACGGTGCAGCGAAGGCGTCGCCGGCGGCACCGCCCCCCAGGGGGCTTCCGCCGAAACCGGCATTCCGGCCGCAGACGCGATCGTTCGGACCGGAAGACGGGCTCACCGTCGCCGATTACGGCCGCAAAATGCCGCCCGGCAGTACGTTGATTCTGAAAAAGGGCCGTTATTTCGGCGGCACCGTCACGGGGCCGCTGACGATCAAATGCGACCCCGGCGTCGTGATTTCGGGCGCCGGGAAAAAGGCGGCGCTGCGGATCGATGCCTCGCCGGTCGTGATCGACGGCTGCGTGCTTCGCGACAGCCGTAATGCGCAGAACGCCGCCGGAATATGGGCGGAACCCGGCATGAAAATACTCACGATCCGCAATGCCGGCATTATCAATAACGGCAACGGTATCCTGGTCGGGAACCGTCAGGATGCGGTGATTACCGTCGAAAACAGCGTGTTCGACGGCAACGGGGCGGGGGGGCAGGCCCACCAGATCTATATCTCCGGGACCAATACCAGGCTGGTTGTCCGGGACAGTATTTTCCGCAACACCGCGGGCGACGGACACGTCATCAAGACCGGTGCGCATACGACCATTGTGGAAGACACAAGAATTCTTGGCTCGGGCCAGCGCTACAGCCGAGCGATCGACGCCTTTGCCGGCGGCGATCTGCGTCTGAAAGGCGTGCAGATCGAGCATGGCCCCGACGCCAACAGCGATATCATCGGCTTCGGTGCGGAAATCAGGCGTAGCCGTAACCGTAGCCGCCACAGCGTCAGCTTTTCGGATGTAACGGTGAAATGCCTGCGCCGGAACGGCTGTCTGCTGATCCAGACCTGGTTGCCGGAACCCAAAGCCGTCTCCGGCGTTCGTGCCGCCGGCGGTCAGGTGAAGCTCGCACCGGTCCGGAAATAGGCGGCGTCGGCGGTACGAACCGCGGTTTTCGGGCGGCAAGTAGGATTGATCGCGGTCAAGGCCGGGGAGGTGCCGCCTGTCATGCTGGCATCCCACTGATCGAGGAGACAGCCATGACCGAACACCCTTCCATTATTACGCGTGTCGCTATCGGCAAAGCGATCGGCTTTGCCGTCGGCCTGATCGGGTTTATCGGCATTCCCTACCTGGCGCCCGATACCGGGTGGCAGCTCCGGTGGGGGATATTGCTGTGGTATACGACGCTCGGCGCGGTCATCGGGGTGTTCGGTATATTTTCGCGGCACCCGGTTTTGATGTTTCCCCTGCCGTGGTGGATACGCGCGCCCCTGATCGGCGGCTGGATGAACTTCGTCCTTACGTTCTTCGCCTACGATCAGATGCGGGTGTTCCTGATCGCCGTCTTCGGATCCGGCAGCACGCTGACGTCGCCGTTCTGGTTCGTCCTCGAAGGCGCCATTGTCGGCGGTGTTATCGGACTCTGCGCGACACGCGTCGGCGGCGAGGGGCCCGAAACCGCCAATGGCTGATGTTACCGGCCGCCACACCGGAAAATCAGGGCCCGGAAATGAGCGGATCGATTCGTAAATAGGCCGATTTCTTAACGTCACGTTAACCAGTACTGCCGTCCAATGAATGACAGTGCAGAGAGTGGTTCTGCAGTGTTTAGGGGAGTGCGCAGTAGATGTCGCATGATCAAAAGAGGATACCGGAAGAGGTAGCGGATCTGCCGCTTTTCGCTGCTGCGTCCCGGAACGATGCGCCGCTCAGCGTCTTGTTTATCAACGAATCCGAGCGTGAATCCGACCGGTTCCGGAGCATGCTGGAGACGATCTCCGGCGAGTCTTTCGATCTCGTCACGGCGGGCGATACCAAGACCGGCTTGTGCCTTATCGGGTCCGGGCGTTTCGACATCGCGTTCGTGGCCGATTCCGCCGGCCGCGAGAACCGGGTCGGGATCGGCCTTATCAGCCAGGCCGGCGGACGATTGTGTCCGACTCCGATGGTCCTGCTGTCCAATGAACCGGCGGCGGGGCGCGAACAGCATTGTCTGCGGGCCGGCGCTATCGACGTGCTCGACAAGGAAGAACTCTCGCCGGCGTTGCTCCGGCGCGTCATTCGCTATGCCCGTTACAATCACGATACAACCCGGCGGTTGATCGTCAACGAACAGCG
>CAXBCP010000095.1:0-2290 GCA_963974055.1 uncultured Rhodospirillaceae bacterium
CCGGGCGGGATGCGCCCTCAGGCAGGCTTGCGGGTTAGATTCGGCCCCTGCGGCCAGCTTCAGATGCCGCTGTTTTCGATCCTCGAGCCCGGGAACGGCCAATACAGAATCACGACCGTGCCGACGCCCAATTCA
This sequence comes from uncultured Rhodospirillaceae bacterium, assembly GCA_963974055.1. Lineage (GTDB taxonomy): Bacteria > Pseudomonadota > Alphaproteobacteria > MPNO01 > UBA830 > CAXBCP01. The sequence continues at coordinate 136 of CAXBCP010000095.1, forward strand.
CTTTCAATGGAAATGCTGCCGTGATGCCGTTCCATGATAGACCGGGTAAGCGCCAGCCCCAGGCCGGTACCGCCACCTGGACGGCTTTCCATAGCCGAACCGCGGCGATAGGGCAGCAGAGCGGAATCAATATCGTCGGGGGCGATTCCACAGCCGGAATCCACGACCTTGAAAAACATCCCGCTGTCCTGCGCCTCGGCGGTAACGCGCACGGTCCCGTCCCGTTCACTGAACTTGATGGCATTCGACACAACGTTCAATAACGCCTGCAGCATCAGTTTGCGGTCGAACGCCGGGGCCGAGATTTCGCCGACCACCGAAACGCTGATACCGACGCCTGCGGCAACGGCCTGATCCGAGCAGTTCTCCAGAAGGTCGTCCAGAAGGTCCTCGACCACACCCGCCGAAATTTTCGCTTCGAAACCATCGGCCTCGAACCGCGACAGATCCAACAGATCGTCGATGAGGCGCAGCAGATGCTGGCTGCTTTCGTAGATATCCTCCACATAACTGATATAGCGCGCTGCGGCGTCGCCATCGAACGGCCCGAGCATCTGTTTTTTCAGAATTTCAGAGAAGCCGACGATGGCATTCAGCGGCGTCCGCAATTCGTGGCTCATCTCGGCAAAAAACTGGGATTTCTGGCCGTTGGCGCGCGCCGCAGAATTGGCGATGCTGCGATAGGCTTCGAGATTGACCACCAGTTCCCTGGCAGTTCCATGATTATGCTGTGCATATCCGATCACGCGGCGCAGCAATTGCGGCGACAGCACGTTCTTGTCGACAAAGTCGACAGCGCCGGCTTCGATTCCCTGTTTTTCGACGAGCTCTCCGAACTGTCCGGTAAGCAAAACTAGCGGCGTAGGACAGGAGCGACCGCCGGCGGCACTGATCAGATCGATGCCACTATCCGGTCCGAGATGGTAATCGATAAAGGCGATATCGAAAATGTTGTCATGTAGCGCGGACAGACCGAGTTCATATCCAGAACAGTGATCGACAGCGATATTCCGTTCGCCGACGTCGCCGATAATCTGGCGAAACAACATCGCATCCGCCTCGGAATCGTCGACTATCAGCACTTTAAGGGCGTCGGGCAGTGCGTAGTCCTGTGTTCCCTGAAGATTATTCTCTGGCGGCATATTTACTCAGCCTTGATTCATGGGTCTTCCATATCTCACAGGTTGAGTAAGTATTACGCCCGTATTTTTCGATTGGATACCTATATTTTTTTATCCTCCGTTTTTCTTGCCTGGTTTTTATGGATTATGGGGATCGGAGTCTTTACGATACTGTCCCTATACCGGCGATGTCGCAGATCGATTGGCAGTGCCTGTATCGGTGATTTTAACCGCTTCGAGAAACCTCACATTTCGCGGCAGCCATATCGAAACCGTCGTGCCGACGCCGGGTTCGCTCGCGATTTCCAGTCCGCCCTGATGCAGGTCCACGATAGAACGCGCAAGCGGCAGACCCAGCCCTGTTCCCCGTTCCGGGCGCGTTTCCAGATTGCCCACCTGATGGAACGGCTCCAGCACATGGCTGAGTTCGGCTTCGGAAATGCCGCACCCCTGGTCCTCGACGGACAGCACCAGATTATGGCCTTCGATATCGACCTTCAGCGTCACACGGCCACCATCGGGACTGAATTTCACGGCATTTGCGGCAATGTTCAGCACGGCCTGCGTCAGCAGACGCCGGTCGGCGAAGATCATAATTTCGTTATCTTCGATTTCAACCGACAGTTCGACCCCCGCCGCCGCGGCCTGCGGCGTGACCATCCGGGACACGTCGTCGACGATCTCGGAGATCAGAATATCGACCGGAAAAACATCCAGCTTTCCGGCCTCGATTTTCGAAAGATCGAGAAGGTCGTTGATCAGGCTGAGGAGATGCGACCCGCTTGAATGGATATGGCCGATATATTCACGGTATTTTTCCGCTCCGTTCCCCCCGATCTCGCCGAATAGTTCGTGCTGAATTGCCTCCGAAAAACCGAGCACCGCGTTCAGGGGCGTTCGCAGTTCATGGCTCATATGGGCCAGGAATTTCGACTTTTCGCCATTGGCCTGTGACGCATTTTCGGCGAGTTCACGATAACGCTGTTCGTTGACGATCAACCGCCGGGTTGTATCGTGATTGTAACGGGCATAGC
>CAXBCP010000096.1:0-1933 GCA_963974055.1 uncultured Rhodospirillaceae bacterium
GGGTCTCGAAACGGCGAACCCCGCGATCATACGAAAAAGGGCGGCCCCTTCGTCTTTGCGGGACCGCCCTTTTTACGTGTCGTGCCGCCGTCCCGTCAGCGCGGGTCGGGCGTGGTGCGGAGATACGGCTTGTGCTCGGTGAACCCCTTGGGGAACTTTTCCTTCGCGTCGTCGTTCGACACCGAGGTGACGATGATCACGTCGTCGCCGGGCTGCCAGTTGACCGGCGTGGCGACCGGCTGTTTTTCCGTCAGCTGCATGGAATCGACGACCCGCAGGATTTCGTCGAAATTGCGGCCCGTGGTCATCGGATAGGTGATCGACAGGCGGATTTTCTTGTCCGGGCCGATCACGAACACGGTGCGGACCGTCTGGTTGTCGCCGGGGGTGCGGCTGGCGGGGTCGCCGCTCGCGCCCGCGGGCAGCATGTCGTACAGCTTGGAGACGTTCAGGTCGGTGTCGCCGATGATCGGGTATGCCGGGGCGGTGCCCTGGGTTTCCTCGATATCCTTCGCCCAGGCGCCGTGGTTTTCCACGTCGTCCGCCGACAGGCCGATGATCTTCACGTTGCGCTTTTCGAATTCCGGCTGGAGCTTCGCCATGTAGCCGAGCTCGGTCGTGCAGACCGGCGTGAAATCCTTCGGGTGGGAGAAAATGATCGCCCAGTTGTCGCCGATCCAGTCGTGGAATTTGATCGGCCCCTGGGTTGTCTGTGCCTCGAAATCGGGTGCGATATCGCCTAGTCGTAATGCCATCTCGAATTCCTTCTTTTGGTTGAAAACGCGTCCCTTGTCCCGCCCAGTGACGTATGAATACCGGGCGGGCATGTCAATCGGCAATCGGCCCGCCACGGCGGCAAACACCTGTTCCGCTGACGAAAAGTTTATCCGGCTCCCCCGTTTTAGCCGCTATATGTTACGTATCGACCTTCATTCTCGCCGACCGACCGGGGAAATTCATGAATATAGCCGCGCCCAGCACGGTTGCGCCCCTCGACGAAACAAAGTTCCGCGACCCGCAATTCACGGCGCGCGGCGAGGCGCGCGCATCGGTCGCGCTGAACCGCCTGGAAACGCTGTGGATCAATACCGGCACGCTGTGCAACCTGACCTGCGTGAACTGCTACATGGATTCGAGCCCGACCAACGACCGGCTGGTCTATATCTCGACGGACGAGGTCCGCGCCTATCTCGACGAGATCGCGGCGGACGGGCTGGCGACCGCCGAAATAGGCTTTACCGGCGGCGAGCCGTTCATGAACCCGGACATGATCGACATTCTCGACCTCACCCTGTCGCGCGGGTTGCGGGCGCTGGTGCTGACCAATGCCATGCGCCCGATGGCCAGGGTCGGCGACCGCCTGCTGACCTTGCGCGAAAAATACGGCGACCGGCTGGTGCTGCGGGTATCGATCGATCATTACGACAGGGCGCTTCACGAAAAGGAACGCGGCGACCGGTCGTGGCAGCCGGCGATCGACGGGCTGGTCTGGCTGTCCGATAACGGCTTCAACATCAACGTCGCCGGGCGCACGTTCTGGGACGAATCCGAACACGACCTCCGCGCCGGCTACGGCGCGCTGTTCGCCGAAACCGGGCTGAAGGTCGATCCGCAAAGCCCGGTCGACCTGGTGCTGTTCCCGGAAATGGACGAAATGGCCGACGTGCCGGAAATCACCACCGCGTGCTGGGGCATCCTGGACGTGTCGCCCGACGCGATGATGTGCGCGACGTCGCGCATGGTGGTCAAGCGCCGCGGCGCCGACCGGCCGGTCGTGATGCCCTGCACCCTGCTGCCCTACGACGAACGCTTCGCGATGGGCGAAACCCTGGCCGAGGCGGCGGCCGACGTGCCCCTGAACCACCCCCACTGCGCCAAGTTCTGCGTCCTCGGCGGCGGCGCCTGCAGCGCCGGGTAAGCGCGCTTCCGTTAC